>CAZISE010000017.1:0-75097 GCA_964541945.1 uncultured Verrucomicrobiota bacterium
TGATTCAGTCGCATAAACTCCTTGTCAAAGCCCGATGAAAACTGCCAAACTCAAGTATCCGATTCCCGCCCAAAAGTTTCTTATACTTTCAGACGCCGCAACAGTTCCGCGCTGAATCGTCCGGTACAAACCTCCTCCACTGGTCCCGTCATGACCAAATTCAGCGATGGGTCGAGTTCAATCGTCAGGTCGCCGCCTTCCATGTGGACGGTCACCTTGCCGTCCACCAATCCCTTGTCGTAACACGCCACCGCAACCGCACAGGAGCTGGAGCCGCTGGCCAAGGTGTGTCCCGCGCCGCGTTCCCAGATCAGAGCCCGGACATTGGCGCGGTCAAGCACCTGAGCAAATTGCACATTGGTGCGATTGGGAAATGCCGGGTGATTTTCGATGAGCGGCCCAACTTTGAACAGGTCCACTCTGGCAAGATCGTCCACAATGCTCACGCAATGCGGGTTACCCACCGACAACGAGGTGACATTCAATGTCTGCCCGCCGACCTCCAGTCGCGTCAGCGCACGGTCAATCACCGCCTGCCCCATGTCCACGCGCACGGCCACGCACCGCCCGCGTTTCAGGATCAATCGGGACCGCACCACGCCGCCGAGGGTATGGACGGTAAATTCGGTCTTTTGGGTGTAGCCGTGATCGTAGAGAAACTTCGAGTAAATACGCAATCCGTTGCCCGATTTTTCCGCCTCCGAACCGTCGGGGTTGAGGATTCGCAACGCAAAGTCCGTTCCCTTGCCCCTGGCCGACACGTTGACCAGGATGCCGTCCGAGCCGACGCCCGTGTTGCGGTGACAAATGATCCGCGTTCGTTCGGGGGTTAGTTTGAAGCCCAGTCGCGTCGCGTCCATGACGAGGTAATCGTTACCAAGGCCGTGGGAACGGACAAAATCAAATTCATGTTTGGATTTCATGGCGCATGAGAAAAACGCAATTCGCCTCGCTTACGCAAGCGGAAAACGACCAGACGTTGTGTGTGCGCGGGGACGGAAGCGGGCGCGCGTGTTGTCACCGCTCGCGAAGCAATTCCGTTTCGTCCTTGTAGGTCCGCGATTTTAAGGGCAACACGCCGCGATTATTCTCGGCGGCACCGGTATCAACAGAAGGCGTTTTGACTTTGGGTTTGAAGCGCGTTTTTTCTTTTTCCGTCGGGCTTTTCTTGGGTATTTCACCCGCAGCGGGAATGGGCTTCGGGCCCGGTTGGGCGGTTACCACATTACCGCTAGCGGGATGTTCGCTCCCGGTGGTTGGGGCAACGACCTTCGGGGCTGGTTTGATAGCTTCGACAGCGGCGATGCTCTTTCCCGACAAAGCGCCATGTTGACGCAGCAGTCCAACCACTTCCGCGTAACCGCCGATGGCGGCAATGTCCAGGGCGGTTCTGCCGTAGTTGTCTCTGGCGTTGACTTCCGCCTGGTTGGCCAGCAACAATTCCACCACGGATTTCTGGCCCAGAAGCGCCGCGTGGTGCAAGGGGGTTCGGCCTGCATTGTCTTTGCTGTTGGCCAACGCGGGATTTGCTTCCAGCAATGTTTTGACCTTCGCAACGTCACCATTGACGGCCGCCTCATGGATCGCGTCGCCAACGACGAGACTGCTCCCTGCCAGCATACATCCCACAACAAGTGCACGGCAAAAAACCGAAGTAAAACGAGGTCGTCTGACGAATGAATGCCTATTCACGTTCACGGGGTCTCCCTTGTCAGTTGCGTGTTCTATCGCTGGCGATCAGCGTTGTGGATGGACAAGACGGTTGTCGCCCGCTGTTTCAAGGAGGCGCACGTTACTTGGTCTTTGTCTGTTTGTAGGCTTCGAATTCCTCGGTGTCAGTGAAGATTTTTGCGCCGCATTTCGGGCAGGCGGTCATGCCATAGCCAAAAGGAGCGCCGCACTTGGGACAGGTCCATCGGGTTTTGGCTTCCTGAAGCCATTTGGCGTGACCTTTGGCGCGGATTTCATGGAGGTATTTCTCGCGGAGGCCGTACTTGGGTTTGTCGTTGAAAAACCCTTCAAACTTCGCGCAGGGAAACTCCTTGCACAGGCCGCAGGAGGCCAGGTTGCGGGAGACGGCGCACTTGCGTACGGCGCACTTGGTGCGGTAGGCGGGCGGTTTTTCGGCGCTTTTGCAGCCGAGGCATTTTATGTCGGCATGACGTTTGGCCTGTTTACTCTCAAGGTAGGCGGGACAGGCCGCGCAATAGATGCCGCAATAGGCATCTGGCTCCTCCTTGGACGGCAACGCGAGCGCGTTGTCAGACAGCAGAAGGCAGCGACCGGCGCAGGCGCAGAAAACCGTTTTGCCGGCGGTGTTGAGGAATTTTCGGCGAGAGAGGCTGTTCATGGCGGAGCCATTTATTCCACAAAAAACTTTTCCTTTCCAGCCTTTTCGCGGCTAGAATCCGCCGCGCATGAATGAGACAACAGGCTGGCAACGCGGTTTCTGGGCACTGTGGGTGACGCAGTTTCAAGGCGCTTTTTCGGACAATGTTTTCAAGTTTTTCCTCATCTTCCTCGCTCTCGGTCAGGGGCTGTGGCACGGGCAGAAGGAAACTTATCTGGCATTGACAGGCGTGTTGTTTGCGTTGCCGTTTGTGTTGTTTGCGATGACCGGAGGCTGGCTGGCCGATCGTTTCAGCAAACGATCCGTGACCATCGGCACCAAGGTCATGGAAGTGGCGGTCATGGGCGCGGCAACGGCCGCCTTTGCGCTCCAGCACCTGCCACTGATGTTGTTCTGTCTGTTTCTGATGGCCACCCAGAGCGCGTTGTTCAGCCCGTCCAAGTACGGGTTGCTGCCGGAAATGTTACCGGAAAGCCGGTTATCGTGGGCCAACGGGTTCTTTGAAATGGGCACGTTCATGGCCATCATTGCGGGAACCGCGGCGGCCAGCGGGTTGTTTTATCTCTGCAAAACCACGCCGGTCTGGGCTGGCGCGACCCTGGTGGGGCTGGCGTTGGCGGGACTGGCCGCCAGCCAGGGCATCACCCACGTGCCCGCCGCCGCCCCACAGCGACGGTTCCAGGTCAATCCCCTCGGCGATCTATGGACGCAACTGAAGCTGATCCGACGCGACCGTGTTCTCCTGTTGGCATTGGTGGGTAACACCTATTTCTGGTTTCTCGGCGCGATGCTCCAACTCAACATTGTTCTCTACGGGACCGAGGTGCTCCGCTTGAGTGAGGAAAAAACGGCCCTGATGCAGGTAGCGGTCGCCTTGGGCATCGGCGCGGGGAGCCTGGCGGCTGGATTTCTTTCGGGACGAAAAATCGAGTATGGTCTTGTGCCTTTGGGGGCGTTGGGCATCACTGTCTTCAGCACGGTGATGTTTCTGGGGCAACTCACCGTCTGGGGTGCATGCGCGGCATTGGCGGGACTGGGATGGTTTGGCGGCTTTTTTGCCGTGCCCGTCAACGCCCTGCTTCAACATCGGCCCGACAGCGACCGCAAGGGCGCCGTGCTTGCCGCCGCTGGGATGCTCAGTTCCATCGGGGTGCTTGCGGCGGCCGGCGTGTATTATCTGTTGACACAAGCGCTGCGTTTTGATCCGCGCGCGGTGTTTGGCGCAGCGTCTGTGTTGACTCTGGTGGGGGCCGGTTACACGGTCCGTCTGGTACCGGATTCGCTGTTGCGGTTATTGGTGTGGATGTTGACCCATTCCATCTATCGCATCAAGGTCGAGGGGCGCGAGAACATCCCGGAGAAAGGCGGCGCGCTGTTTGTGTGCAATCACGTCTCGTTCGTGGACGCGCTGTTGTTGATCGGTTCGACCGATCGGATGCTGCGGGCGATTATGTTCAAGGACATCTACGAGTTGTGGTTTGTGAAACCGTTCGCGCGGGCGATGCGGGCGATTCCGATCTCCTCGCAGTTGCGGCCCCGCGAGATGATCCGCTCGCTACGCGAGGCCGGCGACGCGATTCGCAACGGGGAGGTGGTGGTGATTTTTGCCGAGGGACAAATTACCCGTATTGGTCAGTTGTTGCCGTTTCGACGCGGTTTTGAGCGGATCATGAAAGATGTGGACGCGCCGATCATTCCCGTTTGTCTCGACAATGTCTGGGGAAGCATTTTCAGCTTCGAAAAACGTCGTTTCGTCTGGAAAGTGCCGCGTTATATCCCCTACCCTGTCACGGTCAGCTACGGCAAACCGATGCCGCCGACTTCCACCCCGTTCGAGGTTCGGCAGGCCGTCCAGGACCTCAATGCCAACGCCTGGCAATACCGCCGTAAGCTGCTCTGGCCGTTGCACCGGGCGTTTGTCCGCAAAGCGCAACATCATCGCTGGCGGTTCTTCATGGCCGACGCCAGCAAACCGCGCCTGAACTTCGGCGCCGCGCTCACCAACATCGTTTTTCTTGCGCGACGTCTCCGTGCGCCGTGGCGCGGACAGCCGATGGTGGGCATTTTGCTGCCGCCGTGCGTGCCCGCCGCGCTCGTCAACTATGCCGCGCTCCTGCTCGGCAAAGTCCCCGTCAACCTCAACTACACCGCCAATGCCGATGTCCTTGCTCGTTGCGTCCGCCAGTGCAACCTGCAAAGCATCCTCACCTCCCGCGCATTTGTCGAGAGACTCAAACTCACCCTCCCCGTCCACGCGATTTACCTTGAGGAGATTGCTGCCAGACCACTTTCCAGCGAGAAAGCGATTGCGTTGGCCATCTCATGGCTGTTGCCACCCCGATGGATGGAACGTCTTCTGGCTGGTAAAACTGCCACGCTCGACGACCTGGCCACCATCATCTTCTCCAGCGGCAGCACGGGCGATCCAAAGGGCGTCATGCTCACCCACTGGAACATCCGCTCCAATATCGAGCAAATGGGGCAGGCATTCGCTTTCCACCGACGCGACCGCATTGTTGGTATTCTGCCGTTCTTCCACAGTTTCGGTTTCACGGGCACATTGATGGCTCCCGGCGTGCTCGGCTGTGGCGTGGTATTTCATCCATCGCCGCTGGATGCCCGTGCCATCGGCGCATTGGTGCGCAAATATCGTTGCACCTTCCTGCTGGCCACGCCGACCTTCCTGCAACTATACCTGCGCAGTTGCGAGGCGGAAGACTTCGGCAGCCTCCAGTACGTCGTCACCGGAGCCGAAAAGCTGCCGGAACGACTGGCGCAAGCATTTGAAGACAAGTTTGGGATTCGCCCGCTGGAAGGCTACGGATGCACGGAGTGCTCGCCTGTCGTGGCGGTCAACACCCGTGACTTTCGCGCCGCTGGATTCCGTCAGGTCGGGGCCAAACGCGGCAAGATTGGCCATCCGCTACCCGGTATCGCCGTCCGTGTTGTGGACCCCGACACTCGCCAGCCAGTGCCGGTCGGCCAGCCCGGTTTACTGTTGGTGCGAGGGCCCAACGTGATGCTCGGCTATCTCGGCAAACCCGAAAAAACCGCTGAAGTCCTTCAGGACGGTTGGTACGTCACTGGCGACGTGGCGTCGCTGGATGAGGACGGGTTCCTCACGATCACCGACCGTCTTACCCGTTTCAGCAAAATCGGCGGCGAGATGGTTCCGCATATCAAGATCGAAGAAAAACTCCATGAACTGGCCGACACCACCGAGCCGTGTTTCGCCGTCACCGGCGTGCCCGACGAGAAGAAAGGCGAACGGCTTGTCGTTCTCCACACGTTGTCCGACGACAAACTCGCGGCCGTGTTGGAGAAACTTGCGGCCAGTGATCTACCGAATCTTTGGAAACCCAAACCCGACCATTTCTTTCGCATCGAGTCCCTCCCCTACCTCGGCACCGGCAAGCTCGACCTGCGCAAGATCAAAGAGATGGCAGCGGGCCGCGTCTCCTGACACGACGGGTTTTCCATCACAGGCTTATTCCCGTGCCACGTGGAATATGCGACCTACAACCCCGCGAAGTCGTTCGCCGTAACCAATGACTTGCGCAAGGCTCTCAACATCCGCGTCAACGAGACCGCCCGCGCCTGTCCACAGGCACCGACGCCCATTCATCCGGGCAAGGCACACCCGATCACCAAACGGCATCCGTACCCACCTGCTCTTCGGACTTTTTGCGATGACGGGCTTTCACAGAAATTCGTAGGTTTGCTTTCATCTCACCAGCACAATGAAATGACTGGCAAACATCATCTGGGTGCCATGCCGCACACCGTTTCGCGTCGAACGATCAGGCGCCAACGATCGGACAAGACTACTGCAGCGCAACGCCGTCCCGCCGTGCAATCGAATAGTTCAGCTCCTGTGATGGCGATTGTTGCAGGCGACCGCGCATTTTCGGCGGCCGTTGGTGAGGCGCCATTCTGCTAGGGGCACGCGCAAATTTTCGCAAGCAAACGGCCGACCGTTTTAGAGTGTTTCGCCGATCCAGTCCACGGTCTCGGTGATGACACGTTTCTCCCAGAGGTGTCGGTTGAAGGTGTGATCGGCATCCGGGACGATGATTTTCTTGACCACGCGTTTGGAAGATTGGAGGGCGCGTTCGTAGAGGTCGCTGTGGTCGGCGGGAACCGTCTCATCCTTTTCGCCGTGGACAAGGAGCACCGGACAGCGCGTCTTGATCACCTCGCGCAGCGGTTTCATGTCGGCAAACTGTCGGATGAACTGAACACCGACCAGGTTGCCAAAATAATCGGTCAGACCTGTCTGCGCCAGCGAGGAGACCGCATCGGGCGTCGCCAGTTCGTCGAGGATGCCGGCCCCTTCCGCGACCGGCGCGATCAAGACGAGAGATTTGATGCGGGATTTTTCCCGCGCGACAAGGTGAGCGGCAATCGCCCCTCCCATGCTGAACCCGACAACGGCAAGGCGTTTGGAGTTGACGCGTTTGTGACGACCGAGGAATTTCACGGCTTCCAGCGCATCGGCAATTTGCGAACGGATGGTCATTTCCTCAAACTCGCCGGCGCTGTCGCCGGAGCCGCGGAAATCGAAGCGAAGGCAGGCAACGCCATGCGCCGTGAGTTGACGAGCCAGTTTGACGAACATGCGGTGGATTTCCGCCTTGTGGCCGGTGAAACCGTGCAACAACAAGACGCCGGGGACGCGGCCGCGACCGTTGGGCAGGTGCAACATGCCAACGATCTGCTGCCCTTTGCATTCGAAGACGACGGGCGTTTCCATGGCGGGCGATAGTAGGGGCGGGGTTGGGGGTTGTCAATCCGAGGCTTCCCAGTTAGATTGCGCCCTTATTATGCCCATCCGGACCGATTATCATGTGCACACGCCGCTTTGTCATCACGCGACAGGGCCGATGGAGGCCTGCGTCGAGCGCGCCATCGAGCTTGGTTTGTCGCAGATCGGTTTTGCCTGTCACAACCCGCTCCCATGCGATCTGGGAAGCGATGTGCGCATGCGCGAGGCCGAACTCGATTATTACGTACGGCGCGTGCTTGATCTGCAATTCCAATATCGGGGCAGGATCGAGGTGCTCCTGGGTTTGGAAATGGATTATGTGGAAGGTCTGGAGGATTACCTTTCCAAACAGGCAACGACTTATCCGTGGGATTATCGGATTGGTTCTGTTCATTATCTGGACCCGGAATGTCGTCTTTGCGCCTGGTCGCCTCACCTACCGTTTGACGCGGAGGAACAGTACTGTCGTTACTACACATTGCTGCAAAAATTGGCCCAGAGCGGGCTGTGCGACATCGTGAGTCACTTGGACGTGCCAAAACGGTCCGGCCACCAGCCGGGGCCGCGAGCCGAGGAAGCGTTGGCCCGCACTTTGGAAACCATCGCCCGCGTTCCTCTGTGCCTCGAAATCAACACATCGGGTTATCGGCACCCGGAACTTCGCCAACCCGAACCGTATCCGTCCTTTTCAATCATTAAACAGGCGTTGGAATTGGAGATTCCACTGGTGGTCAACTCGGACGCGCACGCTCCGGAACAGGTGGGCTTGAAATTTTCCGAGTTGGAAACGCGGTTGCGTCAAATGGGTTGCCGTCAACTGACACAGTTTACCGCGCAGCGGAAACGGGTGTTTTACGACTTTTGAGCGGACATTTTTTCGTCCGGCTCCCACGAGGTGATGAGGTAGAGAAAAATACCGACGCAGATGGCGCTGTCGGCGATATTGAAAGCCGGCCAATGCCTGCCGGCAATCTGGAAATCAAGGAAATCCACGACGTACCCCAGACGAATCCGGTCGGTGACGTTGCCGACAATACCGCCGATGATCAATCCCAACGACCATCCGGCCAGAGGGCGTTCTATGCCAAAAGAATGCCGAAACAGGTACAGCGCCAGGACGGTGAACACCGAGATGACCGCCAACACGATGTTGTAGTCGCGCAGAATCCCCCAAGCCGCGCCGGTGTTGTGCCAGTTCACCAACTGAAAAAAACCGTCGAGGACCGGCACCATCTGCGCAGGGCTGATGTAGCGAACCACCAGCCATTTCGTCAGTTGGTCAAGAACGACAATGATGGCGGCAATGAGTCCGATCCGCCTCAAGTCTTATTCCTCGCTCTCCTCTTTTTCTTCGCCCTCTTCTTCGGCCGCCTCGCTGAAAATCCCTGTCACCGGCGCCGGGCGACGGCGATTTTCGCGTTCGGTGAGGGATTGACATTGGACACACATGCGCGCAAAGGGCACCGCGTTCAAACGGTCTTTGTGAATGGCTTTCTCGCAGCGCTCACAAACCCCATAGGCACCGCTTTCGAGGCGTTTGAGAGCTTCCTCGATTTCGTAAAGTGCGTCCTGTTCGTTGGAAACGAGGCTGAGCGCGAATTCCCGGTCAAAATTGTCAGTGCCGGCGTCGGCCATGTGGAGACTGTAGCCGCTGAGTTCACCGGAGGCATCGCGGTTGGAACGTTTCAGGTTGTCGCTGGCGAGGAAATTCACGCCATCAATCAAATGATCGCGCAAATCCAGCAACAGGCGTTTGTACCTGGCCAGGTCGTCCTTGGAGAGTTTCGGGTGTTTCGGCGCTGATTCGGGCGCCGCGGTTTTCGTAGCGGGCGCCGCCTTTGTTGGTCTGGCAGCTTTTGTCACAGGACGGACACGCGCAGTTGTCTTGGTCTTCTTTTTCTGTACCGGCTTGGTTTTCTCTTGCTTCTTCATGATACAAATCCTTTCACAACCTCCACACATCGTCCGCACAATTGCGGATGTTCTCGCGCGGCGCCCACGTCCTGCGTCCAGCGCCAGCACCGCACGCATTTTTGCCCCTCGGCATGACTGACTCGCACCCGCAGTCCGTCCCCTTTCGGGGGTGCGATCTGCACCGCCGAAACAATCAACACTGTCTCCAACAACGTTCCCAACTCCTTCAACAAATCCCGTGTGGCATCGTCTCCGGGGATTATTTCCACCTGCGCTTCCAGCGATTTTCCGATCACGCCCGCCTGCCGGGCTTTTTCCAGTTCCAATGCCACTGTGCTGCGCACTTCCAGCAGCTTCTGCCATTGCGCTTCCAGGGCTGTATCCCGACGGCTCACGTCCGCCGAAGGGAACTGCGCCTGATGCACCGATGCGGTCTCGCGACCGGGCAAGTATCCCCAAACTTCATCCGCCGTAAACGGCATCACAGGGGCGATCAACTTCGCCAAGGTCCGAACCACTTCGTGCATCGCCGTCTGCGCCGAGCGCCTTTCCAGCGAAGCGGGCGCAAGTGTGTACAGCAGGTCCTTCATCACGTCAACGTAAAAGGATGACAATTCAACGGCGCAAAATGCGTTGACCAGGTGATAAACGCGGTGGAACTCAAACCGTTCATACGCCTCGGTCAACTCGGCAACCAGCGCTTGCAGGCGCGACAAAAGCCAGCGGTCAATCTCCGTCATCTTTTCCACGGAGACACCGTCTCGTCCAGGGTCGAAATCGTAGAGGTTGGCCAGCAGGATACGGAAGGTGTTGCGCACCTTGCGGTACGTCTCGCTGATTCGGTCGAAGATTTCCTCGGATAACGGGATGTCCCCTTGATAATCCTCCGAGATGACCCACAACCGCAAAATGTCCGCCCCCCATTTTGCCACGTAATCTTCGGAATTGGCCGGGCGACCGGCTGACTTGGAGATTTTTTGTTTCTTGCCCGTTTCCTCAACATGAACCACGAGGAACCCGTGTGTCACCACCGTCTTGAACGGGGCTTTCCCCTCCGTGGCCATTGCCGTCAACAACGACGATTGGAACCAGCCACGATGTTGATCACTGCCTTCCAGGTAGATGTCTGCCGGGTATCGCAGTTCGGGGCGAGTCCGCAGGACGGCGCGATGGCTGACTCCCGACTCAAACCACACGTCCACGATGTCCGGGCACTTCTTCAGATTGGCCGAGCCGCATGCGGTGCACTTCACATCGCCAAACAATTCCTTCACGTCCCGCTCAAACCAGATGTCCACGCCTTCGTGGAGCACTTGTTCGCGGAACTGTAAAATCAGTTGTTTGTCGAGCAGCGTCGTTCCGCAGTCGGCGCACTCCAGAAACGGCAGGGGCACTCCCCACGCCCGTTGACGCGACACGCACCAGTCGGGGCGCATCCCAATGGTGCCCGCGATTCGGTTTTCACCCCACGACGGGACCCATTGAACGTTTTTCACCTCGCCCAACGCCGTCTGCCGAAGGCGCTGATGATCGAGCGCAATGAACCACTGTTCCATCGCGCGAAAGATGATCGGTTGTTTGCATCGCCAGCAATGCGGATAGGAATGCTGGATGTCCGCGGTCGCCGCCAGGGCGCCGCTGTCGCGCAGAAACTCCACGATCGGTTTGTTCGCCTTGAACACAAATTGGCCGGCAAACCGCCCGGCATCTTCTGTAAACACCCCGGCGTCATCCACCGGGGCCAGCGTTGGCAATCCGTATTTCTGGCCGATTTCGTAGTCTTCCGCGCCATGGCCGGGAGCGGTATGGACCAGGCCGGTCCCCTGCTCCAAGGTCACGTAGGCGGACAACACGATGGGCGAATCCCGGTCCACAAACGGATGCCGGGCCACCATGCCTTCCAGTTGCGCGCCGGTCAGTTTTTCCCGCACTGTGAGCGTCACGCCGCAGGCTTGCGCGACCTGTTCAACCAATCCCTCCGCCACGATCCATGTTTCTGCGCCGGTGGAGGCGCGCACATAGGTAAAATCAGGTTTCACCGCAATGGCCACGTTGGCCGGCAACGTCCACGGCGTCGTCGTCCAGATGACCGCAAATTCGTTGGGCTTGTCCTTGATCGGGAACTTCACAAACACCGAAGGCGACGTGTGGTCGGCATACTCGACCTCGGCCTCGGCGAGGGCGGTGCGACAGTGCGCGCACCAGTACACCGGTTTTTTGCCGCGATAGATGAATCCTTTGTCCACCATCTCGGCCAGGGCACCGATGATCTCGGCCTCGTACTGCGGTGACATCGTCAGGTAGGGGTTCTCCCAATCGCCAAAGACACCGAGACGCTTGAACTGTTTTCGCTGAATGGCGATGTATTTTTCAGCAAACGCCCGACACCGTTTTCGCAGTTCGGCCTGTGAAAGTTTTTCGCCCGACTTCTCAATCTCTTTCTTGACCTTGTACTCGATCGGTTGGCCGTGACAGTCCCAACCAGGCACGTACGGGGCACGGTAGCCGCGCATGGTCTTGTACTTGACAATCACGTCCTTGAGAATCTTGTTCAATGCCGTGCCGATATGCACGTCGCCATTGGCAAATGGCGGCCCGTCGTGGAGCACAAACAACGGGGCATCTTTTCGCGCCTGCTGAATCTGCTCGTAGAGTCTGGCCGCCTCCCAGCGGGACAACAGTTCCGGTTCCCGCTGTGGCAGATTGGCCTTCATCGGAAAGTCTGTTTTCGGTAAATTCAGCGTGTCTTTGTAGTTGATCTGGCTCATTGGGGTGTCCAAAGAGGGCGGAAAACTATCATGCCCCCCCACCCATGTCAACGTACAGTCACCCACACCTTCCGCGTACGCGGGCCGTCGAACTCACAGAGGTAAATTGCCTGCCAGGTGCCGAACTGGAGATGCCCATTGCGTACGGGAATTTGCACGCTGCTGCCCATCAGGCTTGCTTTGACATGCGCCGCGGTGTTGCCTTCGCTGTGGCGATATCGGGCCGACGCCCATGGCACCGCCTGGTCGAGCGCGTAAATGATGTCAGCCACCACATCAGGGTCAGCGTTTTCGTTGATGGTAATACCGGCCGTGGTGTGCGGGACAAAAACGGTGCAGAGACCATCCTTGACACCTTCTTCCGTCACGATCCGCTGAACATCCCCGGTGATGTCCACAAAATCATCCCGACGAGCGGTTCGGATAATCAGTTCCTTCATCGCATCCGTCGCCATTACACGAACTCTCGCAGGATGTCCACGACTTCCTCATCCTCGATCTGGGTAAAATCTTCGTAGAACTGCCCCACCCCGCCAAACCAGGGAGAAACTTCGAGACAGACCACCTCCTGCACCTGCGGCAGTTCCCGTAGGCGTTGCACGGCGTCGGGCGGCCCGACGGGCGCCGCCACGATGATTTTGCGGGCCTTGGAAAGGGCAACCAGTTCTGCGGCGGCCATCATGGTGGCGCCGGTGGCGAGGCCGTCGTCCACCAAAATCACCGTGCGATTGTTGGCGGGCACGCGCGGTTTGATTGCCCGGTATCGCCGGCTCTGGGCGGCAATCGCTGCCAGTCGCTCTTTCGTCTCCGCCTCCAGATAACGACGCCCGCAACCGGTCAGCCGAACGAGTTCTTCATTGAAACAGGGGTGTCCCTCCTCACAAACAGCGCCAATGGCCAATTCGGGATTGTCGGGAGCGCGAAGTTTTTTGACCAGCAACACGTCAAAGTCGCCCTGGAGACTTCGCGCGATTTCCGCGCCCACCACCGCGCCGCCGCGTGGTAACGCCAGCACCAGAGGATGTTCCCCCCGGAATCGTTCCAGCGCCACGGCCAGTTGCTGTCCAGCGTCTCTGCGATCGCGGAACATTGTTTCCTCCTGCGGGTTCGCTGGTTATCTCTCGACGCCCGCTTTGTACGTCAAGATACCCTCGGCAATGGCATTTGCCAATTGGTCTCGATAGCTGGCCGAAAGCAGTTTGGTCTCCTCCGCGGGATGCGACAAGAAACCCGCCTCGACCAGAATGGCGGGACAGGGCGCGTCGCGCAACACGACAAACCGCGCCCGACGCACCCCGCGGTCGGCGGCGCCAACGGCACGAAGCAGTGAGCGCTGGACGCAATGGGCCAGCCAGACGTTGCTTTCATCATAACGGTTGTTTCGTTCTGGTCCCTCCTCTTGGGACCAACGCCAGCCGCGAAACGGAGTCGCCGTGGAGACAGCGCCGGCCGGGGGCATGCAAAACGTCTCAATTCCATGGGCGCCGATGCCGCCCGAGTTGAGGTGGATACTGACAAACAGATCCGCTTTTTTCTCAGCCGCCAATTCGGGACGGTTCTCAAGCGGAACAAAACTGTCGGAAGAGCGGGTCAGCCAGACACGGAAACCACGCGCTTCAAGCGCGTCCTGCAACCGTCGGGCGATGTCGAGCGTGAGAACCTTCTCAATTCCAGCGCGGCCGCGGGCGCCGCGATCATTGCCGCCGTGGCCGGGGTCAAGGACAATGGATCGAACGGAAAGAGGTTTGGCGTTACGACCTTGTCGGAGGACGGGATCAATCGTTTTGAGGACATCGGTTTTGGAAATCCAAAGCCGCCCCTGTGAACTGTAGATCGGCGCGCTGAGCCAGTGTTGAACGCCGTTGAGCGTCACCTCGCGGCGGTCGGCGGTCAGCGTCAAATCAGCAAAGGAAGTCCGATACCGTGCCGTCTCGGGATCCTCGCTGCTGTTGCGCCCCAGTCCGTAGTACTGGGCCACGTCGTTGACCAGCACGTATTCGCCCCCCTCGAAACGGCGGGATTTCAGCGTGGCCGCCCCGGCGGCACATGACAACGCGACAACAACCGCTAGTGCGCCCAGACACCAACAACGATAACAAAACATGATCACCCGCACTTTCCTCCTGTGGAGCGCACCGTTGCAAAAATCGGGCTTCCTGACAAGATAAATGGTCGCCGGGTTTGTTTTTGACAGCCGATGTTGCCCGGCCTAGAGTCGCTCTGTTGCCATGAGACTGTATCTTTACTACGAAAATGTCGAACGTCCTCTGTCGGTGGAAATCCCCGACCACGAGGTGGACGGTTTTTTGCGTGAGTACGAGGAAGCGTTGCACGACACCTCGGTGGAGTCGTTTCAATGGAAGAACTCCAGCTTCCGCATCGGCGGGTTGCTGGCCATTGTACAAGAGCGACACGCGAGTTTGTCGTGAGGAATCTCCGCACATCCCTGTGTCTTCTGCTGGCTCTGCTGTCGGTCGCCGCTACCATGGAGGAGATCCGACTCTACCGAGCCTCGGAAGCCGCCTTTACCGACAAACTCTACGATGTCGCCGAACGACAACTGACCGAGTTCCTCCAAAAGTTCCCCAAATCCTCCCGCGCCGACCGCGCTCAACTGCTTCTGGGACGCGCCCAGTTGCATCAGGGGAAATGGCAGGCGGCCGCGGAAACTTTACAGGCAGGACTGAATCGTTGGACGGACCGTCTTCCAGACGCCTTCCGCTTCTGGCTGGCCGAAGCATTGACACGCGGAGGGAAATTCAGCGACGCCGAACAATGGTATCAGGAAGTCACGGAAAAGTATCCCCGCAGCGAACACCGAGCCGCCGCGCTGTACGGACTGGCATTCACCCGCTTCAAGCTGGGAAAACTCGACGCCGCCAGTGCCACCTTAACGGAACTGGCCAAACCCGGTCCCGACGGCAAGAAACCATCTTTGCCCCTCGAAACGGAACTGTTACACGGGCAGGTGGAATTGGCGCGCGGGAAAACCGAGGCCGCCGAGTCCCTCTTGCAGTCCCTGATCCAGAAAGCGCCCGAATCACCCTTTGCCTATCAGGCGCGCCTCTGGTTGGGAGAATCTCTGGCTCAACGCAAACAGTTCGACGCGGCGGCGACACAGTTCAACGCAATCACCCAGGCCTTTCGGACGAAACCCGACCAACCCGTGACCGCTGCCATGGCCGTGGATGCCTGGTACCGCCTCGGATGGATGCGCTGGAATCAGGAACAATTCGAGGCCGCGACCGAAGCGTTCGCGTTTGTCCTGGCCAACGCCACGGACTCCGCCCTGCGACGCGACGCGCTGTTGAAACTGGGTGAAGCCTGCGTCCGGGCCGGCAAAGTGGCCGACGGCGTGGCTCGGTTGCGCGAGTTTGTGCAGGCCTATCCGTCGGATCCACTCGTGGAACAAGCCCAGATGAGCATCGCCGACCTGTTGTACAACCAGGGCGACCTGACCGGCGCGCTGGCCGAATACGCGCGGTTCATCACGCAGTATCCCAAAAGTGAAATGCTGGCAAAAGCCTATCGCAACGCCGGTTGGTGCGCGTGGAAAAGCGGTCAACTGGCCGAGTCAGCCAGGTTCTTCGAGCAGGCCGTGGCGCTTGCCAAACAACCGGCCATGGTCGCCGAAGCGCTTTTCAAGTTGGCCGACGTACAATACGCTCTCGGCCAGTACACGAATGCCATCGCCAGCTACCAACGTCTGATTCAGGCGCACTCCGACCTACCGGAGATGGATCGTGCCGCTTTTCAGATGGCCCAAGCCCAACGCCACCTCCACCACGATGAAGAGGCATCCAACACGTTGGCAACCCTGGTCCAGAAGTTCCCCAGCAGCCGTTTCGCCCCGGAAGCGCAGTTTCTTGTCGGCCAAATCGCTGTCAAGCGAGGAAACGAAGAATCCGCTCGCGCCGCCTTCTCCGCCACCATTTCCAAGTTCCCCAACACGGTCTGGGCAAAAGAAGCGGCCCTAGCCATCGGCGAGTCATTTTACCGCGAAGGCAAATATGACACGGCGCTGGCCAGTTTCGATGCGCTCATGGCCGCTGGCCTCGATACGGAACTGGCCCAGCGGGCCTTTTATCAGCGGGGACGTTGTCTCATCCGAAAAAACCAGGCAGAGAAAACGCTAACGGAATTCACGGAGTTCCTCGCAAAACATCCCCAGGCGCCACTGGCGCCCGACATCCAGTTTTGGATCGCCAATCATTATCTCGACCAGAAAAATTACCTCAAAGCGCAGGAACAGTTCCAATCGCTGGCCAAACACTACACCAACAGCACACTCGCCGCCGCCGCTCAATACTACGCAGGCCGCACTGCCTATCTCCGCCAGGATTACAAGGGCGCCATCGAACTGTTTGAAGGCGTGCTGAAGAGTTTCTCCAACTCCACCTGGTGCGCCGATGCCCGATTCGGCGAAGGCGATGCCCTCAGTGAACTGGGACAATTTGAGGATGCGCTGGCCGTGTTTGAGAGTCTTTTGAAACAGTTCCCCGACCATCCGCTCGCCTGTGAGGCCACGGGACGCAAGGGGGACTGTTTGTTCACACTGGCCCGTTATGATGAAGCCATCGCCAGCTACCGCAAGGTCCTCGACTGTGCCCGCGACAGTTCAACCCGCAACCAGGCCCTTTTCAAAACCGGCCAGTGTTACGAAAAACTGGGAAAACTCGACGACGCCATCCAGTCCTACACGCGCGTGCTCTATGAAACCGCCGCGGCACCGGACCCGCAGGAGCCACCGGAACGATTCTGGGCCTGCAAGGCCGCCCGCGCCGCGGCCTCTCTCAAGGAGCAACAACAACAATGGCGCGATGCAATGACGCTGTACCAAAAACTGGGCGAGATTTGCCCGGACCTCAAACCGCTCGCCGAGGATCGTATCCGTCGCATCCGCGTGGAGCACGGACTTTTGTTTTGAGACAGAGAAAACCTTGCAGTTGAAAAACCGTATTAATTCCGTTACACGAGAGTACAACACATGTTGACACTGATGCTCAAAGGCGGACCGTTGATGTGGGTGATCGGCGCACTTGGACTGATTGCCCTGATTATCTTTCTGGAGCGCCTCCTTCTGTATCATCGTTCCCAGATTCACGCGCTCGATTTTGCCAGCGGTGTCCGCAACGCGCTTCGCCGCGGCAACATTCCAGAAGCTATTGCCATTTGTGATGAAACCGCCGGCCCCGTGGCCCAGGTGGTAAAAACCGTCGTTTCCCTGCACCATCTGCCGCCGGCGGAACTCCGCGAGGCCGTGCAGGATTCCGCCCGCTCCGAAGTCGCCCGCTTGGAAAAACGGCTCGTGGTGCTCGCCACCATCGCGCAGGTGGCGCCCCTGCTGGGCTTTTTCGGCACGGTCATGGGCATGATCCACATGTTCCGAGTAATCCAAGAAGCCCAGTTGCCCAGCCCCGGGCAACTTGCCGGTGGCGTATGGGTCGCCTTGTTGACAACCGCCGCCGGCCTGGCCGTGGCGGTGCCCGCCTACGTCGGCTACAATTATCTTGTCAGCCGGGTCCAACAACTCGTGCTCGACATGGAAAAAGCCGCCACCGAAATCATCAACTATCTGACCCGACGGGACGAACCGCCCGCCGCCCCAACGGGCGCGTCGCCAACCGCTCCGCAGCCATGAGATTTCAGACCCATTGTGCGGTCGCAAAAGGGCCGATGGATCCGGCCCCGTTGGTGGATGTCGTGTTTCTGTTGCTCATCTTTCTGGTACTGAGTTCACCGTTGGTCCTGCAGCCGGGGATCGGCGTGCTCGATCTGCCCGCCTCCAACACGCCCGCCACCGCCTCCTTTCAAGGCATGGTCGTCACGGTCACCCGTGAAAACCTCATTTTTTTCAACAACCAACGAACCTCCCTCGACGAGTTGCGCAAATCTCTCCAAGCCGCCGCCCGCCAGTTTCCCCGCCAGGAACTCATCATCAAGGCGGACCGACAGGTACCGCACGGCACCATCGTGCAAGTCATGAATCTCGCGCTCGAAGCCGGTATCACCGCCGTCAACTGGGCCACGCGCCCTGAAATCCCCGCGCCAACGACCGGGAAATAACCATGTCCCCTTCCCGTTTCCGCCTCAGCGAACGGCAGGTGTTGCATTTCATCATGCTCACCTGTTTCATCGGATTCATCAGCGCTTTTGTTGTGGTGTTCCTCCACAAACGCGGCCGCCATGTGGAACCGGCCAAACACCCGATTGTCCGTTGGCTTTCACCGCGCGTCACCGCGGATGGACAGGATGTCCGTTATCTCATCGCCAACCTGGAAGACCCCAGCCTGATGTCATTGCCGAGCGTTCACGCGTTTTCGAAATCCTTCTGGCAACGGCGTGTCGAACCGGACATCCATCCTCGCGCGCCCACCAGTACCCTCGCCTATCTCGACACGGCGCCGCCCTCCGGCCTGCCCCTTCTTCTGCCTTCAACGCCTCTGGCGGACTCGGTCCGCCTGGCAGCGGGAAAACCCATTGCCACCGTGGTTGACATTCCCGCCACCGAACCTCTTGTTCCTCTGGATCGCTCCGTCTTCCAATTCAGCGGCCCCTTGCGAGCATACCCCCTCCTCCATCCGCCAGCGTTGCCAACCATCGCCAGCGAAACACCCTTGCGTCCCACGGAAATCCAGTTCGCCGTCTCTACCGCCGATGGGGCCGTCCAATACGCCGTTCTCCGCCGCAGCAGTGGCAATGAAACGGCCGATACCCAGGCACTGGAAGCCGCGCGCCGTCTCCGTTTTATTCTGCCGTCCACCATCAACTCGAATACGTTGATCTGGGATGTCGGCCGGGTTTTATGGTCGCAAAAGCTACCCTGAGCCGTATTTGGGCGTTGCGTTTTCCGGCAGAAGCCTGTAAGAAAACCTGGCAAGTCACTTTGTGAGCGAGTTTCGCATTTCAACAATCAACATCTGCAAAAAACAACGGAGGTTTTAGTCATTATGGGCATGTGGATTGGCCGCAACCGAAAAGCACGAGTTACGTATGGTTTCGATGATATCGCCCTCGTACCGGGTGACATCACCATCAATCCAAATGAGGTGGATACCACCTTTCAACTTGGTCCTCACAATATCAAAGTGCCGATCCTGGCCAGCGCGATGGACGGCGTGGTGGATGTCCGATTTGCCATCGAGATGGGTAAACTCGGCGGCGTCGCCGTGCTCAACCTCGAAGGCGTCCAGACCCGCTACAAAGACCCATCCGAAATTCTCGACAAGATCGCCAACGCCACCAAGGAAGAGGCAACCCATCTGACGCAGCAGATTTACACAGAACCAATCAAGGAAGAACTGATCGCCCAGCGGGTACAAGAGATCAAAAAAGCGGGTGTCCTCTGCTCTGTGAGCGCCATCCCGCAACGAGCCGAACGCTTCGGCGCCATTGCTCAGGAAGCTGGTTGCGACATCTTTGTCGTCCAATCCACCGTCTCCACCGCTCGCCACATTTCCAGCGAGTACAAGACGCTCGACATCGCCAAGT
This sequence comes from uncultured Verrucomicrobiota bacterium, assembly GCA_964541945.1. Classification (GTDB taxonomy): domain Bacteria; phylum Verrucomicrobiota; class Verrucomicrobiia; order Palsa-1439; family Palsa-1439; genus CAIKAP01. Next base: position 19,289 of record CAZISE010000017.1, read on the forward strand.
TCTGTAAACAGATGAGGATTCCGGTCGTTATCGGCAACACCGTAACGTACTCAGCGACGCTTGAACTGATGCAATGCGGCCCGGCCGCCATCCTCGTCGGCGTCGGCCCCGGTGCCGCCTGTACCACCCGCGGCGTCCTCGGCCTCGGCGTCCCGCAAGTCACCGCCACGGTGGATTGCGCCGCCGCTCGCGATTACTACTTCAAACAAACCGGCCGCTACTGCCCCATCATCACCGATGGCGGCATGAGCAAGGGCGGCGACATCTGCAAAGCCTTCGCCTGCGGCGCCGACGCCGTGATGATTGGCAGCGCGTTTGCTCGCGCCAAGGAAGCGCCCGGCCGCGGTTACCATTGGGGCATGGCCACCCCGCACGCCAACCTCCCGCGCGGCACCCGCGTCCGCGTTGGCGTCACCGGGACGTTGAAACAGATCCTCTTCGGCCCCGCCGAACTCGACGACGGTTCGCAAAACCTGATGGGCGCTCTGGCGACCTGCATGGGCAACGTCGGCAAACGAACGATCAAGGAATTCCAAGAAACCGAGATCATCATTGCTCCTGCCATCAAAACGGAAGGGAAAGTATTCCAAACCGTCCAAGGCGTCGGCATGGGCAAAGGTTGATCGCTGTAGTAGCGCTTCTGTGAAACGCCGTGCCGGTACACGGTTGAGTTGCGATACCGGCCCGGAGTATGATTGACACATGAACACAAGGCAGAACAGCACGGAGTTGCCTCAGCGCAAGATCACCGAGTTTTGGCGTCGCCATCATATCCGCAAGCTGGCTTTGTTCGGATCGGTACTGCAGGGCAACGCGCGGGCTGACAGCGACATGGACGTACTCGTCGAGCTTGAGACGGGGTGCGTGCCGGGCTTGATTCGTTTGGCTGAAATGAAACTCGAACTTTCTGTGCTACTGGGCGGACGCGAAGCGAACCTGAATACTCCGTTGTACCTCAATCGCTTCTTCCGCGATAAGATGCTCACCGAAGCGGAGCCTCTCTATGTCGCGACATGACCCATAAGTCCGTCTGCAAGATAAGGGGTCAACTTTCGACAATTGACGGAAGAACATAGAAGCCATCATGGAACAAATCATTATCCTCGACTTTGGGTCGCAATACACGCAGGTCATTGCCCGTCGGGTGCGCGAGTGTCAGGTGTTCTCGCAAATCCTCCGGTACGACACGCCAGCAAGCAAGTTGGCGGAGTTGAAGCCATCGGGCATCATCCTCTCCGGTGGGCCGTGCAGCGTTTATGACAAAAAAGCGCCGCAGTGCGACGCTGGGATTTGGAAACTCGGTGTACCCGTTCTCGGCATCTGTTACGGGATGCAGTTGATGGCGCACCAGCTTGGCGGGAAAGTCCAGCCGGGCGGGAAACGGGAATACGGTCCGGCGGAGATCGAGATCGAAAAGGACACGACGCTGTTCCGTGAGATGGCCTACGAACAACAGGTCTGGATGAGCCACGGCGACAAGGTCACCAAACTACCGGTTGGGTTCAAGACCATCGCCAAATCCGCCAACTCGCCCTTTGCGGTCATCGCCGACGACAAACGGCGGCTCTACGGCTTGCAGTTCCACCCCGAAGTCCATCATACGCCCAACGGCAAGCAGGTGCTCTCCAACTTCATCCACGGTATTTGCGGCTGCGGACGAAACTGGACGATGAAATCATTCATCGAGCAAAGCCTTGAAAACATTCGCGCCAAGGTCGGCAAGGACAAGGTGCTCCTCGGTTTGTCCGGTGGCGTGGACTCCAGCGTCGCGGCAGCGTTGATCCACAAAGCCATCGGCAACCAGTTACTATGCGTGTTTGTCAACAATGGTCTGCTCCGCAAGGGCGAAGCCGAGGGAGTTCAGAAACTGTTTGGACGAGGCCTCGGCATTCCGTTGCACTATGAGGATGCCACGAAGGTGTTCCTCGGCCGCTTGAAAGGCGTTGATAACCCGGAACGCAAACGGAAAATCATCGGACATACGTTTGTCGAAGTGTTCGAAAAAGCAGCGAAAAAAGCCGGCAAGTTCCGGTTCCTCGCACAAGGCACAACCTACCCGGACGTGATCGAGAGCGTGCCGATTGCCGGCAACCCGGCGGCGATGATCAAGTCGCATCACAATGTCGGCGGTTTGCCGAAAAAGATGAATTTCGAGTTGCTCGAACCACTCCGCCAACTCTTCAAAGACGAAGTCCGTGAGGTCGGCACGCAACTTGGCCTGCCAAAGGAAATTGTCTGGCGCCAGCCGTTCCCCGGTCCCGGTCTCGCGGTGCGTATTCTCGGCGAAGTCACCGCCGAACGGATCAAGGTGTTGCAAGAGGCGGATTGGATCGTCATTGACGAGATGAAGAAGGCCGATCTGTACTACAATATTTGGCAAACGTTTGCGGTGCTCTTGCCGGTCAAATCGGTCGGCGTGATGGGCGATGAGCGCACGTACGAAAACGCCATTGCGATTCGCGCCGTGCACAGCGTGGATGGCATGACCGCCGACTGGGTTCGGTTGCCCTATGATTTGCTGGCGCGCCTCTCGACACGTATCATCAATGAGGTCAAGGGTGTTAACCGTGTCTGTTTCGACATCTCCAGCAAACCCCCTGCCACCATCGAGTGGGAATGAGATGGTGGTTCGTCTTTTTATTGGCGTTGCTGTCCATTGCGTGGACCAACGCGCCGGTACGCGAACTCAAGTTGTTCAAGACCTACGGTGAAACCGCCACGATATTCGACGGCAACGTCAATTTTGCCAATCTTACCAACGGCGTCGGCCTCTTCCTGAAACAGACCGTGGATGCCTGCCGGCAACAGGCTGCTAAAGAAGGCAAATCACCGCAGTCCATCGGTTCGGCTGCCGGCACATGGTTGGAATGGGCAGCACTGGTCGCCTTGAAACAACGAGGTCTCTTGCCGGCCTATTGGCAGGCGGAATTTACCGTCGTGCCGAACAACGTCAACGATGTCATGCTCTGGTCAAAGGAACACGGCCCGGTGATCATCTCCTGCAAGACCAGTCTCCGCGAGCGCTACAAACAAGCCGACCTCGAAGCGGTTGCCCTCCGCCAGCACTATCCCAATGCGAAATTCTTCCTGCTTACGCTTGATACCGACAAAAAACATGTGACTCGTGTTCGCAAGAAGATTGCCGATCGAGAACTACTCGCCCTCCATGGCCTCTACGATGAGACTAATGCCGACGAGTTGTTTGCCTTCCTTAAGACGTTAACACTGATCGAACCACCTCCGAATTCACTCCGCCGCGGCATCGCGATTCAAAAAAGCAAATCGGAATAAGCGCTTCACGCTCGTTCATGTTGGTGCTTGGCACGAAACAGCCAAGCGCCAGCCATCGCTCCCCACGCCAATGCCTTCCCTTTGCGTTGCAAACGCCACAAACCGTTTTGCTGTTCTACCAAGCCGCGGTCGCGCATGACTTCGAGTCGCTGTTGAATCATATCCTTCACTGAGTACCGCTCTTGAAGGACGAACAAAGGGACTCCCCGTTCACCCTCCCTGCGCAATTCCAATAACATGCGAAGAGTCACGGACCGTTCCACGTGATAGAAGCACTCAACATAACAGAAAAACAGCAGCAGATGCAGCAGATATGCATGGAACAACCCCAGAAATGGGTTTTCATCCTGCATGGAACTTGCAATCCCCGCAGATAACGGCGGCAACCATCGGTAAGCGGCGAATACAAACGGTATGCTCAGCAAATATCCCCATAACATAACCTTGAATCGGTTTTCTGAAGGGCGAATATGCATCAGAAGATTTTGTGCAAGAATCCAAGCGCAACTCACCATAATGGCCACGCAAATACCATGAACCATGTTCTTACCCCCCCTCTCCCAAATTCATAAGACGTTTTGCCAGAAACGCCACAAGGGCGGCCCGTCGCCCTTTGGCTGTTAATGAGTAGGTATTCGTATCAGGACTCCTGCGGATATAACCGCGCCGTTCCAAGTCGGGAATACGCCAACTGTAAATACGATCGCTTCCATCTGGCAGTTGGAACAAATTTATCAATGCCTTTGTTGATAGCGCCTGACCGGGACTTTGCAGCAACGCGACCAGTAGTGACACGGAAAACCCTCCGCAAATACCAAAAAAACAATCCACCATAGTATGACAGTTCAGCAGAAGGACACTGAATCCATAAAACAGATCCACCCATTGGTTGGAACAGATCCATGCTCTCGGAAGAAATCCCAAATCCGGAGGAGTTTTACTATACAACAAAAAGTAACCGGGTATCCAAGGAAGAAACGTTAACAGGAACAGCTTTAAATGGCGACGCGGACGAACACACCATGCAACAAATGCAGCAAAAATGATGTAGAGTAATAATACTGTAATCGAAATGATGAGTCCTTTCATGATTCAATAAAAACCACAGCAGCACCCTAACACCCCTCATGAGGATTTTTTCAGAAGCTCGTTGGCAAAGGCACGTAATTCCTGTTTGGTAACGGGCACATTTCCTACCTTACCGCACTCGACAGCGGCAGCGCAATTCCCCAAAAATGCGGCCTGCATAACCGTGGACTTGGTAGCCAGGGCACTGGCCGCCGTGGCCAACATGGCGTCGCCAGCCCCCATGGGATCCACGGCATACGGTGTAAATGACGGTAAATATTCCGTCCACATCATCTTTTTGAGTTCGTGGTGTGGCATGGAACGGGCTTCTTCATCCAACGGTCTGCCCTTGATTTCAAAAATCATGACACCACGATCGCCCAAAGTGATAAGTAATGAGCGGTTGCCGGTAACTGTGAGCAACTGCGCCCCCAGGTCGGCAATTCCGCTTTCCCGGTCACACAGGGCCAGTCGCGCCTCGCGTTCGGATGGCGTGGTCATAGTGACTCCTTTTATGCGCGCCACATTCCCCATCTGCGAACTACACTGGACGTCACCAACCACCGGTATGTTGCGCTGCCGTCCCAGTTCACAAAGCGACGCAAGTACACTACCCGTAATTACTCCGTAACTGAAATCACAAATAACGACCGCATCAGCAGATGCTCCCACGGCCGCGATGCGTTTGTTGAGACGGCTGGCAACTTCGATGTCCAAATTGTGATCGCGGAATTGATTTACATTGAGCAGTTTTTTGCCAGTCGAGAGGTATCGAGTTTTCAATGTTGTGGGGCGAGAGGAATCCACAATCAATTCCGCATTTAATCCACGTCGTTCCAGTTCCTTCCGTACATACTCACCCTCGGCATCATCGCCGATGACCGTGCAAAAACAGGCGGTAGCCCCTAAACTTTGGACGTGTTCTGCCACAATGCCGGCCCCACCAACAAACGTATCCGTGGTATGCGGACGTACCACCAGCACGGGAGCCTCCGCGCTCATGCCGAGACTGTCGCAGTAAATGTATCGGTCAACAATGGTGTCGCCAACGACCAAGATTTTTTTTCCTCGAATTGCATCAAGAGTCGTCGCAATGAATTCTTCGGTGATGTCATGTCGCTTACAGAAAGCGGCTATCGGCTCGATACCGGGTTCGAGACGGTCACGAAAGTTTTCGATGATTTTTGTGGAAGAATAGACCACCTCTCCAGAACTAAAACGCACCTGACCGCCATAGGACTCGACAAGCTGTCGTTCGCGGCCAAAACGCCCGTCATAGACATCCTGAAATTCCTTGCCTTTGACGTAGATATTAGGACGCAGCAATTCAAGAATTGGGCCGGCCCATTCACCATCATCAATAACAACATAATCAACGACTTCCAATGCCGCCAGGTTTTCAGCACGGAGCGTCTCGGTCACGTAAGGTCGCAAGAACCCTTTGTTGACAACCTTATCTCCACTGACAGAGACAATCAACAAGTCCCCTTGTCGTTTTGCCCATGTCAAATGACGGAGATGCCCAGGATGTAAAATATCAAAACATCCATGACATTGAACCACTATTTTCCCTTCATTCTTGGCTTGTTCAACGAGGGTTTTCAGTTCGTCTTTGCTCTTAATTTTTTGTAAGTATTTCATATGATGCTTTGCCCGATGTCGGGTAACAACTTGAAAAGTTACTTACGGATAGGAGTGGGCCGATACACTTCCCAAGCAAGGGCAATGATGGCTTTGAGGACGCGTGCTAGATTTTTTGGTTTCAACGCTGTTGACTTCCCCTTGGCACGCGGGATGTCTTCCACGCCAATGGTGGTAAATGTGCATCCTGCCTTCAGCAACTTCACAATCGCTTCCGCCTGATAAGCAAATCCATCAGTCTTGATGACAATCGCGTTTAGATGCTCGCGTCGAAACACGACGGCATGGTTATAGTAGGGCACGTGAAAACCAAACAAGACATTGACCAACGTGGTGAATCCCCATGATCCCAATCGCCGCAGCCACGAACGCAATTCAGGATTGGAAACATAAGGTATGACAATGTCTGCCTTCCCAATTTCTTGTAAAATACGCTGAATACTGAATGGGGGTGAACAATCGTCGCCGCAAATCCGAACCACATAATCCATGCGAGCTTGTGCAGCGCCCGCTTTGAATGCACCACCATACCCCAAGTTCTTTGCATTATGAACAACACGGACGCAGGGATTCTGCATGGCCAATCTGTCCATGATCGCACCGGTTCGATCCGTGCTGCCGTCGTTCACCAGAATCACTTCAAAGGCTGACAGGCAACCTTCCGCCGCACACAAAATCGCATTGGTGGTGGCCTCGATATTCCCCTCTTCATTCAGAGCAGGGACAACAAAAGACACCGAGGGTTTCTTTGGCTTCAATTCCATAGAAAATTTTTGGAATACTACATGCAGACATTCCGATTGGCAATGTCCTAGTAGCCCCCCATGGGAAAAGACCATGTAAAATCACGCTTACCATGGGATCACGGCCCCATCGACATTCCGGAACACCCCGTTGTCAGCAGGTGTCGCGTCACGAATGATCTTCCGCATGGCAGCCACACTACTGACCACATCCCCTGGCGCATCCCACCCCCCCGTCTCCGTTTTGACCCATCCCGGATGCAACACCACCACACTAATACCGTCCGCTCGAAGGTCAAAGCCCATGGCCTTGGCCACTGCATTTAGGGCGGCTTTGCTGCTACGATAGATGTAGGGGCCACCAGGTTTGTGGTGTGGCAATGATCCTCGCTCGGCAATGCTACCAGCCCGGCTGGAAATGAAGACCAGCTTTTTTTGGCCTCCGGCTTTGAGGTGCGGCAAAAACGCTTCGGCAACCTTCACCGGCCCCATGGTGTTGACTCGCATCGTCTCCATCCATGCTTCCATGTCTATATTACCAAATGTGGAACTGGCATCCCTCGGCCCATGAACACCGGCATTATTGATCACAATGTCAATCGGCTGCGTGGAAAATTCACGGGCAACCGCCTGTATTTGATCCGCACGGGTTACATCCATTTCCCGAATCAACACTTCACCCAACACTCTCTTCAAGTCAGTCGCCTTCTCAGGATGTCGGCAGGTGGCGATCACCTTCCATCCGTCTGCGGCATAGGCGCGAACAAACTCCAGTCCTAAACCACGACTGGCACCGGTAATCAAAACAGTCGACATAGGTTCTCCTTCACGAGTTTAGTTGTGGCACAGATTCTTGTGCTTGAACGCCCAATACTAAGCGTCCGTAGGCAAGCAGCCCCAAAACGGTAAGTCCGTCAACAATTTTTGCCGCTCTGATCATTTCCTCACAACGGGCAAGCGAAACCCATTCACACCCGATAGCTTCAGGGCCAAAAGACGGTGGAGGAGACTCTTGAATCACGTCGGTGGAATAAAAAACATGAGTAGGATTCCGAGAAATATCCATTCCCATGTGATAGAAAACCAGCGGTTGCGGATCCCGACATCGCACGCCGGTTTCTTCCAGGCACTCCCGTACAGCCGCCGCAACAGGCGTCTCCCCCTCGTCCACCCGTCCTCCGGGAATTTCCCACGACACATCGTTGATCAACAGACGGTACTGACGCACCAACAACACGCTCCCAGCGCGAACGGCGACAATCCCGGCACGCACTCCGGTATCATTTACATAATATTGTTTTCGAAAGGCCCCAAAATCAGCCGTGACACGGTAAATTTGTTGATGCGGATCACGGTACAACACTTCCGGCGGGGTAAGATGAATCGGGCGCATGGGTCAGATCTCCATTTGGCGAACTTTCTGCATGAAACGCTGCATCACCTCACGCACAGTTGTGAATTGCATTCCGGTTGTCCGTCTAAATTTGGAACCGTCCAAATATGCTTTCAAAGCGCGATTGTCGGGAAAATGGAAATCCGCGATCGGCTTGCAAATCACAGAGGGAGACATTCCCGCCGCAAAACAAAACTGACGGGCAAGCTCATCCCGGTGAAAATACTCAGGATTGACAACATGATATACACCGGTCAGGCCCATTCGACAGGCCATCACAATGGCGCGAGCCGTATCGTCCACGTAGGTGGGAGAAATCAGTTGCCCTTCTATGCATACAATGGGCTGTCCAGCAGTCAAAAGTCTGTACCAAGTTGAAAAAAAGTGATACTCACACGGGTCATCGCCGATGTTCTTATCAGGGCGAATGATGAGCGCATCGGGAATGTTACGCTGCAGGTACTGTTCCACCTCGGCCTTGTGGCGCCCATAGGCATTGGCCGGTGAGACCGGGTGCTCTTCTGTGTAGTATCCGATACGGCCATCAAACACATAATTTGTCGAAATAAACACCGGTGTGGCGTTCCAGTTCCGAACATCTTCAATCAACTGGATAATTTTTTCCACATTCACCGCATGGGCACGAACAGGGTCTGTCAGACACAAATCCATATCGCTGATAACAGCACAAATAACGACGTAGAAAGGGCCTTGTCCCTCAAAAAAACTGCGACTCACACAATCACCGATCCGATGCTGTAACAAATCAAAGGTCAACAACCCAGGAACCCGCGAACGGGCCTGCGTACCAATCGCTTCCAAGCCAAGCGAGCGAACATGCGTCAACAGGTGGCGTCCAATAAAGCCGGAAGCGCCAACAATGAGGAATTTCACACAACACCTCTGTTACGATGTGGCAATGGCACGTTTCAATCTCTCCAAATAACCGGCAACCATCGCCGTGTCGACCTCGTCCGGCGCCCATGGCGCAAAAACGGTGTCAGCCCGATTGAACGGACCGTTGGTAATCTCATGCACCACCAAAAACTCCGAAGTGATAATTTGCGTGTGGTAGCGGGGCTCATCGTTGCGAAAATAAAACACGCCTCCGGACAGGAAATCCCCGATATGAACAACTTCATCAATGGCACCCGATTCCTCAAAAAAAACCACCGTCGCTGTACCTTCAACCACATGAAAGGACTCTGTCTTGCGCAGATGCTTGTGTGGGCGGACATAAATATCACGCCCCATCACAATAAGCATTTCATGAAGCCGATCCTGTACGTCCTTATGCGCACACAGTCGAACTCTTCGTCGCGGATTACGCGCTGCCTGTTCCTTCAGTATTTTGATCTGGGCGCAATCCACCGTGACAAGACGATCCTCAGCCACAAAAACTTCGGTATTGAGCATTTTCATCGCACTCATACTGTTTCACGCAATTCTTCCGGCTGGCGTGGGCCGGCCCGAAATGTCAGCACCTCTTTCTTGTCAGTGGGGAAAATAGAGGCAAACGCTCCTCCTCGGTCAATGAATCGTTGGATTTTTGAAAAAACTTTTCGTTCGCTGCCTGCCCCCAGACTGCTCAGGCAAAGCACAATGTTCTCCTCCATTAGTTTCTCCGAACCGACAATGGGCAGCCGCGTCCCTGGCATACGCAGGCCACGTTTACATGGGTGATCGTCCAACACAAATTCAATCAAATCACCCACACCCATAAGGTTCGTAAACATAACCGCATGGTGCCCCGCGCCAAAAAGCGCAATCTTCCCTGTTTTTCTCCATCGCAAAAGCAACCCGCGAATATCCCGTTGCCGTTGTGAAAATCCATTGGCAAAGCTAATAGCTCTTTCTCCCTCTTCCGTCGGACAAGCGAAGGATTCTCGTCTTGTGGTTTGCGGGCGAGTGATTGCCACAAGGACAGTTTCATAAGGTGCGGGATAGGAAAGAATTTGTTCCACGAAGAAGCCCCCTGCCTCCAAGCATGTCCGCAAGGTGCATTCCGTGAAATAAATTCGGTGCTCTTCCCACAGCACAGTGTAATCGAACAACTGAAATGGCAGCGCACAATCGGGCACCTCGAAAACAACGTAACCGCTCGGCCCACTTAAACAACGCAATGTTTCCATAAGACAAATCGGTTCATCGGCGTGTTCCAATATATGACGGGCAATCACCACGTCTGGCACACCGTGCCGCTGCTGGAGAGTCGCCGCCAGCAAGGGCTTCATCCTTTGTTGAATGGTCTCAATGCCTGCCCGTGGATTTTCGATTTCGAGTTCTCCTTTTCGATCGATCACCCAAACATGTTTAAAGCCTTTCTTTCTGAACCGGCACAGCAGGGACTCATCCTTGTGGCTGACACCGCAAATATTCGCGTCAGGAGAAACTCCCGGCAAAGTACATAATACATCCACCAACGCATCAAGGTGGTCTTCTGGTTCATTGTTAACCAGCCAATCAAAACGAGGCACCAGTTCGGGAGCGGGCACCTTCTCTATCAATTGAACCGAACCGCAGCGTTCGCACCGGCCCAGCACCAACGGATACAGTCCCTCTTGTTGCGTTTCGTCATAAAAATGGTGACAAACCGGTTGCCGCCCGAAGTCAAGTAATCGGTGACATTGTCCCGCCTGACAAACACAACAGGCGCTCACAATCGGCGACTTCGTCAGGTGCCGATAATCTGGATGTTTGGAAAACACAAAATGAAATGGCCGCCTTGCGCAAGATAAGCGGCATTATTTTGAATGATACGCTGACCATGAATCCAAGCGAGGATAAACGTGTAGTCGGGCTTCTGTTGATACAACGCCGAAGAAGGCAGAATGGGAATATGGTCACCGGGACTGTATTTGTTCTGTTTCTCCGGGCTGTCGTCCACGATGGCGGTGATCACATTTCCCAGTTCCATTTGAGTGATCAATGTTGTGCCACTACGTGCCGCGCCGTAACCCCAAATCGTTTTTCCCTGCCGCTTCCACTCGTTCACCAACGCGGTCAGTTCATTTTTAATCATCCGTAACCGTGCGCTGAACTGTTTCAAGGTCGCAGGCTTGTCGAGTTGGCGTATGGTTTCCAAATCCAAGATTTCCTTTACCGAAGGCGATTTCGGATGTGGTCCGCCAAGCAATTGAGCCGTTCCCACAATCGAGCCACCCTGGACCTCGTTGCGCTGCACGTCTATCAATTCCAATCCGTGACGTTCCAAAAACGCTGCTAGAGGTTTGATTGAGTGATAACTAAGGTGTTCGTGGAAAATGGTTCCCAGCAGCATCTTTTCGACCACATCCAACAGGTACGACACCTCGAACACAAACACCCCATCCCGCGCGAGCAATCGTCGGATGCTGTCGGTCATTCCGGCCAGGTCATCGGCGTGTGCGTACACATTGAAAGCGCAAACCACCGCAGCCGGGCCGTGTTCCTGCCGAATCCGTTCGGCTAGTTCTGCGGTGAAAAAGTCCACAATGGTCGGGATTCCCTTGGCAAGCGCGCGTTTTACAACGGCCACGGCGGGGTCCACGCCAAGAACACGGTGTCCCCGTTTCTGAAAACAGTGTAGTAACGAACCGTCGTTGCTACCAATGTCCACCACCAAACTGCCGGGGGTAATCGCATAACGAGAGCAGGTCTGTTCTGCCGTGTCTTCAAAACTTTGCACCAGCGCCGGCGTACCGGCGCTGGCGTAGGTGAAATCGTGGAACAGAAACTTCGGGTCCACCACGTCGAGCAACTGAACATGCCCACAGTCACAACACATGTAGAGGTCCAGGGGAAATTTCTCTGTCGGTTCCTGCAATCGCTCACGGGTGACGTATTTCTCCGCCACCGGTGTCGGCTGCAAGGGAACAACCAGTTCCAGCCGCGCGCTGCCGCACAAGCGGCAGGTTGTTCGTCTACTGAGAAGGCCTGTGTTCATTGAGTTTGTGGAAAGGTTGTTTACGGCATGTCCAGTACCACTCGACCGGCCTCGCCGCCGCGCACCACGTCGAGGGCGTCGTTGATTCTTTCCAGTGGGAAATGATGTGTAATCAGACGATCGAGCGCAAGTTTACCGCGCTGGTACAAGCGAAGATAACGCGGTATGTCGGTCGTCGGATAGGACTGACCGCCCTCGCAGCCGGTGAGTACCTTCCCGAAATGAAGCGGCAATGAATGGATGGTGATGTCTTCGTTCCAACGAGGGACTCCGACACAGACCACGCGCCCTTGGGCTGCCGTCAATTCGTATGCCATTTCGATCAGGCGCACGTTACCGGTGTTTTCGACAGCAACATCCACACCCCGCGCTCCAACAATGCTGCGAATCGCGGCGCGCACATCGGTGGTTTTACCGTTGATCGTGTGTGTCGCGCCAAACTGGCGGGCAAATTCCAACTTGCTGTCGTAAATATCAACGGCAATGATCGGGTCTGCGGAGACCATGGCCGCCCCCTGCACCACATTTAGGCCGACGCCACCGCAGCCAAACACGGCGACAGATTCGCCGATTTTCACCCGTGCGTCATTATTGATCACGCCCAGTGCCGTCGTTACCGCACAGCCCATCAACGCGGCGATTTCAAAGGGAACATCCTTAGATATGGCGGTTACGCGGTTTTCTGACACAACAGAATGGCGACTGAAGGTAGTAACCCAGCCGGCATTGACGGTTTTGCCCTGCCAGTTGTACCTGGCTGGCTGGGCATGAATGCCGGCACCTTTGCGCCAGTGCAGACAGACGTGATCACCAGGCTTTACGTGTGTGACACCGGGGCCGACTTCTTCAACGACACCGCCGCCTTCGTGGCCGAGAAGGTGAGGGAGAAACTTGTCCGGCCCCTTCACGGCGGCGATCTCACCCAGTTGTGCCCCGCAGATACCGGAGACGTTGATCTTCACCAGGACCTGTCCGACTCCCAATGTGGGGAGTTCGATTTCGTCAACCACAAGTGGTTTGTTGCTTTCAACAAGAATGGCAGCGAGAGTTTTCATTCGAAGTAGATGAATTCGTAGTCGCCGGTATAGCCAAAGTGACGGTAAAGCCATATCCACGAGGCGGTGTCGTAAAACGACTCACAGGTCAATGCCCAGCATTGGAGATTGAACAGTTCCTGTTCATTGCGAAAGCTTTCCAGCATGATATATCCCTGTTTCCCAACTCGCTCAATCTCGCTCAGGGCAGTTTTAAGCTCGAATATCTTCAAGTTGTGGAGACACCCGAGGGAAATGACTAGGTCGAATTCCTTGTCTCCAAAGGGATAGGCATCCTGCGCACGATAGCGAAATAGCGTACCACGGAAATTCGGATGACGGTTTGCCAGGGCGTGCTGGGAAATATCAAATCCGATAAGTTGCAGTTGTGGGATTAACTCTTGCAACTCATACAGGAGATATCCTTTGCCGCACCCCACATCCAGCACTTTGGATCCCGGTTTCAAACCGTACCGCTGGATGAGCGCTTCGGCTACCGGCTTCCAGCGGCCGGGAATATACTTGTATCCGCCGTAACCATACCGGCGATCACCATCCCAGTAATCGGCTTCATATTCTTTGGCCTTGAGCATGCAGTGGACCTTGTTGTCCACCATGCGGGCAAGATAGTCGCGTTTGGTTGCTTTGTGCAGCGGTGTAACAATGTTGAGCAGTTGCCCCATAGTTGTTAGTTCCTTTGAAGTTGTTGAACAGTGGCAGCCACGCAGGCGGGTGTCAAGCCGTAGCGTTCCATCAGGCTGGCTTGTGAGCCATATTGGTCTGGGAACACATCCGGTATGCCCAGACGCCGAAACCGCGGAGTCAATCCCGCTTCAAGAAGCAATTCTGCAATCGCGCTCCCAAAACCACCGGAGAGTGTGCCTTCTTCGATGGTAACAACCACCCTGGCCTTTGCAGCCTCGGTCAAAATCGTTTCGGTATCGAGTGGTTTGATGGTTGGCACATGTACAACGGTGGCCTGAGGGACAGCGTCGAGGGCAACCGTTGCACAGATGCCGGTCGTAAGAATCAGCACGTCTTTGCCTTCCCGTAGCCGGTAGGCTCGCCCAATCGCAAATAGCTGGTCGTCGGGCGTAACAATGGGGTCACCACCTTTGCCGAGGCGGATGTAGATCGGGCCGGGATGGTTCAGGCTTTGTAGCATGAAGCGCCGCATTTCATTCGCATCGGCGGGGGCGACAACGGTCATGTTCGGCAATGCCCGCATGATGGCGATGTCTTCTGTCGCCAAATGTGTTGGCCCCAGTGGCGCATACACCAGGCCGCCGCCACTGCCGATCAGGCGAACGGGCAAATTATGCAAACACAAATCCACTACCACCTGATCAAAACAACGACGGGTGATGAACGTGGCAATGGTATTGAAATAAACGATTTTGCCCTCCAAAGCCAACCCGGCTGCCATGCCAACGATGCTCTGCTCGCTGACGCCTTCCATGAAATAACGTTCCGGCATTTCGGTTTTGAACTGTTCCAGCGTTCCCGTGCCGAGGTCGGAGCCGACAAACACCACTCGTGGGTCCTGTTTCGCCAACTCATAGATCATCTTCAAGCAGGTCTGACGCATCAGGCCGCCTCCAATCCGTCATACAACGCCTGTATCTCTTCATCGGAGATCTTCGTCTTGTGATGCCACTTCAGGTTGCCTTCACACATCCGTACCCCTTTGCCTTTGATGGTGTGGCAGATGATACAGGTTGGTTTCTGGGGTTCCAATGGGACGCGCGCCACGACATCGCGCAGTTCGGCAACATCATGCCCGTTCACCTCTGTCACGGCGAAGCCAAAGCTGCGCCACTTCTCGGAAAGCGGCTCCAATCCGAGCACTTCGGCAATCGTTCCGTACGACTGTTGTTTGTTGTAATCCAACAGCACGGTCAGATGACCGAGCTTGTGGTGGGCGGCAGCCATTGCGGCTTCCCAGACCGAACCTTCCTGCGATTCGCCATCGCTGCCAACCACGAAAACACGGTAATTTGCCTTTTCCATGCGCGCATTCAACGCCATCCCAACGCCGATGGGCAACCCGTGTCCGAGGCTGCCCGTGGAAGCTTCCACACCGGGCACCTTGTGGCGTTCAGGATGACCGCCGAGGATTCCATCGGGTTTGCAGAATTTGTCCAGTTCTTCCACCGGGAAAAAACCTTTGTCTGCCAACAGGGCATACAAGGCCAGGCATCCGTGTCCCTTGCTGAGAATGCAACGGTCTCGTTGGGGCCATTGTGGATTTTTCGGGTCAAACCGCAACACGTCGTCGTAAAGTACGCGCAATATCTCGATCAGCGAGAAGGAAGAGCCGAGATGGCCACGGCGAGCCGCGGCAATCGCCCGTATCACCAACCGACGGAGGTCGCGAGAGCGTTGATCAAGTGTAATTTCGGAAGGGGAACATTTCATAGTCGCGTCGGACGCGGTCCAGCATTCGCCGGGCTTTCTCCAATTGTCGGGCCTGCACCGCGGCGCGGTCCAGCGTGCCGCCGCTGGCAAAACCGCGTCGCCGCAGGTCTTCCGGCAGGAACTCGTTGAGAAGGATGGTGATCCATTTCAATCCGAATAATGGATAAACAGTCTCCACTCGCTTTGCCAGTTTTTTGTTTTTGGCAAAGTGACGGTAAAACAGGCCGCGTAGGTTCTCGGACAGGTTCATGGCCGGGTGAAGCAAAAAATCGCAGACCATTTTTGCCGGGTCATCCCATCCGAAATACTCAAAATCCAAAAACACCAGATGCCCATCCGGTCGTCGCAGGGCATTGTGAAACCCGAAATCCGAGGGGCTTAATTGGCGTTCCTCCGCCACGCTGTCCGGCAATGAGCGAAAACGGTCAAGCAACGGCACAAACTCGCGCGTCAGAAACTCCTGCAACGCGGGCACGACTGCCAATCGCGCCAGACGCGCATCAATGTTGGCAATGATTTCGTGGATGGAAAAACAAGCCTCTGCCGCCAGCGGCAGATGAGCGCCGTGAACGGAGAGGTGCTTCAGGGTGTCGAGAAACTCCACGGCCGCCAGGATGTCCGATTCCGTCGGCGACGGTTTTTCCCCCGCAATAAACTCATACACAGCGAGATTGGCCGTTGGGTCGGCGCCAATCGGCTGCGGAACACAACGGATTCCATGTTCCCAGCAAAATTGTAGTGCGGCAAACTCGGTCTCGAGTCGTTTCCGATCGAAGTACACCTTGCCCGCATAAGGCCCATCGAGCTTGTAGATGCGGCTATTGCCGCCACCACCAATCCATTCCATCGTTTTCACGGCTCGCCCCAGCAGGTGGGAGAAAAACACCCGTTCCCGTATCTCCTGCCAGGTCGGGCAAATGGTTACTCCCGGCACCGGCGCGTGCCCGTGGGGCGCAAAGAGAATCTTCTCCACACCAGGCGGAAAATCCGGTTCGCGAAACGTCTCTTCCAAGTCGTCCACAAACACGGTGCAACCGAGGCGTTTGATCAGCGCGATTTTTTCTGCGCGTGTCCCCGCAAAATAAACCGTTTCGCTTCCCAAACCGTGTTCCTTGAGCCATGCGCACGCCGCTTCGCGCAAATTGGTCCGCGTTTCATCGTAGCCGGCAAATTCGGTCTTGTGGCTGATAATTACAATCGGAATATCGTGTTGATGACAGGCGTCAAAGAATTCCCCAACACCGGGGACAATCTCTGCTTCCTGTATTCGCGGGCCATAGGCCATGCCCTGCAATTTTTGCCATTCGATTTCGCCTTCCGGCAACAGCCGAATCTGATCCCGAATGGCCTTCTTCCCGCTTGGAACATTCAACCCTCGTTCACGAGCAAGCTGTTCAAAGAGCCTGTCGTAGCTGACGATTGTATTGTCAAAATCTACACCGATGACCATTTGCGTTGCTACCGTAAGTTCAGTGCCTGCATGGTCTTGATGTTGTAGTAGCGGATGTCAGTCAACGGATTGGGCACTTTACCGGCGTCGAAGGCGGTTTTCAGGTCGCGCACGGCGTCCTCCACACTGCGGCGCGCTGTGAATCCGAACTCGCGTGCGATCTTGGCGGAGGAAACGCGGTAGGAACGGTTGTCGTTGGTCGGTTCGGTGACGATCTCAACGTCTTTGCCCACCACGCGCCGTACCAGCTCGGCAATCTCGCGTAGTTTAAGGTTCTGATACCCCGCATTCCAAATCTTGCCGGCAATCTGGCGATCAGGCGCCTGCAACAGACGCAGATAAAGATCGGTCATGTCCTCGATGTGCAGGTTGGGTCGTTGCTGTTCGCCGCCGAAGACGGTGATTTTACCTTTGTTGATGGCGTGGTTGGTGAGGATGTTGACGCTCAGGTCCAGTCGCAACCGCGGGGAGTAGCCGCACACCGTAGCGGGACGAATGGTGACGGTCGTAAATTCGGGCGATTGATATCGTCCCAACACCAGTTCGCACATCGCCTTGTAACGCGAGTAATCGGTAAGCGGCTCCAGCGAAAGCGCCTCGGTGACCTCTTCTTCCTCCTTGACACCATAAACACTGGAACTGGAAGCGTAGATGAACCGTTTCACCCCAGCCCCGCGAGCGACTTTTACAAGCGGCTCAAATGCGTCAAAGTTGATGGATTTACCCAGGTCGGGATTCAATTCAAAACTGGGATCATTGGAGATGCAAGCCAAGTGAATGAGGGCATCACAACCCGGAATGGTTTGTTGCAACAGTTTGTCATCGCGCAGGTCTCCTTTGATCTTGGTAAGGTTTGGGTGCGGTGAGAGGACGTCTTCTCCATAGATGAACAAGTCCAGCACGCGGACATTGTAACCGGCCGCCAACAATTTCGGTACCAACACCGCGCCAACATATCCCCCACCCCCTGTTACATATACAGTATTCAAACCGAGGCTGTTTTTCATAAGTTGAGGTTGGAAAATACGCGGGCCATTCTCCAGAGGCAAGGGGAATTCCCCTTTTCTAATCCTCCAGCAGAATCACATAGAGCGGCACAAGCTCCGGGGTGGCATCGCCGGGGACTCGGACTGTATCAACCAGTTTCAATTTGAATCGTTTGCGAATCTCCACATGGTTGGGTGAGGCATAGGTACCAAACTCATCCGCGCCAATCACCCAATACAACGAACGACCAGGAATCTCTTTTTTCAGGCGCGCCGCTTTCTCAACAAACACAGAGGGATCGTAGATGGGACCATCTTGACCAAGACGCAAAGGAGTGTTTCGCAGTAGCGTGGCCACCCGTCGTCCAACAACCAGCGCATCTGGCGGTAATTCACGAGCAATTCGATCCGACACATCCCGCATGACATACCGGCGCGTCAACAATGTCGGATACGCTTGTGACCAATGCTGATTAAACAGCGCAAAAGCAACGAATACGCTCCCCCAGCATCCATACCATTGTCGCCATCCGCGACACCAGCGCCCCCCAAAAATCAACATGAGGATACCCAGCACCGTCGCCTGCAAAAGGGTTTGCGTCATGACAAACTTCTCACGAAGTCCTCCCCCTGCATACAAACGATTCTGCGACAAACAGCAACTCGCAACCAGCGCCAGGATGATCACCATTGCATACCGTCGTCCTCCCCCTCTCCATCCCAAACGCGATAGGACCGCCAGCGCCACAAAGCCAGCGCCTATGAGCAAGACCGGCCACGACAACCACCAATGCGCTTTTGCTGGTAAAACGTATTCGTTGTAAAAATACGGACGTGCCTCTTCCACCGTGAAATGGATTCGCCCCCAGTAAGCCCACAAAAAAACACAAGTTCCAACCAACAAGATCATCCCGTACACCTTCCCTCGCTGGACGGACTGAAACACCAGGGCGCGACAATTCACAAGAAGCAGCGGACAAAAATACAGCGCCGGCACAAAATAGCGCATGGGATTCCGCGCCTGTGTGGCAAGCGCTGCCAAAAACACGAAAATCCCTGCGCAAACCACCCCTCTACGTGTCAGATATTTTCCGGTCCGATACCATGTGATAGCCAGGTACCACACCGGCAACACCAGCAACCAGGGCAGAAAAGGGCCAAGCTGCGTGCTGATCGGGTAACGCGCAAACACCGAAATCGCTCGAAGCATGATCAACCAACCCCCGGTCAGGTATTCGGACATGGTTGGTGCCCCCAACGTACCGGACACGCTTTTCCCAACAGCCGCCTTGACCCACCAATCCAAAAGCGCCTGTCCCGCCACATAACACCCCACGCATCCCCCTATGAATCCAGCCCAGCGGCGAAGCCGTTGTCCCTTGTGCAACAACAGCCCGAACAACAACAACGGCATCAGCAGCGCCGCCGAGGCCTTCACCAGCAGAGCGAACCCCATCGCCACCCCCGCCAGCGCGCTCCATCCATGAGCGCGTTGTTGAAGCAGCGCATACGCCACCACTACGGCTACGCCACAAACCACATCACTCGATGCCCACCGCTCGTAAATCAAACTGATGGGGTTACACGAAATCACCAGCGTGACAACTCCGGCCAACCACGGCACTGTCACCCGCGACGCCAGGTAGTAAACCGTCAACCACCCCACCATTGCCGCCAGAACGACCGGCCAACGCGCCGCCGCATACGTTAATCCGCAAATCCGGTAACTGATATAACTGAGGAAATTCAGTCCCGGCGAAACTTTCAAGGAACTGGGATAGTCCATCAACGGGTCATAACACTTTCCAGTCAGCGCCGCCAACCGACCGCCTCCCGTGTACGAGCCTTCATCCGTGGGGAACGTGCCGTACGACCACAATCCGGGGGCGCCCGCATCCGCCTCCAGCCATGGAATCCGGAGCGCTCCGATCACCAAAAGTAATGCGACACCGATGCACCAACGCTGGACATTGCGGGACCGAAACCAGCGGCCGAGCGCTTCCAAGGTCATGACGGCAATCCCCCCTTTCGTCGGTCGCCAAAGACAAGACCAACCAAACAAACCAATAGAGCAACGGCGCTGACCGCGATGGCAATGGCATAGCGGCGGGGCGGTTGATAGGTCAGGCGGATTTCATGTTTGCCGGCCGAAACTTCGACCCCCATCAGCCCACAATCCACGCGAAGCACGTTTGACGGTTGACCATCCACTTCCGCCCGCCAAAACGGATAGTAACTTTCCGCAATGATGGCCACGCAATGGGTCGGCGCGGCGAGTTTCACCACAATATGGTGGTGATCGAGACGACTCACTTCCAGGCCCTGGAGCATCACTGCCGCACTCTCGCCGACCGGCGCAAAAGCGGCCGCCCCCTCTTCATACACACGCGCATATTGGCCGGCAGACGGCGTTTTGTCACCCTGCACCAGGGTAAAGTTCTTTGATGCCAACGCCAGTGCCAGCGGGGCAGACATGCGGAAATCGCCGATGTAAAGGCAGGCACGACTGTTGGCGCTCACATACGGGCGAGCCGAATCGTTGCGGAAAACAACGAAGTCCTCGTTCTCCAATTGGACGGGAAAATTCTGGCGATACATGGCCAGCATCTGCTGCATTCCGGGAGCGCTGGGATCGGTCTTGTCGAACAGAATATAGCGGGCGCTTACGACGTTGAGGAACGTGCGATGGATTTCCCAGGAGGCAAATCCCTGCTGATTGAGAATCCCCATCCCAAAGGGGCACATCCAGTTGTAGAACGCTTCGTACACTTGCGGTTTGCCGCTCCACATCGGCCCCAGCAGATGAAAATAGCGACCGGTAAACGCATAAACCTTTACGGGGTCGCGGTCGGCCGCCAGCGCCTCATACGTGGCACGCAAGTTCGCCAACGTGCGCGCCGGCACGCCGCTTTCAAACGCGGGTTTCTGGTGTGGCCAGAAATCCACCACCATCAACGCCGCCAGGCCGATGACCATTGAAGGCGCATGGCGCCGCCAACGTGCGGTGTCGAGCACATCGGTGACCAGAAACCCCAACGGCATGGCGGCAATAAAGGCAATCGGACCATCGAGAAAGACATACGGCGCGCGGATTTCCTTGAACAGCGGCAGAAGCGAGACCAGCGAAAATGCTGGCACAAACAGAAACGCGGCCAGCACCCCAATGGCGATCAGCGTTTTGCGAGTGGTCGTCAGTTTGCGACGCCAAAACTGCCAGAAAAACGCCGCCAGGGCTGCCAGGGCCAGAGAGACCGCCAGTTTTGCCGCCAAGGGAACTCCTTCCACCCCAAACCATGCGTTCAGTAGTCGCGTATTGGCCGCCCAAACGGTGGAGACACCGCTGGCCAGCGCCACACAAACCAGTATCAACGCGACGAATGTCCAAAATAACAGCCGGTTCTGTCGCCGCGAGTTGTAGAGAACCGTAATGGCCAACGCAGCGAGCCAGATCAGTCCGGCGTATTTGTCCGGCGAGTCGGTTTGCGCCGGCGCAATGGCGGCGCGAACCTGATTGAGTTCCTCCTGCGAGCGGAGGCCGCCGCGTTGTTGGACAGCACGGAGAACGCCTTCGCGGGCGTTGAGGGTGATAACGCCATTGCGGTCCAGCAGGCTGAAGAGGCTTTTGAGCGAGTAGGTTTCCTGCCAGCCGCGCAACGGATCGCCGTGGAATAATTTGACCAGAGATTGTTCCGTGAATCCCGGCACGATTACGAAGGCGCCGAGCAACACCACGGCCACCCCGATGATGCCGAATGTTTTCGCCGCCGCTTGCCATGCCAGGCGGCGTTCTTTCGGCCAGAACCAGTACACAAGGTATCCGCTCATCAACAGGAAGTTCACCAGCGCCTGTTTGTTGTCGGTCCACAACGCGCCGACGACCGTCAGTGCGCACCACAAGGCGTCACGCAGGCGGTTTGTCTCCAGCGCGCGGGCCAGCGTCAGCCACAGCAACGGGATGAACGGGAAAAACAGGCTGATGGTAACATGTTCCGCTGCCATGGCGCGGTTGAGTTGTTGTGGGTGCAGCATGAATGCCAGAGCCGCCAGCACCGCCGCCCATTCGTTGCGCAGGAAACGGCGCGCGCAGAAATACATGGCGACCGGACTGAGGAAAATCGCCAGTAACACCGTCAGTTTGCCCGCCACATCCAGACTGGTGACAGTTGAAAACAGCAGCCACGGCAGCAGGTAAAAGCCGCGCGCATGATGCAGCGCGTAGCTGGAACCGCTCATGAAGTGGGGCGTCCACCACGGCAGATGTCCCTGGGTAAGCCAGGCGTGTTTGATGTCCCAGACACGCGAGGCGCTGGCGGCCAGTTCGTGGTCGCTCCAGCCCAGGGGCAGCCAGTGGGCGCCGAGCCAGATGCAATACGCCAGTGCCGCCGCGAGTGTGACCCACAGGCCGAGATGGGATCGTGTTTCCGTTCGTTCGGAGGAAAAAGAGGATGGGTTCATGGTAGTGGGGGTGATTCGGCGGACAACAGGCGTTGGACGTTCTGGAAGACTTCTTCCACGGTGATCTCGCGCATACAGGCGTAATCCAGGTTGGCGACGCAACGCAGGGCGCGGCTGGAATAGTAGAAACAGGGGCTGCACGGCAGTTTGCGGCTGACCACGATGTGGCGTTCGCTCCACGGATGCAGGCGCCACCAGTCGGTCGGCCCGAACAACGCCACGACCGGCACTCTCGCGGCGGCGGCCAGGTGCATAACGCCGGAGTCGTTGCTAACAAACACGCCGCAATGGCTCAGGATGGCCACCGCCCGACGGAGGTTGGCCTCGCGCACGAGCACCACGCGATGGTCGCTGCGCTCGGCAATGTAGCGGTTCACCTCCTCGTCGGATGGACCGGTCACCAGCAGAAAACGGGCTTGCGGGTGTGCCTCGCTGAGACGGCGAATGAGCGCAACGAAGTTGTCCTTGTCCCAGCATTTGCGGGCCATGTTTTTGTAGGTACTGCTCCAGGTGTGCATCCCGATCAACAACCGGGTTGTCGTCAAATTGTTTTCCACAAGGAACCGTTCGCCGTACTCGCGGTCTTCGGGCAGCAAGGTTAGTTTCAACGGATATTGGCGAAGGCAGGCTGTCCGATCCTCGTCCCACGATGCCGGGGGTACCGGCACGCCGAGGCGCGTGGCGATAGCCGACAACAAGCGCAGGTTTTCCTCGACGTTGTGATGGCGTCCCGTCTCGCAAACGGTGATGTTGTTCAGGAACCAGAGATTCCGCCAGCTCTGGCGGTGGTAACGGTGCGCCGCGCGCCAGCGGCGACCGA
Source organism: uncultured Verrucomicrobiota bacterium (assembly GCA_964541945.1). Classification (GTDB taxonomy): domain Bacteria; phylum Verrucomicrobiota; class Verrucomicrobiia; order Palsa-1439; family Palsa-1439; genus CAIKAP01. Next base: position 42,513 of record CAZISE010000017.1, read on the forward strand.
CAAACCAGTTGACGCAGTTGTATTCGAGGCGGTTGGAGGGGAACGACATGATGCTCAGGTCAAACCGTTCCTGTCGCAATCGCCAGAGGTAACGGATGCTCTCCCACGGTTTGGCGTTGAAAAAGTCGAAGTGGCGAACTTCGTCCAGGTCGGGATTGGTGGAGAGGATGTGTTCGGTGCCGCGGAACATCGTGACCGCCACGATCCGCGCGCGCGGGAACATCCGCCGCAACAAGGCCAGTACCGGCGTGAACAGCACCGTGTCGCCGATGCCCGGCAGGCAAAACACAATGATGCGACTGGGCGTGCTGGCGGATGCCGTGGAAGGTGGCGGCGGCGAGATGTGTTGGCGGTCACGTATCATGTCCATCGTCAAAAGGCGGCTCAATTGAGCAAAACCGCCGCCAAAAAGCAAGCCGTTGTGCCCCGTTTAATCAGCGGGCGCAGCGGATTGCTGCAGGAGGCAACGGACAGCCGCTTCCAACTCGTCGAGGTTGAAGGGTTTTCCGAACCACCGGTTGCCGGTGCTCTCCAGAAATCGGCGCGAGGTGGCGCTGACCGTGTCGCCGGTGATGAAGATGATTCGTCGCACCAGGGACGGCAACCGTTTCTGAATCTCGTGGTACAAGGCTTCGCCGCCGAGGTCCGGCATGCAGAGGTCGCTGATAATCAGGTCGAAGTTTGCCGTTTGGATTCGTTGGAGCGCCTCGGCTCCGTTGTGGGCGGTTTCCACATGATAGCCGTTTTCCTCGAGCAACACCTTGAGGACATCCACGATACCGGGTTCGTCATCCACCAGTAAGATTCGGCGGGCTACCGGGCTGTGCGGTAATGCGGGAGAAAGAGACGGGCTGGTTTTCGCCGTTTCTGGCCTCTTTGGGGCGCACTTGATGATGGGAAGTTCGATGACAAAACGGCTCCCGCATCCTTTTTCGCTTTCCACCCAGAGTCGTCCGTGATGTTCCTCGACGATGCTGTGGCAGATGGACAGGCCCAACCCGGTTCCTTTTCCCGGTCCTTTGGTCGTAAAGAAGGGATCAAATATCTTGGAGGCGATTTCCTTTGGGATACCGGGGCCGCTGTCGGCCACGGTGATTCGGATGCAATTGGTTTGTTGCTCGGTGAGTACTTCGAGTTTTCGTTGGCCTTTGTGTTCGGAAAGGGCCTGGATGGCGTTGGTGAGCAGGTTGGTGAACACCTGTTCCATTTGGTGGGCATCCGCCATCGTTGGGGGCAAGTCTTCCGCCAGGCGGGCGCGAAAGGCGATGGTATTGTCCTGGATGTCCTTCTGGTGTGTTTCGGTCACGTTGAGGATGAGGCGGTTGATGTCCACAGGGGCGAGTTGCGGCTCGCGCGGGCGGGCAAAGGTGAGGAGGTTGCGAACAATTTTTGCGGCTCGCTCGCTTTCGTGAAGGATTTTCTGCAGGTCAGCTCGGAGGCGTTCGACGGGATGTTCCTGGGTCGTCAGAAGCTGGGCATATCCCATGATAACGGCCAGGGGGTTGTTCAATTCGTGCGCCACGCCTGCCACGAGTTGTCCCAAGGCTGAGAGTTTTTCGGAGCGACGGAGTTGTTGTTCGAGTTTTTTGCGTTCGGTAATTTCCTGAGCGGTGATCAACAGTGCCGGTTGATGGTTGCATTCCACCAGGTTCACGGTTCCTTCGCACGGCACGCGCGAGCCATTTGCACGGAGCAACATAAACTCCCGCGATGGTTGTATCAGTTCCTCGACGCGATGTTGTTTCTCCCACAACGTGGCTCCTCCGAGATTCAAGTCCGGACAGATGGCCAGCAACGATTTCGGCACTGGCTCGTTCTTCTTCAAGCCCATCAGTTCCCGGGCCTTCTCGTTGATTTCCAGAATTTCAAGCGAATCCAGCCCCACCAGGAAAATTGCGTCGCCCGCCACCTGAAACAAGGCGCGGTACTTTTGCTCTGAAACCGCCATCTCCTGTTCGAGTTGTCGGCGGCTGATCAATCCGCGCTTGTACTCGTCCAACAACACTCGTTGACGCTCATGGGCTTCTTCCAAGACCAGCACGACCATACCCAGCGCAATAAACAATGCCAAAACTGCCGTGGTGAAATATCCGAACACAAGCAGGTGGGGCGGCAGGTAGGGTTGCGCGGGGAACAAGAGCAGGTGCAGGCCCCAGCCGATGAATCCGTAGGCCAGCAAGGCCGCTCCGCGATAGGTTTGGCGGTGTTGGAGATACAAAATACCGCTGTAAACGCCCGCGGCCGCCAGCAGAACAAACACCGGCACGGTGATCCACAAGTGATCCTGGACATGATAGGCGGCGACGTAACTCCACAGCAGGATCAGTCCGATCGCGCAAAGCAGTTCGCGCTGGGTACGTCTCGTATTGACCAAATCAAAGCTACCCCAGAACATGCACAAGGCACTTGTTCCGATGAAGGCGCGACGAGCCATGATCAGCCATTTCACCTGGGGAGTCTCCTCCATGCGCAGACAGACGCCGAGCCATAGGGCATAGAAAATCCACGCGATGGTCCAGAGGCTAAAATAAGATTTTTGGGTGTAACGATTCAGGTAGGTGAACACCCCCACCACCACCGCCGTGCTGAACAAGGCCAACAGCAGCGCAGAGCGTGCCCAGTCGGGGTCAAACAGAAATTCCAGTATTTCGCTCATCCTATGGCGTTGTTGATCCTTCCTTGTCGGTCCGGGTCATTTCGGCGATCAGGTCTTCGATTTCACGGATGTTGAACGGCTTTGTCAACCAACGGTTTTTCTTACCCTCCAAAAACGTCCGCCATTTGTCGCCGACGGTGTCGCCCGTCAGAAAAACAAATCGTTGCGCTTGTTTCGGTTTGAGACTCAAAACCCGCTGGTACAAGGCCGCGCCGTCCAAGCCCGGCATGTTCAGGTCCGAGACGACCACATCGTAGGACCTGGCGTTGATCCGCTCCCATCCCGCCTCGCCGCCGTCCGCCACATCCACTTCGTAACCGTCACAGGTCAATACTTCGGCCAGTACGTCGCGGATTCCCGGTTCGTCATCCACCAGCAGGATGCGTTTCCTGATGAGCGGAGTGGAGACGATTTCGCTCATGGTCTTTTCGGGTGGTGGCGTCGCGACGGGCGTGTCGCAGGCAACGATGGGCAGTTCGACATAGAAGGTGGCGCCATGGTCGGGGTTGTTTTGTGCCCAGATTTTGCCGTGGTGTTCGTCCATGATGGTGTTGCAGATCGAAAGGCCCAAGCCGGTGCCCCTGCCCGGCCCTTTTGTGGTAAAGAACGGGTCGAATATTCTTCCCATAATCTCCGGCGGGATGCCCGGTCCGGTGTCGCGCACGGTGATTCGAATCGTCAGCCCCGATGTTTCGGTAGTTACGACCAGCTTGCGCGGCGTGGGCTGATCGGCCATGGCCTGGATGGCATTGCGAATGAGATGCGTCAGCACCTGTTCGAGCTGCGCGGCGTCGGCGAGGGTTGGCGGCACATCCGTTCCCAGGCGGATTTCGTGTGTCATGTTGTGCGACTGAAAGTCCGCCGTGTGGTTTCTCATTGTGGTGTTCACGATCTGGTTGATGTCCACCGGCGCCAATTGGGCTTGTCCCGGATGGGCAAAGCTCAACAGGTCACGAACAATTTTTGCGGCGCGTTCGCTTTCTTGGAGGATTTTTTCGGTGATGGCCCGTGTCTTTTCGTTGGTTTGTTCCTGTTTGACCAACATCTGGGCGTTACCGAGGACCACGGCCAAGGGGTTGTTCAACTCATGCGCCACGCCGCTGACCAGTTGGCCCAGGGAGGTCAATTTCTCGGAACGATGTACCAGTTGGCCGACGGTTTTGCCTCTGTCCGTCTCCCGCACGTTCACCTGCATGGCGGGACGGTTCCGCCACAGGATTTGGTGGGCATCGCCTTCACACCAGACCTCGGCGCCGTCTTTGCGAAGGAATCGGAGTTGATGATACGGTTTGAAGACGGCATGAAAGGCGGTTCGGTGATCTAGCAGGGTCTCGCCGTGGGGTTGCAGTTCGGGACACAGTTTTTTGAAGGGCATCTTTTGCAGTTCCCCCGGGCCGTGTCGGACAAGAAGTTGCGCGACCCGATTGGCATCCATCACTTCAAGCGTCCACAAGTCCACCACGAAAATTGCCAACGAAGAGGCTTCCAACAAATCACGATATTTTTTCTCCAGGACATCCGCCTCTCTCATCACCGCCAACCCCATGGCCACTGCCAACGTTGGCACGGCCATCGCCATGTGTCCGACCGCCTTTGTTGGCGCCCACAACTCACACAATGGCATGCAACAGACCGTCACCGCCCATCCCATCCATCCCCACGCCAGTATCCGTGTGGATTCGTTTTGTTGACGCCAAAACACCCAGCCGGCATATCCTCCTGCCGACGCCAGCAAGAGGTTTTCCGCCAACCGAAGCCAGAACCAATGTGGCCAGAAAAACGCTGCGGCGCCACTCAGCGCCACCAAGGTCATTCCCGCCACGCCCAGCAACCAGTTCGGGCAAGACCGTTTTGCCGTTCGCAGGGCTGCCGCGAGGATGAATAGCGCGCCGAGTCCGCCGCCGGCCAGACACGCCATTTGCAGAAGCGGCCATGACACCTCTTCCAGATATTCCAGAATCAGAAGCGCCACCACGCTGACCCCATAACAGCTCCATCCCCCACTCCATAAACCGAAGACCGCGTTTTGGGTTTTCCGCCTCAAATACCATGCGCACACCGCCGCCATCCCGATGCTCACCAACGCCACCATCAACCCCGCCGACACCCATTGCGTGGTGAGTTTGGCAACCCACTGCGAATCATAAACTGCGATCGCCACCCGCATCCGTATTTATTCCCGTTCTGCCCTTCGCCGCCACCCGTACCGGGCAGCGACGACAAGGATTTACGCCGCTGTCATTGACGCCTCTTTGCGTCTCCCCTATACTTCGCCCATGAAATTCCGAGTCATCAATACTTCCGGTCTGCTGGAAAAAATACCCGTTCTCATCCTTTTCTGCCACGAAAAAGAGCGCCCCACCCTTCCCGCCCGTTTTCAACCCGTCCTGCGTCGGCTTACTCCGAAGGAGTTTACCGGTGCCGACAAACAACTGGTCATCCTGCACACCACCCCGCGTCTCCTCCTTGTCGGGCTTGGTAAACCGGCCGAATTAACCCCTGAAAAGCTTCGACGGGCCACCGGTCTTGCCGTCAAACGCCTCTGCGCCCTCGGTATCGCCAACGCCGCCGTCCAAGTGACTTCTGAGCAGGTCGGCCCCGTTGTGGAAGCCGCCCTGTTGGCTTCCTACAAGTTCACCCGGTTCAAGGATCCCAAGGACAACCACGGCGCGCTGAAATCCCTTACGCTTTGTCTCCCCAGGGACGCCGATCTCGCCGCCGCCCGCACCGTTGTCACCCGCGCTCAAACCATCACCGAAGCCACCAATTATGCCCGCGACATCGCCAATCTGCCCGGCAATATCATTTACCCCGAAACCCTTGCCGATCACGCCCGCCAGCTCGCCGACGAATTCGGCCTCCTCTGCACCGTCCTCGACAAACCCGCCTTGGAAACCGGCGGGTTTGGCGGCATCCTTGCCGTCGGCTCCGGCAGCGCGCGCGAGCCGCGTCTGATCGCGCTGGAATACAAAGGCGCCCCGGAGGCCAAACCCATTGCCATCGTCGGCAAAGCGCTCACCTTCGATTCGGGAGGCATATCCATCAAACCGTCCGAAAAAATGGACGAAATGAAATTCGACAAATGCGGCGGCGTGGCCGTTCTCGGCGCCATGCGAGCCATTGCCGCCCTCAGACTTCCGCTTCACGTCATCGGCATCATCGCCGCCGCCGAAAACATGCCCGGCGGACGCAGTTACCGTCCCGGCGACATCGTAACCAGCTACAAAGGCCCCGACAAACGCGCCGTCACCATCGAGGTACTCAACACGGACGCGGAAGGCCGCGTCCTCCTCGGCGACGCCCTCGTTTACGCCCGTGAACGCGCCCCGCAAGCCATCGTTGACCTCGCCACGCTGACGGGCGCCTGTGTCGTCGCGCTCGGCACCCACGCCGCAGGGATTCTCGGTAACAACGACAAACTCCTCGACGCGATTCGTGCCGCCGGGGAAGCGACCGGGGAGCGTTGTTGGCCGTTGCCGCTGTGGCAAGAATACAAGGACATGATCAAGAGCGACGTAGCCGACATCAAGAACACTGGCGGACGCAACGGCGGCGCGATCACTGCCGCCGCTTTTCTTGCCAAATACGTTGGCGACATTCCGTGGGCGCACGTGGACATTGCCGGTACGGCGTGGACGACCGAGGAGAAGCCGTATCTAGCCAAAGGCGCTACCGGTTTTGGCGTACGACTCCTGCTTGACCTTTTGCAAAGTTGGAAATAGGAACTCCCCATGACCCAACAGGCCATCTCCCAAATCGAATTGCCCGGTATCCCGAAACTCAAAAGCGGCAAGGTCCGCGAAGTGTACGACCTCGGCGATGCGCTGTTGTTTGTGGCCAGCGACCGGTTGAGCGCATTTGACGTCGTCCTGCCGACACCCATCCCGGAAAAAGGCCGTGTCCTGACCCAACTCAGCGAATTCTGGTTTGGCAAACTAAAGGGCATCACCGACACACATTTCCTTACCAGCGATTTTGAAACCATCGCTGGGCGGGTGGGTCGCCACGAGGTGTTGCGGGGCCGCTCGATGCTGGTTCGCAAATGTCGCCCACTCGCCGTTGAATGTATCGTGCGCGGTTACCTCAGCGGCTCCGGCTGGAAGGAATACAAGAAATCCCAAACCGTCTGCGGCATCCGACTGCCCGCCGGGCTGGTGGAGTCCAGCAAACTGCCCGAACCCATTTTCACCCCTTCCACCAAAGCCGAGACCGGCCATGACGAGAACATCAGTTTCGACGAGGCCGCCAAAATCCTCGGCGCGCCGTTGGCTGCCAGAGTACGCGAGCTTGCGCTGGCCATTTACCAGTTTGCCCGTGATTACGCTGCCACGCGCGGCATTATCATTGCCGACACCAAGTTTGAGTTTGGCCTGGACGGCGACAAGGTTCTTCTCATTGACGAGGTCCTCACACCCGACAGTTCCCGTTTCTGGCCCGCCGACCAGTATCGTCCCGGCGGTCCGCAGCCGAGCTTCGACAAGCAATATGTCCGCGACTATCTGGAGACGCTCGACTGGAACAAACAATACCCCGGCCCGACGTTGCCCGATGAAATCGTTCGAAAAACGACCGAAAAATATCTCGAGGCGCTGCAACGCCTGACCGCCTGAAATGCGGCTGGTCGTCCTCATCGCGTCTGTTGCCCTGCTCGTCGCCTGTTCCAAGACCGAGACGCCGAAATCCGAGTGGGCCGGTTCCTCCCGATGCCGCGATTGTCACGAGGAGTTTTACCGGAAATGGGCCACTTCTCATCACGGCTTGGCGATGCAACCGTTCACCCCGGCCCTTGCCGCCACGCTGCCGCCGCACACCAACGACATCGTCGTCGGCGAATCCCACTATCGCGCCGAACCGCCGTTTGTCATCGAACGCACCCCCAGCGGCGAGAAACGCTACAAGATGCTCCATGCCCTCGGAGGTAAAAACGTCTATTACTTCCTCACCGAACTGGAACGCGGCTGGCTTCAGACGTTACCCGTTGCCTTTGACGTTCGCCGCCGCGAATGGTACGACACCGCCGCCAGCGCGATGCGCCATTTCAGCGGTGTCACCAACGAGCTTCTCCACTGGACCGAGCGCCCGTTCACCTTCAACACCTCCTGCTACAATTGCCACGTCAGCCAGCTCTCCAAAAATTACGACCTCGCCTCCGACAGCTATCGTACCACCTGGTCCGAACCCGGTATCAACTGCGAAACCTGCCACGGCCCCGCCGCCGAACATGTCCGCGTCTGCCTCGCCGCCAAAGGCAAACCCGCCCCCGCCGATCTCAAGATCATCCGCATCGGCAAAATGACTGCCGCCCAGCGCAACGACCTCTGCGCTCCCTGCCACGCCAAAATGAACACGATCACTTCCTCCTTTCTGCCCGGCGAACGCTATTTCGACCACTACGGCCTTGTTGGGGTCGAACACATTGACTTCTATCCCGACGGGCGCGACCTCGGCGAAAACTACACCTACACCGGCTGGCGGATGAATCCTTGCGCTCAAAATGACCGACTCGACTGTGTCCACTGTCACACCTCCAGCGGACGCTACCGCTTCCACGATCGTCCCAATGATTCCTGCCTGCCCTGCCACGAAAACAAGGTTCGCAACGTCGCCACCCACTCCCACCATTCGCCCGGTCCCGGCAAACCCACCTGCAACTCCTGTCACCTACCCATGACCGAGTTTGGGCGGATGCTCCGCAGCGATCACAGTTTTCTGCCACCCACACCCGCCACCGCTGTCCTCTACCATTCGCCATTGGCCTGCACGCTCTGTCACACCAACAAAACCGCTGCGTGGGCCGACCAACAGGTCCGTTCCTGGCACAAGGACGACTACCAAGCGCCTGTCCTGGAACGCGCCGCGCTCATCGTCGCCGCTCGTAAACGCGATTGGACCCGGCTCCCCGAAATGCTCGCCTACATTACGCGCGCTGACCGCCAGGAAATCTTCGCCAATGCCCTCATCCGTCTCCTGGATGCCTGCGACCATCCCGACAAATGGCCGGTTCTCCGTCAGGCCCTGAAAGACCCTTCCCCATTGATCCGCGCCAGCGCTGCCGCCGCACTCGGCCATGCGCCCACCGCTGAAAATGTCGCCGCGTTGACCGCGGCGCTCGGCGACAGTTATCGGCTCGTCCGCATCAGTGCCGCCGCCGCGCTGGACGACACCGCCGTCGCTTTGTTCGAGCCAACTCAGATGGCCCGGTTTCAACGGGCGTTGAAAGAGTACGAAGACTCGCTGCGCAGTCAGCCCGACAGCCATGCCGCTCACTACAACCTCGGTAATCACTACCTCAACCGCGGTCAGACCGATGCCGCTCTTGCCGAATTCGAGATCGCCATGCGCCTCGAACCGAAGTTCGTTCCGCCCATGGTCAACGCGGCCCTGATCCACGCGCGACGAAACCAAACCGCCGAGGCGGAGACGTTGCTGCGCAGGGCGCTCGCGCTCGATCCCGCCAGCGCCGAGGTCAATTTCAATCTCGGTCTTCTGCTCGCCGAGAAAGGCGACTTCAAGGGCGCGGAAACTTGTCTGCGGACCACGCTGAAAACCGACCCGCAATTCGCTCCCGCCGCCTACAACCTCGCCGTCATTGTCTCCCGCGCCAACCTCGACGAAGCCATCGCGCTGTGCGCCCGCGCCGCCGCCGCCCGTCCACAGGAGCCACGTTACGCTTACACCGAAGCCTTTTATCGGCGACAAAAAGGCGACCTCGCGGGCGCCGAACGCGTTTTGCGCGCCCTCCTCCAACGCCATCCCAACCACTCGGATGCCGCCGCCCTGCTTCAGGACATCCTCCAGCGCCGTTGACGCCGTGGCCACACTGATGCTTTAATGAGGCCGCCATGATCGCGATCCTTGTCGCCGTCCATCAGGAGTTGAACCCGATTCTTCATCGCGCCAGCGCCAATCACCGGGTCCGCCAGTCCCATCTCGATTTCCACGAAGGGACCCTGGCGGGACAACCCGTAGCTCTACTGGCGCTCGGCGCCGGCAAAGAATGCGCCCGTATCGCCGCCGAAATCACCATCAAATCGTACCGGCCCGATCTCATCATCAGCGCCGGGTTCGCCGGCGGGCTGCAACCGTCGGTGGGCGACGGCGACATCGTGATTGGCACCGAGGTGCTCGATCTTTGCCAGGACACGGGCAACCGGGTCCGTTGGCGATCCGCCCACAAGCTTTCCGCCCCTCCCGAACTGCCCGGCGAGGAAAGCCTCTTTCGCGTTCATCACGGCAAAATCCTGACGGCCGATGATGTGGTGTTGCATGCCGCTACCAAACAACGGTTGGGACGAGCCACCGACGCCCTGGCCGTGGACATGGAGACCAGCGCGGTGGCGGCCGTTTGCGCCGCGCACGGCACGGAGATGCTGGCCATCCGCTGCATTACCGACAACGCTCATGAAGACCTGCCGGAGAACCTTGACGATTTCTTCATGGTGGGACAATTGCAACTGAGCCGCGTGCTGAGCGCCTGCAACCGTCATCCGCGCCTGATCGTGGACCTCGCCCGACTGGGGTTGCGGGCAAAGACCGCAGGAGCCAACCTCGCTCGTTTCCTCGAAAAAGCGCTCGCCCAGCTACAGTTTCCAATCGCGGCGGCGAGCCATCTCCAGTAGCGCGGGCAACAGCGTCAGCGAGGTAACCAGACAGGCGGTCACGCCGATGCTCATGACCAGGCCGAGGGTGAAGATGCCCTGGTGTTTGCCGATCATGAGGCTGCCGAACCCGACCACGGTGGTCAACGCGCTGAGCACAACGGCGCGACCGGTACTTTTGCCGAACACGCGCGCATCATGATCTTCACGGTAGCGTTGGACCACATAGATGCCATAGGCGATCCCAATCCCGACCATCAGCGGCAGGGTCATAATGTTGGCGGGATTCAAACGGATATCGAGCACGGCAATGGCACCGATCATCCAGAGGATGCCCGTCAACAACGGCACCAGCGTCAATACGGCGGCCAATAGATTGCGAAAATCAGCCAGCACCAGCAAGGAGATCACCAGCAACGCCCAAAACGCCGCTTTGATATATCCTTTTTGTAGAATGTCCACGAACTCGTAAATGCCCAGCGGGGTGCCGGTGGCCTTGGGAGCGACCGTCTGGACTTCCCGAACAAACTTCACCAGCGGCTCTCTCTCCCAAATGTTTTCGCGCGGAAAAACGCGCACGAGGAATTTCCGCCCGGACCGCCCGATCAGCATCGAGCGAATCTCCCGCGGCACATCCTCCAGCGTCATCGTCCGATCGGTCACCTGGCCACTCATCATGTCCAATTGTTTCTGCAGGTCCGCATAAAACCGGGTCTGATACAATTCCATTTGCTCGGCCATCCCGTCCTGTTTGAGTTTCTCCCGCGCACCCGTCAACGCCTCGGCCAGCTTCGCCAGTGCTTTTGCCGAAGTCGCGTCCACGGACTCAAATTCGCGGGCCAAGCGCGAGGCTTGTACCCGCAGGGAACGCAATGAATGATCCAGTGCCGTCAGGTCCACCGAGCGACGGGTGGTAGGCAATTGTGGATGGCCCAGTTCCTTCTGAATCTCGCGGATGATGGCCGCCTTCGGCTCCTGATCTTCGGGAATCAGAGCCGCAATGCTGGCGACACTGCTCACGACATTGGTTTTCTTTTCCAACGCGCCGTGGATTCGACGGGTCTCATCGAGACTGTCACATACCACGGCCGCGAAAATGGTGGATTCAGCATCCGTTCGCAAAAGGCGTTTTTCGATCTCGACCGATTCGAGGCCGCGTGACTGGAGGTTGAGAACGTTGTAATCAAACTGAACACGCCAGCCCACCAGCACCGCGACCAGCGTGATCAGCAGACAGGCGATAATGATCACGGGTGGATGTCGCAACAGAACGCGGTCAAACCGGCTGGCAACAGCATGGGCGGGAATTTCGACCGACTCGTTGCGTCGGCGGAACAGCAGGATCAGGCTGGGCAACACCAAGAGCATCACCAGCATGGCCAGAAACATGCCGCCGCTGGCGATGATACCCAGTTCGGTCACGCCGCGGAATCCGCTCAACCCCATGGCGAGAAACGCGCCCGCGTTGGTCAGCGCCGCCGTCACGATGCTCGGCCCGGTGTGGGCAATGGCCGAGTGCATCGCGGCACACCGTTCCGCGCCCGGTTTGATCAGTTCTTCCTCGTAGCGAGCGATGATTTGAATGCCGAGGTCAATGCTCAGGCCCAGAATCATGACGGTAAAGGTAATCGTAATCATGTTGAGATGGCCCACCGCCAGGGTGGCCCATCCCATGCTCAGGCCGACAATCAACACCAAACAGAGCGTTGCCAGCACCGGGCGCAACCATTCGCGGAATCCGACAACGAAGAGCGCGGCAATCAACACCAACGTCAACAACGTCGCCCATGTGGCGTCGCGTTGTGATTGCACCATCTCATCCAGGTCCAACACCGGTTCCCCGGTCAGCCCAATATGCACATCGGGAAACCGTGCCTGCACCTCCGCAATGATGCGGCGCAACTTGGGCACGGTGGCATCGTGTGGCGCCAGTGTCTCCGTCGGAGCGCCCGACGGCGGACGCGGATGCACCAGCACCATGAAGGTCCGTCCCTTGTTAAAAACGTTGTAGCCCTGCCACTGCATTTGTTGTTCGGCCTCTCCCAGCGCTTCTTCGCTGAAGAAGGCGCTCGCCCACGGGGAGAGGAAGGCGGCCTCGGCGTTGGTGCCGTGAAAGGTGGCCATCTGGTTGACGATACCGGTCACCGTCGAGAGGAACGAGGTCATCCGCTGTCGTTGCGCATCCGAGGCGGTGGCCATTTGCTGAAGCATCTGGTTCATCGCGTCGAAAAAAGTGGGCAATTCGGGTCGGGCTTCAAGCACGGCCACCAGTTGCTTGAAATCCTTCACCGAGCCGCGGATTTCCGCCAGGTCGTTTGTGCCGAGGAAATAGAGAAACCAACGCTGCAACGCGTCGTAGTTGACCCGGTAAAACACGTCATCGGGCGTGAACTGCTGGGCATTCTCGCTGTCGTCGCTGTGCGGGTTGTTTTCTGGCGCCAACAGGGCATTGACCAGGGCATCGGTCGCCTCGCGGTTGCGGGACGGGTTCTGGCTTTCGAGAACCAGCAGATAATCCTCCTCGTCGCGAAACTCGCGGGCATATTCACTGTACAAACGCCAGTACTCGCTGTCGCGCCCGATCAGGTCGTTGCGGCTGGTCTTGAACTGCAAAAAACAAACGGCATAAAGCCCGGCGATCACTGAAAGAGCCAATCCCAGCGTCAAAAACAACCATGGCCGACGACAAATCACCCCGGCCAGCGATTGGTAACCTGCCTGATGTAATTTTTGCATTTTTGTCGAGCAGACTACCACACGTACTTTGCCCTTGCACACCAGAAAAGGCTGGGTTACCCAAACATTACAAACATCATGCCGCCAACTGACACTGCCTCCCCTCCGCCGCGCTGGGCGCGTTTTGCCGTGCTCGCCCTGGTATTGTTCACGCTCTTCTACCAACTCGGTGGTCGCGCGCTCAACGAGCCGGATGAAGGCCGTTATGCCGAGGTGGGCCGCGAAATGATGGCCAGCGGCGACTGGCTGACGCCCCGGCTCAACGGGATCCCGCACCTGTCCAAACCGCCGCTGACGTACTGGTGCATTGCCGCCAGCTTGCGTTTGTTTGGCGTGAACGAGTTCGCCGCTCGTCTTCCCATCGCGCTGGCGGCGCTCGGCACCTTGCTCGCGCTTTATTGGATGGTGCGCGAGGCGCGCGACGAGACAACGGCGCTGTGGGCCGTCGTCATGCTGGTCAGCAGCGCGCTTTTTTTTCTGGTGGCCCGTCTTGTCACGGCCGACATGTTGTTGACCTGCTGGGTCACGTGGAGTGTCTGGGCCATCTGGCGACGAAGTAACTGGCTGTTTGTGTTTCTGGCGCTCGGCGTGTTGACGAAAGGCCCCGTGGCGCTGGCGCTTCCTCTATTTGCCATGATCGGGTTGCGACCACACTGGCGTGATTTCCGATGGGGGCGCGGTTTGCTTGTGTTTTTCGGCATCGCCGCCCCGTGGTTTGTTGCGCTTGCCATCCAAAATCCTGATCTCTGGCGATATTTCCTGCTGCGCGAGGTCGTGCAACGAGTCGCTTCCGATGAACATGGACGCAGCAAAGAATGGTGGTTTTTCTTTCCGGTTCTTTTGGGAGGATTTCTGCCTTGGACATTTCTGGTATTTCATCGCCGCCCGCTCGATTCCGCAACGCGGATGTTCGCGGCTTGGGTCGTGCTCGGTCTTTTGCTTTTCAGCCTCAGCCAATCCAAACTCCCGACCTATGTTTTGCCGCTGATGCCGCCGATGGCCGCTCTCGCCGCAACGGCACCGCGGCGGCGCTGGCTCAACGCGCTGACGGCGGTGGCGCTGGCGGCGGCGTTGGTTTTGTTGGTGTATTATCTGCGTTCCCGATGCGGGTTTCCGTCGGCGTGGGGAATCTTGCTGATTGTGGTGGCAACGGTCGGCGCCCTGATCAGCGCGTTCAATCGCCATGCGGTTGTGGCCACTTTTCTCCTGGTGGTGCTGAGTGTCATCACACTCTTGCCGAAGATCGAGCGTCAATTGCGCCACAACACATCCGCCAAATTCTTTGCCGAACGTATCCTGCGCGATGATCCCCAGAGGCAGGCTCTGGTTGTCTGTCACAGGTGGTTTCCGCGGGGATTGCCGTTTTACCTCCAAAGTCGTGTCTGGTGGTATCATCCCGACACGGCGGCGAGTAGCGGTAAAGTGTTTGAATTTGATCATCCCGCGCCGGGGACGCCATTTGTCATTACCGATTCCGTTGTTTACCGCCAGATGCTGGCGGCGGCAACGCGCGTTTTTTGTGTTGCAAGTCACTCCGATGCGGAGAGAATGCCCGAATTGACCGGCCTGACGTGGTACACGCTGGAACGAGCCGGCCAAGGAGTGTTACTGTCAAACCGACCATGAAAAACATCCCGTTGTCCAAAGTTTATCTGACCGATGAAGTCCGCCAGGCCGCCCTGCGGGCAATCGAATCGGGCTGGTACATTCTTGCCAAGGAATGCGAAGCGTTCGAGGCCGAGCTGGCCCGATACACGGGCACCAAACACGCCGTTCTCTGTTCCAACTGGACCTCTGGCATGCAAATGGTGCACCAAGCCATGGGACTGAAGCCCGGCGACGAAATTCTCGTGCCGTCGCACACCGCATTTCCCTCCATCGAACCGATGTGTCAGTGGGGGGCCAAGCCGGTGTTTATTGACATAGACGACACCTACTGTCTCGATGTGGAACAACTGGAAGCCGCCGTCACACCACGCACCGTCGGCATCCTGCCCGTCCACCTCTACGGTCACCCCGCCGATCTGGACCGCTGTTTTGAGGTTGCCCGAAAACACGGCCTCTGGGTCATTGAAGATTGCGCCCAAGCTCAGGGCGCCAAATACAAGGGCAAAACTGTCGGCTCGATGGGCATTTGTGGCGCGTTCTCGTTTTTCCCCTCCAAAAACCTCACTGTCATGGGCGACGGCGGGTGCATCATGACCAACGACGACGCCATTGCCGAACGACTTCGCCGTCTGCGCAACCACGGGCGGCTCGATAAGTATCACCATGCCGAGATCGGCTACAATCATCGTTTCAACGAAATCAACGCCGCCATCGGCCGTGTCGGCCTCAAACACCTGGACGAATTGAACGACGGACGACGTCGAGCGGTCGCCCGCTACAACGAGCGCCTCAAAGGCATTGTTGGGACGCCGCCTGAACGCGACTGGGCCTATGCCGTCTATCATATGTACGTCATCCGATGTGGCGACCGACGCGATGCTCTTGCCAAGTTCCTCAAAGAACGGGGCATCGCCACGGGTATCCATTACCCTGTCGCCAACCACCAGCAGCCCGCGATCCGCGCGCTCTTCAAAGACATCCCGAAGTTGCCTCGTACCGAGCGAGCCGTCCAAGAGATTCTCTCTCTGCCCATTTACGGTGAACTCTCGTTGGACGACGTTGACTATGTTTGCGACGCCATTGCCGAGTTTTACGGAAAGAAATGAACCCGCCGGAACTCAGTCTTGTCATTCCCTGCTACAACGAGGAAGGCAATCTTCATGCTCTGGTGAAAGCGATCCATGACGCCGTGGACCCGCTCGGCATCGAATACGAGATTGTCATCACCGATGATTGCAGCACGGACCGTTCCTGGGAGATTTTGAAGGAACTGGCCGCAAAAGACCCGCGACTGCGGATCCAACGGTTTGCGTACAACTGCGGCGAGAGCGCCGCCAGTTGGGCGGGAATGCAGTTTGCGCGGGGGCGTTACCTCTGCACGATGGATGCCGATCTCCAGAACGATCCAAAAGACCTGCCGAAATTTCTTGAAGCCGTCAAACATGCCGACTGCGTTTGCGGAACCCGCGTCGAGACCCGTGGCAAGGGCGACAATTTCATCCGCATCGCCAGCTCCCGCATCGCCAATGCTGTCCGCCGCGCGCTCAGCGGCGACGAGAAGATCACCGATGCCGGCTGCACGTATCGTTTGTTCAAGCGGGAATGCATCGCCAACGTGAAGTTTTGGCGTGGCGCCCACCGTTTCCTGCCGCAATTGATCGAAATGGAGGGATTCCGCATTGCGGAGGTGACGGTGACCAATCATCCACGGTTTGCCGGTCAGAGCCACTATGGTGTCTGGAACCGACTGTTCAAATCCTTTCGCGATCTGCTGGGCGTACGCTGGCTGAAATCGCGTCAACTCCGCTACCGCGTCGCGGAAACTCGAAACTAGGAGGCCGTCATGGACCTTTTTCTGGCCGTCACAATGTTCGGCAAGGAACATCGTTTCCTGGGCCTGGACTGGAACTATCTAACCATCCTCGGATTGATCGGCAACTGCGTCTTTTCCACGCGTTTTCTCGTCCAATGGTGGGCATCTGAAAAGAAAGGTGAAAGCGTCATTCCGGTGTCGTTCTGGTACTGGAGCATTGGCGGCAGCGTCATCATGTGCGCCTACTTCATTTTCCAACGTGACCCGGTCGGTATTCTCGCCTATCTGCCCAACACGGCCATCTACATTCGGAATCTCCATCTCATCCGCAAACGCAAGCTGGCTCCCACAGCCGCCGCGCCCTCACAGACACCGCAGGAAGAAGGCTAAAAAAACCGAAGAACGGAGCCGTTGGCCCCGTTCTTCGCGTGGTCAATACGATACCGGGAAACAATCCCGGCGCGACGTCAGGCTTCTTCCACCTTGGTGGCGGTTTTACCGACGCGTTTGCGCAGGTAGTAGAGCTTGGAACGGCTCACTTTACCGCTGCGCTCCACTTCGATTTTCTGGATGAAAGGCGAATGCAGAGGGAAAACCCTCTCGACGCCCTCGCCGTAACTGATCCGTCGGACGGTGAAGCTGGCGGCGATTCCGCGTCCCTGGCGGTTGATCACAATGCCGGAAAAAACCTGGATACGCTCGCGGTCGCCCTCCTTGATGCGGGTGTGCACCTTGACGGTGTCGCCCACCTTGAAAGGGACGAGATCGGCTCTCAATTGTTCCTGTTGAATTTTTTCTATTACGTTCATGTTCGGCTCCTATTTAAGTAAATCGGGTCTTCGCTGCTCGGTTCGGCGACGCGCCTGTTCGGCCCGCCACCGGGCCACGGCGCCATGGTCTCCGCTCAACAACACGTCGGGCACCCGCATCCCGCGAAACTCTGGCGGACGGGTGTACTGCGGTCCTTCCAGCAGACCGCAGGCAAACGAGTCGTCGAGCGCGCCTTGTTCATGACCAAGCACACCGGGCAAGAGTCGCACCACTGCGTCCACCACAACAGCCGCAGCCAATGCGCCGTTGGTCAATACGTAATCGCCGATACTGACCTCCTCATGCACAAGTGCCTGGCGAACGCGTTCATCCACCCCTTCATAGTGGCCGCAGATGATAATCAAATGCGGTTTCTGGGCAAACTGTTGGGCGCGTGTCTGCGTGAACAACGCACCTTGGGGCGTCATGAGCACCACGCACGAGTCGGGGCGCTGCAACGTTTCCACAGCTTCAAAGATCGGTTCCGGTTTCATCAACATGCCGGGACCGCCCCCGTAGGGGCGGTCGTCCACCACACGGTGCTTGTCGTGGGTGTAATCCCGCAGGTTATGCACCCGGATCTGAACGCGACCACTTTCCCTTGCGCGTTTCAGAATGCTCTCTTCGAGCGGCCCCTCGAATATTCGAGGGAACAACGTCAGTACGTCAATGTCCATCCGTATTAGGGCCGCGACCGGTTACACCGGAGCGGTTTCCGCGCCGCTGCTGTCCGATTCCCGCCGACGGCCTTCCGGCTCAATGATTTCGAGCATGGCGCGTTTGCCGTTTTTGGCGGCCGCGCTGGTCAGCAGGGTTCGGATGGCGCTGATGGTTCGTCCGCTCTTGCCGATGACCTTGCCGATGTCACTTGGGTTGAGCCGCAATTCGAAGACGACGACGC
The DNA here is from genome assembly GCA_964541945.1 of uncultured Verrucomicrobiota bacterium. GTDB lineage: Bacteria > Verrucomicrobiota > Verrucomicrobiia > Palsa-1439 > Palsa-1439 > CAIKAP01. Next base: position 60,635 of record CAZISE010000017.1, read on the forward strand.
GTTCTCCATCCACTTCGCGCACATCCACCTGGTCCGGATAATCCACCAGTGCTTTGACCACGTATTCGATAAACGCTTTCATCGCATCTTCCTCCGACGGCCCGCCGCGTCCGGTCGGGGCGGTTCACGGACCGTCTCGTTGTTTATGGCTGCGTCTTGGCGGCCTTTTTCAAGATACTGCGCACCGTGTCGGTGGGTTGCGCGCCGTTTTTGAGCCAGTATTGAGCGCGCTCCATGTTCACGGTGAAACTCGGATCGGCTTTCTTGGGGTTGTACGTGCCAATCTCTTCGATAAAACGCCCGTCGCGTGGGCCGCGCGCGTCGGCCACCACGATGCGGTAGCTCGGCACGTGTTTGGTTCCAATTCGCCGTAGTCTGATTCGAACTGCCACAGTCACACCTCCACTAACGGGCCAAATGCGCCAGCCCACCCTTGCGAGCCAGGGCCTTTTGCATCCTGCCCATTTCTTTCATCATTTTTTTCATTGCGTTAAACTGCTTCAACAAATCGTTCACCTCGGTCACGCTCGTTCCGCTTCCGCGGGCGATTCGCGCCCGACGACTTGCATTCAATATTTCCGGCTGCCGTCGCTCCTGGCGGGTCATGGACTGGACAATGGCCTCCACCCGCTTGAGCTGGTCGTCTCCGACAGCAAGATTTTGCATATTACCCATTCCTGGCAACATGCCAAGCAGATTTTCCAGCGGCCCAAGTTTTTTGAGCTGTTGGAGTTGCGCAAGAAAATCTTCCAGGTTCAGGTTTTGGGCTTCGATTTTCCTCTGAAATTCCTCCGCCTTCTTCGCATCAAAAGCCTCCTGCGCCTTCTCGACCAGCCCCACAACGTCCCCCATTCCCAAGATGCGTCCCGCCATCCGCTCCGCATGAAATGCCTCCAGCGCATCCAGTTTTTCTCCCACACCCACAAAACGAATCGGTTTACCGGTCACCGCCCGCATGGACAACGCCGCGCCGCCACGAGCATCGCCATCCAGTTTTGTCAGCACAATGCCGGTGAGGTTCAACGCTTTGTCGAAATGTTCGGCCACATTGACCGCTTCTTGTCCGGTGGCGGCATCGGCCACCAACAATACTTCCTGCGGCTTGAGAAAATCGCGCATCCGCACCAACTCGCGCACCAGCTCCTCATCAATGTGCAGACGCCCCGCCGTATCGAAGATGAGCGTGTCACGCCCCTGCGCCTGCGCGGCCGTCAACGCCTGACGGCAAATTTTGAGGACATCCTTTTCGCCGCGCATCAGAAAAACGGGAAGTTGAAGTTGTTTACCGAGGGTCTCCAGTTGATCCATGGCAGCGGGCCGATAAACGTCACAAGCCACCAACAGGGGTTGGCGCCCTTGTTTGGCCATCAGACGCGCCAGTTTGCCGCATGTGGTCGTTTTGCCGCAGCCGTGCAAGCCAACCATCATCCAGTTACCCGACGCTAGCTTCGGCATGAGGGGAACGGCTTCCCCCTCCCCTCCCATGAGCGCCACCAACTCATCATGCACAATCTTTACAAGCTGTTGACCGGGGGTAACACTATTGAGAACTTCCTGCCCCAACGCCTTTTGTTTGGTGCGTTCAATGAATTCTTTTGCGACCTTGTAATGAACATCCGCCTCCAACAAGGCCAGCCGAACCTCGCGCAGGGCATCGGCGATATTCTTTTCCGTCAGCTTGCCGTAGCCGCGTAAGTTCTTCAAAACCGACTGAAGCTTCTGTGAAAGGGAGTCAAACATTGCCTGCTGCAATATCAGCCAGCCGCGCCATTAGGCAAGGAAATAGAAAACCTGGAACAAAGGAAAATTGGCTTATTCTTCGACCCGCTCGATCTGCGCGCCCAGTTGGCGGAGTTTCTGGTCGAGTTTCTCGTAGCCGCGATCCACATGGTAGATACGATTGACTTCCGTCTCTCCATCGGCCACCAATCCCGCCAACACCAACGCCGCGCTCGCCCGAAGATCGCTGGCCATAACCGGCGCGCCGCTGAGGCTGTCCACGCCCTTGATAATGGCGGTGTTGTTTTCCAAAGCCACATCGGCGCCGAGTCGTGCCATCTCGCTGAGGTGCATAAAGCGGTTGGGATAAATCTTTTCGGTCACCACGCTGATGCCGGGGGTAATGCTCATTAATGCGCACATTTGGGCCTGCATGTCCGTTGGAAAACCAGGATAGGGCATGGTCGTGATTTCCAGTGGACGGCGATTGGCAGCGCCACAAACCCGGATGGTGCCGTTGGTGCGAGTAACGGAAATGCCTGCTTCCTCCAGTTTGTCGCGGACCGCGCTCAGGTGCGCAGCGCACGCGCCTTTGATTTCCACGTCGCCACCGGTGACCGCCGCCGCCACCATAAAGGTGCCGGCTTCAATTCGGTCGGGAATAACGGCATGATCAGCGCCATGCAGTTCCTCGACGCCTTCGACTTCGATGGTTGGGCTGCCCGCGCCGGTAATTTTGGCGCCCATTTTGGTGAGGAAATGCGCCAGGTCAGTGATCTCCGGTTCGCATGCCGCACAATCAATCGTGGTTGTTCCCTTCGCCAGTACTGCCGCCATCAGAACGTTGGCGGTGCCGGTCACCGTGGATCCGAACCGTCCGCCCATGAAGATGTCGGTACCGACCAGTTCATGGCAACGGGCATGAACATAGCCGTTTTCAATCGTCATTTCAGCCCCCAGATGGCTCAGTCCCTTGATGTGCTGGTCAATGGGGCGGTTACCGATAACGCAACCGCCGGGCAGCGAAACCTTGCAGTTGTGCAGGCGGGCCAACAGGGGCCCCAACAGGCAAACGGAGGCTCGCATCTTTCGTACAAGTTCGTACGGCGCCACGCCGAGCGGATTTTCGGCCTGCACTTCGATGACGCCGCTAGCGCGGTCGTGTTTCACGCGTGCGCTGAGCCAGCGCAACAACTCGCACATGGTACGTACGTCAGCAAGGTCGGGAACATTGCGAATGACACACTTTTCCCTTGTCAGTAGCGTGGCTGCCAAAATCGGCAGGCAGGAATTTTTCGAACCGCCGATGTGGACAACGCCTTTCAATGGGGCGCCCCCACGAATAATTAACTTTTCCATAGCTCCCTCCTTGGTTTGAGCTATCTGTTCACTTCGGACAAGCGACCATCACGCGCTCTTTGTCCTGCAAATCTTTTACCACCTGTTCCACCAGCCAGCCTTGTTCCGCGCATAACCGCGACACGGCGGAACACTGACCATCGCCAAGCTCAAGGCAGAGGAAACCGTTCGGAAGCAAGAATCGGCGCGCCCCCTCCACAATGCGCCGGTAAAAGTTGAGCCCGTCCTCACCCGCATCCAATGCTTGCACTGGCTCAAACTCTCTTACCTCCTTGGGCAGCCTCGCCAAGTCCCCACTGGCGATATACGGCGGATTGGACACAATTACATCCGCCACCAAGCTGTCTGGTAAAACTTTTAACAAATCGCCTCGCAAAAAGCGAACTTTTTTTTCAACATCGTGACGTTTGGCATTCTCTTCGGCCACCGCCAACGCCTCCGCGCTGATATCCGTGGCGTACACCTCGACGACATCCAGTCGTCTGGCCAATGTGACTGCCACGCACCCGCTGCCCGTACACAAATCCACGATCCGCACGACGGACTCCGCACTCTGAACTCTGGACTTGATCCGGTCCAACACCGTTTCGACTAGAAGTTCCGTCTCGGGTCGCGGGATCAAGACTCGACGGTCCACCGCGAATTTCAACCCGCAGAATTCTGTTTCGCCCGTGATGTATTGCAGCGGTTCTCCATTGACCCGACGCCGCACCATCTCGCGTAGCTTTTCCAGGGTTACCTCATCCAACTCCCGCTCAAACTCCAGGTATAGATCCAACCGCCGCTTCTTCAGCAGATGCGCCAGTAACAGCTCAATGGTCAGGCGCGGCGAGTCCACCCCCTGCTTCGCAAAATAGGGTGTTGTTCGTTGGATGACCTCCAGAATCCGCATGGAGCAGAGAATACACAAAATGCTTACGGGACGGAAGCTATTATCAAGAATGCGTAACCAAATCACGGTCACGGTGTTCTAATAAACAAACCGAAAGGCAGGCTTATGAAGACATGCACACGCAAGCTGGCGGTGATAACATTGGCAGTGTGGCTGAGCGGTGTTTGCGCTCCGACGTTTGCCGCATACTATCATCACCGCCACGACAACCCTAAACCCGAACCGGTTGAACCGCCTACCGTGACAAGCGTCGATCCGAGCGCCATGACCGTCACGATCCGAACCGGCAAGAGTTCCACGGATGTTTACAAACTCACAAAACTGACAACGATACTGATTGATGGCAAACCGGGCACCATTGACGGTATCCAAAAGGGAATGAAGGCCAATGTGACAGGAAGCGCCTCCAATCTGAGCAAGATCGAACTCACCACCGTCCAGGTCGGGAACACTGAAGAACCAAGACCAAAGAAAAACAAGTAGGATGACTTCCTCTCATCGCTCGTAAATCGGAAGGAAACGGTAGTTTAACGCCAGTGACAACAATGCCGCACTGGTCGAAAAGAAAGGTCCTTGCGTTCCCGGCCAACTGCCGTCTCCGCTTTGGCTAACCGAAAGACGCTTGATATTCTCTGCGTTCCATTCCGCCCATGTCTTCTCGTCCATGTGAAAGGCCGCCTGCGAGGCGTAATACTCCAGATAATATGTTGCCATCTGGGAAGCATCCTGCCAGCCACTGCCCTTGAGATAACCCGCCAGAGCTTTGTAGGCGGGGGTATCCTTTTGTCCCGCCAGTGCGAATACCAACGCTCCAATCGCTGTGCGCGTCACATTCGGCCCGCCGGCGCTGGTGTAGCCAATGCCGCCGCTGGCGTCCTGACAATTACGGTAAAACTGCAATCCTTTCTTGATCACATCAGCCGGCACATTGATCCCCGCATTGCGTGCCGCCAACAATGCCACCATTTGCGCGCCGGAAACGGTCGTGTCAGCGTCGTTGCTTTCCGGCGAGTAACGCCACGCTCCGTAACTGTTTCGTTTCTGTGATGCGACAATCAAATCCACCGCTTTCTGCAACGTCGGGCCGATTCCCGCCTGCTGCACGCTGCCGTAGGCTTCCGCCAGCGCCAATGTCGCAAATCCGTGATGATACATCGAAGGCCCCATGTACCCCGTTCGCTTGTCCGCTGCGTCGAGAATGCTTTTGATGCCTTTGTGGATGGCCGGCGCATACGGCCCGACATTCGGGTCATCGCCGTGCGCCAGCATGGCCAGCACCGCCAGTCCTGTCACACCGGGACCGGTCTCGCCCCGAAAAGAACTCCGTCGCTCCGCGGTCAATTCCGTCGAGAGGAACTTCAATCCTTTCAGATACATCTTCTCCACCTCCAGCGGCACCGGTTCGCCGCGTCGGATGAACAAGTCTTGACCAACTGTGTTTGCCGCCAAGAACAACATCAAAACTCCAAATCCGAAACTCGAAATCCGAAACAAATTCAAAAGGTGGAAATGCAGTAAAAAGCAAACGCGCCCCCCTCGCTTGGCGGTTTTGGATTTGCCGCATTCGGATTTGCCGAATGTTTCGAATTTCGGGTTTCGGGTTTCGGATTTATCCCTCACTTGTCGCCTCCTTCGATGGTGTTGAAGTAACCTTCCAACGCATCTCGAAATTCCACCGGCCACGCGGAAGTATCGCGCCCACCGGCCTTCTCAATCTCGCGTCGCCCGCGTCCTGCTCCAGCCTCGCCGCTGGTGGATGGGCTGGCTGTGTCGGTTGTGCCGCCAGTCCAATTGCCACCGGGACGCTGACCGGACTGGCCGCTTTGGGCCATTCGCTGGAGCATCCGCATCAACGCCTGCATTTGGGAACTGGAACTGCCGCCGCGGGCGCTTTGGCTGCTCTGTTCGACGGTAGCCGACAACAGCTCGATGACCTCCGTTTCGGCGCCAATCGTTTCGCCACCGGTATCGGGTTTGGCCAGCAACTGGCGCGCATCGGCCATGGCAGCGACAACGGCGTCGAAAAGCCGATCTAGTTGTTTCGCGATTTCCGCCGGCAGTTTCACTTCGTCCGGAGCCGCGACCACCCGGTCTCGCAATTCCGCCTGCCAGCGCGCAAGAGCCTCCGCCCGATCCGCGTATTGCGGGTTGGTCTCTTTCGTCGCGTCAAGCATTCGCGTTTGCTCGCGCAGCTCCTGTTCTTGCTGACGAATGCGCATTAGTTTCACGAGCAGTTCCAAAAGTTCCGGCGACATTTCGCTGTTGCCGCCTCCACCGCCGCCCCCTCCCCCACTCCCACCTTTCTTTCGGAGCGAGTCGGCCCATGTTTTGAGTTGTTTTTCCCAGTTGGCAGCCTGTTCTTGCGCCTGTGCCATCCGATTATCTCGGATCAGATCCGCCACGCCGCCCAACTGTTCGACGGCATTCTTCTGTTCCATCTCTTCGCGAACGGTCTTCACCGCCGGTTCGGGAACGCGGCGGACGTAGTATTCCATGTCCTGCGCGATGGCGTTCAATTTTTTCTGCGTTTCGCGTTGCTGTTTCTCTTTGGCCTCGATTTTCCCGCGCAAGTCGGCGGGCAAATCATCGCGGCGCATTCCAACGGTTTTCGGCAACACCTCCGCGACCCCGGTGCCGATCTCGTTTTCGTTCTTCGCGCACCCCATCAGGCGGTTGATGAAATTCTCGGCAACAAGTTGTTCGCCGGACTTGTTTATCTGCTGAAGCGCTTCTTTCAGTTTCCGCAACGCAGCCTGTTGTTCGCTCTCCGCTCTGGCGAGTTCTTCCCGACGCGGCTGGGGCTGTTCGGTTTGCTCGGCATTCTGCAGATTCCGCTGCGCCTGCTGCATCTCGCCTTGTGTGAGTTTCTGAAGCATCTGCATGATTTCCGCCCACTCTTTCAGGCGTTGGGCGGGAATGGAACTATTGCGCATGGCCTCGTGGGAAAGCTTTTCCAACTCGCGCGTCAATTGCTCGACCGCTTCGCGGTTGGCCTGTTCGGTCTGTTTCGCCTCGCGCAAGTCCTGCGTTGTCTTCGACGACTTCAATTCCTCGTCGTTTTGCTCCCGAATACGCCGGCTGGTGTCAGCCTGCGCTTCCTCGGTTCGCACCGTTTCCTCCAATTTGCCAACCAATTTTTCCAATGCCTGCTCCAAGAGCTTCGCATGGTCTTCCTTGCTCAAGATAAACACCGTGTAGGGGGCCGATACTGACGGCGCGCGGTCAGGGAAATAGTCCATCGCTGTTGCCCGCAACGTCACCCGTCCCGGTTCGATACCGAGCACGCGCGGCGCAAACTTCACCGGGGAACGCAACGTTCGCGTCTGCGGCGCGCCCGTGGCAACATTGTAGCTGCCCTGCTTCGACACTTCCGTTGCCGCAAGTTCCGCAAACTCCCACGACACGCCAGCCTGTTTCACTCCGAAATCATCGTCAGCCTGCAACTCAAACTCCAACACCTCGTCCGCCAACATCCCCACCGCGCGCGCTAATCCCTGGAAATCCACCGTCGGCGGCATATCGGTTTTCCATTCCAATTTCACCGTGAACGGCTGACGACCTTCCAAGCCGAGTTCATCACGCCAAGCGAACACCACGTTCGTCATCCCTGCCAAATCGCACTTCGCCGTCGCGAACTGCTCGCCTTGCACACTGGCCGTGCCACCGCTCACGCGCACCTCTTGTAATGCTCGGCTCGCCCGCCCGTTAAATGCCACACGACTTCCTTCAACCAAATCCAATGAACCTTTCCGCACATCCACCGTTTGCGACGGATATTCCAGGTAGCGCGGCAACTCCACTTCCGCCATCAGTATCGCCAGATCAGGACGAAACACCGGTTCGATCCGCGTTCGTTCCCGCGCATCGCCTGCCGCGATGACCAGCGTGCTCGGCTTGGTCTGCCCCGCCAGCGGAAAACAATACCGCCCGGAATCCAGCTTCGCCGTGACCGGGGTTTGTCGCTCCACGCGCGCCCGACCCCATTCTGGTCGCCATTCCGAGTCGGGCCGCAATCGCGCCTCAACGCGAAATTCCTCGCCGAACGGCACGATGCGTTTCGGTTCCAATTTCTCCAATCGCGTGAAGGTAAATCGCTCGATGTAACTGGACGGCCGAAGCCAACGCGCCCAGGCGTTGTGGGCTGCCGACGGCATCACCACCGCCGCCGCAACTGCTAACGCCACTACGACAAGAATGCCCGGCGTCCAACGGCGCAACCCGCGCGTGGGCACCGCCGCTGTGAAATCGAGTTTTGCGGCTTCCGCCGTGACCTGCGCCATTGCCGCCCGCACAAGTCCCTGTGATACGTTTGGCGGCAGATGTTCCGTGTCCGACAACTCGATGATACCGAGCAACCGGTCGCCCAGTTTCGGAAACCGCCGTTGCACCAAACGCGCCAGTGCTCGCGTGTCTTGACGCCACCGCCACCGTGCCGTCCACCACAACGCGCCCGCACCCACGCCGAGAATCCCCACCGCCGTCAATCCAAACCGCAGCCACGAGGGTGTCTCCCAAAACCGGTCCGACACAAACAGCAGCAAATACGACCCGACCAATCCGCACACACCGCCGGACACAGCGACCAGCGTCTCGACCAACCAGAGCCGTTTACGCGCCGCCGCCAACTGCATTTTCAGGCTGTCAGGTATGTGGTTCATGGTGGTGGCCAAGGCACACGCCGTTGTCGCTCCACATGCCACCGCCAAAACACCACGCCACTGTCCATGACGCGCAGCACGCAACCGAGCCGCTGCGCTTGGGTGGCGAAATCCGGGTGCCGCAGGAGCCGTCGAACGAAGTATGCGACTTCGTATTGTCCGACTGCCAGACACACAAGGCAATACCGGGGATGACAGTTCTCGCGCTGATAAAAGCCGAGATCACGGGTGAAAAACGTCGGACGGCGCAGGGTCAACAGGAACGGCAGAATATCCTCGTCGGTCATCCCTTTGCGTCCGATGTCGTGGCCGATTTGACGGATCACAAAGCGCCAACTGCGGAGCAACACACGCTGGCTGTCGAGAACATTCTCGTCCAGCACGTTCACGCCGGGATCGGCTCCCGCGCCAATTCAGCGGCATGTTGCGCGAAAGACTCCTTGGCGAGGCGCACCGCTTCGGCGATGGCCTCGCGCCGGATATTGCCGCGCCATTCTTGGACGATGGCATCCCACGCCATCCCGCTGGCAACCTGTTCCAGCACGTCGGCAACGAGGATTCGAGTTCCGCGAAACGTCGGCTGCCCGTGGCAGACCTTTGGATCGCTGACCACATAACGTCCGATGAGAGTCTTTGGCATAGCTTGATTTCCTCGCTTAAGCAATACCGCAAGGCTCGCCCCCCGTCAATCGCCGCTGCTCGTAATACAGTGCAAACTTCTGCATAGCACAACACAAACGAACTGGTCCGCCGACTTGTCTTGCCGAAGCTTCACGCGTAGGCAGAAGTTCTAGCGTCGGCGAAAACATGACGGCGGCCAGAAATGCCTGAATTGTGACGGTCTGCCCCCGGTAAGTAAGCAGTCGGGCATCAGGCCGCGACAAGTTGCGCGCCGCTCGGCAACTTAGGCCGGCCGTTGACGCTGCGGTCCCTGCCGGCGCGTTTCGTTTGATCGAAGTGACACCGTAGTGCTATTCAAGAACCAGCAACCGGTCGCTAGCGCGGCTTGACGCGGAATCACCCCTGGCAAAACCACCTCGCCGGGTCAGGCATTCATGGTAGTTTCAAGTTGGCGAAGCTTGTCTTTGATTTCATTTTCGATGGCGCATCGTTCATGTCGGAAGCAGCCGATGATTCCGCCGGGATAACTGGACTGCTCATCAACCTCCCTTGAGGAAAGACTCAACCCCCGCCGGAAAACGGCGATGGCTCCTTCTTTTCTGCCCACATACATGAGAAGCTTGCCGTAGTCAAGGTATGCGCCGATGGCACCGGGATCGTTATCGAGAAGGAACCGATAGCCAGCCTCGGCCTCTTCGTATTGTCCATCCTTGAGGAGAAATGCCGACACATCCCATAAAAACTTCAGATACTCTCGGAACGCCTCTTTCCTGATCCTTACCGAATACGCGGGCCAAATGTTGGCAATCCACTGGCGTACTTCTTCATTCGCTCCTGAATCGATCGGTGTCTTAAACCACACCCAATTGGCATCGTGCTGTCGCCTTTTTGGGGGCACTTTTGCAAATTCGTGCAACGATTCAGCATAACGCTTTTCCAAAGACAACAAGACTGCCAGACACTCCCGTACCCGTAAATCATTCGGGTGTGTCCTCAAATAGCGCTCGATCGGTCTTAGCAATCGCTTTATCTGGTCTGAACTCCCCAGCGAGATTTTGCCGGCGCTATACGCCAGCAGTTCCCCATGATCGGGAAAACGATCCACCATGCGGAGACATTCTTCGGCGGCCTCTTCCAGCATGTTGAGATCCACATAACCTTCGACCGTGTTGACAAAATCTCCCGGCAAGCTCATTCGATTAGCCCGGCTCTTGTTGTTGCTCATAATCCGTCGGAATCCACCAAGATGCGACCGTGTCCGTTTTGCTCCAGCCACCAATAGGTGAAGTGTTTGGAAAGCCAACTGGCCGCGCGCTCTGTGACCAGTGTGCGGTGTTGTGACGTATAGATGACGGGGATCCCAAACTTGGCTTCGATGGCGTCCAGCGTGCCGCACACAGTGTTGGGATGAACCTCAGATTCGATCCCAAACTCGGCGTAATCTGACTTGAGGCCCTCGTAGGTAGCTTCAATCAGAATTGCTTTCCACTGAAACTGGGCAAGGCGAGCGCAGTTTGCCAGAAACCGCCGGCGATTTGTGACCGTGCATGAAATGATGTCAGCCAAACTTTTGCGCTCCAACGCCAGCAGGGATTCCATTCCTTTCACGGTGTAATCGCCGGTCTTGAGTGTTGCGCGCAGTTCCCCGCCGATCCAGTTTGGGTGATTGGCGAACAGCGGCAGAGGATCCCGCTCGCGCGTGTCAACCAGCACAACCGGTTTGGGGACTTGAGCACTCCGAAGAATGCTATGGCCTTTACGCATGACAGTCAGCCGGCTGTTGCTTGCTTTTACGAATCGCGCAAATTCCGGCTCCATGATCATGACCTTCAGAACAAGGCGATCTTGCCGTTTCGTTTCGTAATTCGCCGTTCCAACTCCTGAATGAGCTTCTTGTCTTCCGGTTTGGATGTGTCAAGAATTGCCCGACAGGAGCGCGTCACGCTGTTCCAGTGCGGTTTACGGTTCCACTGAATCTTGCGTCCATCTGTGGTCTTCACGATTTGCTGCATCAAGCCGTTGTTCTTGCCGACTTCCAAGTCAACGGCCTTCTTGAACCGGCAAGAGTGGTGTTTGTGGCCCACGAACACACGAACCCCGTTTCTTTGCTCCACCCGTCCATTTCTCACGTGGGCATTATTGCGCGCTCTTCCCCCAACTCGGTTTCCTGTTTCGAGGATGCGTTTCACTCGTAATGCGCCAATCAAATACCACCCCTTGTCGTCGCTCTTGAAAACTTCGGCGGCATCAGGTTTGACCCTCCACAGCAGTGCCCAGAACAGTAGCATATCGTCGGTTTCCACCTTCTTGAGTGCTTGTGCTCGTGGGTTCTCACAGCAATCGCCATAAGTAAGCCCCTTCCAGTCCGGGTCGAGGTGGGTTTTTATTCCGGGACGTACTTTTACGAAAGAAAGAGCTTCGCGGGGATAGCGTTGTCCCCTTTCACTCTTTTTCTTCCTCGGAAACGACACATAAATCCATGAATCATCTGAAAAGATTGGGCTTCGTGCCCTTCGGGCATGCTGCGTGTTCGCCCCGACATTGATCAGATAAATCTTGGCCATGTCATCCTTTCCTTGGTGCTTCAGCCAGTAGCTTGTCGAGATTGTCTGGTGTGATCGTGATGCCGAAGCGCGATGGCCCGATGCGTCGCTTCGCGCACAAAACCGGGTCTTGCCAGGTTACAAAACAGACGGACGCTAAAAGCAGATGCTTGCCGTTCAAATCTCGCTCGTATGATTCCTCGTCCGCGTGAACATGACCACTTCGAGGTGGTCTTACTTTCCCCTCGCGGTCTGCGTGACAATCTCCGAAACGCCAGCCCAACCCACCTTGATTTCTGGGCCAAGATGAAAGCTTTTCACTCCGCAGGCTTTCGTCTCCCTGTTCTTTCAGACAGTCGGAATAGCCTTGCATCGTTTCAAATGTCTTTGTGACTTTTGCGACACTAACCAAGTATTGGCGGCGCTGTGGTGCGCCGCGGCAACTACAGAGCGTAAAAATCATTGTCGCGGGGTCTTTCGACTCGACTTGTTGCCTAAACGGTTTCGCATCTCGCATATCGTGTTTACAGCAAGTCAGCGTCCAAAGTCCACCGCGATAGTTTGGCGAACATCCACGTTGAGAGAACTGCTTCTTCTCGTTGTCCCAGTCAATAGTTTCGGCCACATAAAGCTTGCCCCACCATTTACCCTTGGACCAACAGTCGAGCAGCCGCTTCAACCCACCCAAAGTGCGCGGCGCCTGCCGCCCGCTCAGGCCGTGCAAGGTGTAGTGTCCAATGATATCGCCGTCCTTGCGCTTTCCCCCGCTAGCGCATCGTATCGTTGTGCTTGGCTGATGTTTCAAGGGTAACCTCGCTCTGCTCGGTTGCTGAGAATGGTGCGCGGGCGCGAGTGTTGCCTGATGCTATCGTTCTTTACCGCGTTCATCTTCAGTTGTCCTCTTCCGTCGTTGTGCTTACTAAAAAACCACCATGCGCTTTGTCAACACCATCGTTTCAACAATTGGCTGACGTGAATTGTGAGGGTGAGCCCTGTAGCGCTGTCGTCCTGAGCGCAGCGAAGGACCTCCGAATCGCACCACCGAGAAATGTTGCGAGATTCTTCGCTTCGCTCAGAATGACATGTCGTTCGCTTCATATCAACCCCACCACTTTCCTCCCGATCCAATAGACCGTCAACATCCCCAGCAGGAGCGCACCCCACCACGCTGCGAAGACACGTTTTGTCATGGGTAATCTCATTGGTTGAACAATAATCGAAGTTCAGTGATTGGGAGAAATTCGACCGTCAGATTGCCAATGCGACGTGAAGATCGGGTAATCGTCTGGGGACTGACTACAAAGTTGCGACCGAGAGGGTAGCTTTGCCGGAACGCAGCCAAGCCGCGCGTGTCGAAGTTTTCCGCCTCCCACTTGCACTCAAGGGCGTCCACCACCCCACGGCCGCGCGGGATAACGAAGTCCACCTCGCGCTGTTGTTTGTCGCGCCAGAAACAGATTCGCGGTATCGGAATCGAGAGTAGCGTGTCCAAAACCAAATGTTCCCAAAGCAACCCGCAGTCTTCCGCGCGCAACGTGCCCCATCCGCGCACGTGGCAAACAAAGCCGGTGTCGAAGCCGTATAGTTTGGGCTGGGCAAGTATCTCGCGGCGTCCCCCTTCGGCGTATGGCCGCACCAGATGCGCCGTGTGCGTCACTTGGAAAACCTCCAGCCAGTTCATCACGGTGGGACGACTGACGCCACCGTGTTTGGCCAAGGAACTGATTTCGAGCAATCCACCGCTCTGGCGCAGCACCAACTCCAGCAGTTTCAGGAACGCGCTGCGTTTCTCCAACCGAAACAGCTCCTGCACGTCGCGCGCAAAATACGAATCCATCCATTCGCTATAGAATTCAGCCTCCAGTTCCGCAGCCAACAATGACGACGGCAACCCGCCGCGCAGCAATCGGTCGCGGATATCGGCCACTCCAAACGCCGCCAACTCTTCCGCCAACACGGGCACCAACTCAACGGTGCGTTTGCGGCCGGTCAGGCTGTCACGAAACTTTTGCGTGGCGGCCAGCGTGGACGACCCAGTCGCCAGCACTTTCAGCTTCGGAAAAGCGTCCGCCGCAATCTTGAGCACCCGGCTCGGATCGGGCAATTGATGCACCTCGTCCAACACGACCACTTTGGTCTTTACCGACCGAAAAAAACTTTCCGGATCCCGCAGCCGCTCGGCGCTGCTTGGCAGATCACAGTTGAGGAACTCCGTGTCCGGCAGGCTTTGCGCCAACACCGTCTTGCCCACGCGCCGCACGCCGGTCAACCAAACGACCGGGGCTTGTTTCCACGCTGTCTCCAATCGCTCACGCCAAATAGGTCTTTCAATCATGCAACCAGACTTTACAGATAGACGGCTAAATGTAAAGCTCTGTTTTGCGCTCTCTTCTGCAAGGGTTTGACACTTCTCATGCCCAGTCATATCAGCCCAGCTACTTTCCTCCCGATCCAATAGACCGTCAACATCCCCAGCAGGAACGCACCCCACCACGGGTTTGACCAGAGACGCACTCGCCGCTCCACCGGCGGAGGTTCGGGTAATGCCGCGAGTTGGTTCACAAATCCGGGCAGTTCGTTCGGCGCGCCGCAGGCGCCACGTGTAATCGCGGCAACCTCGCGCAACACCTCGATCTGCGCCGGTTTGCCGACCTCTTCGCGCACGACGCCA
>CAZISE010000018.1:0-72233 GCA_964541945.1 uncultured Verrucomicrobiota bacterium
AGGCGTTCTCACGGCCGAACTCGATCCGCGCCGCACAACGCAGGAGGAAATCCTCTAATATGCCATGCCGAACTGAGAAGACAACCATGAAATTCCAACTCGCAAAACTCGGCCTCCTTATCGCGCTTGTCGTCATCGGCGCGACACTGGCTGTCGTTCATCCTGCTTTCTTGACGGGGCCGAATCTGCTCAATGTCGTCCGCCAGATTTCCATCAACGGCATCCTGGCCGTCGGTGTGACGTTTGTGTTGTTGACGGGTGGCGTGGACCTGTCGCTCGGCTCACTGGTGGCGCTCTGTGGTGTGGTGGCGGCCAGTTTCGCGCATCCGGGCGAGTATCCGGTTTGCCTGCCCGTCCTGCTCGGCATGTTGGCGGGAACAGCCTGCGGCGCGGTCAACGGCCTGATCGTCACCAAAGGCCGCGTGGCACCGTTCATTGTCACGCTCGGCATGATGACCATCGCGCGCGGTCTGGCGCTGGTCATCAGCGGCGGCCGACCGGTCTCAAGCCTGAGCGAGCCGTTCAAAGCCATCGGGAGCGGCCCGGTTCCGATTGTGATTTTCGCGGCAACCGCGGCGCTCTCGTGGGTATTTCTGGCCAACCTGCGATTGGGCCGCTACCTCTACGCGGTCGGCGGCAACGAAAATGCCGCACGCGCTTCGGGCATCAACACGGACGCCGTGAAACTGTTCGCTTACACCGTCTGCGGCGCGTTGGCGGGCGTGGCAGGCGTGGTGCTCGCCGCGCGGATCACCACCGGCCAGCCTAATGCGGGAGTCGGTTACGAACTCGATGCCATTGCGGCGGTGGTGATCGGTGGCACGAGTTTATCGGGCGGCGTCGGCGGTGTTGGCGGAACAATTCTCGGCGCGTTGTTGATGGGCGTCATCAACAACGGTCTCGATTTGCTCAACGTATCCTCCTACTATCAGGCCATCGTCAAAGGCATCATCATCATCGGTGCCGTTTGGCTGGACCGTCGCAAGGAGAAATCATGAAACGAATCATTACATTGGCTATGGTTCTTGCGTTGTGCGGCTGCGGCCAACCACCGGGCGAGAAACCGATCACCATCGGCGTCTCGCTGTTGAACCTCTCCAACGAGTTCATCGTCATGCTCCACCAAGCCATGGAGGCGAAGGCCAAAGAGCTTGGTGTGCGGCTCATCATCAACGACGCCCAGCGCAGCGCCGAACGGCAGGTCCAACAGGTCGAGAATTTTATTGCCCAGCGCGTGGACGCCATCATCCTCAACCCGTGCGAAGTCGAGGCGAGTTCGCCCGCCGTGGACAAGGCGTTGGCGGCCGGGATTCCGATTGTGAACGTCAACTCCGAGACGCGCAGCGCGCCGACGGCGTTTGTCGGTTCGCGCGACGAAGAATCGGCGCGGATGGCGATGGAGTTCATCGCGCAGCGGCTCAACGGCCAAGGCAACGTCGTGATGATGCACGGGTTCATGGGGCAGGCCGCGCAAATCAAGCGCGACCGGGGCGCGCGAGAGATTTTGGCGAAGTATCCGGGCTTGAAACTGATTGCCGAACAGACCGGCGAATGGGACCGGGCCAAAGCCATGAGCCTGATGGAAAATTGGATTCAATCGCTTGGCCCGAAGATCAACGCCGTGTTCGCACAGAACGACGAAATGGCGATGGGCGCGCTGCTGGCGCTGGAACAGGCCAGGATGAAAGACAAAGTTGTCATCGCCGGTGTGGACGCCATTGCCGACGCCCTGCAAGCGGTACAAGCGGGTCGTCTGGATGCCACGGTGTTTCAGGACGCCCGCGGCCAGGGCAGCGGCGCCGTCGAGGTCGCTGTGAAGATCGTCAAGAAACAGCCCTACGAGAAACAAGTTTTCATCCCGTTCCGCCTGATAACGAAGGAAAACGTCGGCCAGTTACTCGCCCAGTAACTGCCGCAAAGTCGGTTCCATCGCTTCAGCCCAGATGGCGTAACCTTTTGCGGTGGGGTGCAGGTAATCGCCCATGATCTCCTTTGAGATAGTGCCATCGGCATTTAGGAATTTCGCGCCGATGTCGAGGAAGGTCACGCCGTCGAGCTTTGCCAGAAGACGGTTCAACGCGTCCGTCTTCAACCGACCTGCGTCCGGTTTTGCGCCACGCGGGAAAACCGCCAGCAACAGGATTTTTGTTTGTGGCGATCGTTTCTTGATCTCGCTGCAAATGGCTCGCACTCCGTCAGCGATCTCTTCGGGGCTGTTCACGTCGCGGTTGTTGGTGCCAATCATAATGATGGCGACTTTGGGCGTGGCGCCGTCCAGTTCGCCATGTTGGAGTCGCCAGAGGACGTTCTCGACCCGGTCCCAGCCGAATCCGAGGTTGAGAGCGTGGCGAGCGCCGTAGTATTTCTGCCAGACCTCTTCGGCCCGCTGGCAACCGTCCCCCGGTTCGCCACCCCAGAAATGCGTGATGGAATCGCCAATGAAAACCAACTGCGGTTTACGTTCCCTGACCAGCGCGCAGATGGCGGCATGGCGTTTCTCCCAGTCGTACTTCGGCCAGTCGCGCGATTGTGTGCAGGGAACCAAAGTGCTCGGCAGTATCGCCGTGCCGGGAAGCGGATCGTACTTCGCCTCGGCCAAAGCGCTCTTTTCCTTGCGGTCGGCGCTGAAAGCGCGCGCTTTCACAAGGCCACCTTGCGCGAGCGAAATCGGCGCCAGATACGCGCCGGAGCGGGCGGTTGGATCGGAACCGTCGAGCGAGTAACGAATTACGCCCTCGCCGGTGAGGGTAACAACCCCGTGGGCGTCACGGCTCAACACCGGTGCCGACAGTTCGGCCCGTGCCGTCGCTGCGAGCAGGACGACGACAAAGCCCCAAAAAGCGCGCGCCATCATTTGGCGGCTTTCCCGGTTTCGGCCAGCACGATTTCGGCGTTGCGGGTGGTTTTGTTGTTTTTGGAAACTGCCAACACCTTTTGCATGGCGGCAGTGACCTCGGTGGGATGCGCTTTTGCGATTTTTTCGGCAACGGACACAGCAGCCATGGCCGCCTCCTCTTTCAAGCGCGGCGAATCGAGATACGGCAGGGTCATGGCCAGTGACGCGGCGCTGGGAATTTGGCTGAGCGCCGACAACAACAGTCGCCGCTCGTCATCGCGCGTGATCAAGCCTTCTGCCGTCTTCAAGGAAGACAGTTTCGTTTCAGTCGGAGCCTCCTGTTGCGGAGCCAACCGCAACCATCCGCGCAGGGCCAGAATTTTGAATTTCGGGTCGGACGATGTCCGCGCCAGGCTGATCAGGTCGGGCAACGCATCGGGGGACGGCCAGTCGCAAATGGCGCGCAGCGCAGTGTCGCGGACCTCCGTGTTGGCGTCCGCTGCTGCGGCGCGAATGGCGGCCAGCGACCGTGGACCGCCGGCGGAACGCAGCACCCGCAGTAATGAGACCTTGGCCGGTCCGACGGCCTGCGACAACGCGGCGCAAAGCGCGTCGGTAATGGCCGGGGGAACGGCCACGGCCGAGAGCGCAATGGAATCGCCTTCGGCCACGGTTTTGCTCTGGATGCCGGAGCCGGTGTTGTACTCGATGGTGAGTTTCTTGGGTGTTTTCGGAGCGGGATCGCCGAAGTTCTGATTGGAGGCCTCGATCTGGAATTCGCCCTTCTTCACGAGCGCGGCGACCTTGTCGGTCACATCGGCGGACCGTCCGTTGGGAAGGTCGCCGTACACGGCTTTGATAACGGTGACGTTGGCACCGGTCGGTTTGGACTCGCGGACGCAAACGGCCGTCAACGCGCTCTCGGCCGCCTCGGCATCGGCGGACGATTTCGCTTTCAACAGCAGATCGACCAACGACGGAAACTCCTTCGCGCTTGCCGTTTCACCGAGTGCCTTGACGGCGGCGGCGCGGACGGCGTCGTCGGCGTCCGTCACCGTTTTCAGAAGCGCGGGGGTGGCACCGCTGATGCGGCGTTGGCTGACAAGGGTAATGCCGAGAGCGCGGATTTTGGCGTCGGCATGACCGAGTAAACCGAGGATGGCTTCTTCCGCCTCTTTACCGGGCAGGCTGACCAACGCCGCCTGCGCGGCGGGAGCCAGTTCACGTCCGCTCAAGGCAAGCTCGACAAACATTGGCACCGCCGCCGTTGCGCCGAGTTGGACCAGGGCCTGGATGGAAGCCGCCGTGCGAAGGGCCAGCAACGACGGCACAACGGCGCGATCACCACGGTCACCCAGGGCGCGAACCAGCAGTTCCTGGCGGTCGGACGGCAGTTTGGCGATTTCCGCGGCCAAAGCGGCAGTCAGTTTCGGTTCATTCCACTCGCGGGTCAGACGTAGCGCGACGCCGAACATGGCCGGGTCATCGCCATGAAGCAACTGAACCAACGTGGGGATGCCGTCTGCACCGCGCGCGCGGATGGCGCCCGCCATGGCGCCGACGCGGATGTGCGGGGGGATGTTGGCCGCGATCAATTTCTCGTACAACGAGGGATTGGTTTCGGCAGCCAGCAGACAGGCGGCGGCGGTGGCCGGAAGCGCTTTTTCGATGGCAGCAATGGCATCGGGCGTGCCGATGCGAGCCAGAGCCGAGGCGGCAAACGGATCGGGCAACAACGCGATGAGGGCAGGAACGGCTTTGGCATCGCGGCGGACACCGAGGGAGTGGATGATTCCGGCCCGAACGTTGCCGCTGGTTTTGCCGAGGGCGTCGCGCAGGGCATCGTCAACGCTCGGGTCCTTGAGCGGTTCGAGCGCGTAACGGGCCATGTGCGAAAGATCCGGGTCGGTCAGCAGCGCGGCGAGCGTGGGGACCGATGTTTTCGTGGCGCAGATGGCGAGTTGCCGGCAGGCGTCGGACTTGTCAAACCGCGAGGCGGTGCCGGACTTGAGGATGGCAAGCAATTCGGCTTCACCGGCCAGAGCAGAGACGGAGGCGGAGACAGCCAGAAGGATGGAGAGGATGCGTTTTTTCATGGGATCGGCTCCTTAAATGGTGTACGGGGCTCGCATGGCGCGGGCACGGTAGCGGTTGGCTTCCGGGTCGTTGATAAAGGTTTCGGTGGCGGGATCGAATTTCAGGTCGCGTTTCAACCACATGCAGATGTTGGCTGCGTGGACGGTCGTCATTGAGTGGTGCATGACACGGGGGTTGGCGACGGTTTCCTGACGGGAACGAACGCAATCGAGGAAATTGCGGACATGATCGAGGGCGCGACCGGTGCGGGCGACGTAGTCGGCGATGACTTTCTTGTACTCGGCCAGCAACGAGGGCGAGGAGGCTTCGGGCTTGGCGTAGCCGTCGGCGGCGGCGACCCAACCTTCTTCGCCGTCAAAGCGTTCGCCACAGGAGCCATGCCAGTATTTGTTACCGCGCGAGAGAATCATTTTTGTCCCGTTCGGGAAATGCGTGACCATGCCGTCGCCGGTTTCGTTCGGGACATATTCGTAGGCAATGGGCGAGCTGTAGCTGGCGTCCAAACCCGCCTGGGCCTGCGCAAACGTGTGAGCGCCCCATTCGCCGATGCAACTGGTGTGAAAATCAAAATGCCCCCGCCAACCGCCGTTGACATAGGCTTTGTTGTAGGGGCGCCACGGGCACGGCCCCAACCACGCATCCCAGTCCACTTCCTCCTTTGGCGGCAACGGTTCTTCGGGCAGCCAGTCGGTCCGCATCTGAGCGGCGTCCCACGGCGCAATGTGGGCGTAGGCGGTGTGGACCTTGCCGAGGCGACCGCTGCGGGCCATCTCGATGCAGAACACGTGGTTTGGTTCGCTCAAGCGTTGTGTGCCGGTCTGGTAGATGCGACCGTATTGTCGGGCGGTCTCGACCACGGCGCGCCCCTCGGCAATGGTCATGCAAGAGGGTTTTTCCGTGTACACGTCCTTGCCGGCGCGCATGGCCCAGATGGACATCAGCGCGTGCCAGCGGTCACCCGTGGCAATGAGCACGGCGTCCACATCGGAACGGGTGGCCAGAAACTCGCGGGCATCCGAATACATCGCGCAATCTTTTGTGCCATATTTCTTGTCAATCATCTCCTTGACGGCCTCGCGGCGATCCTTGCGAATGTCGCAAATGGCGACGAACTGGACATCCTTCTCGCGCATCATCCAGTTCAGGTCGTGTGAGCCGCGATTGCGGATACCAATGCCGCCCATGATAATGCGCTCGCTGGGCGCCACGCCGCCGCCGCGTCCGAGGACGGAGGCCGGCACGATCTGCGGCAACGCAAGCAACGCGCCCGCCCTGGCGGCGCTGGTGAGGAACTGACGACGACTGACTGATTTCATGTTTTGTCTCCTGTGATGATTTCTGCTGCTTCAGATTCTCCACGGCTCCCGCATGGCGCGGGAACGCATCCGATTGGCTTCAGGGTCTCCAAGAAATTCGTATTTCACCAAGTCGAGTTTCAGGTTCCGCTTCAACTGCTCGCACATGTCGGCAGCCAGACAAATGGCCATCGAACGTAGCATCACTTCGGGATTGGCCACCGTCGGACGACGGGAACGGACACAATCGAGGAAATCGCGCATGTGATTCAACGAACGCTGCGTCCGGCTGGCGTAATCCCCGACAACCTTCTTGAATTCACCCAACCACAACGGCGACGAAACCTCGGTCATCGCATACCCATCGGCGGCGGCAGCCCAGCCGTTGGGACCGTCGAACCGCTCGCCACAAGCGCCATGCCAGAATTCGCACGGCTGCCAGCAAGAACCGGCGCATCGGAACAAAACCAGTTTCACGCCGTTGGACAGGCGGGTATGGATCGTCTGGTCCGGCCCCGCGTACTCGAACTCGATGGTGGTGACGTTCGTCAGGTCCAGACCCGCGAGCGCCTGGGCCACCGTGTGCGCGCCCCACATGGCAATATCGGTGGCAAAATCGTGGTAGTTGTACCAGCCGTGGTTGACATAACCGGCGTTGTACGGACGCCACGGGCACGGCCCCAGCCACGCATCCCAGTCCAACTCCTCCTTCGGCGGTAACGGCTGTTCGGGCAACCAGTCGTGTTTCTGCCCGCCGCGATACCGGCAATCGGCATACGCCGTGTGAATCGGGCCGAGCCGCCCGCTGCGGGCCAGTTCAATGGCAAACACGTGATTCGGCTCGCTGAGCCGTTGCGCGCCCGTCTGAAAAACCCGCCCGTACCGTCGCGCCGTCTCCACAATCGCCTCTCCCTGCGCAAAGGTCAGGCAGGACGGTTTTTCGCAATAGACATCCTTGCCGGCTTTCATGGCAAGCACGGCCGCCAACGCGTGCCAGCGGTCGCCCGTGGCAATCAACACGGCATCCAGGTCCGTCCGTGCCGCCAGAAACTCGCGGATGTCGCTGTACACGGCGCAATCCCGGTTGCCGTACCTGGCGTCCACCATGTCCTTGGCGGCTTCGCGCCGTTTCTTTTGCACGTCACAGAGCGCGACAAACTGCACGTCCGACTCGCTCATTATCCAGTTCAGGTCGTGCGTGCCGCGTCCGCCAATGCCGATGCCCCCCGCCACGATCCGCTCGCTCGGCGCGACCGCGCCACCGCGCCCCAGCACGGAGGCGGGGATAATCTGCGGCAACGCCAGCGCGCCGCACGCTACCGCGGTCTGCCGAAGAAACGAACGCCGGCTCAGCTTTCGATCACTCATAAACGTTTCCCGTTGCCATCGTGTCGGATTGACGACAATCGGCGCGTCCTATTCAGCCACGTGACGGCTCAAGAAGCAAGCATCGGGTTACGATTGCAGCTTCTGCAAGGCGGCTTTGGCTTCTTTCGGGTGATGCTTCTTCACCAACTCGGCAATGTTTTTCACCGCCAGCTCGGTTTCGGCGCGAAGGGCGGGCGATGCCAACTGCTCCAACGCCAGCTCCAGCGCGCCGACGTGATCGCATCCGCCGAGCGCCCCGAGCACGCGACGACGCTCGTCGTCGGTGCGCGCTTCCGACAGCAATTGCCGGTAACGGCCAATCGTGGCGGGGCTGGGTTGTTTGTTTTCCTCCTGCGCCAACCGCACCAGACCGCGCCAGGCCAACACGCCATACGACGGTTTCGCCGGCTGCGCGTGAATCGCGACCAGCGAATCCCACGCCGAGGCATCGGGCCAATCGGCCAGTGCGCGGACGGCGGTTTCGACGATGACAGGATCGTTGTCCCGCATGGCTTCGCGCACGTGGGCCAACGCTTTCGGGCCGGAACAAAACCGAAACATTCGCAGCGCGCTGCCCCGCGCCTCGCCCTTTGTTACGCCGCCAAACACCTCTTCGACCAACGCGGTACGGGCGTCGGGCGACTCGATCCGGGCCAGCGCTTTCGCGGCAACCGTTTCGGCCTCGGCGCGCAACGGCAAGTTGGCGGCGGTCAGTGGCTTGAGAAGCTTCGGCGCGTCCTCGGCCGTGACCAGTTCGCCGAGCGCGCGATAGGCGGCTTTGGCGGCGTTGGCGTCGGCGCCCCCGGCGATGGCCAGCAACGCGGGCACGGCATTGCGTTTGGCGCGGTGTCCGACGATGCCGATGAGGCTGAGTTTCAACTCGCCGCTGGATTCGTTCAGCGCGGAGAGAACGGCGGCATCGGTCTCGGAGTCGGTGAGCCGTTCGAGCGCGTTCAATCCAGCGCTTTGGAGAACCACATCGCCGCTTTTCAGGGCGGCGAGCGCCAGCGGCAGAACGGATGAATCGCCGAGGTTGGCGAGCGATTCGATGAGGATGGCCTTGATGGACGGCTGAAGTTTATCGGAGCCCGCGACAAGTTTTTTGCGGCCGGCGGGACCGAGGTCGTTGATCATGCCGAGCGCGACGGTGCGTCCGTCAGCATCGTCGCCGGCGAGCAGGTCGAGCAGTTTCGGGACGGCGTTGTCGCCGTCGGCCAGAAGTGAGGCGCGCAACGCGCTGAACCGGACCTGTCGCGGTTGTGTCGGTTTCAAGAGCGCGGCGGGTGTGGCGGTTTTATCGCGCAGCGCGACGTCGCCGGCCACCGCGGCGTCGTCAGGGCGGGGTTGGCTGCGGTGCGACGGCGGGCAGTCGGGGTTGTTGTCGAGGGCGATCTGGGCGTCGCTGGCCACGTGCGGGTCGGCGTCCTTGAGCAGTTTCACCAGCGTCGGGACGGACTCGGCTTTGCCGATGTTCTGGAGTTGATGGATGAGGTGGGATTTGACCCGCGGTGGTGTGTCGGCGGCGTTGAGAATGGCAAGAATGGCATTGCAACAGGCGAGTCGTTCGGCCTCGGCACCGGGGCGCGCGGCGTAGTGACAGGCGGTTTCGAGCAGCACCAGCGCCTGGTGATCGGCGTTGGCGAGTCCGGCCAAAAGACTGCGGATGCCGGTGCGGTAGGCGGCGGCGAGTTGGTCGGGTGTTTCGTTGCCGGTGAGTTGGACAATGGATTTGTTCTGGTCCGGCACCTTGGGCAGTGGAGCGGTGGCGGGACGATCGTTTTTGGCGCCGGGTTTGGGGGCGGCAAACGCCGCGCCGGTCAGCAGGAGGGCGATGAGGATGAGTGGTCGCATGGGGTAGAGTCTCCTTTCAGGCGATCTGGTAAGGTGCGCGGCGTGGACGGCTGAGCCAACGGTTGGCCTCGTCGTCGCCGATGAATACTTCTTTGACGGGGTCCCATTTGAGCGGGCGGTTGAGCCAGTAACAGATGTTGCCGATGTGACAGAAACTGACGGTGCGATGGGCGACTTCGACGTGGCGGAACGGTTGTTGTCGGGTCTTCACGCAGTGCAGGAAATCGCCGAGAATGCCGCCGGAGCCTTTGTAGTTGGGGATGTAAAGATTCGGGGCGGGGAATCGTTTCATGTCGCCGGTGCTGACTTCCATTTTGGTGCCGCGGAAGGTGTGTTGGCCTTTGGCGCCGCCGTGGTAGATACGGAGTCCGTTGGCGAAGATGTAGGTGAGGTATTTGTAGTCCTTGCCGTCGGGTGGGTGGATTTCGGTCGGGCCGGTCATGTGGAGGTTGCAGGCAAAAAGAGCGCCACCGAAGGAGTGGGCGCCCCAGTCGGTCATGCCGCCGCCGGAGTAATCGCGCCAGACGCGGAAGTTGAGAAGTTGGCGGTTGAACGGCACCCACGGGGCGGGACCGAGCCAGAGGTCCCAGTCGAGGCCGGGCAAGATCGGTTCTTCGGGAAGATTGCTGGGGCGAGACGGGCCGCCGACATTGACGAAGACCTCCTTGACCTCGCCGAGGGCGCCGCTTCGGACCATGCGATGGAACCAGTTGTAGTCGCCCCAGATGCGCTGACTGCCGCCGGAATAGACGCGACCGGTGCGGCGGACGACTTCGATGAGTTGCTGGCCTTCGCGGACCGTGAGGGTTTCGGGTTTTTCGCTGAAGACGTCCTTGCCGTGGCGCATGGCGTCAATGGCAATCGGCACGTGCCAGTGGTCGGGCGTGCCGATGAGGATGCCGTCAATATCATCGCGGCGGGTGATTTCGCGGTAGTCGTTGACGGCAGCGCAGGAGCTGTTGCCGTAGATTTTGTCCACGACGGCCTTCATGGCGTCGCGTCTGTCCTTGCGAACGTCGCAGACGGCGACCATCTGGACCTCGCTGAACCCGCAGAGGGATTTGGTGTTGCCCGAACCGCGTCCGCCGACACCGATGGATCCGAAGACGAGGCGGTTGCTGGGGGCGGGGCGGTCGCCGAGTCCGAGGGCGTTGGCGGGAATGAACAACGGCGCGGTGGCGGTGGCAAGGATGCCGCCGAGGAAACGGCGGCGCGACAGGCGTGGCATGGTCTGACTCATGGTGTATTCCTTTCCGGCTGTTTTGTCAGACGCCACCGCGACCGTTTCATTCAGCGCGAGTGCGCGTTACAAGCCGTGGACCTGCCAGCCGCGGCGATAACGGCGGCGAAGATAATGGTTGGCCTCGGCGCAATTGGTCACACGCAGGTGATGCGAATCCCATTTCAGGACCGTGTCGGGAACGCGAATGGCCACGGTGCCGAGCAGAATGGCCTCGGCCATCGGACCGGTTTGCAGGAAATGCGACTCGGTCATCGGGCCGCCGAGGCAGGCGTCCACAAAATGATGGTAATGGTTGCGCGGGGGAATCTGCGGTTTCGGGTAGCCTTTGAATTTCGCGCCGGGCAGCAACCGCGGCCCGGAGGTGTGCGGCAACAGCAATGCCCCTTCGGTGCCAATGATCATGGCGGATTCTTCGGGGTATTTCTCCATCTCCGACAGTTTTCGCACTTCTTCGGGCGGGAACATCTCGCCGTCGAACCATTCCACCGTCAACTCATCCCCGTCGGTCTTGTCGTTGCCGGGGAAGGTCCAGGTAATATGGTCACACTGCGGCCAGGTGTCGCGCCGGCGCGCGGGCGAATCTTTCCACGACGCCTGTACCTCTGCCACCACCGTGCGCGGCGCCCGCAGACCGAGTCCTTTCCAAACCGCGTCAAAGATATGGCAACCGATGTCGCCGGACCATCCCGTGCCGAAGTCCTGCCACGCCCGCCATTTGACCGGGTGATAAATACCCGGCGCAAACGGTCGTTCGGGAGCCGTCCCCAGCCACAAATCCCACGCCAGATACGGCGGTGGCGGTTCTCCCTGGGCGGGACGCGGCCCGACGAGACGGTAGTTCTCCACGGCGCCGGAGCGGTTGGAGCAGAGCACCACGCGGCGGACCTTGCCGATGACGCCTTCGCGCAGCCATTGCACGGCCATTCGGTCGCCGATGCCGGAGGCGTGTTGGGTGCCGAGTTGCGTTACCACGCCCGCCGCCTCCGTGGCGCGGGCCACGGCGCGGCATTCGGCCACGTCGTGACAGAGCGGTTTCTGGCAATAGACGTGCCGACGACAATGCAACGCCGTCATGGTGATGGCCGCGTGCATGTGGTCGGGCACGGACACATTGACGGAATCAATGCGCGGCCCTTCCTTGGCGAACAACTCGCGCCAGTCGGTGTAGCGCCGCGCATCGGGCAGCAACGCGGCCGCTTTGGCGAGGTGGTTTTTGTCCACGTCACAGATGGCGACGATCTGGACGGCGCGGTGATCCTTGAACTGGTTCAGATCGCCCCACCCCATTCCGCCAACGCCGATGCAGGCATGGTTGAGTTTCGAGTTGGCGGCAACTCCCGGCCGACCGATCGCAAATGTGGCGACGCCGGCGGCGGTCGTTTTCAGGAAGGTTCTACGCGAAATCTGCATGTTGGTTCCTCCGTTCATGGTTTGTTGTTTGGACCGATCCAAAGCTGTTGCGCCGCATCCCACTGCCAGCCCGGCCACGACAGCCTCGTCACCCGCCGCCGCCAGCCCCGCGCCAGCCGCCGCCGCAATGCCGTCCACGTCGGCACTCCGCTGGTAGCGTCGGGCACCTCGCAACAGCATGCGCCGACGGCCACCGCCGTTGTCAATGTTTCCTCCAGCGAAAGCCCGCGCAACCACGCGGCCAGGAAACCGGCGATGGCGCAGTCGCCCGCCCCGGTCGTCCCTGCCACCTTCACCTCGAAACAGGGCGCCAGCAGTTCGCGGCACGCCGTGCGCACGTACAGGCCACGGTCGCCGAGTTTCAATCCCACCAGACCCGCGCCCCAATCGAGCAGGCGTTCGGCCAGCGCGCCCGGTGTTGTCTCCCGTCCAATCATCCACTCAATCTCATCGAGGCTCGGCAGAAACAGGTCCACCTGCGGCAACACCCGCCGCAACAATGCCGCCCAGTTCACACGGCCCGCCTCGGAGTTTGGGTCCACCATTACCATGTCCAGCGAGGTGGTCAGGCCGAGCCGTTTGACGCGGCGAAACAACGATTCCAGTTCGCGTCCCTCTTCGAGGTAGAAGCGGCGCATCAGCGGTGGGTAGCCGAAGTGGAACAGCTTCGCGCCACGCAACGCCCCGTCGGTCACGTCGGCGGCGCGAAACGTGTCGTTGGCGCCGGGACAGTGCAGGAAGGCGCGGTCCACGCCGGGCGGGCTGATGACGACGGTGTAGGAACTGGTCTCGCCCCGGGCGACGATCATGCCGTCGGCACCGGCAATCTCACGAATGGCGCGTCCGAAAATATCGTCGCCGACCTTGCCAATGAGGCGGGTCGGTATGCCGAGTCGTTGAAGGGCGAGGCCGGTGTTGGAGACGGCGCCGCCGGTGGAGAGGACGGCGGGGCCGATTTTACAGAGTTTGCCCGGCTCAATCGCCACGGGCCGGTCAAACGTTGGAATGATGTCGAGGCAGATGTGGCCGGCGACAACGGCAGTGGGCAGAGAGCGCGCGTTCATGGCAGTGGGGCGGATTGTATCATATCGCGCAAGAGTTGTTTGCGTCCCGGCGGCCAATCCGGCTCCGGCCAGAGCGCGTCGAAGTTTCGTTCCGCCGGCGACAACAACGCCAGGGCCGCCGCCGCGCCTTGCGCAAACCGCCACGGCGCGATCCCGGCATCCAACGCCAGCCGCATCGTGCCAATCAGGCGATCATCCCAGCCGAGTTTGCGACGCGGATCGCGGATCACACGCGCCACGGCGTCGCGCAGCCACGGATTGATCATTCGCGCCAACAGGTCATCGGCATACGCCTGCCAGCCCGTTGCCGTGAAAAGCGCGTCCACGCCCTGGTGACGGGCAATCAGCGCGCGTCCTGATTCTTCCAGAAAGGCCTCACGTGCCAGCGCCAGCAGCTCGGCGTCCACCTCCGAGAGGAAACGATAACCTTTGCGGTGGGCCAGGAAACCGAGCAGCGCGTGCGTGGCGTTGTGGCCGTAGAGTTTCGCCTCCTCGAACGGCAGCAGATCGTTTTTTTCTTCGAACACGGTGAGGCCGCGCTGAAAACCGGGCAACCGGATCCGTGAGATCAGGATCCGGTTGAACTCCTCGACCAGAAACGCTTCCGACAATTCGTCGGTCACGGGCGCCAATCCATCGAGTTCCCGCACCACGCCGCTCATCTTGCCAATCACGGTGTCCAGCAGTTGAACGTTGTCGGGCACCCCGCCCAGAGCCTGTTCGAGAAGCGCGGCGGCGCGATTGCGGTTCTCGGCAGCATACAACACGCACGGCTCGGTCTTGCCGCGCAAGCCCTCGGCCAGCCATCCGGCGACGCTGCCGTAAAAATCCACACTCGGCAATGCGGTGCAAAGCTCCGTCGCCTCCGCCACGGCAGCCACCAGCGACGGGCGGTCGGAAGGGTCGTTCGGGTTGAGGATTTCGATGCCGTTGACCTCGTGAACTTCGAGTCCAGTGCGGGTGGCGACGTTGACACGGTAGCGCCCGCCGGCGCGGCGCACGGCGCGGACGACTTCGGGGCGCACCTCGGCAACGATGATCCGCTCAAAGCGCCCGGAGCGGAACGCCTCGTAGGCAAACAACCCGGCTTGAATCGCGCCAAAGCCAATCCCGGTGAAGATGCCTCGTTTCATGGTCGTTCCGTGATGGCGATGCCACTCTCGCCGGCAACGGCGTAGAGCAAGTAGGCGCGCTGGTCGTCGTCCACGAAGACATACGGGTCGCGCAGGGCGTGTTCGCGGTGTTTGGCGGCGCCGGAACGGGAGGCAGTGACGAGCAGGTCGGTGCCCTCCCAGTTCATTTCCGGGCGAAGAACGGACTGGATGTCCTCGGCTTTCCAGGTTGTCCAGTCGCTCGTGAGCCGAATACGGCCGCGGAGAATGTGTTCGGGCGCGTCGCCGATGTTGGACCAGTACACCCAGAGGGTGTCGCCGCGCCGCTCAAGCGCAACGTGGCGCGGATGGATATCTCTGGACATCGGAAGCGGATGGCCGCCCGCCTCGAACGGTGTCAGGCCATCCTTGGAGCGGAACAATGCCCCGCTTTTGGCGAGGCCATACCACATGCTGTTCCAGCGGAATGCGCGGAGGTAAAATGGACAGAGCGGTTTGCTGTCGGCAACAAAATGCACACCGTCCTTGGAGAGCGCCACAAAGGTCATCTGTTCGCCGCTGTGCCGGGCCGGGCCATGGAAATACATGCGGATTTCCTTCTGTTCGTCGTCCACATGGACATCCGGCGAGGCGATATGCCCCTTGGCACCGGGCGCGTCCTGAAGGCGCAAGACGCCGCCTTCGTGAATTTTCCACGGGCCTTCGAGACGGTCGGCGTACGCGAGGCGGATGTAAGAGCCGCCGTGGTGAGCAAAATACAGGTAGTATCGGCCGCGCGGGTTTGGCAGCCACGACGGGGCGAGGATCAATGATGGGCCGTTGATGTTTGCGCCGTCCTTGCCGGGAAACATGTCGGGGCGGATGATGAGCCGGCGCTCGGCAAACGTCGCCGTCGCCAGCGCCAGGCACCCCATTGCCAGGAGCACGACTCGCTTCATGCGCCCCCATCATGCGCGGAGCGCGAGAAACTTCAAGCCGCTTCTTGCGTTTGCGTGGCAACCGGCTATGATGCCGCGCATGAGACGAACCGCCCGTGGTTTCACGTTGATTGAGTTGCTGGTGGTAATTACCATCATCGCTGTCCTGGCGGCATTGTTGTTTCCGGCATTTGGTGGTGCGCGAGAACAAGCCGCCCGTGCCACCTGCGTTTCACGTCTGCGCCAGTTGCACTCCGCCCTGGTCATGTACGCCAAGGACAACAAGGACTACACGCCCGTCGGTTACTATGGCAACTGGAGCAACCTCTGTTGGCGCGGCGATCTTATCTCCTACCTCAACAACGACTGGCGCGTCTATCTCTGTCCCAAAGCCCCCGCTAAGGCAAAGAATAACTATAGTCATGCCAACTACGGCATCAACGCCTACATCGGCGAGAACCCCCAAAGCGTCTGTCTTTCCGAAATCCTTCATCCGGGGCAAACGATCGCCTTTGGTGAAAACGGCGATGGCGACTGGGTCTGCGAACCGCGGAATGAAGCCCCCTTCTCCGTCCCGGCTCCCGGCCCGTGGCCGGATCCGGGCTGGATGTACCCTGTGCATGGCAATGGCTCAATGGTGGTCTTCCTGGACGGGCATGCCCAGTTTCTCACGATCACCGAGGCCCACGCCAAAAACTGTTATCTGTTTTTACGGATCAAACCCTGACGGGACGGTTTACACGTCGCAGAGACTGACCGCACGCCGCAATCCCACCAGCGGCGGAATCGTCGGAACAAATTCCTGGCCGACATACCCTTGGTAACCGAGATTGAGCAGGGCGCGCATACAAGCCTCAAAGTTGATCTCCTGTTCAGGCAGGTCCAGTTCACAACGTCCGGGCACACCAGCCACATGAATGTGACCGAGCAGGTCCTTGTACTGACGCAGGCGGGTGATGACATCACCATCCATGATCTGGACATGATAAATGTCGAACAACAGCTTTGCGCGGGGCGAACCGACGCCGCGCATGATTTCGGCGCAATAATCTGCGTGATCGCCCTGATAGCCAGGATGCCCCTTCATCGGATGATCGGAAACGCGACTGTTGAGGATTTCGAGGCAGACGTTTATCTTCTTCTGCTCGGCATAGCTCATCACGGTTTTCAATCCCTCGATACAGTTGGCGGCGCCCTCCTCGCGCGAGATTTTTGTGCTCTTCGGATTGGTCGGGTCCTTCGTTTCGTAACCGGTAAAGGTGATGACGTTCGGGTAACCGTACTTGGCAGCAATGTCAATGGCGTCGCGGGTGCGTTTCTGCATCAGCGGCCAAAAATCGCGATTGTTCCAGCCGCGAAGGAAGGGTGGTTCGTCGCCGGTGTCCAGTTGAACGATGGCACAGATCAGGCCGTGTTTCTGGAGCACAGGAAAATCCTTCCATGCCACCAGTTCGACGCTGTTGCAACCAAGTTGGCGTGCCACGGTGCAGGTCCGTTCGATGGACCATTTCTCCGGCGAGGTTTCCAAGCACCAGTGAACCAGCGATTGCTTGATGCGTCCATTTTTCACAACCGGTTCGCTGCCCGCGGCAAGACTTTCCAGCGAATGCATTCCAACCGCCCCCCCCGCGGCGGCAACCGCGGCGGTGGCAGCAGTGCGTTTCAACATCGAACGACGACTCATCATGGTATCCTCCTGGGATGGGTTTTGCGTTGGCATCTCAATGGGCTGCATTATCCAATAATCATGGCATAACGTCAAACGGCGAAACCTCCTCCGGCTCTTCTATCCGCGGCACGGAGAGCGTACTGATTGCTTTCAACTTTGCCGCCAGCCGAAAATGTTGCTCGGCCTGCCCGGTTTCGCCCCATCGCTGGTAATGCCCGGCGGTCGCCTCGTGGTACAGGCCGTTGCGTGGATCGCCCTGGAGCGCCAGCTTGTATTGTTCCTCGGCCTTTTCACGGCTTCCCAAGACATCGTAAAGTTGTCCCATCTTGATCCGCAGTTCGTAGGCGTAAGGGTTGAGGATGATTGCTTGCTGGTAGCGGCTCAACGCCTGCTCCCGCAGTGCCAGCGCTTCATCGCTATCCATCGCCGCACGGGCAACGTACAGGTCACCCAATCCCACCAGGGCCTGATAATTGCGGGGATCCGAACGAATGGCCCTGCGGTAAAATGCTTCCGCCTCGCTCCATTCCCGATGCAACGCATACTGCTGTGCGCGCGACAGAAAAACCTCCCCCGGACATGTGGTGATCACCAGCCATAGAAACAACAACAACAACAAAATCGAGCCTGCCGTCAGCAGCACCCGATGTACCCCCGTCAACCGAAACAACGTGAGCTTGCCAGGTGTGTGGGATTTTTCCGGGTTATCGTTGCGGTTATGGAGCGCGCTGGTCAGGGTGATCGCCATGATCGTCAACAGCACAAGCTGGTTTCCACACGCGCCGAACCCCTTCATCAGCAAACCATCCACCACCACCGCCACGAACGCCGCCAGTCCGGCCACCACATAGGCGTAACGATTCGAGGCTGTAGAGGCAGAATAACGGCGAGCACGGGCATTGAGAATCTGAACAGCCGCCACCACAAACGCCACGGCCACCCACACGGTCAAAACCACACCGATAAAACCGGATTCCACAAAAATGCCGAGCCAATCGTTTCCCGCATCCGTCGGCGTCCCTTGCTGACCACGATAAAATGGGTACCGCCATTCAAACATCCCCAAACCGACCCCCATCAACGGATTCCGCAACGCCATGGTCAGCGCGCTCCGCCACAACGGCACGGACGGGGATGCTGGCGCGATCGGAGAGACTGTTCCCGTTGTCTCCAACGTCTCCACATGCGCCCGCACCGGCGACGGAGCCATGACCTCCAATTTGTACGCTGCCAACCAGGCCGCGCCGACCACCAGCAGAAGCACGCTGGCCCCCAACAAGGCCCATCGGAATTTCCACCCTCGTTTTCGTAGCAAATAAATTCCAAGTACTGTAATAGATAACACCCAGCCGACCCAGTACTGCGCCTGCCCTGTCGCCACCAGCGCCAGCCCTATGATCCCCGCCACAAACGCACAAACCATCTTCAGTGAGAGCGGATAACGCGAAAAAAGAAAAAGAGAGACAACCACGGAAAACATCATGTGCAAAAACACCGCAAACTCAGCAGAGCTGGCAAAGGGCCCTCGAATCGCTTTTTTGCCCATCAATCCCGTCACGGAGATGGCGTTCCCCCATCCGTTCATCAGCCATTGGCGCAATCCTTCCAACGCCGCCAATGCCCCCAAGGCCACTAGAATCCAAACCAACCAGTGAAACTGCCAGCGATGATAGATGACGTTGGTGCTGACAAAAAACAAAATCGCCATCCCCAGAAATTTCATCATAACCCCACGCGCCGACAGTTCGACCTCCGTCAAGCCGTACCGCACCACCATGTAAGAAGCCAACAACAACACCGGAGCGCTGAGCAACGTGGAAACCAAATGCACTTCCCGCCCGGAAAACTGACTCAACACCCACATCGCCGCAATAACACCCGCCAAGCACATGGCTACATTCCAGCCCCACACTGACATCGAGACGGGCACCAATGGAACCGTTGCCAACAGCGCCGCCGTCAGAAAAAACGAAATCTGCTGGCAACGTATCGCAAACGGAACCAACAACGGCCTTTCGATGTCGGCGGGACGATAATCTCTTTTCTTATGAGAGTGTCTCATTCATGCAAAACCGCCCGACCATCGTCCCCCGTTCAGAATCACTCCGACTAAAAGATACTGCGAGGAACATAAATGGAATCGCCCGGCTGAATCGCCACATCTTTCTCCGGATTGCGTCGGATCTCTTCGCAATCGTACACCAGCTTGGTCCGACCGCGGGCAATCTCCACCTTGGTGCGATTGGCAAAATCGGTAAATCCACTGGCCGTATTGATGGCCTTCAGTAACGTCATGTCCTTGCTCCATTGAAAACGGCTCGGATTCTTGACTTCGCCGCCCACATAGAAAAAGCGCACCGGCGCCAGCACCGTTGCCGTACACCGCACATAATACCGCGGCACATACGCTTTTTGAATGCTGTCGGCCAACTCGCTCGTCGTCAAGCCTCCCGCCTTCAATCGGCCAATCAACGGCAGGGCAATCTGCCCCTCGTCATCCACTGCCAGCTCGTAGGTCTGCGCCGGGATGCTGGGATTGGTTTCGATGCGGATTTGCAACGGATCACCGGCGCGCAGACGCGATTCCGACTCGCGCGTCGCTTCCGCAGGAGGTGGAACCGCAACGGGTGGCGTCGTCTTGACACCACTACCGCCGCCACAACCGCTCAGAAAAACCAGTCCCCACCACCCGGCAACCATCATAATGGCGCTCTCACGAAGGAAACCTTGCAGGGTTGTTTTCATATCACCAGATCAACCGGTCCTGATCGTTTTAGTATTTGCCTTCCAATTTCATTTCCTCTGCCTTTTCGTCCTTGTCGGACTTCGGCGTTTCATGATCGCGTAAATAGTGTTCGTAGTGCTCGTGGTAATAATAGTAGTTATCTTCCTGGCCCACGTGGACGTTGTTAGCCACCACGCCCAGGAGTTTGCCGCCGGCGTGTTCGATCATCTTGCGGGCGCGTTGTGACATCGCGCGCGGATAACGGCGATGCTGGACCACCAGAATGGCGTTACCGACTTCGCGCGCCACCACCGCCGCGTCACTGATACCCAACACCGGCGGTGTGTCGTAGAGTACCACGTCGAACCGATGAGCCAATTCTTGAATCAGTTGGTTCATCCGCTGCGATGTCAACAAGGGCAAAGCCGCCCGTGCCGATTGCGGGTCGCCAGCAGGGATCATCCAGACATTGTTCCAATCGCTCTTGTGGATGACCTCATCCAAGGATTTGACTCCGGCAAGGTAATCGGAAAGTCCGCACTCACGCGAAATTCCATAGTACTTGTGCGCGGTGGGACGCCGCAGGTCGGTGTCCACTACCAGCACGCGCGAGCCTTGCTGCGCGTACACAAATGCCAGATTGGCCAGTGTAAAGGACTTCCCTTCACCGGCGGCGCTACTGAGGACGGCAATGGATTTCGGCCCTGCGCCGGGATAGCTGAAATCGAGGTTTGTGCGAAGCATCCGGTAGGCCTCCAGATGAAGCGGAGAGGCATTGGGGCTGCTAAGCAATGTGGCCTGTTGTGGGATAACGCCGAGCACGGGCAAGCCAAGGTACCGTTCCACGTCTTCCATGATTTTGAGGCTGGTGTCGAGGAACTCGATGAAGAACGCCAGCCCAATCCCCAACAGCAGCCCCACCAGTCCGCCAATGCTCAGATTGAATGTCCAGTCCGGCTTGACTGGAACGATGGACGGCTCGGCGCGATCAATCAATTCCACCGGGCTGCGCGGCACCTGTAACTCAATTGAAACCTGTTGCAAACGCTGTTTGAGCACTTCGTATAATTTTGTCTCCGATTCCTCGTCCCGCTGGGCGTTGCGGAAGGGCAAAAATGCCTCGCTTTCCATCAAAAGGCTGGCTTTTTTCAGTTCGTCCAGTTGCTTCTGCAGTTCGGTAACCCGTTCTTTGGCCATGGCATAGTCCACTTCGTAGCCGCGCATGATGCCATCCAGGCGGGACTCGATCTGCTGGTTCAAGGTATCGCGTTGCACGATCGCCGCCTTCACCTGCGGGTGGTCAGGGCCGTAATCCTGTTTCAACACCTGCAACCGCACTTCCGCGTCGCTGAACTGTTGCAACAATTGTTGAACCGTCGGATCGCCCACGGTCGTCGCAATCGCATTCCGTAACTGGGCGGGATTGAGTTTCTTCAATTCCTTCAGGCGGGTCTCTCGCCCGACAAACTCGACTCGCGCCATCGTCAATTGTTGTTCCAATTGCTGGATGGTCAGGTCATTGAGTTTGACCGCGCCAAATACCGGCACATTCAGCTCTTTGCGCAATTTTTCCACCTTGTCCTGGGCCTCGCGCACTTTTTTGTACTGACGATCCATTTCTTCCTGGACCTTGGCCAACCCCTTCATGGTCTGTTGCCGTCGGACTTCCAAACGGTCTTTTTCGAAGGTATCTGCAATGCTGTTGGCAAGGTCCGCCGCCAATTGCGGATCCTTGTCAAAGACACGGATTTCAATCAAACTCGTATCGCGATAACGTTGGACCGACAGATTCCGCTTCAACATCCGAAACACCACTTCCATCGGAAGCGGGTCTGCTCCATACGCCCATCGTTTTCGAAGCTCAAATCGCTCAATGACCGGTTCCAGAATCTTCTTTGACTGGATAATCTCATACTGGGTCTGCAAAAAATACGGGTCATACCCCGTGTACCCCTGCTGCTGGAACAGTTCCACCGTCAGCCGCTCCTGTTCGACCTTGATACGAGCGGCGGACATGTAAATTTTCGGCTGGAAAAAGGTGACCGTGGCCGCCACCAACGTCACAATTAAAAACACCACGAAGACAATGGCTTTACGGGACTTGATTACACGCCAGTAATCAAGGAAATGCAGCCGCGCCTCCGGCATTGAACTTTTGTCAGGCTCCATATTTCCTTCTTCTCAAAAAAGAGGTTGTACTAAACACCATCCCTTTGTCCTTTCGCAAGCCAAAAAACACCCTCCTTGCCTATTTGCCTTCTGGGTAAATAGGCACACAAGTTTCACCCTTCCAAGCTGGAAAAAACTTGGCCGTCCCGCCGTCAAAATAAACCGGCTATTCCTTCGGGATGAGCTTTTGGCTGGCGCGAATGACTTCGTTCAACGTATCTCGGAATTGTTCAATGCCGCTTAGCGGCACAATAATGGCGTCGCGGCGTCCACCGACTTCTTCCGTGATGCGCAAGAACTGTCCACGTGGATTCTCTTTCAGTTCAAAAGTGAACTGTTTGCGTTCCACCCGCAGGCTCTGGCTCGGCACAGGTAAATCCGTGCTTCCCATTGTCCCATACGGCGTATCTGGTTGCATCATTCCTCTCATTCTCTCCTCTTTCCCACCCAATGATCTATCTCTAAAGGGTAGTAATTACCGTACACGCACTACTAACACACATATTGCGGAGCGTCAACGCTTTCCCTAAAGCCTATTGGCGACGATAATTTTCCGCCACGATGAATCTGATATTGTTTCGATTTATAAGCCGTTGAGCGCCATTTCTCTTTGATCCGTTCCTTGCTGCAAGGCATCCTCATCTATCGCCACTACACCCATTCACGATCGCCTTGCCTGACAGCCAATGTATATGCCCATTTGCCAGGTGTTCCAAGCTTTGTCATTTGTTGTTTCAGTGCAATCTAGCAGGGAATGAAGTTTGTCTTGATTTGCCGTCAAAACCGGCGAGAATATCGCCGTTGCAAGCGGGTGTAGCATAGTGGTAATGCACCGGCTTCCCAAGCCGGCAAGGAGGGTTCGATTCCCTTCACCCGCTCCAGTTTTTAGCGGGTCAGTTGCGCACGCCGACGGCCAGCACAATCCAATCGTTGCCGACTTCAGGACCTTTGACGAAGAGATGACCATTTTCGACAATCTTCACAACGCTGCGCACAAGCAGGGTTTTTCCCGAATACCATTCCAGTTCGAGTTCCTGCTGATGACGGTCGGCCGATTTCGGGAGGATAAACAGTACAAATTCCTGTCCGAGATCAAGACGCAGTTTGTCACCGGCCTTCAGCGGACGTTGTTGGGCGCCGAGTTGCTGGTAGAATTGGTAACCAAACGTTTCCTTGAGCTTGCTCTCGATGTCGCTCAACCGTTTGTCGGCTTTCCTGCTGTCGTTGGAAGCCAGCACTAACCGCGCCTGGACGACAGCGGCATCAGCGGAGATCGCCAACAATACCGATACAACAACCCCCAGAAGCCAGCGCATGATCAAGTCTCAATGTTGTCGAAGCGTTCCTTCATCTGATCAAGGTCGGGGGTCCACTCCAGACCCGACACCCAGATGACGGCAACATCAGATTCGGCCCCTTTCAAAGGGGTCGCAACCGTATTCGGAATGACAGTGTCCACGCGTTCCACCATGACCGTACCCGGCCCGGCAGGACGAGATTGTTCGCGCATAAGGCAAAGCCCCAGAATCAACACCACCCCCGATGTGACCGCCGCCAAGGCGGCGCGATGCACCACCAGCCAGTCACGCCACGACAAACGCGGCATGGGTATCGAAATCGCTTGCGACTCGCGCACCTCAATCTCACGCCGCACTTTCGACCAGAAAAACTCGGCCGAATCACTCATTTCCACCACAGGCGGACAGGCCGCAAGCGCCTCACGCACTCGTGTGATCCGTTGAAACTCAGCCGCACACGACGGACAATGCCGCAAATGCCGCTGGGTCAGCCAGCGGGACAACCCTTTCAGCTCGCCGTCGGCCAGCGCGCTGATCCGTTCTGTGTTGTGACTTTTCATAGCACCTTTCGTAATAATTTTTGTAAATGTTTTCGGGCATAGTGAAGTCTCGACATCACCGTGCCCATCGAGCATCCGACCGCCTTGGCAATCGCCGCATAATCTAACCCTTCAAATTCTCGAAGTTGCACCACCACACGGTGCTCCGGCGAAAGCCGTTCCAGCGCTGCCTCGATCAACTCGCGTAGTTCCCGCCGCCGTACTTCGTCGGTTGGCAGCGGCTGGCTGGAGGGCGGCACCTCGACGTCCACATCGGCGTCCGGGTCCACCGCCTCTTGAAACTCCACCGTCGGACGGCGTTCACGACGACGAACGTGGTCAATGCAAAGGTTGGTGGTAATACGATACAGCCACGTGTAAAACGAGGCGTTCTTCTTGAAACCCCGTATCGCCTGCCAACCCTTCACGAATGTTTCTTGACAAAGATCCGTTGCATCCTGCTCATTTCTCACCATGCTGAGCGCCAGAGCATACACACGGTTTCGATATCGGGAAACGAGCTCGCCGTAGGCTTCCAACTTCCCCCGCTGGCATCGCTCGACCAGCTCCCGATCACTCAGCTCCGTGAGAACTTCTTGGTCCACCCGCTTCGACGCAGGGCGCGTCTCTTTATTCAACCCCGCTGTGCGCCGTGCGACCATCAGCCTTTGATCACTCCAAGAGGTCGCAATCGCGCCACCTTCCGCGCAATCCCAGCTTGGTGGCAAACCTCCACCACATCCGACACATCCTTGTAGGCCCACGGCGCCTCTTCCAACGCTGTCCCCTTCCCGTGTGCCATCATTATCACTCCCGCCTCTTCCATCGTCCGACGCAGATCTGCCATCGAACCGTGTTTCATCGCTGCCGCACGGCTCATCATCCGCCCTGCGCCGTGGCAAACCGTTCCCCACGTCTGTTCCATCGCCGTCTGCGTGCCGACCAGCACAAACGAACACCGCCCCATGTCGCCCGGCACCAACACCGGCTGGCCAATCCCGCGATACCGCGCCGGCAACGACTCGTGCCCCGGCGCAAACGCCCGCGTTGCTCCTTTGCGATGCACACAAAGCGTTCTGCCCTCGTGCCGCTCCAACTTCGCAATGTTGTGCGGCACGTCGTAAATCAATTCCATCCCCAATTCCCGCGGTGAAATCCGCAGCGCATGCTCAAACGCCCGCTCCGCCTTCGCCATCAACACCTGCCGGTTCGCAAACGCATAGTTCGCCGCGCACCGCATCGCGGACAGATACTCGCGTCCTTCTGGCGAGTCCACCGGCGCGCACACCAACTGACGGTCAGGAAGGCTGATTCCATACTTCTGCGGTGTGTTCCGCATCATCTTCAAATAATCATCGCAAACCTGGTAGCCAAACCCGCGCGAGCCACAGTGGATCATCACTGTAATGCCACCTTTTGTCAGCCCCATCACTTCGGCCGCCAATTCATCGAACACCTCGTCCACCACCTGCACTTCCAGAAAATGATTGCCACTGCCCACCGACCCCACCTGCCCCGCCCCTCGCTCCAGCGCCCGACTCGTAATCCCCGTCAACTCTGCCCCTTCCAAGCAACCGCGTTCCTCGATGAAATCGAGGTCTTCCGGTTTGCCGAACCCCCGTTTCACCGCCCACGCTGCCCCCTCCCGGATACACGCCTTCTCATCGGCAAACGACAAGTCCAAATCGCTCCCCTTCCCCAACCCGCACGGCACATCGCGAAACAACTGTGCCACCAGTTCTTTGACTCGCGGCACCACATCGGCCTGACGCAGATTCGTGCGCATCAGTCGTACCCCGCAATTGATGTCGTACCCAACGCCGCCCGGCGAAATCACGCCTCCGTCGGCAGGATCCGTGGCCGCGCAACCGCCGATGGGAAATCCATAACCCCAATGAATGTCCGGCATCGCCAATGAATATTTCTGGATACCCGGCAAAAACGCCACGTTCGCCACCTGCTCCAGCGCATTCTCGTCCACCGCATGACGCAACATCTCCTCCGTGGCGTAAATCCGACCCGGCACCCGCATCCCGCTTTTGTATGTCACGGGCACCTCCCACAACCAGTCATGGATTTTTTGAAGCTCTCTCACGCCAGCAGTCTAGCGGGCGAAAGGGTCGGGCGCAAGACACAGTGTGTCTATCCCTTCATGGACTCAACAACCAGCCTCTACAACAGCGCCTCGCTACACACAATCCTTGGGACAGGATGCTCTTTGTCGGAAGCCCTCCGCCGATCCACCCAGTCGCGGAGGTTGTGCTGATCGTAGAGCTTGGCGAGGGACTTGAGCAACGGCTGGCCGGTAACGCCGTTGCGGCGCAATAGATTCAATTCCTTGTTCACGGCACGGGTGACCGGACCACGAAACGCTTTTTCGAGGACATTGATCATGGCCTTCTGATCTTCATCATCGGTCGCGGCGAACAGGACGCGCAGTTCGCGCAGGACATAGTTCTGGCCGTGGCTCAGCGACAATGTGTGCTGACGCTCAGCTTGCCGGTGTTTGACTTCCTCGGCGAAGATCCGTTGCGCGCGCATCACGGCGGCGTTGTAATCTTTCGGCAGCGGCAGGGCTTTGGTTTCCGGGACGCACTTGATGAGGCCGAGAATCTTCGGGATATCCTTCGAGACAACGTTGCCGGCTTCATCCAGCAGGAACAATTGCTGGTAGCCTTTTTGGTCCGGCTGGTTCGGGTAGGTGGCTTCGCAGAAAACGAACTGGCCTTTGTGTGTGGACAACTTGCCGGTGCGGATACCGTCGCGCAGGTCGGCGATGCGCTCGTATTCGGCGGGGTTCTCTTTGCGAAGTTGCCGGAGAATTTCCTCGGCTTCGTTGAGGTCGAGGAACTCCTCTTCCGTCTCGTCCTCGAACAGGCTCAACTGGCCGCCGTTTTTCTTCTCGTAGATGGCGTACATCGCGTCTTCGTTGAGCCGCTCGGTGCGGTCAAGTATCTCGGAATCCTCGCCGATGGTGTCGTGGATTTCCTGAATCCGGTTGTGGAGTTTCTGCTGGAGATTGAGGTTTTTCTCGATGCCGGTTTCCGGGAGGAAGTTGAAGCCATAGACGACATCGTGATCGCTGCCGATGCGGTCAATGCGGCCAAACCGCTGGATGAGCCTTACCGGATTCCAGTGCAGGTCGTAGTTGATGATATTGTCGCAATCCTGCAGGTTCAAGCCTTCGGCTAGCACATCCGTCGCCACCACCGTCATCAACTCCGCTTCGCCGGCCGGGCGTTGATACTGCGGATTGGCTTTCGGCGCAAACCGGCCAACGACGCGCATCTTGCTTTTGTCGCCGCTGAAGATCACGTCAATGTCGTCGCGTTTGCCACCGGGATTGAGGTTCTCGTACAAATACCGGGCGGTGTCGGCGTATTGCGTGAAAATCAATCGCTTGCGGTCTTTGAGGGGCGGTTTGCTCAGATATTCCTTCAACTTCTGCAACTTCGCATCCTGTTCAGGCGTGATCGGCTCAACCAGTTGCAGGATCTTCTTCAGCAGTTTCACGTCATGCGCGATGGCAGCCTTTAGCTTCGGCAAGTCGAAATCGGCAATGTCGTACCGGCCCGATACCTTCCGCAGTGCGTCCATCAAATCCTGTTCTTCGTCCTGGTTCGGCTCGTATAGGATCGCCTGCGCATCCTCGCCGGCCGGGACAACCCCTTCGTCCAATGCTTTCAGGAATCGTTCGTGAACGACGAGCAGACGGCGGACGGTTTCCTTGAAGGCGAACACCGATGACT
Organism: uncultured Verrucomicrobiota bacterium; assembly: GCA_964541945.1. Lineage (GTDB taxonomy): Bacteria > Verrucomicrobiota > Verrucomicrobiia > Palsa-1439 > Palsa-1439 > CAIKAP01. The sequence goes on from CAZISE010000018.1 coordinate 27,343, forward strand.
CAAACCGTTTGAACAGCAGAATGCGAATCAGCCCACGCAATGTCGCCCCCGCCCGTTGCAGGCTCGCGTACGGCTCGTGCTTTTGTTTCTCGGCAGGGACGTAGTTGTAAAGACCGTACCGGGCATACGTAAGCTCTTCACCGGTTGGCTCGATGACCCGGCGGCGAAACCTACCGGGTTTTCCGAGGTAGCCGCGCAACTGCTGATACAGGCCCCGGTAGGTGTCCTCGATGCTGTATTCGATGGTCTCCAGCTCGCGTTTCGGGAAGAACTGATGCTTGCCGCCGACGATGACATAGGCGCGTTTCTTCCCGTCGAGGTAGTCCCGAAACCGCGACGGATCAATCGGTTGATTTGTCTCCGAATCAAACCCGTACCAGCGCAGGATGTGGTTGCGGGTGCGCCGAATCAGGATGTTTGCCAGCAAGTCCGGCAGCTTGCGCTCGCCCTTTTCGATCAGCTTGAAATAGTCCTTCAAATTCGGCGGATCCACCGGCAGGTCGGTCTTGTCGTCCTGATGGAACAGTTTGATCTGGTGATAGACATCCCACGCGCTTTTGTTGCGCGGCGTGGCCGTCAGAAAACAGCACCGACGGCCCGTGCTCAGGAACGCCTCCATCACCTTGTATCGCTGCGTGTCGGGATGCCGGAGATTATGGCTCTCGTCAATCAGCACAAAATCCCGGTCTTTGTAGAGCACATCCTCCAGCAGGCGGTTGACCGCCCCGGTGTCGTCCTCGCGCAACATGTCCATCGAAAGCACGCGAGCGTTGAGTTGATAGACCTCGTTGTATCGCTCCCACATCTCCGTCAACGGCGCCGGGCACACAATTAGCGACCGGGCATGATCTGTCCGCTCGAAATGTTTCACGATGGCCGCGCCGATGTAGCTCTTGCCCAACCCGACCACATCCGCCACAAACGCCCCGCCGAAATCGCGGATCATCTGTACCGCCTGACGGACCGCCACCTTCTGGAAATCGGCCAGTCGCTTGGTGATCTCGTCGTCCCACAGAATGTCTTTGTCGTCCTCGCCTTCGAGCCGGTCGCGCACCAGCGTGTAGAGCGTCTTCATGTACACGTCGTACGGGCGCACCGGCGCGACCGCCCACGACTGCTTCATCTCCTGCATCAACGCTTCGTCAAAATCCTGCGCTTCCTTCCAAAGCTCATCGAACCACTTCACCAACTCGGTGTGATTGTCGTTGCCCTGCACCAGCACGTTCAACTCGGTGTTGTGCGTTACGCCCGACAACGTAAGATTCGACGACCCGACAATAGCGATACCCTTCTCGTGCCGCTCGACCGGCTTACCGTCGCTGCCATAGACCTTGCCGTAATCGAAGATGTACGCCTTCGCGTGCAACCGGCCCTTCGTATAGACCTTCACCTTGAGCCGTTTCTGCTCGATCATCCGCACCAACGTTGTCACCACCGCCTGCGCCTCATCGGTCTGATCCATCAACTCGATGGCCGACCGGATGTTCTGGGCCGTTTCCCGCTGCATCTGTTTCTCGGCGTGACGTTTCGGATACGCCTCCGCCTCGCGCGCTTCCGCGACCAACTCCAACCGCCGGTACCCCTCCGCAATTTGCTCCAACGTCTCGCGGTTCGTCGTGTTGCCAATGAGCAACCGCAACTCCTTCAGCCCGGCCAGCCGCGACGCGATGCTCTCCAGCCCCGACAGAAAGAAATACCCCACCGCAAACCGCGCCGCTTCCGTGGACGACAGAATCCGGTTGATGTGATCCACCAGCTTCTCCTTGCGATTGTCGATTATGTCGTGCGCCATGTTGCCTCACGGAAACAATCCGTTCCTCCCATCCATGATTGCCGCCAGTGGGACGGCTTCCACCCGGTCGTGCATGGTGTACCGTTGCGAGCCGGGATAGATCACGGCGATTCGTTCCAGCGTCAAATCTTCCAAAGCAATTCGCATCGAAGGGGTCATCTTGGGCGCATCTACTCGCTTGCACTCCACGCCATACAACCGACCTTCTTTCTGCAACACCAGATCAATCTCCGCCCCTTGATGCGTCGCCCAAAAATAGGCCGCGTCCGGCGCGACCGCCTTTAACGTCTCCTCCACCACATAACCTTCCCACGACGCGCCGCACTTCGGATGCCGCTCCAACTCCCCCGCGTCGCGGATGCCCAACAGGTGATGCAGCAACCCGGTATCGCGGAAATACACCTTGGGCGACTTCACCTGCCGTTTCTTCAAATTCGCATGCCAAGCCGGCAACTGCCGGACCATGAATAGGTCGTTGAGTAAATCCAAGTAACGCCGCGCCGTCGTCTCGCCAATGCCCAGCGAGCGGGCCGGTTCCGCCGCATTCCAAATCTGGCCGTGATAATGCGCCACCATGCTCCAGAACCGGTGCAACGTCAGCGCCGGTGCCGCAAACCCCAGTTGCGGCACATCACGCTCCAGAAACGTCATCACAAACTCCTGCCGCCACCGAAACGATGCCGCTTCATCCGCCGCCAAGAACGACAGTGGAAATCCGCCCCGCAACCAATGCCGCTCCTGCGCCGGCAACCCGACTTCTTGCAAGCTAAACCCGCCCATCAAGACCCGTTCGATTCGCCCCGCGAGTGATTCCGACGACTGTCGCAACAGCGCTGGTGATGCGCTGCCAAGAATCAAAAACCGGGCTGGCAAGGGTTCACGGTCGGCCAGCACCCGCAACACCGGAAACAGTTCCGGTCGCCGTTGCACCTCATCAATCACCACGATATCCCGCAGATTTCCCAGCGCCGACATCGGCTCGTCCAAGCGCGCAATATGACGCGGGTCTTCCAAGTCGAAATAATTGGCTAACTCGGCCGGTACAATCTGGCGGGCCAAGGTCGTCTTCCCGCACTGACGCGGCCCAAGCAGCACCACTATCCGGCTCCGTTTCAGAGCCGCCCGTACCTGCTCCAACAATTGCGTGCGAGGAATCACGGGGAGAGCCTACCATGAAAATCCGCCACAGCAAGGCGGATTTTCAGCCTCATGTTGCAACCTATTGCGGGAACGCATCCTACCATGCCACCTGCAGCCAAAAATTCCGCATTCACAGGTTATCCTTTGGATTTTTCATGGTAGCTTCGCATCTGCGTTCTTCACCTTCAGCCCTCAGTTTTTAGCCTTTCCCTTCCGCCATCTTGATTTCCTCCGGCGTCAGGCCGTAGAAGCGATAACCGAGCTGTGCGAGATGCCGTCGTGTGTGTGGCAAACGTGCTGGTCTATCTCACGCTCCGGCGCCGACGTGTTTACCGCCGGATCAGGACGCTTCGAGACAAGATCATGAACCATATTTCTTGACCGTTTTTTCGCGGACGACGGTTGCCGATTCGGCAATGGCATAGTCCATGGCACGAGGATTTTCCATCCGTTCGGAGGCGTCCAGGATTTCCATGCCGACGAGATTGCCGTCTTTGTCATAGTCGAGGATGACGCCCGGCTTGTCCTCGTCGCTTTCCTCGATTGGGGTGTTGCGGAACAGAATCCGCAGCACGTCCACTTCGGGGTCGTAGATTACTTTCATGGTTGTCTCCAATACTTGCTGATCTGGCTGGTCCGATATACGGTTGACCACCACCGCTGGCTCGACCGTATCATCCACAATCGCCCGCACCAGCATGATTCTACCACCACCCACATCCACTTGCGACTGGTAAGCTTTCTTGGGCGGTCGTTCGGGCACAATCTGCTGGGGCTGCCGCAACACCTCGTCCACCACGTCGCGCGGGATGCGGCGCAACACCAATTCTGATTCGGCATGGCTGGAGTACCGGAATGTCATTTTCCCGCCCCTTCCTCCACAATTTTGATTTCCTCCGGCGTCAGGCCGTAGAGGGCGTACACCATCCCGTCTATCTCCCGCTCCAACTTGGTCGCGCCGATGGCGATGCGGTCGTGACTGGCCTGGCTCAACAGGCTGTAGCAGATGTCTTGAACGAGCGGCGTGTTCATGATCTCGGTTGCACTCGGATTATCGGTGGCATGGTCTATTCGCTCATTTAGGCGGCAGATCATCTTTCGGGTTAAATGGAACTCCCCATCCCCCAAGCGGTGAAGCGTAAAACTCGTCTTTTCGCCCGTTCGCGATCAACCACTTCACGAACTCTTTGCCCTTTTCAGTAATTCGCAACATCGGTGTAGCGTCTTTTGTAACCAACTCAATAAATCCTGTCCCATTCAGCTTCCGCAAGAACTCGTCACCCCGAAAGCCACCAGTAGCCCACCCCTTACCGCGTGTTCCATGTTGATACGTATGTCCAAACGGAACGTATGGAAATAGGGCATTCTTTTCCGCCATGAGAATCAGGTGTTGTTTGAAGGTGTTATCTATAATGTTGTCGATAAGTTGATACACTGCGGTGGTGTCTGTTGGATTGCTTGCAACTTTTGCTGCCTGCTGAACAACAGGAGCCCCTTGGATGGCATCTACAAAATCCTTTGGTGAAATATTCCCGAAGTCCGATGGCGAGTAGAAGTGGTATGGCTTGTGCCAAAGGATGTAAAAAAATGCTGACGCAATGCCAATGGCGAACAGCATGACAAACACCGCGAGTGCGCCTTGAATCCATGAATCTGTCTTGGTGACAGCGTAACCCAAAACGGCTTCTGTAAAGGTCACGAATATCGAGATGATCCAAAGTGGGGATAACTTGCTGGGATGCATATTCACCTCTTCGCGCTTTCCTCGACGATTTTGATTTCCGCCGGCGTCAGGCCGTAGAGGGCGTACACCAACCCGTCTATCTCCCGCTCCAGCGCCGACGTGTCCGCCGCCGGGTTCGCCCGCTTCGCGCTCATTTCTGCCCGGCCTCCTTGATGATGCGGACTTCTTCTACCTTTCTCAGATCGGCGAGCATGGCAGGGGGCGGGCTTTTTTCGGCGGCGGCTTGCAACGCTTGCAACGCAGCCAGCTTTCCTGCCTGCGCCGCGCTTCGCTTGTCCGGCGCGGCAGGCAGGTGCTTCGTGGGGATTTTCGACAAGTCGGGCGGGGCGGGCTTCGCGGTGGCGTCAAACAGCGTCAGCCGCCGGGCGCGCAACTCGCCGGGGAAGAACAACTCATACACCAGCCCGTTCAGCCACCGCTCGAAATACGCCACCAGCAGCCCCACCGACTCCTTCGTCACGCCGGGCGTGTGCAGCCAGATCCACGCCGCCGCCAACCGCTCGCACCACATCCGCTGCGCCTGTGCCATTGCAGCCGCTTTCACGTTCGTGCTTCCGTGACGGCTTTCGCGGGGGAATCGGGATTTGTGTTGGATTGAGCCGCCGGCTCCACGAACGAAACCGACGGCAGGATGATCATCGGCCACGGACCACGCGCCGTAATACCGGCAATCATTTCGCGAGCCGCCGCATACAGAAGGCTTGCTCCATTGACGCGCACCAACTGCTCGACTTTGTCTTTCGGAAACTTGTCGCTGACTGTGAACAATCCCACGAACTCACAGTTGCCGGAATATGCGGGCGGCTCTTTACCGGTCGTGGCGAACTCCACCCGAAGCGACACCATCCATTGCAGCGGATCATCTTTCTTCCGCTGAGTGCAGGTCGGCTTCACGTCCACCCGCAGTTCGCCCTTGTGTGTCGCGCCGGGGCTGGCGTCCACATGGATATGCGAGACGAAATGCCGGTCAAGCCGCAAGGGCGAGGGCTTCATTGGTCGCCTCCGGTTTGGTGGTCACGGTGGTTGTCGCGGACGCGGGGAGTGTGCATTCTCGCCGCCAAGTCAACGGCTCGGCTTGGATTGCGGGCACTTCTTCCACCGCGTCCCAGACATCGAGCCACTGGGTCTTTGTGCCGATGGGCTGCAAATGAACGCGGACATCGGCGTTCAATGCGCGCGCAATCTTCACCATGGTTTCGAGGGTGAAGTTGGTGCTGCCACGCAGCACTTTCGTCACGTACGCCGGGCTGGCATTCAGCCGTTTCGCCAGTTCCGCATTCGACACACCCTCCGCCTCCATCCGTGCGACGATCTCCTCGGTGAATTCGAGGATCACGCCTTCCACATAGTACGCCAAGCGTTTCCGGGCGGTCTCGAACAGTTGCTTGAACGTTTTTTTATTGCTGCTCATAAGATTGTTTCCTCGATGACGATGACTTGTTGCGTCTGTCTTGCGATTTGGTACTTCTTTTTCCATTCTTCCGCGCGCTTGACTTCCCGACTTAGCCGTTTCTCCTGGCTCTTCGGGAAGCCATGCGTGCAGATGATCAACCGTCCCGCATCATAGAACCACAGCACGCGCACCCCACCGCGCGTCTTGAACTCAAACAAATCCTTTCCCACCGGCCGGCACTTCTCTTTGTTGCGCGGCGGCTCGTTGTCCGCCACAAACTCCAGCAACCGCACCAGCCGGGCATGCTCATCCGCATCGCTCGCCTCCAACTCGTTGAGGAAATCCTCCAGAGGCCGATTTGGCTCAACGTTTTCACCGACCACGGGCCGTTCTTCGAGCGCATAGATGGCATAGCGTTGTCCTCTGCACACCCTGTGTAGAACAACTCTCATGCTATCTTTAACCTATAGGTTAACATCCGTCAACCCCTTGTTTGCCCCGCCTCCTCGATGATCCGCACTTCTTCCACCTTGCTCAAATCCGCGAGCATGGCGGGGAGCGGGCTTTTGTCGGCGGCGGCTTGCAACTCTTGCAACGCGGCCAGCTTTTGTTTTTCTGGGATTTTCGCGAGGTCGGGCGGGGCAAGCTTCGCGGTGGCGTCAAACAGCGCCAGCCGCCGGGCGCGCAACTCGCCGGGGAAGAACAACTCATACACCAGCCCGTTCAGCCACCGCTCGAAATACGCCACCAGCAAGCCGGTCTCCGTGGGTCGGGCGCGACCGCCAGGAGAATGCAGCCAGATCAACGCCTCCGCCAACCGCTCGCACCACCCACGCTGCTCCACAGTCGCAGAGGGGATGGGGATTTGCTCGACATACTGAGATATAAACCGGAGGTAGCCACCTCGAATCATGTTGCTTGTCTGCCGATAGAACCAAAGAACCGTGCTTGAATTAAGCACCGGGACAACCCACTCTGGCGCTTGAACCATGTAACCCGTGTTTCCGAGAAAATGCTTCCCAATGTCCCAAGCAAACTGTGTTGTCTCGGCAATGTCCGGAAACACAACTTTCCCGGGGATTTCGAAACTCTCCCAGTAGGCGGTGTTGTCCTGAATCTCATACCACTCGTAGTTACCGGGTTTTCTTCCTCCTGGGATGCCGGGAATGAGTTGCTTCTTGAATTGCTTTAAGTGCTCGTGAATTGCCGGATACTTCCAAATATCGCAGCCACGCCGCGTGAAGATTAGCCACAGGTCTTGCGAATCACACCGCCACCGCTTCACATCGCGGCCACGCAGAAAGGGCTTGAGCAACTCAGCGGATGATTTGTGTTCAGCAATCAGTCGGTCGCGTGTTTGGCGGTCCACAACAAAGGCTTCGTTCCTACCGGTCGTCACTCCGCGATAGAACCTCTCTCCGCAATACTCGCCGAGCGGCTTACCGGCTTTTCGCATTCGTTCGAGGAGGCGGAGGCTTACCGGGCTTTCGAGACGCCAGCCGTCGGGTTTGAGGTCGCGTTGGGCGATGGCGTGGGCTTCGGCATCGAACAGGTCCGGGAAGTCCAGCAGCACTTTGCCGGGATTCCAAGTGTGGACGCGGACTTGCCAGTCGGCGGGCGGCAGGTTGGTGGCGTGGAGGATGCCGGTGGGGCTTTGCGGGTCGGGCAGGCGTTCGACGTGCCGGGTTTTCTCGGCAACGAGGATGCAGGGATAGGCGATGGAGGTGAACACGGGGGCGTCGCCGAAATCGAGGATGGCGCGGGGATGGGTAGCGTAGAAGAGGTAGGCGCGCAGCCGTTCGCCGTAGGCGGCCCGCATGTATTTGTTGGAAGTAACGAAGCTGAGGACGCCGCCGAGTTTGAGGAGTTGGAAGCTGCGCTCGAAGAAATAGACGTAGAGGTCGGCGGTGCCGGTGTAGCATTCGTATTGGTCGCGGAGGGCGTCCTTGAGCGGACGCGGTTTGCCGTCGCTGCCGGTGACGGTGACGTTTTTGAGTTCTTCCTGCCGTACGTAGGGCGGGTTGCCGACGACGATGTCGAACACTGCGCCGCGGGCGTCCTCCGGTAGGGACGGACCGCCGGGCCGTCCGTCCGTGGCATCACTCGGCGCGCCCGGCGGTCGCGCCCTACCACCGGTCAGGCCGAACATCCAGGCGGGATCGAAGAAGGGGGCGGCTTTGTTGGTGTCGTAGGGATTCCACGCGGCGAGGCGTTGGGCGTCGTAGGGGGAACATTCGCCGCTGTCGGTGAGGGCGGCGGCGAGTTGGTCGCAGAGTTGCTTGTCGCGGGCGCGGAGGGCTTTTTTGTCTTTGTAGCGGCGGGCGGTGAAGTAGTCGTGTCGGACTTGTTGGAGTTCGCGTTCGAGTTTGCGGACGGTGTCCGAGCCGAGGAGGAGTTGGCCGCGCTGGAGGCCGAGGAGGGTGTTGGCGGCGACGATCTTGGTTTCGAGGTTGGGCAGTGGGAGGATGCCGTAGTTGGGTTGTTTGGGGTCAATGGACTGGTCGCAGATCAGCGAGATGAAGAAGCGGAGCTTGGCGATCTGGCAGGCGATGGGCTGGATGTCCACGCCGTAGAGGCAGTTTTCGATGAGGTAGAGTTTGCGGCCGTAGTCGTCGTTGTCGCGGGCGAAGGCGCGTTCGATGGCTTGCCGGGCTTCGTCGCGGGCGGGGGCGCTCTCGAAGGTGTCGAGCGCGGCTTCTTGCCGGCGACGCCAGCCTTTGTTTTCGGGGTCGAGTTTGCGGAGGACGTGGACGAGTTTCTGGAGCATCCCCATCGGGAAGGCCCCGGAGCCGCAGGCCGGGTCGAGGACTTTGAGGTGGTCAATGGCGTCAATGAGTCGCTCGACTTCTTTCGGGGTGAAATCGTGCCCGGTATCTTCCCAGGAGAGCAGCCGGCGGAGGCGGGGGTCGTTGGGTTTATTGAGCGCCTTTTCCAGATGCGCCAGCAACGCCTGATCCACCATCCAGTCCACTACGACGCGCGGGGTGTAGAACGAGCCGGTCGCCTTGCGGGCGATGGTGCCGGTCTCCGGGTTGTAGGCGGCCAGCAGGTTCTCGAAGACGTGGCCGAGCAGTTCGGGGTCGAGGGCGACTTCCTGTTCGAGCGGGGTGTTTTCGGTGAGGGTAAAGTTGTACCGGCTCAGGATCGAGAGCAGCGGGCGCACCGTCTCGCGTCGCCTACCGGCATCGCCATACGCGCCGGAAAGATCAGCCACTTGATCCGCGCCAAAGAACAGGAAGTTCGGCAGCTTGGGCTGTTTCTTCGGGTCGTTGGAGAAGCCGTCAATGCGGATTTCGTCGGTGAAGTTGGATTTGCCGCGCTGCACCCGGTCGTCGAGGCACTCGAACAGGCCGCCGTTGAGGAACGGCACTTCGCGCAACAGCTTGGCGAGGGCGTCGGGATCACGGAGGAGGCGTTGGTTTCGCCAGAGCGTGTGGATCATGTGGTCGTTGCTGCGCTGGCCGTCGCCTTCCTCAATGAAGCGGCGGTTGGGCGGCTCGCCCGGCTTGTCCATTTCGGTGTTGAGCGTGGCGAAGAAGAGGTTTTGCAGGATGGCCGGGTAGTAGGTGCAAGCGTCAGGCGAGGCATCCTTGAGCAACCCGGCAATACCGCGCGGTTCGAACAGCACGTCCGGCAACAAGCCTTCGCCCGTGACCGGGTTGCGTTTCTCGCGCAAGAACCAGCAGAAGATCAGCCGCGTGAGTAAGCGAATAAGGAACAGAGCGCGGTCTTCCTTTGTTTGGACATCTTTGGGGAAGACGACCTGACGGCAATCCCGCGCCCAGAAATACCAGTTGGCGATTTCGGTGTAGAAATCCTTGGTGACCTTCTCGACATCGAACGCTTCGTCGTGCCGTTGCTGAATCTCCAGCGCCGAGAGGCCGAACATGTCGCGCTCAAACGACGCGAGGTCGAGCAAAGCGAGTCGTTCGCTGGCCGTCCGTTGCCCCTCCCCGGCATGGACGGTGATCCGGCGGAACAGGCGGCGTTTCTCTGGCGTGTCGGCGTATTTGACGTTGAGGAAATGCCAGCGGTCTTGCGCTTTGTTGGAGAACACGAACAGCGCATACGGATGCTCGCGCAACAGGCGTGTCACCACCGGCCGCTCCGCGCCGAGCAGCAGCCGGTCGGATGCCAGCCGACCATAGATCACATGGAAATCGCCATTCTCGCCCCCACCGGCAAACAGCACCGGATCCTCCGCCAACGCCTGCGCTGCCGACTCCGTCCACCCTCGCCGCGACAACGGCTGATTCACCCGCTGATAATTCAGCTCACGCCAAAACAACTCTTTCAGCGGCTCAATCCCGCGCAGTTCCTTGAGCAACTCCAACACCTGCTGTTGTCGTTCCGGTTTCGCCATGACGCGCAGTGTAACCGGGCGGGATGTGTGGGACAAGGGCGGAATCGGCGTGAACGCGATACGCGAGCGTTTTGCGCGCTCTACCGGTACAGACGCAGGAGACGTGTTTCGCCTCGTTGGATTGGCAATGCGAACTTCGGGCCTTGTCCCACCACCTCATCTGTCAGGGCATCGTGGATCGGTTGGGCAACGCCGGTGTTGATTTCCAGCGGACCGTCCTGCGAGGCGTGCAGGACGAGGAACGGGCCGTTGGCATAGACATTGCAGTCGGTCTCGGTGAACAAGTGGACGCCGGCGGCGCGGGCGGCTTCTCGGAGTGATTCGCTGGTCAGGCCGCTCTCATTCACGAACAGGGACCTGCCGTGGCCGCGTTCGCGGGCGATTCGCGCGATCCGTCGTTGTTCGGCCGGGGTGAAACACCAACCGTTGACGAACACGAACAATTTTGCCTGCACGCGCCCGGCAAGCACATCGTCGAGTAGGTATTGGCCGTACGGGGCGCCCATCCGTCCGAGCGCGGCGCGTCCCTCGTAAACCGTTTTGCGGGAAATGGGCACGGCGCCGGGAGCCACGCGCAACATGCGTTCTTCATCAATCACCACCGCTACTTCGGGGCGAAACGGCGTGGGCTTCTTTAAGAAATACGCGTCGAGTTTCTCCAGCCGTTTCATCTCGGCCCACATGCCGGGGTCGTTGAACCAGCCGCTGGAGCCGAGGTCCATCCACCACGTCCCAAAGTTGCGGAGCGCCTCCTGCGCGACGTTGCGGACAAGCAGGGCATTTGTTTCTTCGAGCGTTGCAACGGGGGCGTGCCAGGACCCAATACCCGTTGCCAGATAGGTGTTCGTATCGTCCTCGTGGAGCCACATCTTGCCGGCCAACGCCACGCTCTCCGCTGCCGTCATCGAAGGCGCACTCTGGCCGAGGCGGCGGTCGAAATACGAAATCGGCGAGCAAAGCACGTCAATGTCCGGACAATCCAGCATCCGCCGTAGGGCGTAGTGTCCCGATGTGGCGGGGCCGTTGGCCACGGGGCCAAACTCGAACACGTAGCCGTAGAAGAACAACACCAACTTTTTCCCATGCGACGCTTTTCGCACGGCACGCGCGAGTTCGATGACGCAATCGGCCATCGCTTCCTGTTGGAAGCGGTTCCAGTCCGTGACGGTGGCCGACGCAAACATATTTGTCGTGCGCCGCTCGGCGGGTGTCGGCACCGGCATTGGCGGTTTGCCGTGCCTCTTCAGCCAGTGATGCCACGCGGCAAGGTCGGCGGGTGCATACCCGTTGAACGGGCGTTTCCACGTGTCCATGTAAAACCACTCGCCGGTATTCTGGCCGATCGGATGATATCCCGCGATGGTATCTCCGAATTTTTCTTCGAGATGTTCGATCAGCGCAGTGAGCCGTTCGGCGGCATCGCGACGGTAGCGCGGTGAGGCCGGAACAACGTAGCCACGGTGCCCGTCGTCCCATTGCATCATTTCGTCGGGATACGCCTCGCTCCACCAAGTGGGCGGCCTCATCGAGATACGCGGCACCAGCAGAGCGTTGGGGTTGACGCGCAAGACGGTCTCGCAGAGCTTATCCACGCTGCTCCAGTCCGCTGGAGTGCCGGGTTTGGGCCAGGGTAGCGGGATGGGGAACGTAACGAAGTTGGCACCGGCGTTGGCGGCAAGTTTGATCTGCGACTCGAACACATCCGGCGGTCCACCGAGGCGGTCGAAGCAGATGAACGGCGGGCCGGGACGGTAGAAGGCGACCTGCAACGGACAGCCCGGTGTGGCGCGGGCGTGGAAGCTGACCCGATAACGCTGTCCGGCGACGATGGAGAGATTTTGCCGGGAGTAGATGTGAAAATCGTTGCCTGGTTTTGTCAATTTGACACGCAGGACGCCGTCACGCCTCTGAAGGGCGTCCTTCATGCTCGGCGGCCAGACAATCCAATCGTCGAGTGGTTGCTCGTTGAGCGTGATGTCGCGCAACTCCACTTCGACGGGGCGTTTGCCGAATCGAAAGTGCATCGTGCCGTTGGTGGCGCTGTCGGTAGCCAGAAACTCGAACTGGACGTGCCGCCAATCGTTGGAAACCGGAATCGGCGCGGCACCGGGCGCGCCCCAGAACATTCGGGCGCGAACCGGTTGGCCGTTGACGACGATGCGTGGCGCGCCGTTGGGTGATTCGACGCGGACGGTGAGGGCAAAGGTGGCGGGCATCACGACCAGTCCGAACAAAGTAGTCCATCTCATGGTTTTGATGTCTCCTTTACGAGGCGAAACGTCTGTGTGGTTGGTTTGGCGGCGTTGGGACGCGGTTTCATGGTCGGGCAAAGACCGTTGATACGTCCCATAACAGACAGGCAACCATCCCGTCAAGCGCGCTAACGAATTTGATCATTGCGAGGGGCGGGCGCGAACGATTTCCAGCGTGAACGGATCGCCGGGCTTGCGCGGCTTGGGCGGCACGGTGGCGACGATGTAAAGGCCGTCAGCCCCGGACGCGAATAGTTGTTTGGCGCCCAAGATGCCGTTGAGGATGGCGACCACTTTGGGCAACGGTGTCGGTAGTTGAGCCAGTTGGGACGGCGAGAATTCCGGGAACCCGTAAAATGACACCACGGCGTCCACGCCGGCATGTTTCTGGAAGAGGGCGACGAATTCGGGCGGACGCAACGGATCAATCGCCACCGTCTCCACCGCAACAATGCTGAGCCCGGGCTGTTTCCGAAGAGCTTTCTGGAACGCCTTCACTTCCGCGCCGATGACGGGCGAGTCGAGTTCGCCCGCGATCACGACGACACGCCCCTTTTGGCCGAGCAATTTGGCGGTTTCCTCGGCGGCCCTGATACCGATCTCTTCGTATGGGCCAAGTTTGAGGGACGGTTTTTTATGCCACCAGGTCCGGCTTGCGGAGAACAGGGCAACACCACTGGCAAAAATCGCCGCCGCCAGAAGCAACAAAATCCGTCGGTCGTTCATTGGGGGTAATAGACGTTCCAGAAACGTCGGTAATCAGGGTTGGTGCTATCAAACGTCTGGCCGCAGTTCACAATCAACGGGCTGTTTGGGTCGGAGGCGGTCCAGGTCTCGCCGTGTCCATCCACGAACACCAGGTTCATGGAAGTGCGGTGGCGTCCCCAGGCCGGCCAGTCGGTCGAAGCGGTCCAGCCCGCAAACGAACCGGTCGGACCACGCATCCAGAAAGCGCCCTGGTTGACGCCGGAAGAGCCGCCGCGCGGATCGGTCTCTTCCACAAACAACACCTGACGCCCTGCGTATTGGATGTCGGAAAGCTGGAGCACGGGGGTTTGCGGTCCGCCGCCGCCGCCAACCGGGCCGACGATTGAGTAGCTCCAGACATGGCCGCTGTCGTCGGAAGGGCATTGGTAGGTTTTCAGGTTGTTGACGTAGCGAAACAAGACGCCCTGCATGATTGCATTGGTGGAGTTGACCCGTTCGCGGATCCAATCCCATTCACGGTCGGTCTCGGCTCCGGCCAGTTTTCCATGGTAATCGGAAGCATAAGCCATCCAGGCGACGGCCAGTTGGCGCATGTTGGAGAGGCAGGCGCTGCCCTGGGCGCGTTCCTGCATGGTTCCCAGGGCGGGGAACAGCAACGCCAGCAACAACGCGATGATGGTGATCACCACCAACAATTCGATCAACGTGAAACCATCGCGTCGCGTCATGGCTGTTCCTAGCGTTAGGTGTATCTCGAAATGCCTCCGTCGTCAACGCGCGATTGCCTGCAACCGCCGCACCAGCGCCGCGGGCCGTTCGCCGGCGGGCGCGCCGAACACGACGATGGGTGGTTGCGGTTCCGCGTAGCGGGCACCGGGAGCCAGTTCCCGATCCACCGCGCAGCGGGCATCAGGATGCTGGCCGCCGTGTTCATCAAGCCAGAAAGTTATTTTGAAATCTTTCGCGCGCAAACCGACAACGCCGTACTGTTTGCCGGTGGTCTTGTCCTGCCACGAGGCGAACGGCAGGTAATAGCTCGGCACGCCGGGGCCGCCCACTTCGCAGCCCGGTGTGGCCACAGCGTAGTGGAAGTATTCGGCCAGTTGCCACGGTTTGGCGCCGATGTTTTCCACCCAGAGCAATTGCGAGAAGAACCAGTTCTGGCCGGGATAAATGGTAAACCGGTACGATGCGCGGTAATTGTCGTCACGCTCAAACGTCATCTCAATGACGGCGCGCGATGGTTCGTTGGTCACACTCATGGCCGTGACACGGTCGGGCGCGTTCCAGAAATCCTGCGGCATCTTCTGGTGCAGCAGGGGCGTGAACCGGCCCAGGAGCACCCCCTCAAACTCGACCCGGTTCCAGGCGTTGCCGTCGGGTTTGTCCTTGACCAGGCGTAACGGGCCGTTGTCCACGACAAGTCGGTTGCCGTCGCGCTCGATTTTGACTTCTCCCTGGGGCGTAAACGGCTCGGCGGAGGCGCTCCGGCGAGGGGTCGGTTGTTTTGATTCTTTGCCGGAGTGGATTCGGTACACGAGCGGGTTCAGTTCCGCAAACATGCTTGTCAGCTCTTTGTAGGGCTGGTTGTTTTCGCTGACCAGACCGTAGTTACTGTCTTCGGGAAAGGAGCTGGAGATGCCAAGCGCGGGTTCGTCGCTCCACATGAAATAATCGCTGCCGACCATGAACGGCAGGCGGAACAACAGTCGTTGCAGCAACTCGCAACAGCGGGTTTTCTGTTCTTGCGTGTCCACGCGCATTCCGGCGCCGTGTTTGCAGGGCAACGGACGACCGGTGGAGTCCACGGCATCGAGCGCGGGAAAACTCCACTCGGTGATCATCATTGGTTTGCCGGCGCGCCGCTGCACGTCGCACAGGAACGACTCGATTTCGCTGGTGTCTTCCGACTCCAGATCCAGGTGCGGATAGATGTTGAGCGAAACGATGTCGCAATACCGGCCCGCGACCGCCCAGACATTGCTGGGCGCGTTGCCGGCGAAACGACAGCCGAGAATGAGATGGTTCGGGTCGTACTTGCGGATGGCGGCGGTGGTCACGGCAAAATATTTTTCCGCCGCTAGTCGTGTGAACTCGTCGGCATCGGTCGTTTCGGCCACGACGCGGGCGGGATCGTTGGCGGGCAGTTTGAGCGCCCATTCGCGGAGGTTGCCTTTCCAGGATTTGCCAAACCATTCCAGCTCGTTGTCAATGAAATAGCCGATTAACCACGGGTTGTCGCGTTGTGGAGCGCACCGGCGTCGGGCTATTTTCTCGCAGTGGGCAGCGAATTTCGGGTGAAACACGTTCGGAAACCCTGTCCAATGTTCCTTCGGCACCAGCGGTTCGATCCCGGCAAAACTGGTGCCGAGGGCCAGAAACTCGATGTGCGGCAGCCCTTGGTAACGCAACGACTCTGAGTGTCCTGCCGTCAGCGTGTTGAACCCCCACGCCTTCAATTTTGCCAACGTGTCCTGCGCCCAGGCCTCTTCGGAGCCAAACTGTCGTTGTACCACCCGGTGGTACGGCGAGTAGCCGAGTTTCTCGCACCAATGTCCGCGATAGTTCACATGATCCGTTCCGATAATGTAGAACGCCTCGCCCTGTGGCGTGTACAACCACCATCGTCCCCACGATTTCGCCACATGGAAAAAACCCGTCGCGCGGGAACGCCGCGACCGGTCGCCCGTCACCGTGCAGGGTGGAAACTCGGGTTTCGGTTCCGGCGGGGCCGCCACAACGTCGTCGCTGCGCGCCATCACCTCGCCGAACGCCGCACGAAACCCGTCCACCGTCAAACCAGGACGCCCCCAGGTAACCGCGCGCTCGTTGAACCGGAGTTCCAAACGCGCCCGTTCCGCGCCGTCCTGATCACAAACAATGCCCCGGATGCCGTCGGACACCAGTTCAAGGCGAAGACGGTAGGTGTGACCGTACTGCCAGTTGAAATCTTTGCTGGCATTCTGAGCGTTCCAACGTCCGTCAAGCGATTCTGCCATCTCGACAAAATGGCGCCCCCCGTGTTTCGTCGGCGCTTCGACCAGCGCCAGATGCCAGTAATTGCTCGACGATTGCGTGACGGTCAAGCCAGCGACCTTCCACTGGCTGCCCACGGCTTTCTCAACCGTCAACAACGCCTCGACAACAACCCGACGTCCCGGCGGCGCGTTGTTTAGCAACGCCTCGCTTTTCTCGGTACCGGTGACGATAAACCGTCCGTCTTGCGTTTCCCAGCCGACATTGGAAGTGTCCCACACCGGCGAGGCATCGCTGCCGGGCGGATATTGGCGGAAGTCGTCGCGGATTTCCCACGCGCCCGCCGAGGCAAGCGCGGTGGCCAACAGAATAAAAACAAGCCGATACATACCGTTCTTTATGCCGTTTCGGCAGCAAAAGCGCAAGAAGTTGCAAGTGGTTGCCTTCCGTCACCAGAAAACTGTTCCTGACACTCCTCTCAAAATCCTGTGGACGAACCTCGCAGCCATGCCTATACCTACCCCCATCCAATAAACCGTATGAACACCACCATTTTTCTCATGGCGCTGAGCTTGTTGATAGCCCTGTCCCAGGTGGGCGCCCAGGCGCCCGGTGTGCCCATCGAGAGCGGTCTCGACCTTTCACAGGACAAAAAAACCGCCGACAGCGCCGCCGCGTTGCGCGACGCAGGCCGTCTCCTGAACACAACCAGGGTCAAAGCGCTGCTTGCCAAGCCAAAACCGGAGAAGTTCGCCTTGCCGCCCGTCGCAACACAGCCACTGGCGCCACGCGAAGTGTACCGTCGCGCTCGCGCCGCGTTTGTGCGGATCGGTTGGTACTACAAATGTCCCGATTGCAAGGAATGGCATCTTGATCTCAGCGCCGGATACGCCGTTGCCGAGGACGGCATCGTGGCCACCGCCGCGCATGTGATCACGCCGGACAAGGACGTGAAGAAAGGTTACCTGGTCGCCGCCACCACCGACGGCCAGGCGTTGCCCGTGACCTCGGTGCTCGCCGTTCACGAGGAACTGGATGCCGCCATCGTTCGCGTTGAAGGACTCAAAGCCACGCCGTTACCGCTCAACGACAATGTCGCGCCCGGCGACGCCGTCTTTTGCCTGAGCGATCCGCTCGATCTGCGCGGTTATTTTAGCAGCGGTATCATCAACCGTTTCTACTGGCTCGACGCCGACAACGGCGACCCCACCACGCTCGGTGGCGCGGCCAAACTGCGCCTGAACGTCAGCACCGACTGGGCGCCCGGCAGCAGTGGCGCCGCCGTGCTCGATAGTTGCGGCAACGCCATTGGCCATGTCTGCAGCATCGCTCCCGTGGCCGAGGCGCCTGCCGAAGAGCCGACCACCAAACAAAAGAAGAAAACCGACACGCCCCAGCCCGACGAGGAACCGATCCAGGGGCCGTTGTTTCAGATGCACGACGCCATTCCCGCACGTGGCGTGCTGCTGTTGTTGAAGCCGATGGCAAAGCCGGCAGCGGCTACTCGTAGTAGTGGTAATTGATGTCGGGGAAAATGTTGTCGCGCCATTCCAGATCGGCCAGCCACGGCTCGTCTATCTGGTGGCTTTTGATTTGCTCGTACAGGCGCGTGAAACGAAGGATGTGATCCTTGGTGCGTTTGACGGCATAGTTGACGGCGGTGCCGGTTTTCATGATGAACGCCCAATCGCTGGACTGCGCCAACAACAACTCACGGGCAGCCTGTTTGAGGGCGCGCTGGACAAGATGGTCGCCGTGTTTATGCTGGCGAGCCAGCTCGGTCATGCGTTCGGCAGCGACGTGCAGGTGCGGGTAAATCCAGGCGTTGGAGCCTTCCAGCCAGACCTCCCAGTAACCTTTGGCGCCCCAACTGGAGGCGGCCGGGGTGACAACCTGCTGGGTCGGAAACATGCGGAGATACTCGCTGGGGGTGATGAGCTTGAAGGTTTGCTGGTCATACCAGACTTTGCGCATGAAATAGTTCAGAAACTCGGGGCCTTCAAACCACCAGTGACCGTACAACTCGGCATCGTAGGGCGATACCACCAGCGGCGCCTGCCCGCCCATCACCCCGGCCAGATGCTCGATCTGTTTCTCGCGGTTGAACATGAAGTGACCGGCATGACGGGCGGCCTTCTCCATCGCCCACTGGCGAACGTAGTACTCCTTGTAGGAGGATTTGCCGGTGATACGGTGGTATTTGATGCCAGTAAAACAACGAATGCCATCGGGATGAATGTACGGCTTGATGTAGTCAAACGGCAGATCAAACCCAATGTCGCGATAAAAATCACGATAATCCACGTCGCCGGGATATCCTTCCTCGGCGCTCCAGACCTGCTTGGAGGATTCCACATCGCGCCCAAACGCCGCCACGCCCGACGGCGTGTACACGGGCGCAAAGACACCGTAACGCGGACGCGGATACCCGAACAGGATGCCGTGGGTATCCATCACAAACCAGCGGATACCCGCTTCCAAAAGAAACTCTTCCACACCGGGCACATAGGCGCACTCCGGCAGCCAAATGCCCCTGGGCGGGCGCCCGAAACACTGGCAATAATGATCGCGCGCCACCAGAATCTGAGCGCGAATGGACGGCGGATGCTCCTGCATCAGCGGCAAAAACCCATGAGTGGCGCCGCAGGTGATAATCTCCAGTTTGCCCATCTCCTGAAACTGACGAAAACCGGAGACGAGATTGCGTCCGTACGTGTCGCAAAAGGTGGCGCGGGCGTCCTGAAAACGATTGTGATAAAACCACGCCAACTCGTGAAGCGTACGGTCGAATTTGGTGCGTTCAATCTCCTTTTCGGTCAGCTCAATGAGCTTCGTGATGTGACGGACATAACGCTCCTGCAAAAGCGGGTCCATCAACATCGCGCACAACGGCGGTGTCAACGACATGGTCAGGCGAAACTCCACACCGTCGCGCACCAGCCCGTCCATCACCTTCAATAACGGCAGGTAGGTCTCGGTGATGGCTTCATAAAGCCAGTCTTCTTCCAGAAAATCCTCATACTCCGGATGCCGCACAAACGGCAGATGCGCGTGTAGGATCAGTGAGAGATAGCCTTTCGGCACGCTGACCTCCTCCGATTATGCGGGCGTGGAACGTTGAACGGTCGGTTGAACCGTGCCAACCTCGTCCCGTTTTTCCGTTTTACGCTCGAATCTCAATTCAACGGCACGCTGCTCGTCGCCACGAGCAGAAACGGCAACAACCGGCAACCGATACCGGCCATCGGGAAACGCATAGTGAAATTGGAATGTCCCGTCCGCGTTTAGGGCGACCGGTTTGCCGTCAATGGTCACCTTCGCGGACGGCTCGGTGGCGCCATAGATGATGAGTTCGGCATTGACAGCCATCCAGAATCTCTTGCCGCCAGGTGCCGCCGACCAACTGGCCCCCATCGGGCTGATCCCGCCTGAACTGATGTTCTCCAGCAACCGCCGCCGCAACCATTCGCTGATCTCCAGCGACCCCATCTGTCGTCGTTGTAACACGTCGCCGACCAGCGCTTTTTCCAGTGCCGCGGCCTGTTCGGGTGTCCACGGACCGACTTCCACGTTGACCTTGAACGGTAACGATACACCTTGCGCCTGAAGCCGGTGTAACACATCGGCAAGCGATTCGCCTTTTCGTCCGTAAGACCGAATGATTTGGAACAACTCTTCCAAGGGCACATCCAACGGAATCGTGGCAAACCGCACCGTCGTATCGGTGGAAACCACGGCTGCGGGCGTGGTCGTCTCGCGGGACTGGCTGACCACGTGGAAATGCCCTCCAGAGCGCCAATAGCCAAGCTGGGCATGGTAGGTGGTGGACGGTTTGGCGCCCGAAATGTACCAATTTCGGGAGTCGTGATGCAATGTCAGTTCCTGCGCGGGATGGACATGATTTTTCTCAAACAAACGCAACACCAGCCGCCCGTCCACGGCCCGTTTGCGGGCGTCAGCCATCTGTTGAGCAGTCAGGTCCCAGTACGCGTAGAGCCAATTCGGGTCGCGCGCCACCAAAAACAACTTGCCCGTTCCATAGGCTTCGGGCAGTTCGCCGAGCGATTCCTCCACAAACTTCTGCTTTGGAGGTCTGGCACCGGCAGTCATGTCAAATTTGTGCGCCGCCATCGCGGTCGCCTCGGCCGCCGGCACCGGTTTTTCTTTGGCTGGGGCCGTCTTGCGTTTGCGGTTGATTTTGGTGCTCGGCGCGGGCGCAAGCACCTGGGGTTTGATCTTCTTGCGAATGGCCCGGCGTCGAACAAGGAGAGCCGCCTTTTTCGCCACAGCGGCAGCTACGGTCATTGGTTTGCGTTTTGTGTTGGCCTTTTTCTGTTGCTGGGCATTGCTAATTTTGGTGGCCAGTTCGGCTTTCTTCAAGGTGGTGATACCGCGCAACCCCAAACGCTGCGCTATTTTCAGGAGTTCGGCTTTGGTTTTGGCTGCCAAATTGGTTGTCTTCATGTCGGGAAAACCCTCCTTTCGCGAGCACGACTCAGCTTAGACCAAGCCACCCAAATGTAAAGCAGATTGGCTTTGTCCCACCGATTCCCTTTCGTCGCATGTGTTGTCTCCACCGTTCAGTAACGCGGTGGCGGCGCGGACGGATAGAGACTTTGGGTGTTGATCATGAAATCAATCACTTTCTGACTAACGCCGGAATCCTTCAGGTCAATGATCTCGGCCGTGGTCAGGCGATAGACTGTTCGCGAGTTGCGTATCTGACTGATGATCACTTCGTCGCTAATCCCTGCTTTTGACAACGCCTTGATGTCAGCAAGCCCCAGCGGTTGCCCCTGTTCGATACGCTGATACGTCTGGGGGCTTTGGCGCGACAATGTCTCACGTTGTTGCGAATCCATGCCTCGCCCGATCAGGCCACCGGCAAGGGCGCCGAGGGCGCCACCGATAGCCGCGCCGGCGCCGGCTTCTCCGCGTGTGCCTCCAATAATTGCCCCTGTGGCCGCTCCGAGGGCGCCGCCAGCCAATGCACCCGTCGCTGTCCGATCCGTCTGCCCCTCCGGGGTCTGGCATCCCAACACGACCAGTAGGAACAGGCTCAGAAAGTAAACCGTTTTGCTATTCATGCTTTGGTTGCTCCTTTTGGGGGGAATCTAACACGGTTCTTTTTCCCTGCCAAGATAAGCTAGAACATGTAGGTAAAGCTTAACGTGACCCGATTGACATCGTAGCTTTGATCCGCCTTGTTGGAGCTGCGTGTTTGATACAAGTAGTTCAGTGTACCAGTAAGATGACGTCCAAAAGACCGGGTCAACCCAAGATCCAATCGGATGGTGTCATTTTCCTGCCCGGAAAGGCCGCTTTCGTCCTGCTGATGTGCCCACGCGATGGTAGGAGATAGTGTGAGTTGTCTGTTCAAGCGGTGGGTGATTTTGTACGAAAGCCCGTAGGTGGTTTGATAGTTGGAGTTGTCCATTGTGGCTGTCACTCCTGGCGAGTAGAACACGGAAAGCGAATGGGTGGTGTTGGGGCGCAACGGATGGGAGTAATTGAGGCTGATATTGGCGCTGGCATTATCCATGGATGCGCCGGGCTTGTTTCCAAATGGCGAATTCACAGGATCAAACTCCGAGTGGACATAACCAACCCCAACGCTCCCCGAAAGCACGGGGGTAATCAGTCCCGACACGCCGATCATGCTGGTCATATTAAAGCCTTTCGATCGAGAAACAGTCATTTCGGGATAAACAAACCCAACCGAGTTCGCCCAGAAAACCGAAAAGGTCTCCTGAAGATAAACAGACGGCGTGATCGAGAAACTGTACACGGTTTCTTCCGTGGTTGGATCCTGCGGTGCCCACCGGTCCATTCGTTGTGTTTCAAGATTCAAAGCAAATCGTCCAAACCGTCGAAAGGCTGAAAGAGACCCCAAATTATTGTATTGCGTTACACGTTTCCTGCCGACGGAAACAGCGCTTTCCAAAGGATCATTTGAAAAATTGAAGTTGTCGCTCACTGTCACCAGCCATTCTTCCACATGCCATGGCAATGTCAGTGCAACACTGATCGGTGAACTAAAAGTACTCTCCTGCCCGTGTTTAATATAACGTTTATATGTAAATCCAAGAGAAGTGTTTACGGTCAGATCGGCATCTGGTGTGATGGGTAGCTGTAATATCCCGTTGGCAATCGGCCCAAAGGTGAACCCAATATCGGTTTTCGGATTGCTGGAACTGGTGTTGACATTGTCGTTGTATTCAATCCCCGCCTGCATACCAAGAGATATCCCAAGCGGTCCCCAGCGAATCGTTTCGGCATGTACTACCGTCCGACAGGCGACCATTCCAAAAATAAAACACAAGACGCAGTATAAATGGCGCATGCGCCTTGCCTTTCTTCCTATAACACATCCTCTCCTAGTTCGTATGCACATCACAGGTAACAACAAACGTGATGCTACTTTGCACAGGCTTCCAAGTAAATAAAAAATCCATTCCTTCTACCGACGTTGTGGTTGTTTTCGTCGGACAGGCATGGGAGGAGGCACCTCTTCGTGAACCCACCGATGGAATATCTCTCGATAATGAAGGTTCAACATGACCCCCAGTGCCACCATGCTCACAATCGCCAGACTGAAAACAATGTAACCGGAATAATCGTGGTAAATCTTCATGGCCCAATCAGATCCAAATCCCTGAGCCACCAGCGCCACCGTCGTAATGCGCGCAATGTTACCCACCACTGCCAATGGAATGCTGGACACAAACAACACCCATTTCTTCCATCCTTTATCCATCGTCAAATACCCGTACAACGAAGTCAGCGCCATCAATGCCACCAGCGAACGAACCCCACTGCATGGATCCGCCACATCCAACGGAGCAAACCGTCCCGACCGCGAAAAAATCCCCGTTCCGTTCTGATACACGTCCAATCCCAAAAGCTTCAAAAAATCCGCCGAAAAATTGGCAACAAATATCCGCAACGGAAACGAAATGTATGGTTCCAAAAAATTCAACGGAATCATGAATACCAGAAAGGCACACGGAAACCACAAAACCCTCGCCCATTTCCACCCCCCTATATAAAGAATCAGCCCAAAAATCAGCACGACCAACGAGAGCGCCACCACACGCGGAATGCCGCCGCGCACCCCCACCCAGTAAATCAGGGCGGCGACAACAATTACCGCCAACCCTGTTTTCGCGGAATGGACCGGCTCAGCCACCAATCGTCGCCGCCACAACCATACCGACAACCCTGCCGCAATAATCGGTACCACATATCCGTGTGCATAATCTCCGCCTCGCCCCCAGTACCGGAACAACCACCCCAAAACCGAGGTCGGTTCAATCCCGACAGGACACGTCTTGCTGATGCCATATGCATACACCATCAAGACGACCGCCACACCGATCAGCATCAGCCGGCGCCAATCGGTCCGAACATCGCCTCGCAACGAGGCTGCAGACGCTTGCGATTCCACACTCATGGCACACGCAAATGACTCTCAAACAGGATAAAACGAAAGTCAAATCACCTCTTTTGCCCTATCGGGAGCGATTACTCAACAACACCTGTTCCCCATCCGGGGTCATCGGACGATACACCTGCAACGGGAACCCCGGCGGTGGCGGCGGTTGACACAACCGCAACACAAACCGCTCCTCGCCCAGCCACTCTTCCAATACGCTCTCTTGTTCCAGGGTTTTTTGTGTCAGATACACTCCCGCGATCACTCGTACATGGTCGTTGATCTCCATAAAATCTTTTTCGCGCTTCGGCATCCACAAGGTCGAACGATCCGCATACCAGGCCACCGCCCACGGAATATCACTGCCAAGCAACTCGTCTTCACGAAAAATCCTCCCCAACTCCATACCGACCCCAAGGTTGTATGGCGGATAGGGCACTGTTTTTCGCGGCGGGAGCACCGCCAGCACCGTCAGCACCAAATTCAGCGCCACAAACAACGCGATTGTGCCTTTACGCAATAAGCGCGTTCGAAATTGGAGACGCTCAAACAACACCAGAAAGAATGCGGCTCCATAAATGGTGATCAAGGGGACCATGACCGTGAAAAAATTCTGCTGTGACTGTCCTGCCACACTCAACCATCCTCCATAGACCACCAGACTCCACAACAACCATCGCCGTAACCGCACGGCTTCATCCTCGCGCCACCGGTGCAACAGCGACGCAATGAAAAACACGATCAGATAATTGTTCCCCATCTCCTTGATGCTCCCCGCGTAAATTTGCCGCACATTTTCCAGAACCTTCAGTGCCAACGACCGCAATCGCCATGGGGACTCAACCCCATACAGTCGTTGCCGGTCTCCCTCTTTCACGCGATACCGCCCGTGCCCGATTTCTTCCAGTAAACCATACGGCGCAAGCCCCTTCCAGTCCCGCGCCACCACTCGATTCCGCACAAACCACGGCGCCAACACCAGCACAAATATCAGCGCACACAACCCCAAGCGTCGCCAGCGACCGGTCTTGAAAACAACGACCACATAAATCAGCCAGGGAACCATCACCATCATCAATGCATACCGGGTCAGGGCGGCCCAAGCCAGCGCGAATGAGCCGATCAATAACGCCGCGGTGACCCATCGCTCCGAACGTTCCGCCCGCTGCCACCGTTCCGCCTTCAACAGGCAGTATGCCGCCAATAACAACAAGGTCGCCACAAATCCGGTCGGCAACCCTGCCACGGCGTCCGCCAGCAACGCCTGACAGAACAGATACAGAAACGCGCTTAGTGCCGCCACCCGCCGGTCAAACAGCTCCCGCGCCAGCAGGTAGGTGATCAACAGCCCTGTCAGAAAGAAAAACCACCCCGCCAACATCATCACCCGGTCAGCCCGTTGCATCGAAACACGCGCACCATCTTTTCCGCCATCCGCCAACCGAAACAGCGGCGACAATACCAGCGGATACCCCGGCGGCGTCCATAACTCCGGCAACATCATCCGTTGCGGACTCAATGTGGGTTTGCCGATCGCGTTCAGGTAGTAGAGGTCCAACGGACGGATCAAGCGCGTCACATAACCACGTCCCAGCGCGAGGTTCCGCGCCAATTGTCCGTGGTTCATGGTCTCCGGATCTCGCAGCCCGTAAAACTGCGTTCCTGTGTAGACCAAAACCACACCCGCCACCAGCAGACAGAACATGCCGATGCGGAAAAACTGCACACCGGTCCCGATGTCCCACGCGAAAATCCAATCCTGAATCCGCTCATACAGCGGACGCTGGCGCTGTAATTGCCGTTTCTGACGCTCCAGGATGGATGCCATATACCAAAACGCACACTACCTGACCGGCCTTGCGCGTTCAAGTCCGACGGCGGGTGTGATCCGAAGATATAGTTCAGGCAGGACAAGCTTCCAGCTTGTCCCAATTCGTATTCTGGGCGAAGCGCCGACGACGCTTCCGTTAGTGAACAAACTGGATGCGTCTCCTACAAGGCAACACGCTACCCACCACTTTGGATCACATCCTCCGACGGCTGGTTGCCGGGGTGACGTCGGGTGGCGGTATGCGTGGCACAGCCGTAAAACACCTCTGCGCACTCTTGCAATGTCTCCGACAAGGTCGGATGCGGATGCGTGGATTCGGCCAGATCGCGGGCCGTCGCGCCCATCTCGACGGCGAGTACCCCCTCGGCAATCAACTCGCCCGCGCCGTGTCCCGTGATGCCGACACCCAACACGCGTTCCGTTTCCGGTTCAATGACAAGCTTGGTAACACCATCCGGCCGATCAAACGTCAACGCGCGTCCCGACGCGCTCCACGGGAACTTCGCTATTTGCACATGGATGCCTTTCTGTTTCGCCTCGGTCTCCGTCAGGCCGCACCAGGCAATTTCGGGATCGGTGAACACCACGGCCGGAATGACAACATCTTCCGACGTGCTCGGCTCGCCACAAATCGCGTCCACTGCCACGCGTGCCTCGCGGGAGGCCTTGTGCGCCAGCAACGCGCCGCCCACCACATCGCCGATGGCGTAGATCCGCGGGTCGGATGTCCGTTGTTGCGCATCCACTTCAATGTAGCCTTTCTCGTCGCGCGTCACCTGGGTCTGTTCCAGCCCCAGATCGGTCGTGTTCGGCGCGCGGCCCACCGACACGAGAACCCGATCGTACAATTCCTCACGCTGCTGACCGTCTGTTTCGGAAACCACCCGGATTTGCCGTCCGGCGGTCGCCATCTTTAGCACTTTCGCGCGGACACGAACCTCCTTGAAAGCTTTTTGCGTGTATTTCAACACCGGCCGCGCCAGATCGGCATCCGCACCGGCCAGGACCGATGGCAACGCTTCCATCACCGTCACGTGGCTTCCCAGCGTGGCGTACACCGTGCCCAATTCCATGCCGATGTAACCGCCACCCACGATCAGCAGTTCCGCGGGAATCTCCTCCACCTCCAACGCTTCCGTCGAAGTCATAATCCGCGGATTGCCGAGATCAAACGCGCGGGGCATCGCCGGACGCGACCCGACGGCCACAATGATCTGCTCATAACTCAAAAACTTCTGCCCGGCGCTCGTTTCCACCCGCAACGTCTTCGAGTCCTCAAAATGCCCGCGCCCGCGCATCACCTCCACCCCCCGTGCGCGCGCCAGCCCGGCAACACCGGTGGCGAGTTTGTCGAGAATGGAGTTTTTCCAGGCCCGAAGCTGGTTCAAATCCACCTGCGGTTCTCCAAATACAATTCCGCGGTGGGCCGATTCTCGCGCCTCGGTCATCAATTTCGCCGCGTGCAGATAGGCCTTCGAGGGAATACAACCGCGATTCAAACAAACACCGCCAAGCCGCTCCTCCTGCTCCACAAGCACGACCTTCCGACCCTTGTCCGCCGCGTAAAACGCCGCTGTATAACCGCCCGGACCGCCCCCAAGCACCACCAGATCGGTTTTGATGAGTTCCATGTCAGATCCGCGCCTCCGCTTCGGGGAAATCCTCAAACGCCGCCACCAAATCCACGATGAACCGCGCCGCCCGACCACCGTCAATCACCCGATGATCGTAGGACAACGCCAACGGCAACATCAACCGCGCCACAATCTGGCCGTCCCGCACCACCGGCTTCATCACGCCACGCGCCATGCCGAGAATGGCCACCTGCGGAAGATTCACAATCGGCGTAAACGCGCCGCCGCCAATGCCGCCCTGGTTGGAAATGGTAAACGATCCTCCCTTCATCTCCTCGGCGCCCAACTTGCGCTCGCGCGCGCGCACCGCCAGCGCCTCCAACTCCTTCGACAACTCCAACAGACTTTTCCGATCCACATCCCGAATTACCGGCACCAACAACCCATGCTCGGTGTCCACCGCCACCCCAATGTGGACATACTCCTTCAACACCAACTCGCCCGCCGCCTCGTCCAGGCTCGCGTTGAAAACCGGATGCCGTCGCAACGTCGCTGCCACCGCCTTCAACGCAAACACGCTCAACGTCAGCCGCGCCCCCCTCGCCTCGTACGCGGGCGCATATTTCCGGCGAAGCTCCTCAAGCGCCGTGATATCGGCCTCGTCAAACTGCGTCACACGCGGCACCGCGCTCCACGACTCACTCATCCGCCGCGCAATGGTCCGACGCAATGCCGACAACGGCTGGTGCACCACCGGCCCCCACCGGGCAAAGTCCACCGACTCCGTTGCCGACGGCGGTCGGGCGACGGCACTGGTCTGCGGCGCAGACGCCAACTGCTGGAGTTGCTGGATATATGCTCGCAAATCCGCCATACCGATCCGCCCACCCGCCTCGGTCCCGCGCACCCGACTCAAATCAATGCCCAACTCCCGCGCCACCCGACGCACTGTGGGCGAGGCTGCGACCGGTAATCCGGGGATAACGGGCGGACTGACAACCGCCGGTGGGGATGAAACGACTTGTTCTGGCGCAGCTTCCATCCGCCGCACCGGCGTTTCCGGCGCTGGCAAGGGAGGGGTAGCGGCGGCCTCCTTGGCGGCAACCAATGTGAGGATGGGTTGTCCGACGACAATCTTGTCGCCGACCCTGATACGGATCTGTTGCACCGTGCCGGCAGCGGGCGACGGGATGGTGCCGACGGCTTTTTCGGTTTCAAGTTCGAGGAGGGGCTGGTCTTTCTGTATGACATCGCCTTCTTTGACCAGAACGCTCACCACCACGCCGCCATCGGCGCCTTCACCGAGACTGGGGAGTCGAATATCCATACAGGTGGATAATTTGCTCCGGTTCGGCGGAAACACAAGCGGTGTTTTATCGTTGTCCCGTTTTTGTGTTCTTGGCATGTGCAGCAGGGTGACTGTTCGATAGGAACCACAAAGCGAGAGTCACAGAGCGCTGTAAAGCGGTTACAGGACGCTACAGAATAGCCGATTCCGCTCAAAAACCTCGGCGATGAAGCTAATTGAAACGACTCGTGCAGGGGAGGCCAAAGCAGGGTGTCTACCCTGTAGGTTTTAGCGGAATCAACCGCACACACTCCAGAATGGCGCAAAGCGCTACAGAGTAGCGACAAGAACCGACGGGGAATACCAGAACGGCGACAAGGGTCAGGCCTCGAAAAGCAATTTGCTGGCAAACTGCGGTTCGGTGGTCAGATGGACGCCAAGCCGGCGCAAGCCCGCTTCGTCGCCCGGCGTCGGGATGTGGGTCAGGTGGACCTCACAACCTTCGAGTTCCTGGAGTTTACCCATGGCCATTTGCGCGGCGGGGTTGGTGGCGGCGCTGATGCTGAGGGCAATGAGTGTTTCGTCGAGGTCGAGGCTGACGGTGCGGGCATTGAGAACCTGTTTTTTGAGGTTGGCAATGGATTCGATGATGGCAGGGGGTAGCAACGGCATTTTGTGTGGGATTTCGGCAAGGGTTTTGGTGGCGTTGAGGATGAGGCTGGAGGCGGCATGCATGAGGGGAGAGTTGGCGCCGGTGACGATGGTACTGTCGCGCAGTTCGATGGCTGCGCCGCAATAGACCCCTTCGTTACCCTTACCTTCGGCCTGAGCCTGGCGGGCCGCTTCGTGGGCGGGGCCAACCGTGGAACGGTCTTCGGGTTTGACACCGAGTTGTTCGAGTAATACGGCAACGCGGTCCACGGGTTCGCGGTCGGTGAAGCCGACGGCGTATTCGTATTGGCAGCGGAAATAGCGGCGGATGACCTCCTGTTTGGCGGCGTCGCGCACGGCCTCGTCGTCCACAATGCCGAAGCCGGCCTTGTTGACGCCCATGTCGGTCGGCGAGTTATAGGGTGATTTGGCGCCGGTAATGCGTTCGAGGAGGCGTTTGAGGATGGGAAACAGTTCAACGTCGCGGTTGTAGTTGATGGCGGTTTGGCCGTAGGCATCCAGGTGGTGCGGGTCAATGAGGTTGAAATCTTTCAGGTCGGCCGTGGCGGCTTCGTAGGCGATGTTGACCGGGTGTTTGAGAGGGAGATTCCAGATGGGGAATGTCTCGAATTTGGCGTAGCCGGAGGCGATACCGCGTTTATGGTCGTGGTAAAGTTGGGAAAGGCAGGTGGAGAGTTTGCCGCTGCCGGGGCCGGGGGCGGTGACGACAACGATGGGTTTGGTGGTGGGGATGTAGTCGTTGCGACCATATCCTTCGTCGCTGGCGATCAGGTCCACGTTGGTCGGGTAGCCGGCGATGGGGTAGTGGAGATAGACGGGCATGCCGCGGCGCTCGAGTTTGTTTTTGAAGATGCGGGCGGCGGATTGGTTTTGAAAGCGGGTGATAACTACGCCGGCAACGTGGATACCCCATTCGCGCAGGTCATCAATGAGTTTGAGAGCGTCCACGTCGTAGGTGATACCGAAGTCGGCGCGAACTTTTTTGCGCTCGATGTCGCCGGCGTGAATGCAGACAATAATGTCGGCGCGGTCCTTGAGCTGTTGGAGCAGGCGCATTTTGACGTTGGGGTCGAACCCCGGCAACACACGGGCAGCGTGCATGTCGAAGACGATTTTGCCGCCAAATTCGAGATAGAGTTTATTGGAAAACTGTCGGGCGCGCTCCAGGATGGCGGCGGTTTGTTCGCGCAGGTATTTTTCGTTGTCGAAACCGATTCGTTTCATGGCTGACCTCTCCGTTTGGGAGCGCAGCCTAGACAGCGGCTCGTCGGAAATCAAGACCGGCGTCAGACCACCTGGGGAAACGGTTTTTCGGGATCCACGCCGAGATCGCCGATTGCCTGTGCCGCCCGTTTTTTGTCGAGCGCGCCGAGCGTGGCAATGACGATGCACTCGGCGTCCACCTCGAAAAAGCGGCGGAGCGCCGGGCGGGTGTCGCTGCGGCCAAATCCGTCGGTGCCGAGTGTGGTGAGGCCGCCGGGAATCCACGGGGCGATTTGGTCGGGAACCATTTTGATGTTGTCGCTGACGGCGATGAACGGGCCGGTCTGGTTTTCGAGGATGGTTTCGAGATAGGAGCGGCGGGGCGGTTCGGTGGGGTGGAGCATGTTCCAACGGCGGCAGGCGAGAGCGTCGGCGCGGAGGTGTTTGTAGTTGGTGACGCTCCAGACATCGGCGCTGACGTCGTAGCGGTCGGCAAGGATTTGTTGGGCGCGCAATGCCTCGCGCAGGATCGGGCCACTGCCGAAAATCTGTGCCTTGTATTTTCCGCCGTCGGGGCCGGAGCGGAATTTATAGAGGCCCTTGAGGATGCCTTCCTCGACGCCGTCCGGCATGGCGGGCATGGGATAATTTTCGTTGTGGAGGGCAAGATAGTAGAAGATGTCCTCGCCCTGCTCGTACATGCGCCGCATACCGTCTTGAAGGATAACGGCGATTTCATAACCGAACGCCGGTTCGTAGGCGAGCAAGGTCGGGATGGTGCTGGCCAGCAGGAGGCTGTGGCCGTCCTGGTGTTGGAGTCCCTCGCCATTGAGTGTGGTGCGTCCGGCCGTGGCGCCGCAGAGGAAACCGCGCGCTCGAATGTCTCCAGCCAGCCAGAAGAGGTCGCCGACGCGTTGGGGGCCAAACATGGAGTAGTAGATGTAAAACGGGATCATCGGCACGCCGTGACTGGAGTAGGCGGTAGCGGCGGCAATCCAGGAGCTCATCGCGCCCGCTTCGGTAATGCCTTCTTCGAGGATCTGGCCGTCCCTGGTTTCGCGGTAGTACAACAGCGAGGCCCGGTCCACCGGCTCGTAGAGCTGGCCTTTGCAGGCGTAGATGCCGTAGTCGCGGAACAACGCGTCCATGCCAAAGGTGCGCGCCTCGTCGGGGATGATCGGTACGATGCGTTTGCCGACCTGCGGGTCACGAAGCAACTGGCTGAGCAGGCGCACAAACGCCATGGTGGTGGACATTTCGAGATGACCGCTGCCCTTGAGGGTTTCGGTGAATTGTTCCCGTTTCGGGATTGCCAGCGGCGGGGCATTGGGGCGGCGCGAGGGGAGGAATCCGCCGAGCGCCTGGCGGCGGGCGAGCAGGTATTTGGTTTCGGGGCTGTCCGGGGGCGGGCGATAGAACGGGGTTTCGGCGATGACCTCGTCGCTGATCGGGATACCGAAACGGGCGCGAAATTCGCGGAGTTCCTTTTCGTTGAGTTTCTTTTGTTGGTGGGTGATGTTGCGGCCTTCGCCGGCTTCGCCGAGGCCGTAACCCTTGACGGTTTTGGCGAGGATGACGGTGGGTTGCCCCTTGTGTTCGACGGCGGCTTTATAGGCGGCATAAACTTTTTTTGGGTCGTGGCCGCCGCGGCCGAGGCGACGAATCTGGTCGTCGGTGAGATGATTGACCATGTCGTAGAGTTCGGGGTATTTGCCGAAGAAATGGCGGCGGGTGTAGCTGCCCGGTTCGACGACGTATTTCTGGTAGTCACCGTCCACGGCTTCTTCCATGCGTTTGACCAGCAGGCCGTGTTTGTCGGCAGCCAGCAGCGGGTCCCATTCGCTGCCCCAGATGACTTTGAGGACGTTCCAACCGGCGCCACGGAAGGCGGCTTCGAGTTCCTGGATGATTTTGCCGTTGCCGCGCACCGGGCCATCGAGCCGCTGGAGGTTGCAGTTGACGATCCAGGTGAGGTTGTCGAGTTCCTCGCGCGAGGCCAGCGTGATGGCGCCGAGCGTTTCCGGTTCGTCAATCTCACCGTCGCCCACAAACGCCCAGACCCGAGGTTCATCGCTGGCAAGGAAACCGCGCGCTTTGAGATAGCGATTGAATCGCGCCTGATAGATCGAAAGGATCGGGCCAAGCCCCATCGAGACGGTCGGGAACTGCCAGAATTCCGGCATCAGGTACGGATGAGGGTACGACGAGAGACCGCCGCCCTCGGCGAGTTCGCGGCGAAATTGGTAAAGATGACGTTCACTGAGACGGCCTTCGAGAAAGGCGCGCGCGTAGATACCCGGCGCGGTGTGGCCCTGGATGAAAACCATGTCATGAGCGCGAAAGAAATGGTTGAACCCGACTTCGTAGAGCGTGGCGCTGGAGGCGTAACTGGAGATATGGCCGCCGATGCCGTGGTGATCGCGATTGGCGTTGACGACCATCGCCATCGCGTTCCAGCGGATGTAGCTTTTGATGTGCCGCTCCAGGTCACGGTCGCCCGGATACGGCGGTTCGCGGTCGGCGGGGATTGTGTTGACGTAGGGGGTGTTCAGCGAGTTCATGGGCTTTGAGCGCAAGTTATCCAAATCTGGCCAAATTACAAATGCCGGTTATACTGACACTGTGTGAAATACCTCGACCTGACATTGCCAACCCCCGAGGAAAACCTCGCCTGCGACGAGGTGTTGTTGGACCTGTGCGAGACGGGTGTTGAGACCGAGGTGCTTCGTTTCTGGGAATCGTCCCACCCCTTCGTCGTGCTCGGTTATTCCAACAAAACCGCCACCGAGGTTCATCTCGACGACGCCAAACGAGCCGGCCTGCCCATCCGTCGCCGATGCACGGGCGGCGGTTCCGTCGTGCAGGGACCGGGCTGCCTGAACTTCTCGCTTATCCTTCGCATTCCCGACACCGGCCCGCTGACGGGTGTCACGGAAACCAACCATTTCATCCTCCAACGCCACCGCGACACACTGCTTCCCATCCTCGGCAACACGCTCGCTGTCCGCGGCATCAGCGATCTCACGCTCGGCGACCTCAAAATCTCCGGCAATGCTCAGCGCCGAAAAAAACATTGTCTGCTGTTTCACGGCACGTTTCTGTTGAACTTCGACATCGAACTGGTCGAACGAATCCTCCCGATGCCGTCGCGCGAGCCGGACTATCGCCGACACCGACGCCACCGCGAGTTTCTAACCAACGCGGAGCTGCCCCGCCTCGCCCTCAAAAACGCCTTGAAACAGGCCTGGCACGCCGCCGAGCCATTGTATGTGCTGCCGTTCGCCGACATCCGACGGCTCGCCTGCGAACGATACGCTTCCCACGAGTGGACCTTCAAATTCTGACGCAGTATGAAAACGTTTTTCCTCATCGCTCCCGACAACACACTGCACGAGTTGGCGCCCGACCGGACCCTGATGATCGGTCGTGCCGGCATCAATCACATCATTCTCAATGACGGCGCCGTTTCCCGCGTCCACGCCCACGTCACCGTTTCGGCAGACGGCCCGCTGTTGACCGACCGCGACAGCGCCAACGGCACTCTCGTCAGCGGTCGCGCCGTTAAAGAGACCGTTCTCAAGCATGGCGACACCATTCAGATCGGCAAATTCATCCTTTACGTGTTTCACGGTGAACGCCAGGAGGCTCAGGCCTGGCTCCAAAACCGCCTCAACAAAGCCAAAAGCGATCAGACCATCACCGACCTCAACCTGAACCGACTCAACCCCGCCGATCTCGTCGGCGACCTGACAACCCTCAGCCTCATCAACCTCCTGCAGACCCTCGTCAGCCAAACCCAAAGCGGCGCTCTCGATCTGAACCGCCAAGCCCAACCCATTGGCCGAGTCTTTTTCACCAATGGACGAATCGTCCACGCCGAAACCACCACCGGCCTCAAAGGCAAAGAGGCATTTTACGAACTGGTCAGCGCCGCCGACGGCCAGTTCATCTTCCGTGCCGGAATACACGCGCCCGCTTTCAGCATCCTGGAGCCACCGTCGGCTCTCATCCTCGAAGCCTGCCGCCGTCTCGACGAAAAACAAGCCGGTTCTCCTCCGTCATGAAAAAATCATCCCCCACCCTTCTGGTTCTCCAACACGCCCCATGTGAGACGCCCGGTCTGATTGCCGATGCCCTTCGCGGTTGCGCCTTCCAAACCATTCGTTCCTACGACGGCGAGCCGGTGCCGAAGACGCTGGCTGGCGCCGACGGATTGATCATCCTGGGCGGCCCACAAAGTGTGTATGAACAGGAGCGATTTCCGTATCTGAAAGACGAGCTTCGGCTGATTGAGGAGGCCCTGCGTGCCAGCAAACCGATTCTCGGCATCTGTCTCGGCAGCCAGTTACTCGCCGCCGCTCTCGGCGCCAAGGTTTACCCTGGCGAACAACGGGAAATCGGATGGCACAAGGTCATCCTGCCGTTCGAAGCCCGACGCGACACTCTCTTCAATCATCTCCCGTTTTCGTTCATGGCGCTGCACTGGCACGGCGACATCTTCGAGCTACCGCGCAGCGCCGTGTCACTGGCCTCCTCTGTCATGACCGAACATCAGGCGTTCCGACATGGGTTCCACGCCTACGGCCTGTTGTTCCACTTGGAAATGACCCGTGCCCAGATCACCGAGATGACCACCACGTTTGCTGACGAGTTGAACGCGGCCGGCGTGAACGCCCAAAAGATTCTCGACGAAGCCGATGATCACCTGAAACCGCTTCAGGAAATCGGCGCCACCGTGTTCCAACGTTGGGCCAGTCTGTTGTGACAATCAGGACTTCGGCTTCGGCACTTCCCGTCCCAACTTGCGAACGACCGCTTTCATGTCCTCCCAAACCTCTTTCTTGGCGGGCGGATTGCGCAGCAGATAGGCAGGATGAAACGTCGGCATGATGGGGATATCCCGATAGGTGTACCAATTGCCGCGCATCTTGGTGATCCCAATTTGAATATCCAACAACGCTCGCAACGCCGTTGCCCCCAACGCCACAATCACCTTGGGACGAATCAACGCAATCTGCTGTTCCAAATACGGCAAACAATTCACCGTCTCATCCGGCAACGGAGGACGATTGTTCGGAGGCCGACACTTCAACACGTTGGCAATATAAACCTCCTCACGCCGAAACCCCATCGCTTCGATGATCTTTGTCAGCAACTGTCCCGCCCGCCCCACAAACGGCTCGCCCTGCGCGTCCTCGTCCGCCCCCGGCGCCTCGCCGATAAACATCAACTCCGCCTGCCGATTGCCAACGCCGAACACGATGTTCTTGCGGGTACGAGCCAGTTCCGCGCATTTCCGACAGCCTTTGACCTCCGCCCCCAACACTGTCCAATCGCCACTCACCGTGATCGCTTGCGAAGCGCGCGGCCCCTGCCCAACCGTCGTCGCCTCACCGGGCGGCTCAACGGAAACCTCGGCCTCCAACCGACGCGAACACAACACCGGCTTCCACTCCAGCGCGTCCAGTGTCTCTTTCGACACCTCCACATGTGTCACCCCCGCGCGTTTCATCTCCTCCAACACCCGAATGGTATCGTCCACAATCTGTCTCAACTCTTGCATAAATTCGCCATGTCCTCCGGCACCGGCGCCTCAAACTCCAACCAGTTGCCCGTGCGCGGATGTGTAAAACCAAGTTTGTAGGCGTGCAACATCGGGCGGTCAACGGCAATCTCCGACGCCCGCGCACGCCCGTACACCGCATCTCCCACCAGCGGATGCCCAATGTGCGACATGTGAACCCGAATCTGATGTGTTCGCCCCGTGTGTGGCGTCACCTCCACCAACGCAAATGCCGCCATTTGCTTCAGCACCCGATATTCACTGAGCGCCGCCCGTCCCCGACTCACCCGCGCCGACATCTTCTGACGATCATGCTCGCTGCGCCCGATCACCGTCTCAATCCGACCACTGCGTCGCGCAAATGTCCCCCAACAAACAGCCCAATAAACCTTCCGCACCTTCCGCGCCTTGAACTGGTTGACCAGGCCGTCATGCGCCAGGTCGCTCTTGGCCACCACGATGCACCCGCTCGTCCCCTTGTCGAGCCGATGAACAATCCCCGGTCGCTCCACCCCTCCGATGCCGGAAAGCCGTCCCCGACAATGATGCAACAACGCATTGACCAGCGTATGCTCGTAATTGCCCGCCGCCGGATGCACCACCATCCCCGCCGGTTTGTTGACGACGATCAGATCGTCATCCTCATACAACACATCCAGCGGAATCGCTTCCGGCTGTGTCGCCAGCGGCCTCGGCGGCGGAATCTCCACCTCGACCCCATCGCCCACACGCACCTTGTAACTGGCTTTCGATGGCTGGCCGTTGACGGTGACCCGCCCCTGCTCGATCAGCTTCTGCAAGAACGCCCGCGAGCGTTCCGGCATCTGCATCTGCAGGAACCGATCCAACCGCTGGCCGCGTTCGTTTTCGGTAACGGTAAACATGGGCAACATCCACCACCGACAAACGCACTTTGTCTTTTCCCCATCAACGTCGCAAGCGCAAAAGACCAAATCACCGCCCCCTTCGCGCCGTCGGCACCGGCTCGACGGAATGGACACGATGAAAACGAGTTGCCACCAGCCCCTCTCCCTGCCCCACTCCGCGCAGGTTCCCGTCACAGTGTCCAGGGTTCGCGCATGGAACGATGCATCATGCGGGCGGCGGTTTCATCTCCGATAATGGTTTCCCTGACCGGGTCCCACCGGATCTTGCGACCGGTGCGGATACAGATGTCGCCGAGATGGCTCATGAAATCGGATTGCGCGGCGGAATCAATGTTGCTGACCGGATCTTTGCGGGCGAGAACGCTACGGATGAAGTTGGCATAGTGATCGTTGTCCTGCAACAGGTGAATCTCTTCCGGTTTGATTTTCACGTTCAACAATGAGGCCGGTTCGGCAGCCAACGTGTGTCGTCCGCGTCCGGCGGCAATCCAGCCTTCGGTGCCAACAAACGTCGTAAGATCGCTGCCGTGTTTGAGCGTGAACTCCGCGCCGTTGGCGTAACGACCTCTCACATCCCAGTCCACCACGGTATCAAACAGGCCTTCGGTCGGGATGACGCCGGTGCCTTCATACTCAACCGGAATGTGAGGGTACCCCCAGTGGGCAATGTCCAGCGGGTGCGCGCCCCAGCCGGCAATGAACCCAATCGCATAATCGTAAATATGCCAGCGCCCGATGCCGAGCACCCGGTCCCGTGTGTACGGCGTGACGGGCGCAGGTCCCAGCCACAGGTCATAATCCAACCCGGCAGGCACGGGTTGCGGAGTCGGGTCGCCGCCGCGAGCGCCATTGGGAGCAACGACGTGGATGGCTTTGATTTCGCCGAGGTAGCCGTTGCGTACCAGTTCGGCAGCAAAACCGCAATGCGTATTGAAGGAACGTTGTTGGGTGCCGTATTGGAATGTCGCGCCGTATTGGCGGACGGCAGCCCGCAAGGCTTTGTTTTGTTCGATACTGAGGCCGAGTGGTTTTTCGCAGTACACATGTTTGCCGGCACGCACGGCCACCAGCGAGATCGGCACGTGCCAGTGGTCAGGCGTAGCGATGACCACGGCGTCAATGTCGTCGCGCGCGAGCAGTTCGCGGAAATCGTTGTAGGCACGGCAGACGGTGCCGCCGTAGTGTTTGTTGACCTGCTCGGCGCGCGCTTCGCGGCGATCCTTGAGTGGATCGCACACGGCCAATACCTGGCAGTTCTCGACACCAAGAAATCCTCCCAACAATCCTCCACCCTGTCCGCCAACGCCGATGTGGCCAGTGGTGACACGATGGCTGGGAGTGTTTGCTCCGAACAGGATGCGGGCGGGCAGGATCATGGGAGCAACCAGTGTGGCGCTCGTCTTCAAAAACTGGCGGCGACTGGATTTCATGGTCTCAATCCTTTCCGTAAATTTCCAGTTCACGAATGGCGGGGCTTTTGGGGTAATAGCCGGTGATGTTCAACTGAATCGTCGCGCACCGGGTCGGGGGCAATACCACCAACAACTGGTTGTCTTGGTATTGGGCGTTTGTGACCGATTTCACCACTCGGTCGTCGCAAAGCACCTCGAAATCTTTCGGCGCATGATTGTGGTGTCGCCAACCGCTGATCCGAATGGCGCACACCGTGGCCGGTTGTTTCAGTTGCACGCGCAACTGATACAACGGCTGACCGTCCACTTCATCCCAATACGTTTTGGGATCGCCATCAATCGCCGCCGATGGCGGCCCACCTTGTCCGTCCGGCTTCAGGCCGTCGGGGTTGGTCGCTGTCGCGCCGAGCGCAAGGTTTTTGCGACCTTTGACATCAAACCCGATCATTTCCAGACGGCTCACGGCGCGTTCGGCCAACGCCTTCAGTTTCGGGTCGGTCGCGGTGGCGGCCACCTCCTGCAGGTCCGGCAACGGGGCTGCCGTGTCCCAGTTCAACAAGGCCCGCACCGCAGCCAGTTTCGCCTCGGCATCGTCGCTTTTGAGCGCGGCGCGCAACACCGCCAGCGCCCGCTCACCGCCGAGCGCGCCGAGTACGGGCAGAACAAACGCGCGTTGCGGCCCGTTTGCCGCGGCAATCAACGGTTGGATGTCGCCGGTCCGTCGGCAGATGGCGACCACCGCCGATTCGACCCCCTCCTTGTCGAGCAACGGGATCAACGGCGCCGGGTCATCGGCCAATCTGCCCAACGCAACAATGGCTTCGCGGTTACCGTTTTTCGCCAGCGCCAACAGGGCGGGCACGGTGGACTTTGCGTTGCGGGAGACCAACGCGCGGATGGTTTCCGGCTGGGCGGCTTTCGCCAGCGCAACGTCAACACCGTCACCACGCAATCGCGCCAGCGCGTCGCTAATG
This sequence comes from uncultured Verrucomicrobiota bacterium, assembly GCA_964541945.1. Classification (GTDB taxonomy): domain Bacteria; phylum Verrucomicrobiota; class Verrucomicrobiia; order Palsa-1439; family Palsa-1439; genus CAIKAP01. The sequence goes on from CAZISE010000018.1 coordinate 66,550, forward strand.
AGGCGACGCTCCTGTTTGTCGGCGCGTTCCAACAGCCCGACAAGAACCGGCACGGAGGAAGCGTTGCCGATGGCGCCGAGCGCGGTAATGGCGGTCTGACGCACTGCCGCATCGTCGCTGGCGGCGGCTTTTGTGATAGCGGGCAAAGCCGACGGTTCACCGGCCAACACCTGGATGAGAGGCGGGGAGAGATTGGGCCGTTGCGCAATCGCTCGCAATAATTGCGGGTCTTTCGTGTCGCGCGCGGCGCGCAAGGCCGCCTCGCGGGTCAACTTGTCGGCGCTGTCCAGGCTTTCCAGCAGCCGGTCGTGGTCTTTCGACATCTGCTCGATGAGTTCGGCCAATCGGGTTGGCGGCGCGATTTTTGATGTCTCGCCGCGAATTCGCTCCAGCGCGGCGCGCGCGGAAAATCCGAGGTCGGGATGACCCAACCATTTCTCCAGCGCGGGCGCCTCCGCTGCGGTGCCGATCAAACCGAGTTGTTCGCACACAAATTTCTTGCCGTCGAGCGACGTGGTTTCGGCCACCAACAATCCGACCAGTTTTGGCGCCCATTCAGCGGGGGCGTTTTGCGCAGCGCGCGACACTTCGAGCAACGCTGCGCGGCTGTTGCCGTATCGGTAGGCGGCAACCGCCTTCAGCAGGAAGTCGGCGGCCGGTTGGGTCACACGACCGGTGGCGGCCCATTCGATGCCGCGAATCAGCAACGACTGGAAACCGGGGTTGTCCATGTTCGATACATCGTGACCGAGCAACAGGGTGAACCCGCGTCCCTGACCAAAATGTGTCGCCAGCGCGACCGGTTCGTTGTCGGCGGTAGCAAGAACGGTGGTGCCGGGCGCGAGGCCGGGGTTGCGCCAGAGTTCGTCGGTGGTGGTGAACGGTTTCAACCCGTCGGTGATGGGGTGCGTGGTGACGGGCTTGACAGTGAAGGTGTGTTGCTGGCCGTGGTTGGTCTGGCCGAGTTTCCACGAGGCGCCCGCCAATTGTTGGTATTCCGGGCAATCGTAGAACGAGGAGCTACCGGCGTGGACAGCGACAAAACCTTTGCCGGCGCGGACGAAATCGAGAAGAGCCGTGGGGCGGTTGGTGCCGGCGGGTTTGCCCCAAGTGTTCCAGTTGCTGAGTACGACATCGTAGCGGGCCAACGTCGCGGCGTCGCACTGTTCGGGTTGTTCGGTCACGTCCGCCATGAACCGTCCATCGGTTTGGAGGATTGCTCTCAGTTTGGGCGTGGTTTTTTGCCAGTTGTGGTTGTTTTGTCCGCTCAGAATCAGCACACGGATGGGCTGGTCGAGCCAGCGACGGTACAATGCCTCGATCTGCGCGGCATCGGGCTGGCCGTCCCAGACGGCGATGCCGTAGCGAAGTTCGAGTGGTTCCTTCAATGTGAACGGGTCTTTCCACAGGTTTAGTGTCGCGGACAGATAGGCAAATGGAGCGGCCATTGTGAACATCCGCGCGGGATGGCGCGGGTTGGAGGGGTGATCGAAGACGGCGACGGTCGCAGTCGGAGCGCGGTAGGCGCACCATGTGGCCGCCACGAGCCGTTCGTCGCCGCGCACCACCTCGCCGGTGGCGTTGGCGGCGTTGAGGAACGTGCCGATCCGGTCCATTTCGGCGACAAATCTCATGCCAAGGCCGAAATAGTGACTTCCGGTCAGTTTGACTTCGTTTTTGGGGATGAGACGACTCTGCCACGTCACCAGTGTTGCCGGCAAATCGGCGCCCTCGTGAACGATGATACGGCGTGTTTCGCTGAGGATGACCGTTTGGTCGGGGGCAACCCAGTCGAGTGTCTGCAATAATTCGGAGCGCCCTGTCGTCATGTCGCGGATAAGTTGGCGTCCACACTTCGGTGTTTCCGCCCAGAAATCCACGCCGTTGGCGCCCAGCGCGAACATCAGGCCGTGATGATGGAGGTGGTCAGACGGTGCATCGCGCAGGACCTGGATCCCGCCGGGCGAGTAGAGCTGGGCCACGTATGGTTTGAACGCCGTATCGCTGCCCTGATAGGCAAGCGCGCGTTTGCCGTTGGCCGTCAGCACAAACGACGGACCGCACTCGCCGATGCGGAGTGTTGTCGTCAGGATGACGGCGGCAAGGAACAAACGTTTCATGTCAGGATCCGACAGTGGCGCGCATCGAACTTTGCGGTCACGCCTTCGCGGTGGGCGCGCATGGCCATCTGGAGAACGGTTTGCGTGCGGAATGCGAGGTCCATCGGGCTCCAGGTATCTTTTCGGCCTTGTTGGGCGCATTCGATGAGGTTTTTCCAGTGTTCGATGTTGTTTTCAGGTCGCTCAATCGGAATCCGTTGCGGTGCTTTGGCGCCCTTTTCCTTGATTGGCGTGAAAACGATCTCTTTGTTGTTGGCATCAATCGAGAGCGATCCTTCCCAGCCGCGGATAACGGGGCAACGCTGTCCTGCGCCGCGCAAGGGCGTGGCATTGTAATCATTGGCCTGCGTACCAAGAACGCTGATGGTCACTTTTTCCGGGTATTGTGCCAGCAGGTTGAACGTGTCGGGCACGCTACGCAGTTCATAGCGGTAACGGTGGATGCCGCCGACAGCCACGACCTCCGACGGGAACCCAACGCCGAGGATGTCCACCACCTGCGTGAGACAGTGCGGATACAGGTCCGTGACCGGGCCGCCCGCGTACTCCTCAAACAGACGCCAGCGGAAAAACCGGTCCACGCTGAACCTGCGGCGGGGAGCATCGCCCTGAAACGCATCCCAGTCGAGGTCTTTGCCGGGCCTGGCATTCGGATCGTCCACGTGCATCCCGCGCTCGCCCCAGTCGCCAATGCGGAAAAAACCGGTCTCGCCAAAAAGCGGTTGTCCGATCAACCCTTCTTTCACCAGTTTTTTCATCTGATGCCAGGCGCTGTCGCTCATGGCCTGCGTGCCGAGCTGGAATGCGCAGGGCGATTTTGCCGCCACATCAGCGAGTCGTTTTGTCAACTCGAACTGACGCCAGTGAGTGACCGGTTTCTCGCAATAAACATGCTTACCCGCCTGAAGCGCCGCGATGGCCTGATACCCGTGATGATGATCCGGTGTGGCAATGCACACCATGTCCACTCCCTTGTCGGCCAGCAACTCACGGTAATCCATCCAGGCCCGCGGAGTATTGAGGCGTTTCTGGGCCTGTTCCAGACGCGGCCGATAGATGTCGCAAACGGCCACAAACTCAATCGGCAACTTCTCGGTCTCCTTCAGGTATTTCAACATCCCCATGTGCCCACCGGCGCGTCCGCCCGTGCCAATAAACCCGATGCCGAGACGGCTGTTGAGATTGCGCCCCGACACGACGGCAGGCGGCTCGGCGGCCTCGAGGATGCGCGGCAACGCCAGCCCGGCCAACGCGGCGGCGGCGGTGGTCTTGATGAATTCGCGACGGGTGGTGCTCATAACAATCTCCTGAGATGCTTGATACTGCGTTCGGCCTGTTCAATGGTCCCGCACTCAACGCTGAACACAATCGGGCGCGGACATTTGTCACGCACGATCCGAATGACGCGCGCCCAGTCAATCACACCGTCGCCACAGGCACAACCGACGGGTGTGCCCGTCACCTTGCCGCGCTCGACGCTGGATTGCTGGATGGAAATGTCTTTTGCGTGCAGATGCACGAGTCGTCTGGCAACACGCGCCAGCCATTTGTACGGGTCCTGCCCGGCGAGATAACTGTTGCCGGTATCGAAATTGATGCCGATGGCGGGGCTTTTCACCAGCCTGGCGATCCGATCAAGACCGTCGGGCGTGCGACTGTATTGCTGATGCGGCTCCAGGCCAATCAGGATACCGCGCGGCTCGGCCACTCTGGCCGCTTCCATCAGCGTGTATTTCATCAACGTGAAATCCTCCGCTTCGCTCGTCCACGGCTGTTTCGGGCCTTCATCGGTGTTGACCACCGGCGCGCCGCACTCGGCGGCAAAACGGACGGCCTGTTTGAGATATTCGACACCGATTTCCGGTTTCGTAAGTGGCGTGTGTGCGGAAAGCCCGGAGATTTTCACACCGGCGCTCTCGCAGGCGCGTTTGACGCGAAGGGGGTCATCCAGCATCGAGACACTGTGAAAGTAACCGGCCTCGCTCAGCAACTCGCGCCCCCAGTGAACCATGGGTTCGACATATTCGTAACCGAGCGCAGCGGCCTTTCGAACGCCCCACTCGAAGCTCTTGTCCGCGTGGCGAACAAATTCCATGTTGATACCAATGAAGATTCGAGACTTGTTCATAATGGCAGAATACGCTACCAGTCAGACGAAACGCTTGCGCTTCCTTTCAATTGAAGGATTTTACAAGTCGTGAGCCAGCGCCCCATCCTTTTCCGCGAACGCGGTCAGACCCACCGGGCCGACACCTGTCGCCCGCTGGTGGAAGCCGTCCGCCACGGATCCGTCCGACTCGAAGCGCTGGCCCGCGGCACCTATCCGGGCCGACGCCTGCCGTCCCAGGCCCTGCCCGGCGTGCGCAGCGTCGGATTCTGGGACGCGCGCGGCCCGCAAAACTGGGGACTCCCTCTGCATCGCAACGAAGGCATCGAACTGACATTTCTCGAAAGCGGACGGATGCCGCTGCGTGTGGAACGCCGCCGCGCCGTCATGCAACCCGACCAACTCCTCATCACCCGCCCGTGGCAACCCCACCAACTCGGCAACCCGCACATCGGCCCGGGGCGACTCGCCTGGTTGATCCTCGACGTCGGTGTCCGCCACCCGCACCAAAGCTGGCAATGGCCCTCGTGGTTGGTGCTAACCCCCGGCGATCTGGCGGCATTGACGCGCTACCTGCGCGGCAACGAACAACCACTTTGGAACACTCCCTCGGAACTGCGCCACTGTTTCCAAGCCATCTGCCAGGCTGTCCATGACAACCACATCTCCAAACTCGCCGTCACCATCAACGACTTGTTCCTCCAACTCCTGGACCTGTTTCGCGGACGGCGCGTACCGGTCCGCCGGTCCCTCAGCAGCCGGCGACGAAGCATCGAATTGTTCCTAAACGAATTGGCAGGAAACATCGCTGAACCGTGGACACTCACGGCCATGGCAGAACGTTGCGCGGTCGGTCCGACAAGTTTTGTCCATCACTGCAAAAAACTGACCAACATGGCACCGATTGAGTACCTGACTCACCTCCGTCTCCAAGCCGCTTGCCGGGCGTTGCGCAAGGACCCGACGCGATCCATTACCGAGATCGCCATGGATTGCGGCTTCTCTTCCAGCCAATACTTCGCCAACGTCTTTCACCGACACATCGGCTGCACCCCGCGCGCCTACCGCCGCTAACCGCGCCGCCAACCCGCAAAACAATCCGCAAACGTCGAACCGACACATCTCATCTGTTGCGGAGTCAGTTCAAGCCGTTGTGCATGACGCGGCAAACGCAAAACAAGCAGCAGCCACCAAGAGACCGCTTTCGGAGGAAGAGCTTCCAGCCCGCCCGTCGTAATGCGGGGACAATCCAAATGATTGCGTCACCCTGATGACCAGCCCCGTTGTTGTCACACGCTTGTTGCGACAACCGTTTGGCGTTCGCAAACAAGGCGATAAACCGCCCGCACTTTAGTTTTGGCGGCGCCAGCGGCGGACCGCCAACAGGGCAAGCAGGCCCATGCCGACCAGCACACCGGCGCTCGGTTCGGGGACAACCGTCAGTTTCACATCCTGAT
>CAZISE010000019.1:0-64146 GCA_964541945.1 uncultured Verrucomicrobiota bacterium
ACACGGATGAGGGCAAGCAGGAGGCTTACCTCGTCTTGATCATCACTTCTGATCACACCCTTATTCTCTTGCAACCTCGAAAAAGGCGGGTTAGATACACCCTCCTTAAAGGAGAGATACAATGCCTCGCATTTTGATCGTGATCAGCTTGATCTTCGGGATGGCTTGCGGCGTCGCGAAGGCTAATTTTAACGGCAGTGATGATTTTACCGGCACAACGTTTTCGAGCAACTGGGGCGCGACGATGTCCGGGGGCGGCGGCGCATTGTCGCAATCCAATCGCGTGATTTTCACCGTGTCCGGCGGCGGGGGCACGGATGCGTGGGCGGTCAAACCGTGGACAAACAATTTCGGCAGTTACACGGAAAGCTGGTCGGTTCAGATTGATACCTATCGGTCTTCCTCTGTTGGATTAAGCGTGGCAGGCCAATCTCTTTGCAACGGCTTGATCGTCATGCCCACGGCCGGCGCGGGACCGGGCGGCGCTGCATTTGACGCGTATATGGATTACTACCTGGATAACATCGGCGGCGGGAGTTTCAAGGGGTTTACTTCATCGTTGATGGATACCAATGGGATCACGGTCGGAGAACATTCGGTGAGTGCATCTGCCACGGTCACAGGGGCGGTTCGGATTGTGTTTGATGCGGCCACCAAGACTCTGACGGGATATTACGATGCCGACGGCCCGTCCAACGGTTATTCTTGGACGCCAATCTACAGCGCCAGCGTGACCAACTGGGGAATGAGCAACAGCGACACGTTTCTGGTCCTGTTGTATGCCAGTTCCGGCTCTGGCACCAATGGCGCCGTGTACGCGCCGTCCGCCGGGAACCTGACTCTTGATAATTTCCAGGCCGGCTCGCTTGCGGGAGGAGGCGACGTCGCATTCCACATCGTCGCCGGCAAGGGGGCGAGTCTGATGCAGACAAACGCCGCCGGGCCATTGGTGACGCCGATGACAGACCCGGCGTGGTTTTTCCTGTCGTCTGTTCAGCCAACGAGCGGTACCGACTCGGTCAGCGCGGTGACCCTGAGAACGCCCGCCGGTAACACGTTTTCATTGCCCTATTCGGGCGGCGAGTACAATACGAATGCGGGATTTGCCAGCAAAACCGCTCTCGACGCCTCGTTCCCCAACGGCACGTACACGCAAACCATTTATGCCGTTCATGACGGCACCCGAAGTGTTCCCATGACGCTTCTTGGCGATGTTTATCCCAACGATCCCGTTGTCACCAACTGGACGGCGGCCCAGACACTGGACATGACTGGCGGATTTACCCTCCAATGGACCAACTTCGTTGGCGGTACCAGCAATGATCATATCCAGGTGGAGGTGAAAGATTCCAACGGCAATACGGTGTTCTTCAGCGGCGATCCGGGTCGTCCCGGTTCGCTCAATGGCACTGCCACCTCGTTGCAGATTCCTGCCGGCACATTTGCGCCGGGAACCAATTACACTGCTCGTCTTCTTTTTGCCAAAGTCCTCGGCGTCACCAACGCATTCCCCAATGTCGTCGGAGTTGTCACCTACCTCAAACAAAACTTGTTCCCCATCAATACCGTTTCACAGCCCGATCTCGCGTACTTCGACGGATTCCAGTCATTTGCCAATGGCGATTCGCTGCTGGACGCCTGGTACATTCCGGTTGTCGGCGCCTACACGGCGTTCCACTCGGAAACCGGAATGCCGTCGGCCACCGTCACAAACCTCAGCGGCAATCACTGGGCGTTGTTGGATTGCAGTGGGGCGCCCGTTGATTTGAAAGTCAAATGCGCTCCTTCCGCGCCGTTGACCAACCAGATCATCACGCTTCGCTGGAATCTTTGGATCCAATCCACCAACAGCGGTTTCGGCGCGTTCTCTGTAAACCTGCCTTTTGCGCCGGATGAATACAATCCGCCGCTGGTTTTTCTGGATCAGGGCGTGATAGCCGTCTTTACCAATGCGCCGTCGCCCGACCAGGCCATCGTCATCGGCAATTGGAGCGCCTTTGCCGACACGGTGATGACCAACGAACTCGTGTTGAATTTCCCCAATCGCACCATGTCCTACTCGCTCAACGGCCAGATGCTCACCAACATGCCGCTGAGCGCCTACTGGACAAACCTCGTGGACGCTGTGGTGTTCGCCGTAAATGAAGAATTCCCCACCTCGCTCGGCAACCGGTTTGCCCTGGACGACATCAAAATCACTGCCACCGGGTTGCCTGTGCCCGATGCGCAGGATTTTGTGCTCGCCAAAGGCGCTTTTTATGCGCAGACCAACACCGCACCCCCCGTGTTCCGCTACGACACCCCGTTTGCTTTCCTGGCCGAAGTGACCGAACAATCCTCTGGCACTGTCGCCTCTGCTGCCATTCAGGTGCCCGGCAGCGGTCTTCAACCGCTGACAAGGCAACCGGGAGAGGACCTTTTCGCGCTCCGCGCCACTTTCGCCACGACCAACCTGCTGGACGCTTCCTATCCCAACGGGACATACACCTTCACCATTGTTGGCGTTCATGACGCCACCAATCAGCCCGTCCTCAACCTGACCGGCAACCTCTATCCAAACGCACCCCACCTCAGCAACTGGAGCGCCGCCCAAAACATCGTTGCCACCAACGACTTCGTGTTGACCTGGGACACCTTTAGCGGTGGCACCACCGGCGATTATATCAAAGTTAGCATTGAAGACGTTTCGGGAAATATCATCTTCCGCACGCCGGAACCGGGTGCGCCGGGCGCGCTCACTGGCACCAACACCTCCGTCACCATCCCGGCCAACACCCTCATTCCCGGCCGCAATTATTACGGATATGTCCTCTTCGCCAAGGTTATCTCTGTGGACTCAACCGGCTACCCCGGAGTCACCGGATTCAGCGCCTACTTTGCCGAAACAACGTTCCCGCTCATCACAGCCGCCCAAGACAGCGTCGGCGACGGTATCCCAGACTGGTGGCGCGCGCTTTACTTCGGCGGCGACGGCACCACCACCAACAGCCAATCCTGCGCCACGGCCGACCCCGACGGCGATGGCATGTCCAATTACGCCGAGTATCTTGCCGGCACCGTTCCCACCAGTAGCGCCTCTGCGCTGCGCATCACCGGTATCGCCCAAAACGGTAACGACATGAACATCACCTGGAACGTCGTGACCGGCCGAACCTATCTGGTCCAAACCAGTACCAACCTGGTGACCGACAGCTTTAACAACCCCTCCAACACCGTGGCCACGATTTACGTACCGCTCGCGCCGCCCATCACCACCACCAACTTCATTCACCAAGGCGCCGCCACCAACGTCCCGTCGCGCTTCTATCGAGTGCGTCTCCAGACCCCCTGATTGCCGTGCGACAAAACCAGCGATTCGCGTCTTTGTCCCCGACGTGGTCATCCTCGTCTTCGCCTCCCGTCGGCGGTCCAAAAGGGCAGTGCTGAAATAGTTGTTGCTATTTTGGGCGGATATCGTATTGTTCGCCCGCTCGCAGATAGAAGCAGCCGCAGTGTGATTGGTAGATTGTCAGGTGGCCTTGTTGCTCAGTGACAGTCCGAAACCCGAACGGTTCGGGAACAGCCACTGAGCCTCCTAAACGCAGCAGAAAGTAAAACACATCACATGGCTACCAAACTATTCGTCGGTAACCTGTCGTTCAACACCACCGAAGGCGACGTCCTCGACCTGTTCAAACAGGCAGGCACTGTCACCAGTTGCGAACTGATCGTGGACAAGTTTACCAGCAAGTCCCGCGGCTTCGCATTCGTCCAGATGGAAACCCAGGAACAGGCCAACGCCGCCATTGCCCAGTTCAACGGCAAGGAATTCGGCGGACGCTCGCTCACGGTCAATGAAGCCCGTCCCCGCGAAGAACGCCCCCGTGGCGATTTTGCGGGAGGCCGCGGCGGCGGACACCGCAGCGGCGGTCGCCGCGACCGTTACTAGATCGCCCCGACGTTTTACGTCGTTACCAGAAGGCGTCCCGGAAACTTCCGGGACGCCTTTCTTGTTTGTTATCGTTGCGCCAGGCGGTACCAGGTCAATTCATGGCGGTTGTGATGCAGATGAACCAGATGCGCGCCGGGGATGGCCGCAAACTCCCGGATCACGGCAGGATCGGTTTTACCCTGAAACTTTATCGTGCAAACCATGTTCTTCGCCACCGGTAACCACCGCTGAACCAATCCCAGCAAACGCGGCGGATAACAAATCACATCGCTGAACAACCAGTCCACCGACTCCGGCCTCAACCCAAACGCGCTCTCACTGCGAAACTCAACGCCCGCCAAACTCGCCACCCGCGACGCCAGCGGCGCCTTGTCCACCGCCAGCACCGATACGCCAAGCTTCTGCAACGCCCACGTCCAGCCGCCCGGAGAAGCGCCAAGGTCCACACATCGCTCACCGGCTTTGGGCCAGACCTGCAACCGCGAAAACAATTCCCACAACTTCAGATATGCCCGACTCGGCGGCCCATCGCGATCCTCGATGAACACAATCTCCCCGTTCGGCCACGGCGACGAACAACGCGCCGACGCCAGCACGGTTTGCTCATCCAACAACGTCCATGATCCGATATTTCGCGACGGCGGCAACGCCGGGAACGCCGATGGTTTGACCGCCACAAACGGCAGTTGCGCGGCGATCAGTTGCGCTCGACGATGAAAATGGAAAGAATACAGCGCCCAGTCCCGCTGGATCGCCCGTAATTTCCGGGCCGCATCCGCGATCGAGGAAATAGAGAGACGGATCGGCTCCAGCCAGACATTGGCGGCCCATGCCGCCGGACGTGGCGGGCCCTCGGTAAACACCAACCGCCCGTGAACGGCGGTCACATTGTCAAGCTCCGCCACCAACTCCTCGGTGAATCCTTCCGCTGCAAGATAGCCGGTCATGGCCGTCTATGCTAAACTGCGCCGCGTTTATGAGCAAGACCACCGCTTATCTTCAAAAAAACAAACAACGCCACGTCGAAGAGTTGAAAACACTGGTGCGCTTCCCCAGCGTCTCCGCCCAGCCCCAACACGCTGCGGACTGCGCCGCCTGCGCGGAGTGGGTGACACAACATTTCCGCTCACTTGGGTTGCGCGCCACCGTGCACCGCACCCGGGGCCATCCCATCGTCACCGCGGAAACGCCGCGTCAGGCCGATCGGCCAACCGTGCTGATTTACGGCCACTACGATGTCCAACCGCCTGAACCGCTGGAACAATGGCGTACCCCTCCCTTCGAACCGGTCGTGCGCGGCGGAAAATTGTTCGGGCGCGGCGCCTCCGACAACAAAGGGCAATTCTTCGCGCACGTCAAAGCGGTCGAAACCTACCTGCGGTTGGGCCTGCCGTTACCGGTCAACATTCTATTCCTCATCGAAGGTGAAGAGGAAATCGGCAGTTTCGCGTTGCGCCGGTTCGTCAAACAACACGGACACAGGTTGCACCCCGACTACATTGTGGTTTCCGACACGGGTATGTTTTCGAAAAATCATCCAAGCATCACGCTCGGCACGCGAGGGATTGCCGCGCTGGAAGTCCGCGTGGACGGTCCCAGCCGTGACCTGCACTCCGGCGTTTTCGGTGGCAGCGTGGCCAATCCCGCCATGGTGCTGGCGCGCCTGCTCGCCTTGTGCGTGGACGACAACGGACACGTCGCCGTGCCCGGCTTTTACGACGACGTCGTGGCGTTGACTCCACAGGAACGACGGGAACTGGCGCGGCTGCCGTTTGATGAGAAACGCTATGCGAAATTGCTCGGCGTGCCCTCCCTGGCAGGAGAAAAGGGGTTTTGCACGCTGGCCCGACGCTGGGCGCGTCCGACCTTTGAGATCAACGGTCTGTTGAGCGGCTATCAGGGGGAGGGGAGCAAAACCATCGTGCCGGCGCATGCCGTGGCGAAAATCAGTTGCCGGTTGGTGCCCCAACAGTCGCCACGCAAGATTTACCGCCTCATCGCGAGCCATCTGCGACGGCACTGTCCCGGAAGCGTGCGATTGACGATTACCGAGGGACATCATTCTCCCGCGCACTTGTCGCCACGGGATGGTGCCGGAGTCCAGGCCGCTGCCCGCGCCCTGGCCAGAGTGCATGGACGGCCACCGGTCTTCGTGCGTGAGGGCTGCTCGCTCCCGATTCTTGATGACTTCAAGCGATACCTTGGCGGCGAAATTGTGCTGGTGGGGCTTGGATTGCCCGACGACAACTGGCATTCCCCTAACGAGAAAATGGACCTGGCCAATTACCAGCGCGGCATCGCCACCAGTGTCGAATTGTTGCACGAGTTGGGGCGTCATGAGGGATCGGCGGAGCCTGGATCGTAGCCTCCGTTGACGAGATAATGAGGGAAGGATTGATACAGCCGAATCGCTGAGATCAAACAACCACCACCGCACGGCTACAAACGGGGCCCGCTTCGGGATTTGCGACCGAACCATCTGCAACTGCGACAAACGCCGCTGCTGGATCAGCGGACAGACGGTTAGCGGATGCTTGCCAAGAGCGAAACTCATGGCATAATGCGCGTCGTTGCTTTGGAAGCCAACGTAGCTCAGCCGGTAGAGCAGCGGTTTCGTAAACCGCAGGTCGTCGGTTCGAACCCGACCGTTGGCTCCATTTTTTTGAGGGGAACATCGGCGCGGACGATCTGATGGTGTTTCGCCGTTGAACCATGAGAGGGGGGCCAGTGTGTGGCGCTGGAAAATGGGTGCATGGTGAGACGCTTTCGCATACACTCGACACATGAAATGGTTGCGTGTGATGCTGTGGGTACTCGGAGCGGGACTGATGATCGGGCTTGGCGTGAGCACGGTGTATCGGTCGGGTCCGCATCGTTTTGGCGAACGCACGTGGGGGTCACGGGAACATCGAACGGATTTTACCGTATATCACGAGGCGGGACGCGCCGTGCTGGAAGGCCGCAACATTTACGAGGTCAAAAATCCGCGCGGCTGGGTGTATCAATATCTGCCTGTGTTTGCTGTGGCGATGGTGCCATTGGCGCCGATGAGCGTGTTTTGGGCGTCGCTGGTCTGGTACGTGTTGTCGGTGGGGATGTTTGCGCACACGTTATGGCTGAGCGTGCGGCTGGCGCGAAAATACTATCCTGAACATCGTGTTCCCGACTTCTGGGTGGGGGCGATAACGGTTGTTTTGATTTTGTGGCCGACACTGTCCGGGCTGGCGCGTGGTCAGGCGTCGCTGTTGTTAATGTGGTTGGTGACGTGGAGCGTGTGGTTGCACGCGCAGGGGCGTCCGTGGGGGGCCGGGGTGGCGGTGGCGGGCGCAATTGTGTTGAAGATTTTTCCGGCGTTGTTGGTGGTCTATTGGGCGGCGAAACGACAGTGGGCGGTCGTGACGGCAGCGGTGATATGGCTGATTGTTTTGATTTGGGTTGTGCCGGGAGCGGTGTTTGGCGTGCGGAGTAATCATGCGCTTTTGCGCCAGTGGGTGACGACCGTGGCGATGCCGGCAAATCAACCGGAGCAATCGGCCGACAACGTTCGTTACTCGCAGATGATCAATCCGCGGCTTGACCGCAATCAGTCGGTACAGGCGGTGACGATTCGCTGGATGGCGGGGAGTGATCGTTCGCGGGAAACCTTGGCGCGGCGTGTGGCGATGGGGATCAACCTGGTGTTGCTGGCGGTATCGGTGTGGGCGTGCGCTCGCGGGGGGACACGGCGGGAGTTGCTGGCAGTGTGTGTGGTCTTGGAACTGATGCTGTTTTTTGCTCCCGTGTCCTGGTCGCACAACTACACGTTATTGGTGTTGCCGTTGGCGGTGGCCGTGGCGGCGGGGTGGGGAGAGCAGGCGCGTCCCTTGCGTTGGGCGATTGTCTGTTTTGCGCTGGCAGAGGTGCTGGCGCTGGCGGTGAAGCCTTGTCACACGTTGGGCGCGTTGCTGGGTGGGACGCTGGTGCTTTGGGGGGCGTTTATCGGGTTGCTTCTGCGTGACGGCAGGGACAACGGCTCCGGGCTTGTGTAGAATGGATAGCGAGCCGGGGTGATGTCTTTGCGGTGTTTCCAACGTTTGTAAAACCAGAGCCAGTGGTCCGGGTTCTCGCGGATGATTTTCTCGAAATGATCGAGACATTGTTGGCTGATTCGTCGGATGTCGGTGTGGTCGTCGCCGGTGATCGTGTAGGGAATTTCGGGGCCATAAATCAAACGCACCCTTCCATCGGGTAGGGGAAGTGAATGGCAACTGAACAACGGAGCGCCGGTGCGCAAAGCCAACGCGGCGGCGATGTTGTTACTGAAGGCGGGTACGCCGAAAAACTCCAGCCATTCTCCGCCGCCTTCTTCGGGTGGGTTGTGGTCGGTGATCAGAATGACGCATTCGCCGCGGCGAAGCGCCTTCAGAAGTTTCAATGCTGCGCCACGCTGGGGAATGATTCGCGCGCCGGAACGACTGCGAAGACGGGTGATAAGCGCTTCGACCGCTTGGTTACGGCGCGCCTCGGTGATGACGCGCAAGGGCAGTCCGCTGGCGGCTCCATGCAACAGGAGCAGTTCCCAGTTGCCATAGTGCGGGGTGACGACAATGGCTCCTCGTCCTGCGGCCAGTCGTTGGCGGAGATGACGCAAGCCGTCGGTGTCCACTTCCACCAACGCGGCGAGTTGCGGGTTCGTCAGGCGCGACGACCAGAAGAGGGTGAGAAGAGTGGCGGCGAAGTTTTGCATCGAATGACGGGCGATACGCGCTTTGTCCCGTGGCGATTTGCTGTCGCCAAACGCGAGATCAAGATTGGCCAGTGCGATGCGGCGTGAACGGCCATCGAGAAAGTACGCGCACCAACCGAGCCCATACGCCATTTGCCGCATGACCTGATAGGGTAGCATCGGCACAAACGTGGCCGCCAAACGTGCCAGGGCCGATTCCAGTCCGCACCGGAAGCGTTTTGCGAGCGAGGCATCGTTTGTGTTGGAATTCACGGGTGAGCCAGTATAATGACGGCGGGATGAAACGCAAAGCCCGGATCGGTCTCCTTGGCGGCACTTTTAACCCGATTCACCTCGGTCATCTGTTAATCGCGCAGGACGCGATGGAGCAGCTTGGCTTGGATCGGGTGAAGTTTATTCCCGCCGCCGTGCCGCCGCACAAGCCGCTGGACGGCAATGTGTCCGCCGCGCACCGCTTGCGGATGGTGCGACTGGCCATTCGCGGTGAGCCGCGTTTTGAGGCCGAGGACCTGGAAGTGCGTCGCGGTGGTACGTCGTACACGGTGGAGACCGTGGCGGAGATGCGACGGCGATATCCGTCGGCGCGGTTTTATTTCATCATGGGAGCCGATTCCCTGCAGGAGTTGCATCGCTGGTATCAGATCGAGCGTTTGGCGCGTCTTTGCGCCTTTGTGGTTGTGACGCGACCGGGATGCGCGATGCCAATCGTCCGTAACTTGCCGCTGCATTTTCGGGTGGTGCATGGTCATGCCTGTGAAATTGCCTCGCGAGACATTCGGGACCGGGTGGCGCGGGGACAATCCATTCGTTGGCTTGTGCCGGACGCGGTGTTCCGCTATATTCAGCGCCAGAAACTTTATCAACGAAAGGGGAACCAATCATCGAAGCCCGTAAGTTAGCGAAATTGTGCCGCGAAGCGGCCTTGGACAAGAAAGCAGACGACGTCATTATTCTCGACGTTCGGAAAATCTCCTCTGTGACGGATTATCTGATGATCTGTTCGGCCAACTCCGAACCTCACCTGAAAGCCGTTGCCGAGGAGATTTCGCGTCGCGCACGTGATGCCGGCGCTCGCGCCAAACATCAGAACGGTTACCCGGCCAGCCGCTGGATGGTACTGGATTTTACCGACGTGATGGTGCATGTCTTTCATCCCGAACTGCGCGAGCGCTACGGCCTCGAACAGCTTTGGGGCGACGCCAAGCGTGTGCGGTGAGGTCAACACCGGGATCAACCGTTTGCGGGTAAAGATTCCGAAAGGGCCGTCTCGCCGCCCGGTTTCGCTGGCGAAAAAACTTGCGGGCGCGAGCTTCATTTCCTTTTTCGGCGACCTTTCCCATGTCGCGATTTTCCCGACAGACGGCTTGTGGTCGCAATTCACTTGACGGGGGGATGAGCATACCAGATACAGGCGGCACAACATGGACATAACGTTTACATGTGACGGGTGTGGACAAACCCTGCAGGTGGATGAGCGTGTGGCAGGCCAGGTGGTGGTGTGTCCCCAGTGCGGGACCTCGGTCGTGGCGGCACAGACGGAGCCGGCACAGACGGAGTGGAAGGAGGGAACGACGATTGGCGGGTTCAAGTTGAAACAGTTTCTGAAGGAGACCGAGACAGGGAAAGTTTATCTGGCCGAACAGTTGTCGCTGGGGCGAGATGTGGCGTTGAAGATTTTATCGGCGGATTTCCTGGGCGACTCCGACCGTGCCGCCGCGTTTCTGGAACAATTGCGGGCAACCGCCCGCTTGGAACATCCGCATTTGGTTCGCGTCTTTTCGGTTGGCGAAGACGCCGGCGTGTATTTCGTGGCAATGGCGCACATCGAGGGGAACACACTGGCCGAACGTGGCGCGATGACGGAGACGGAGGCGCTGGACGTGGCGCAAAAAGTGGGAGCGGCGTTGGGATGGGCATGGCGGCATCACCACATGATTCACGGCCACATTCAGCCCGACAAGATTCTGTTGGATCGAAACGGTCATCCACACGTGTTGGACATGGGCCTTGCCCCGTGGCTTACTCTCTCCAACTACAGCAGCCCCGAACAACGAGCAGGCGTCGAAGATATCGGGTTTCGATCGGATATGTTTTCGTTGGGGGTGACCCTGTATCAAATGTTGACGGGTCGGTTGGCGTTTGACGCCCAACAAATGCTTCCAGACCCGCGAAAATTCAATCCCCGCATCAGCCCCGGTTGCGTGGCCTTATTGGAGACGTTGCTGGCAAAACAACCGTCGCAGCGCTACGCGAGCTGGGACGAATTTCTCAGCGATGCGGTCCGTGTTCGTAAAGGTGGCAAACCGCTGAAAGCCTCGCCGGGACACGGAAAATCAGTGTTGTTGCGTGAAACGACCGCTTCAAGTTCCACCCGACAGATATCCCCGTCACGGTCACTCGCTGGTTTGTTGGGGACATTGTTGTTGTTGGCGGCCGCCGGAGTGGTGGCGGCATTGTTTTACACAGGGCGTCTGAAATGGCCGGGCACCGAGACACCGCCAGAAACGCCTGCGAGTGTCGCTCCTGTGGCGCCCAAAGTGCCGTCTGCGCCTGTGCCGCCGCCGCGCGCGATTCAGACGCCGTCGTCTGCCACGCCGCCGATGGCGCCGGTGACGCCGGTCGAAAAACCAAAAGAAACGCCACCGTCGGAACAACCGCCGCCGCAACCTCGTGAAGAGCCTCCCGTCACGACGCCGGTCCAGCCGCCGGCGGTGAAGGAGGCGATGGCAAAAGTGCGGCTTGACGCGGAATTGTTTGCTGCGCAGGGACGGTTCGACGAGGCAATCAAGACGGCGGAAGGTTACAACGGCCCGTATGCAACGGAGACGGCACAAGAGCGAGCCGCGTTGGTGGAACGGTTGAAACAGGACCGCGACGCAGCGGAAGCTCTGTCACGATGGAAGAAACACGCCACCACGCTGGCGGAAATGATCCTGCGGTTGGACTGGGCATCGGTGCGACAGGAGGTGGCGGTCGTCCAGAAAGACACGGTCATGGCGTCGTTGGGGCCGGCCCAAACCGTCTGCGAGATGGCCTTGAAGGTGGCTGCATTGCCGGAGGTGATGCAGGCCTCGTTGCAGGGCGACGTCGGCAAAACGGTGTCGCTGGCGACGCGCTCCGGTATGGAGACGGGGGAGATTGTGTCGGTGGCCGGGGGACGAATTCAATTGAAAAAAGCGGTGAGCGGCGGGACGCTGTTGCGGGATGTGCGGATGACGGATTTGCTGTTGACGGAATGGCTCAAGCGGGTCGGCGCCGAGGAGACGACGGAACGACGGTTGATGTGCGGGTTGTTGTGGTGGCAGGCGCGGGAGACCGACAAGGCCGTTGAACTGTTTGAGCGGGCGGAGCATCCGTTGGGTACTTTGCTGCGGCGGGTGGCTCTGGAAAAGGCGCTGGCAAAACTCGCGCAGGACAACCCGTCGTCACCGGTCGAGTTCGACGTGACGATGCGTGGCGGGGTGGCGCTGACCGTGAAACCGAACGAGCAATTGAACAATCTTTCGGCATTGAAAGGGGTACCGTTGAAGTCGTTGACGCTGGCCGGGTGTAAGAGCCTGCGCGATCTGTCGCCGTTGAAGGGAATGCCGCTGGAGGAACTGGACTTGAGCGGGACCGGCGTTGACACGCTTGAAGCGTTGCGCGGGATGAAGTTGAAGCGCCTGGTTTTGCGCAGCACCAAGGTTCATGATCTGTCGCCGTTGAAGGGAATGCCGCTGGAGGAACTGGCTCTTTCCTACTGCATGCAGGTCAGCGACCTTTCACCGCTGGCCGGCGCGCCGCTGAAACGGTTGTGGCTGCGCAACTGCCGCAATGTCCGCGACCTCACGCCGTTGAAGAATGCTCCGTTGGAACGATTGGTTGTCGTTGGCTGTTCCGCCGACCTGACGCCGGTTCGCGGAATTCCGACGCTGACGACGATTGTCGAATAAGTTGGTGTCGGCTATTCCGTGTCGGGCGCATGGCATCGGGCGAGGCCGCGTTTTTCAAGGTATCGCTGGTGGTACTCCTCGGCCCGGTAGAATTCGGCAGCGGGGACAATTTGCGTGACAATGGGATTTTTGTATTTGCCGGATTTTTCCAATTGCGCTTTGGAGGCTTCGGCCTGCTGTTTTTGCGTGTCGTTGGTGTAAAAAATCGCGGAACGATACTGGGTGCCGATGTCCGGTCCCTGGCGATTGAGTTGGGTGGGATTGTGATTCTTCCAAAACACATCGAGGAGCTGTTGGTAGGTGATTTCTTTGGGGTTGTAAATGACTCGGACGGCTTCGGCGTGGCCGGTCGTGTCGGTGCAGACCTCCTTGTAGGTGGGGTTACGGGTCGTGCCACCGGTGTAACCGACCTCGGTTTGGAGAACACCCGGTAACGCGCGAAACACGGCTTCGACTCCCCAGAAACAGCCGGCCGCAAAGATGGCGGTCTCGGTGGGGATTTCGGTGAATTTTAGGGCGGCGGAATTGATACAGTAGCGGAGTCCTTCGGGTTTGGGACCGTCGTTAAAGACGTGGCCGAGATGGGCGTCGCAACGGGCGCAAAGCACCTCGGTTCGTTCCATGTTGTGGCTGTGGTCGGGGCGTTCGGCGATGTTTTCCCTGGCGACGGGATGGAGAAAACTGGGCCAACCGGTGCCAGAGTCGAACTTGGCCCCGGAGCCGAACAGCGGTAAACCACAACAGACGCAGGAGTAGTAGCCGTGCTTGTGGTTGTCGTAAAACGCGCCGCAAAATGCCTGTTCGGTGCCTTTGCCACGAGTGATTTCGTACTGTTCAGGTGTCAGAAGCTTGCGCCATTCGGCGTCTGTTTTGACCACTTTTTGCACATTGGTGACTCCGGTAACGCGGCCGCCTTCGTCCATGAAACGCACTCGAACCGTTTCGCTGTTTTCAGCCGTCGCGGATCGGGAATCAATCCAAATGCCCACAACGGCCATAACAGTGACGATGGGGAGCAGCAAGTTTGAGGTTCTCATGTCGCCGGACAATAGCGCACCGCGCACCGCGACGCAATCCGCCATAATCCACTTGCGTCTCCATCTCCTTCGCCGTATGGATGTTTCCCATGCCGACGGAGTGGAATGCGATCGCGCCGTTTGTGGGGACGGCACTGGCGGCGGTGATGTTGACGCTGGCACTGCGCGCGGCTCGCAAGCAGCGACTGGTGAACGACCTGCCGACCTCGAAAACCACCGGAGTGTTCATCGGCTTGGTGGAACTGAAGGGCACCGCCGAGGCCGAAACCCCTTTGACCAGCTATTTGGCCGAACAGCGATGCGTCTGGTACCGATGGAGCGTGGAAGAACATTGGTCCCGGACCGTGACGGAGACCTACACCGATAGCAACGGCAAAACCCAGACAAGAACCCGCACCGAAAGCGGTTGGACAACCGTGGCGGACGGTGGCGAGATGATTCCCTTTTACCTGAAAGACGATTGCGGCGCGATTCTTGTCCAGCCGGACGGCGCCACGATTGAGCCGATGACACTTTTTGATCGGATCTGCCATCGGTACGATGCCCTCTATTACGACAAAGGTCCGGGCGGTGCGGTGGCCGATTCTGATGGGCGACGGCGGTTTCGAGAGCAGGGGATACCGTTGCACGCGTCGCTGTACGTTGTTGGACAGGCACGAGAACGACGCGACATCGTTGCACCCGAAATCGCGCGAGCACCCGATGCGCCGATGTTTCTGATCTCGACCCGTTCGGAGGAACAGGTCAGCCGCGGATTGGGCGCCAGCTACTGGGTACTGGCGGTTTTAGGGCTGTTCCTCGCCGTGGCCGGAGTCGCGTGGGGTGACCGCGAACCGCGCCCGCCCCAATACGTTCTTGCCGGAGTCATGTACCTGTTGGCGTGGACGCTCGGCTGGATGTGGATGGCTTACAACAGTCTCGTCAATCTTCGTCAGCGAGTGCGTCAGGCATGGGCCAACGTGGATGTTCAGTTGAAACGACGCAACGATCTGATCCCCAACCTCGTCAACCTCGTCACCGTCTTGCGCGATTACGAGCGAACGTTGCAGACCCAACTGGCGGCGTTGCGCGCCCAACTGGCCGCCACCCCGCCGGGAGAACCGGGGCCGGACCACAACGGATGCGCGTCGCTGTTGGCTGCCGTGGCAGAGCAATACCCGGACCTGAAGGCCGATGCGGCGTTCCTGAATCTCCAGAAAAATCTCGTGGACACCGAGCAGCGGATCGCATTGGCGCGAGGCTATTTCAACGAGATCGCGACCTTCTACAACACGCGCCTGGAGACCGTGCCTGACCGCTATATCGCGGCATTGGGCGCCATGCGACCGCAGCCGTTGATGACGGCGGAAGGATTCGAACGCGCGCCCGTAACGTTGAACTTTGCCGCATGAAGATTATTTCGTGGTCTGCATCTCTTCGACCGGCGGCAGTTCCTTGCGGTGCGTGATGTAAAAGACGACGCCAAGCAGGTTCCAGACGAGATTGGCAAAATAACCGAGCAGCGACATGGCCAGTGCGCCCGGTTCGGACACGCCGACACGACTGAACATCGTCACATACATCCCTTCGCGCACGCCGAGACCGGAGATGCTGATGGGGATGGCTGCGATGGAGTTGATGATTGGCAGATACAGGAAATAGTCCACCAACCGTGCCGAGGTGATGCCAAGCCCTTTGCCCACGCAGACAATCGCCAGCATGGAAAATCCGTGCACGGCCACCGTAATGGCGGTGGTTTTGGCCAACACCATGGGATGCGAAGCATAGCTGCGACAAGCCTCGATCATCCGCCGCAACATTTCGTATTTGGGAAGGCGCTGCAATTGCTGACGCAGTCCCGGCAAACGGTCGGCAAATCCCTTCCAAAAACTCAACGCGGTCAACACTACCGTGCCGAGCACAAACGCCAGCGTAAACAACGTGAACGTCCGCAAAGGCGCGTCATCATAAACACGCGACCAGAACGCCAGCATCATGGCCAACGCAATGACAAACAGCACCAGCAAACCGATGACTCGATCCACAATCACCGTGGCGACCGCCTCGGCTTTTTTGTGATGGGTTTCGTGAGCCACGTACCAGGCTTTCATCACATCACCGCCGGTGGCGCCGAGCATGAAGGTGTTGAAGAACATACCGATCAGGTTGATGGAAAACACCCGTTTCAACGGCAGTTCCAGCCCCTGGACGCGCAACATCCAGTACCATCGAATTGTGCCGCAGATCGTCACCATCCCCATGCAGGCGATGGCGAGCAGAAACCACACCGGCTCGACCTGGTGAAACACATCCGCGAGCGCTTGTGGGCCAACGGTCCAAATTTTTACCAGACGCTCCGCCCAGGGAAGTCGGTCCAGCTCACTCACCTGCGCGACGGCCTCCTTGCGAAAAATACCGGTAAACAGATAAAGCAAAATCCCAACGCTAACGCCCACGCGAACCAGATTTCCGAGATGTCTCTTCATGCCATCACCGGCCTGAGCAATCGCTCATGAACGCGCTTTGTTCCATCGGCAATTACCTGCGGATCCCATTCCCCGTGAATTTCCCACGACAAAATCATCTCCTCCGTCACAAACGGCGTCAGCCGCTCAAACGCATATTCTCCCACCCCCGGCGGAAGATGATCGTACAACGGTGGGATGAAATCCTGCAAGTGCATCCCTGTTGTCCGCCCCCGAAACCGCTCCAACACCGCCTCCTGGCGGCTCAACCCCATGTTCTCCTTGACCTGCGCGTGCGCATTGTCGAACCAGTAGGAGAGCGTATCAGTGCCATACCGTCGCATCAACTCGTCGGCTTCATCCTCCGAGGGAATCTCCTCAACACCCATTCGCGTCTCCATGCCCAGTTTCAAACCCAATTCCTTTGCGTGTGGAAGAATCCGATCCAACGCGCGGCAAACCTGATCAAAATACCGTTGCCGTTTTCGTTCCCTCGCCGCCAGCGTTCGCGCCCGCAACCGCTCGTACTTTGGCGTCTGCTGGCGCTGATCGGCATACAGTTGGATCAAACGACGCGGATAGTTCGGCCAGCGCATCGTGACCCGCCCCAGATGTAACACCACCACCTTCGCCTTCAAACTGGCGGCGCACTCCAGCGTCCGCAGGGTGTGTTTCACCGCCAGATCGCGTTCCCGATCGTCACGGGCGCTCGGCATATAATAGTCCGGCGCCATGCCGTTGACCCCGATGGGCAGGGGACAGAAATTGTGCACCGACGAAATGCGGATGACTTTCTGCAGAACAGCCTGCTGAATGCCCGGCAACAGCGACAGACGAGTATTGTGGCCGAGTTCCGCGTACTCGAAACCGAGGGCGCGGACCTCTTCCAGCATCGCCAGCCCGTCAGTGTGCTTTGAAGCGTTCCAGCAGGTCGAAAACGAAAACATGGATGAAAGAGGCCAACTCGCGCGCACAGCGTCGGTTGGCCTCGAGAGGGTTTCGTGGGTTCGGCGTTAGAAACTGCTCATAAACAGCCGCGGAGACTTCGCCTTGCGACGACGTTTCTCGCTGGGTTTCTCGAAATGACGGTGCGCCCGCGCCTCGCGCAAGGTTCCTTCGCGGTCGAGCTTCTTCTTCAACCGCCGCAGCGCTTTCTCCACGGGTTCACCTTTCTTCAATCTGATTTCTGTCACGAACTCACTCTCCTCTCATTGCCTCAATCTTTGTTTTGGGCGGGCGGCATCATACGTATTGTCTTCTCTGCTGTCAAAGCCTTCCGCACACTCCGATGACCGCCCGTTTTCAGGCGTGGGGAGCTTTCGATTCGCTGTTTCGGACCGGCTCGGAGTGTGATAGGATACGGCTATGAAAACGCACATGGTTGTTTGGGTGTCATTGATTGCGCTTGCCGCGCTCGCCAACGAACCGTACGGACCGGTCCCGACGCCGCGACAGTTGGCCTGGCAGGAAATGGAATTCATCGGGTTCCTGCATTTTACCGTCAACACCTTCACCGACAAAGAATGGGGCTACGGCGACGAATCGCCTGAAATCTTCCATCCAACCGATTTCAATGCCGATCAGATTGTGCGTACGCTCAAGGAGGCAGGGATGAAACAGGTGATCCTCACCTGCAAACATCACGACGGGTTTTGCCTCTGGCCGTCGAAATACACCGAACACTCTGTTAAAAATTCGCCCTGGAAAAACGGCAAGGGCGATGTCGTCAGGGAAATCTCCGATGCCTGCCGCCGACACGGGCTGAAATTCGGCGTTTATTTGTCCCCGTGGGACCGCAACCACAAGGACTACGGCACCCCCGCCTACCTCACCTACTACCGAAATCAACTCCGCGAGTTGCTTACCCAGTATGGCCCCGTTCACGAGGTCTGGTTTGACGGCGCCAACGGCGGCGATGGCTACTACGGCGGCGCCCGCGAGAAACGCAAGATTGACAACCGCACCTACTACGATTGGCCGAACACGATCCGAATGGTCCGCGAACTTCAACCGGACGCCTGCATTTTCAGTGACGCGGGTCCCGACATCCGCTGGGTCGGCAACGAACGTGGGATCGCCGGGGAAACCTGTTGGGGAACGCTGAATCGCGACGATTTTGTTCCCGGCAACGCCGACTCCAAACGCTTGAACACCGGCGACCGTCCCGGAACACATTGGGTGCCGGCCGAATGCGACGTCTCCATTCGTCCGGGCTGGTTTTACCATGCGAAAGAGGATGACAAGGTTCGCTCGCCGGAAAACCTGCTCAATCTTTATTTTGCCTCCGTTGGCCGCGGCGCGGTGCTCCTGCTGAATGTGCCGCCGGATCGTCGCGGGCTGATTCATGAGAACGACGTGAAATCCTTGCAGGGGTTCCGACGACTCCTGGATGCGACATTCACAACAAATCTGGCTGCCGTCGCAAAAGTCACCAACACAAGTCCCACAGAACGGATTCTCGTGTTTGATCGGCCGGTGACATTCAACGTCGTTCGTATTCGAGAGGATTTGCGCTGGGGACAACGCGTCGAGGCGTTTGCCCTTGACCAATGGAAAGACGGCCAGTGGGCGCAATTTGCCGTCGGTACCAGCATCGGCCATTGTCGGCTCACACGGGGCGCAACGATTACCACCGACAAGGTGCGATTGCGGATTACCCAGACACCGGTGCCTCCTGTGATTTCAGAAGTCAGTCTTTTCCGGTGCCCGGTCGAACCCCAAAACTAGCGTGTCCCAAGGAAAAAACCGCCTGCTTTTACAGGCGACGGAATTTGACGTTGCGCCAGCGAACCGAGTAGGGGCCGGTCCCTTTTTTGATCCCGTGGACCTGGAAGCCAATGAGACCTTCGGGGTCATGCGGCTGATGAAAGTCGGCGGTCAAAACCCCGTTGATCCAGCTTCGATAATGATCGCCTTGAACGACAATGCGGTAATGGTTCCACTCGCCCTTCTTGAAGGCGGCCTTGGCGGCATCAGTGCGGACGGACTCCGTTTGGGTCAGGATACTCCACCACGTGCCACGGCGCGCTTCGTCATAGAAATCGCCCGCGGCGCCGTTGATGGCAATCTCGCATTGCGGCCCGTACATGCGGCCTGCGGGAAGCGGTTTGCCGCTCTTGGAACCTTCGGGAGCCGGGGCGCCTTCCTTGGCAAGGTGACTGCGCACTTGAACGCCGGAATTGAGTTGGTCGTCCACTTTCACCTCGAATTGCAACTCAAAATCTTTGCAGGGCGTTTTCGTAGCCAGAAACGTGTTGGGACTGCCCTCCACCGTGGTGCCGATGAGAATCCCGTCTTCTACCCGATAAATGGCGGAACCGCTGACAACCTGAAAATTGTCGAGCTTGCCGTCGGCAAACCAGTGTTCCCATTCGATGCGGCTGTTTGCGGGTCGGCTGGCGCATCCGGCGGCGAGGCCGATCAAAACGAGGAAAAAGATTGTTCTCATGGTTGCGATGTTACCGCACGACGTTTTTCCGGACAAGTTTCAGGTTTCACCGAGCAACGGTGTTTGGTAGTCTGAAGTTGTGATGATGGCACCGACACGTCGAGGACGCGGCGCTGCCTTTGAGAGTGAGTTGGCCGCGAGACAGGAGACAAAATGAAGGGAATCCGCGAACGATTGTTGGCGTTTCTGCGGGCGCATCGGGTGTTGACCGTGGCGGTCCGTGATGAACAGGGCGATCCCCATGCGGCGGCATTGTTTTATGTGGTGGACAAGAACTTGCATTTCTACGTGGTGACAGAACCGTCCACCCGGCATGGGATGGCGATGTTGGCGCAAAAAGCAGTGGCGGGGACCGTGCAGCGAGATGAGCAAGAGTGGCATCAGATTCAAGGTGTGCAATTTCACGGGCCGTGCCGACAACTGGAGGGAACAGAACGTTTGAAGGGGTGGGCATTGTACACGGCACGGTTTCCGTTTGTGGCCTCCGGGAACCTGGTATTGAGCGCTGCGTTGGCGCGGACGGCGATGTGGGTGATTGAACCGGAGTGGATGCGGTTGATTGACAACCGTCTGGGATTTGGCCACAAAGAAGAATGGCGACGTCACCGTCGCCACTCCTGAGCTTCTTGCGTGAGGTTGTTAGATCGGGATGACCGCCTTGACCAGGATGGAACCAAATCCGTCCACACCGTCCTGTCCCTTGAATTGCTTGCTTCGAAGAATGCCGGTGAGGTTGACTTCCACATAGGGACCAAAACGCATGGCCAGTCCCCAGATGAGGTCGCCGACCAGATTGTTTTTGTCCACGCTCATGCTGTTGAGATAGGTGTTGCCATCGAGAAAGATGTTGTGCGCGACAACACGACCTTCAGCTCCTCCGTAACCGTAGAAGGAGAACGGCGGCGATTTCTTCATAGGGGCAATCGTGGGGGCCGTGGAGTCCCCAAGCACCGGGCCGAAGTCCTGCGGTAGGTTGTAACCGAAACGGAGGATACCACCGAGCGCACCGTAGGTGCGAATGTTACCGAGACTGCATCCGACGTGGGGGATGAGGTCGAAGAAGGGGGCGGTATTCTCGTTGATGGTAAGGCGCCAGTAACGGGCGTACTTCAGTTCCAGCCCCGGTTCTGTCTTGAGCTGGTGGTCCCAGCCCATGGGCCTGTCATCATGAATCCAATTATGGAAGGTGCGTTGCGCCTCGCGGGCCAGTGAGGCCGAACCAGTAACACCCAGATCCAGCTCGAAACTGTCGAGCACAGGAATCCGACGGTCGGGGGTGACGCCGCGGCGTTGATAAATCAGGCCGGTGTAAAGCCAACCGCCATAGGGTTGATCGGTGTAAATAGGGGCGGGGTTGGTGATGTCCGCCGGGGTGTACATGTTTTGGGCAAGGAGAATCAGGCCGATATCGGAGGCTTCCGCGCGCATTCCCATCTGGGGGAGGAAACGATCAAGCGCGGAGGTCAGTTTGGGCAGGGTGTTGTCGCCGCCGATGAGCATGATTTTCAAGCCCTGGGAGTAGTGGCGATCCTGGTTTTTGACGCCGAAGATGTTTCCAAACGTGTCATTTTCTTCGATGACACTCAGGAACGAGGGACGCACTCCATCGTCCGCCGCCTCGGTAGTGATGGCGGCGATGGCGATGATTGCCAATACGCAGAAAGGAACCGTTCCAAATCGTTTCATATTCTTCTCCTAGAATTGAGTGACAAAAAATACCGTCAGTTGCCCAACTTGCAATCATTTTTTGGAAATGACACACACTGCTTGAACTTTGTTGAAACGGTGCTAATTTCCCGCGTTCGTATGCGATACATCATACAACCCGAAAGGAGATGGATATGAAGAAGTGGTTTGTTTGCCTGTTCGCCGCCGTCATGCTGGCTGTTGTCACGAGTGGATTTGCCGGCTGTGGCTCATGTTCCGGAGATGTTCCGGCGCCGAAAGTAAAAGGCGACGCGATGGCTTGTGCGGTAAGTTTGGAGAAGCTGAACCTGACAGCCGATCAGAAAGCAAAGGTCGCGGCATTGCAGGAGGAGTGCAAAGACGTCAAATGCCCGGTCGCTTGTCGCGCGAAAATGGCTGAAGGCCTGAAGGGGATTCTCACGGATGAACAGTTCAAGCAGTGGGAAAAAGCCTGTGCCGACGCGAAAAAGAGCGGAGCGTGCCCACTCTCCAAGGACAAAAAAGAATAACGACAATAACCTGCTCTGTTGGCGCCCCCCGATACCGATTGTCGGGGGGCGCTTTTTTTGCGATTGAGCCACAGGGCTGGGTTCGCTTAGAAAAACACGCATGACAGAAAACACTCCCGTCGTGGTGAAGACCAAGCACGGTCAACTGACGCTCGAAGAAATCGCCGAGTTGCAGCCCGGTCTGGCCACCTTGATGCGTGACATCAGCGATCGTTACTGGATTGCTTATTACGCGGCACAAGGCGGCAACTGGGCGCTGGCGGCCTACCAGTTGCGGGCAACCCGCAAACGGTTGGCCGAGGGCGCCCTGACACGCCCCAAACACAAGGCGATGCTGGAAAGTTACACCCAGCAGGTCATTGAGCCGCTTCTGGCGCAATGTGACCAGAAGGATTTTGTCGCGTTTGACAGGCTCTACCGGGAGGGAATCGTGCTGGCCAATCGAATGCACGCCGCCACGAAACATCCGGAAATTGTTTGGAAACTTCCCTCCCGTCCGCCGGAACACCTGGAACTGGGGCGTTGAACTTCTCCATCGAACATCAGGACGCAACGTCCGCGGCGCGCGCCGGACGACTGACAACAACGCACGGCGTTGTGGAGACGCCCGTGTTCATGCCCGTAGGCACGCAGGGGACGGTCAAGTGCATGGCGCCGCATGAATTGAGCGAACTCGGAGCCTCCATCATTCTCGGCAATACCTACCACCTGATGACGCGCCCCGGTTTGAACCTGCTCCAACAGGCGGGGGGACTGCACCGGTTTATGGCGTGGGAGGGGCCGATCCTCACCGATAGCGGCGGTTATCAAGTTTTTTCGCTGGCAAAACTGCGACGGATTTCCGAGGCGGGCGTTGAATTCCAGTCGCATGTGGACGGGGCGACGCTGTTTCTTGGGCCGCGCGAGGCGATGGCAGCGCAGGCGGTTTTGGGCAGTGATGTGGCCATGGTATTCGACGAGTGCCCGCCCTGGCCGTGCGACCGAGAATACGCTTGCAGAAGCGTGGCGCTCTCACTACAGTGGGCGGCCATTTGCCGGGCGGAGAAACGTCCTGCCGGGCAGTTGCTCTTTGGCATTGTGCAGGGAAGTGTGTACCCGGAGCTGCGTGAACGGTGCGCCCGCGAATTGGTCGCCATGAATTTTGACGGCTATGCCGTGGGCGGCGTAAGCGTCGGTGAGCCGGAAGCGGAGATGCTGAGGCAGGTGGAGTTGAGCGTGCCGCATCTGCCGAGGGAAAAACCGCGTTATGTGATGGGGGTCGGCACGCCGCCACAGATACTGGACATGGTGGCGCGAGGGGTGGACATGTTTGATTGCGTGTTGCCGACGCGCGCCGCGCGCCATGGCAAGGTGTTCACGGCAAGAGGGGCGTATTCAATACGGGCTGCGGAATATCGCGCGGATTTTGGGCCGCTGGAGGCGGGATGTACGTGTTATGCCTGTCGGAACTTCACGCGGGCCTATCTGCGGCACCTGTTCTGGGCGGGGGAGATTTTGGGGTTGCGACTGTTGACATGGCATAACCTGCACATGTATTTGAGCCTGATGAGAAAAGCCCGCGAGGCGATTGCCGCGGGTGTGTACGACGAATTTCGGCGCGATTTTGACGCGCACTACAAGAAAGGAAATGAGCATGTTGAGACTGTTTGAGGTATTGGCGTTTGCCGCGCCGCCGCCGGGCAAGGAACAGGACCCGCGGGCGGCCATGATGCAGATGATCCTGATGTTCGGCGCGCTGGGGCTGATGTTTTACTTCATGATGATTCGCCCGCAACAGAAGCAGCGCAAAGAGCAGGAGAACATGCTGAAAAACCTCCGGGCAGGGGACAAGGTGCTCTTGTCCAGCGGCATCATCGGAATCATCAGCAGCGTCAAGGACAAAACCCTCATGGTCAAGATCGCCGACAACGTCAAAATCGAGGTCCTCAAAACGGCGGTCAGTAACGTCATCCAGAAAAGCGAAGACGAGAGAACCAACTCGTAATCGGAGTGTAACAACCTGTCATGAACAAACAGTTTGGCTGGAAATTTGGTGTGGTCGCCGCCGTGGCGGTCGCGGCGTTTTACTTCATGTGGCCGCCGTTCAACCGCGACCTGATCAAACATTTTGAGCAACGCGCCATGGCCAAGGACGCCGCCTTCACGGCGCTGATGGAAAAAGCCCGCGCTCTGCACGCGCAGATGCCGGCCAACTCCTTCGGCGCGCTCCGCGAAGCGGTGGAACAACAGAAGGCCGATCTCCGAAACTACTTCCCCGACCTGGCCAAGCCCGATTCGAAGAACCCCAACCTCGACATCCTCAACCAACTCGACCGCGAGTGCGCCGGCAAAATCCGCCTCGGCCTCGACCTCAAGGGCGGCACCTCCTTCCTGTTGCGAATGGACATGTCCCAGATTGACCGCCAGGGACACGGCGCCGCCATGAGCCAGGCCATCGAGATCATCAGCAAACGCGTCAACAAGTTCGGCGTCAGCGAACCAATCATCCAGCGCGTCGGCGATGACCGGATTTTGGTGCAGTTGCCCGGTCTGGCCGAACGCGACCGCGCCGAAGCGCGCCGCACCATCGAACAGACCGCCTATTTGGAGTTTCGGCTCGTCCACGCCGACAACGACAACTTGCAGGCGCAAGCCGCCACCGACCCGCGTTTTGTGCCGCCTCTGGGCTACACCAACATGACGCACGTCACCACCCGCGGCGGACAAGCCATCACCGAACACCTGTTTGTCAAAACCCGCCCCGAACGAGGCCTGACCGGCAAGTACGTTGAGCGCGCCTATGTTGCGTTCGACGAAATCGGCAAGCCCTACATCGGGCTTAGCTTCAACAAAGAAGGCGCTGTCACCTTTGCCCAAGTCGCCGCCGCCAATCCGGGACGACGACTGGCGATCATCCTCGACGGCGAGGTTCAATCCGCCCCTCGCATCATGGAAAAACTTTCCGAGGACGCCCGCACCGTCGGTTCCGTCCGCAATGCCCAGATCACCGGCGACTTCAGCCTCGTCGAAGCCCGTCGCCTGGCCAGCGTGCTCGAAAACCCGTTGCAGGCACCTGTCAAAGTGCTGGAGGAACGCGGCGTGGACCCCTCGCTGGGACGCGACTCCATTCAGAGCGGTATCCGCGCCGCGTTGATCGGCGCGGTAGCCGTGGTGCTGTTCATGCTGGTCTATTACCTGCGCGCCGGCTTGGTCGCCAATATCGCCCTCGCATTCAACATTCTCATCCTGCTCGGCGTGCTGGCGTTGTTCAAATTCACTCTGACGCTGCCCGGCATTGCCGGTATCGTCCTGACCATTGGCATGGCGGTGGACGCCAACGTGCTGATTTACGAGCGCATCCGCGAGGAGTTGGCGCTCAACAAACCGTTGCGCGCTGCCATTGTGGCCGGCTATCAGCGAGCCTGGCTGGTCATTTTCGACTCCAACTTCACAACCATTCTGACCGCCGTGATCTTGTTGTTCCTCGGTACTGGTCCGGTCAAGGGATTTGGCATCACGCTGGCCATCGGCCTGGCGGCCAACCTCTTTGCGGCCGTGTTCATGACCCGGTTGTTCTTCGACTGGATGGTCGCCAACGGTTGGATGAAGTCCTTCCACATCCTCCACATCTTCCGTCACATCCCGCAGATCAACTTCCTCGGCATCTGGAAAGTGGCCTTTGTTTTCTCATGGGCAGTGATCGTTGCGGGGATGATCTTCTTCGTCAAACGTGGCGGCCTTGATGTTGGCCGCGGCGAAGTTTATGGCATTGACTTCAAGGGTGGCGACGCGGTGACGCTCTCTTTTGTCCAAAAGGTGGACGCTGGCACGGTCGGACGAACTCTGGACAAGGCGGGTGTCGGCGAACGGTTTATTCAATACCAGCGCGACCTTAGTGGCGGCGAAGAAGTGCTCAATTTGCGTCTGCCCTACGGCGAAACCGACAAGGCCGTGAAAACGCTTCAAACCGACCCCGCCACGGCCAACGCCCAGTTCAAGGTGCTCGGTACCGAGCGGGTCGGCGCGCTTGTGGGACAAGAGTTGCTCCGCCAGGGGTTGTGGGCGGTGGCTGCCTCGTTGGTGGCAATCATGATCTACGTGGCCTTCCGCTTCGGGGAATTCAGCTATGGCGTCGGTGCGTTCGTGTCGCTGATTCACGACATCCTGATGACCATCGGCATCTTCTGTTTGACCGGCCGCTCGTTCTCCATGCCGGTAGTGGCGGCGATCCTGACTCTGGTCGGTTTCTCGATCAACGACACCATCGTGCTCTACGACCGGATCCGTGAGAACCGCAAACTCACCGGCGGACGCCTGAACTACTTCGACCTGATCAACCGCAGCGTCAACGAGACGCTCTCGCGGACGATTCTGACCAGCAGCACCGTGTTCTTGTGCGCGGCGGCCTTGTATGGTTTTGGCGGCAGCGTGTTGAATGACTTCTCGTTCTGCTTCCTGGTCGGCGTGGTGACCGGCACCTACAGCTCGATCTACATTGCCAGCGCCTGCGTACTCTGGTTCCACCGCAAGGAAGCCCAAGCCGCCCAAGCCAGAGCCGCCGCCGCGAAGGCGTAGTCGTGTCCCGACGCTGGCTCATTGCGCAAACCGAACCAGCCGTTGTGGAGCCGCTTGCCCGCGCTCTGCGGTTGCCCCCGGCGCTGGCGACAGTGCTGGTCAACCGCGGTTACCGCGATAGCCGGTCGGCACAGTGTTTCTTGCGTCCGCAGCTTCGTCAGCTTGCCGATCCGTTTCAGATGCCCGCCATGAGCGCGGCGGTCGAACGAATCCAACAAGCCTTGGCCGCAAAACAACGAGTGGTCCTCTATGGAGACTACGATGTGGACGGCATCACTTCCTGCGCCTTGCTGACGCGCCTTCTGCGTGCCGTCGGGGGAAACGTGGCAAATTTTCTTCCCCATCGCCTCACCGAGGGATACGGACTCAGCGCCGATGGTGTGGCCCGTTGCCTGCGCGAGTGCGCCCCGCAACTTCTCATCGCAGTGGATTGTGGTACCAGTTCGCTACGCGAAGTTGCCGAACTCAAATCCCACGGCGTGGACACCATCATCCTCGACCACCACGAACCGCCGTCGGAATTGCCGGAATGCGTCGCGCTGGTGAACCCGAAAGTGGATTGCACCTCCATTGCCCCCATGTCCCATGAGGACAAGGACAATCTGGAAACTGGTCCCACGGCCCTTGCCTCTGTCGGGGTTGCCTTCAAACTCGCGCACGCGCTGCTCAAATCGAATCGCCACTGGGCAGTTGATCTTCGCGAGCATCTCGACCTCGTCGCGCTCGGTACGGTTGCCGATGTCGTCCCGTTGAGCGGCGAGAATCGGATTCTGGTAAAGGCCGGGCTGGAGCGGCTTTCGACCACCAACAAGGTCGGGTTGCGAGCCTTGATGGAGATCACCAAGGTTCCGACCGATCTGTCACCGTATCACATCGGTTTTCGCCTCGCCCCCCGCTTGAACGCCGCAGGACGCCTCGCTGATGCGACGGCGGCTCTGGAACTGTTGTTGACCGAGGACACCGCTCGCGCCGCCGAACTGGCCAAACAACTTCACGAACACAACGATCAACGCCAGCGGATTGAAGAAAAAATCGTCGCCCAGGCACTCGCCCAAGCCCGCGAACAGGGCGACGCGCGAGTGCTGGTGCTCGCCAACCCCAACTGGCACATCGGCGTCATCGGGATTGTCGCCTCGCGCGTCGCACAGGAATTCTATCGTCCGAGCGTTGTCATCGGCGCCGGCGGCAAAGGTTCCTGCCGCAGCATTCCCGGTTTCTCCATGGTGGCGGCATTGGCCGAGTGCGCGCCGTTGCTGGAACGATTTGGCGGACATGAGATGGCAGCGGGGTTGAGTGTCGCGCCGGCCAATATCCCGAGGCTGGCGCACGCCCTCAACGAGATCGGTGCGCGAACGTTGTCGGAGGAGACATTGACGCCGCTGCTGGCGATTGACGCCACGGTGCGGTTGGTCGAGCTGGATGCAGAGTTTTTCCAGGCGCTGGAATGGTTTGAGCCATGCGGCACGGATAATCCGACGCCGGTGTTTGCGGTACGGAACGTCACCGTACGCGGCGTCCCACGGATGGTCGGAGGCAAACATCTGAAGTTTTCGGTGACCGATGGCGAGCGAACGGCGGAGGCGATCTGGTTTGGCGCGGGCGAGGCCGTGTTGCCAAAAGAGGCAATGGATGTCGCGTTTACGGCGGCGCTGGATGAGTTTCGTGGCGAGCCGACGGTGCAGTTGCGCGTGCGAGATGCGAGGCCGTCGCGGCCAACGGGAAACGAGAACCGAGGTTGAGACCTCAGTAGAAGTTCGGTAAACTTACCCGATTCAATCGTATGTGGAAGATGTTCGACACATCACTGCAGTGGAAGCTGACGCTCTTCGTGGCGGCAGTGGTGATGTTGACGGTCAGCACACTGGGGATGGTTGCGTACCGTCTCACGACGGGGGTGGTGCGCGAGCAGATTTACGACCGCTTGTCGGTGGTGCGAGCCGACCGCCAAAAGATGCTGCGCAATTATGTGCGCCATCAGGAGGAACTCATCTTGCAAGTGGCCAGCCGGACACGGCTGCGGCATCTACTGGCGGAGTTCAACACGGGACGGCTTACGGAAAACGCTTTTCGGGAGGAAACGCGGGCCATGCTGACGGATTCCCTGCAGAACTGTCCGAGCTTTGAGGCTCTCTGGGTGGCCAACCCGACAGGGTTGGTAGTGACGGCGACCGCGGAGAATTTTCTTTGGAAAAACCTGTCCGTCCAGCCGGAATTTCAAGCGGGACGCGAACGCCCTTTCATGGGGACGATCGCCGTGGAAAAAGGAAAATACCGGGTGGTCGCTGTCGCGCCCATGAGGAGCGCGGAAGGGAACCTGCTGGGAGTGGTGATGGCGTTGTTGGACGCGCAGGAGATTGTCGAATCGGCGGGAGACCCGACAGGATTGGGCGAGACCGGTGAGGTGCTGGTGGGACGGCGGGTGGGGGAACGGATTCATTATGTGTTGCCGCCGCGTTTTCAGCGTCAGGTCACAGAGGTGCCTGCAGCCAGCCTGCCGGCCATGGAGGCGGCGATTGCAGGGAAAAAAGGTTTCATGCGGAGCCGCGACGACACGGGCAGGGAAGTGTTGATGGCGTATGGCCCGGTTGGCGAACTGGGGTGGGGGGTGGTGGCCAAGCTCGACTGGACGGAGGTCTATCGGCCGGTGGTGTTGCTGCGACGGGTGTTGATGGGAGGTTTGGTGGTGATGTTGGTGGTGGGAGTATGGGGATCGTATGCGTTGGCCCGACATTTTACACGTCCGATTTTGGAGATGGCACGGATGGCTGAGTCCATCGCCACGGGCAGTATGAACGAACGTCTGGCGGTGAACACCAATGACGAGGTGGGGAAACTGGGGCAGGCATTCAACCGGATGGCCGAACAGGTGGCGCAATCGTATGCGGTGTTGGAAGAACGGGTGCGAGAGCGCACAGCGGCGTTGGCAGCGGAACGGCATTTGTTGCAGAGCCTGATGGATCACATGCCGGACCATATCTACTTCAAAGACAAACAAAGCCGATTCCTGCGTATCAATCGGGCGATGGCTCGCTGGCTGGGATTCGATTCGCCGGAACAGTTGCAGGGGAAAAGCGATGCGGACGTTTTCACTCAGGAACACGCGGCATCGGCGTTGGAGGACGAACAACGGGTCATGAGCACCGGAGTGCCCGTGGTGGGCAAGGAGGAAAAAGAAACCTGGCCCGATGGGCGTGTCACCTGGGTTTCCACCACCAAGGTGCCGTTTCGTGATGAGGCGGGCAACCTAGCGGGCACCTTTGGCATTTCCCGCGACATTACCGAGCGGAAACGCGCCGAGGAGAAACTGACATTATATGCCCAAGCGCTCGCGGAAAAGAGTCGTCAGATCGAGGAAGACCTGATGATGGCCCGAGAAGTCCAGCAGGCCTTTCTGCCGCAACATTACCCGGTGTTCCCGCCTGGTGTCGCTCTCACTGCGAGTGCCGTTCGATTTTGGCATTCCTACCAGCCCGCTTCGACCTTGGGAGGCGATTTTTTTGAAATCATCGGACTCTCAGACACGGAGGTGGGAGTGTTGATCGGCGACGTCATGGGCCATGGCGTCCGCGCGGCCTTGTTCATGGCCGTTATCCGCGGCTTGGTGGATAAATTGCAACCATTCGGCGGCGATCCGAGCCGGTTTTTAAAAGAAATCAATCAGGCACTCATCATCCACCAGCCCCCCACATCTCCGGTGTTTGCCACCGCGGTTTATCTGATCGTCAATCTCACAAACGGACAAGTTCGTTGCGCCTCGGCGGGACATCCAAGCCCGTTTTGGCTGCGCTCGTCTTTGGGACAGGTTGAGCCGCTGGTCCGTGGCGCGCCGCAGAGTGGCCCGGTGCTTGGGTTGTTGAAGGAAGCAACGTTCCCATCCACGGAACACACGTTGGCAATCAACGACGCGATCTTGCTCTACACAGACGGACTGTACGAAACCGAAAGCCCGGACGGAGAGTCCTACGGCTGGGAACGCCTGCAAATCACCCTGCAACAACGCAGAAACCGGGAGCCGGAACAATTGCTGGCATCGTTACTGGACGATGTGCGACGCCACTCGGCTACGGGCGAGCTGGCGGATGATGTCTGTATGGTGCTGCTGAAGCTGTATCGCTTGCTGCGACGCGACAAAAACAACTGAAGCACGGACATAATTACATCCGTGCTTCAATCGCGAAAAGAAAAAGGGCTAGACCGCTTTCTTGACGCGGCCAGAACGCAGACACGTGGTGCAAACTCGCATCCGTCGCGCCTGGCCTTTGACCTCGGCACGGACCACCTGCAGGTTCGCCTTGAAAACGCGCGGTGTAACGGCGGTTACGTGTTGGCCGATACCGCCCTTTTTCTTTGCCTGGCCGCGGCGGAGAATGGTGCTTCCGCGCACGGGGCCTTTGCCACAAATATCACAGATTCGAGACATAGGGTTGCTCCATTTTGTTTGAGAGCCGCGAACAATAACGAAAGCCTCGTGACGGCGCAAGGCCAATTTTGCGTCCGCTGGGAACCGGGTGGGAAGATCGTGACCTTTTGGTGGTGAAGTTGAAGGGCATCAGTACTCAGCACATGAGATAGCTACAAGCTACGCTCCGATCTCTTTCCCCAAGCTGCACCTGCCTGCTGTCCTGGGGGAGAGGGTGGCAGGCACGCGCGAGTTTCAGATCCCCGGCGGGGGCAGCGCCATCCGGTCGCATCATGCGTTCTCACAGCCTAGTGCGCCCTTGCCTGCGCAAGCACCAGAGCCAACGCTGTCTGTGTACCGTCAAAGCACGGTGGCGCTTGTTCGCGCTGTTGGTGGCCAACACCAAGTATCTTCAGGACATCCCGGCGTACTGGCCACAGATGGAACGTTTGGGGCTGCCCCGATTTCAGTACACGCACGCGAGACGGTCAGCGAGTTGTGTTTGCCGGGGTATGCCGATACGTTGTTCGAGAGCTACGCGGTATTGTTATCCGAACAGGCCAACGTGCACCTGGTTCGGCACAGAGTGGACTTACGGTGTGGCGACCGCTTGACCTCGTGGCGCTGCTGCGGCAAACTGCCTTCCTCAACAGAGGTCACAATCTTCCCACCGGTTTGCAAAGAGGGCGATTTGCGTGTTGACAGCAAGAGCGAGGGGAAGTAGTTTTCCCTGCGTTCAGCAATCATCGGTAACCACCAAGAGTTAGAGGACGGAAAAATGATAAAGAAGAAAACCCCAGTCAAACGCCGCGCATTCACACTGATCGAACTTCTGGTCGTCATCGCCATCATCGGCATCTTGGCGGCCATGTTGTTTCCTGTGTTCGGCAAAATCAAGGAAATGGCTCGTCGCACCCAGTGCGTCAATAATCTGAAACAACTGGGGTTGGGCGTCGCCCAGTATTACGAGGACAATAACCAGACTTTGCCGCTTTATTCAGCCATGCCGGCTGCCACTGACGTGCGTTCGTTCATGTTGCTCAGTAACTATCTTGGGAACGCCGTCCAGATGCTCTGGTGCCCCAGTGATGTCAACCGAAGCAAAACCACCAACTTCTATTCGCTTGCCACATCGGGAAACAAATATGTCAGTTACGCCTACTACTGGTCCAACCAGTGGCAGGGCACCATCAGCGCCCCGGTGTTCTGGGATCGTGGTGTTCAGGACCTAAATATCACTCCCAGCGCCGCCAACCGGAAATGGCGTAGCGGCACGACCGACGGCAGCGACAGCCCTCATCGCGGCGAAGGTGGCAACACCCTTTGGAACGATGGCCATGTGGAATGGAGCCGCCTCTTCTGGCCCAACCCCATCGGTATCACCAACGTCAACATCACTTCCTACACGATCAACAACTGACGGAAGCCCCATTCGCAGTCCCGCAAGCCCCAACCGTCCGTTGGGGCTTGCCTTTTCCGTCACACCGCCGCCCCGGTCAACTTGTTGACTTCCCACAACCCACACTTTACTCTGCCGCCGTGTATCCCATTCAATTTTACAGCACCAATGGAAAAGCGCCGCTCGTGGACCTGCGTCAGGCCATCCTTCAGGGCCAGGCGCCTGACCGCGGTCTCTATCTGCCTCAAACCTTTCCGCGTCTGACCACTGCCGAAATCGTCGGCAAACCCTACCCGGAAATCGCTTTCGCGGTCCTTCGCCGTTTTACCGCCGGTATCCTTGACGATGACACGCTTCGCGTCCTTTGCGCCGATGCCTACAACTTCGACGTGCCGCTTGAGAAGGTTGTTGGCCATATCCATGTCATGCGGCTGGATCGTGGTCCCACCGCCTCCTTCAAGGATTTTGCCGCCCGAATGATGGCCCGCCTGATTGGTCAATTCCTTCGTGAAACCGGTCAACACCTCGTCATCCTTACCGCCACCAGCGGCGACACCGGGTCCGCCGTCGCCAGCGCATTTCATGGGGTCGAAGGCGTCCGTGTTCTCGTTCTGTTTCCCCTCGCCGAGGTCAGCGACCGTCAGCGCAAACAGATGACCACGTTGCGCGATAACATCCGCACCATTGCCATTGACGGCAAATTTGACGATTGTCAGGCGCTGGTCAAACGCGCTTTTGCTGACCCGTTGTTGTCAAAACTACCGCTGTCGTCGGCCAACTCCATCAATATCGGGCGTCTTCTTCCGCAGGCTGTCTATTACTTCCACGCCGCGGCCCGCATCGGCGAGCCGCTGGTTATTTCTGTTCCGTCGGGTAATTTCGGCGACATGATGGGGGCGGTCATTGCCCGCGAAATGGGGCTGCGCGTCAAACGCCTCGTTGTTCCTGTCAACGGCAACGACGAATTCCCCCGGTTCCTCGCCACCGGTCGCTACGAAAAGATCGAGCCATCCCGCAACTGTCTGTCCAACGCCATGAACGTTGGTCATCCCAGCAATCTTGCTCGGCTCGTCGCTCTCTACGGAGGCCAGATGGACGAAACCGGTAGAATCCATCGCGCGCCAGACATGGAGCGAATGCGTCGGGACCTGTTTTCCACGTCGGTGTCTGACGAACAGACTCGCGCGACAATCCAACAGGCGTGGACCGAGCACAAACTCCTGCTCGAACCGCATGGCGCCGTCGGTTGGCGCGGGTTTCTTGATTACTGCGACACTGAGCCGCTCGGCGACAGCCCGGCGGTAGTGTTAGAGACGGCACACCCGGCCAAGTTCCCCGATGAAATCGAGCGGTTGCTCGGTTTTACTCCCGAAACACCGCCGGCGTTGGCCGCGTTGGACAAGTTACCGGAAGATTTCGACCGAATGTCGGTTGACTACGGGCAATTTCAGAAGTATCTGCTCAGCCGATACTCATGAAATACGTCATCATCCTCGGCGACGGAATGTCCGATTACCCGATCGCGCGGCTTGGCGGGAAAACCCCGCTTCAGGTGGCGCGTCATCCTCACATGGACCGCATTGCGCGTGAAGGTCGTTGCGGCCTGTTCAAGACCATCGA
Source organism: uncultured Verrucomicrobiota bacterium (assembly GCA_964541945.1). Classification (GTDB taxonomy): domain Bacteria; phylum Verrucomicrobiota; class Verrucomicrobiia; order Palsa-1439; family Palsa-1439; genus CAIKAP01. The sequence continues at coordinate 33,686 of CAZISE010000019.1, forward strand.
GGAAGGCATGCCCAGCGGCAGCGAGGCGGCCAACCTCGCTGTGCTTGGCTACAACCCCGGCGAAGTCCTCCAGGGCCGCGGTGTACTGGAAGCCGCCGCAATGGGGGTCCACATTGCTGACGACGAGATGGCCATGCGCTGCAACCTCATCAGCCTCTTTGACGATGGGCGGATCAAAAGCCACAGCGCCGGGCACATCAGTTCTGCCGAGTCTGACGAGATTCTCAAGACCCTCCAACAAGAAATCGGCGGTCCCAACCTCCATTTCTACACCGGTGTCAGCTATCGCCATCTTTTTGTCGGCAAAGGACTCGATCCGCGGCTCGAATGTGCCCCGCCGCACGATCACCCCAACGAATTTGCCGAGCCGCTCCTCATCAAGCCGAAAGTGCCCGAAGCCAGGGCGACTGCCGACCTGCTCAACGACCTCACCCGCCGCTCCTGGCCGATCTTGAAGAATCATCCTGTGAACCAGCGCCGACGCGCCGCCGGCAAGGACCCGGCCAACTCAATCTGGCTTTGGTCGCCGGGCAAACGTCCGAAAATGTGGACCTTTCGGGACCGGTTCCATCTGACCGGTGCGGTTATTTCCGCCGTGGACCTCATCCGCGGCATCGGTGTCTATGCCGGTCTGGAAGTGCTCAAGGTGCCCGGCGCGACCGGATTGTATGACACCAATTACGAAGGCAAGGCCGATGCTGCGCTCGACGCGCTGAAACGGGTGGATTTTGTCTATATCCACGTGGAGGCGCCCGACGAGGCCGGTCACGACGGCAATCTGGAGTTGAAGATCAAGACGATCGAGGACCTCGACGCCCGTCTGGTGGGGCGCCTCCTGGCCGGTGTGGATTTGACGGAAACGGTGGTCGCGGTTCTTCCCGATCATCCGACTCCGGTGGAGAAACGTATTCATGTCCGCGATGCCGTGCCGTTTGCCATCCGTGATCCGCGCCACGGCGCCGACCATGTGGCACGTTACGACGAAGCGAGTTGCGCCTCTGGCAGCTTTGGCACGCTTCACGGCGATGCCTTTATCCGGGCCGTGTTCGGAAAATAGGATCCGCCTGTTCGCAAACGCTTGTTGAGAAAGCCCGCCCACTTCGCTCAGGGTGACAAGAAACGGGAGTTTTGGTAGTAAAAGACCATGCTCGAAAAGCGGTTTCATGTCCGCGAACGAGGCTCGACCGTTCGCGCGGAGGTGCTCGGCGGGGCGACCACGTTCATCACGATGGCCTACATCATCGTCGTGAATCCCGCCATTCTCGCCTTTGCCGGTATTCCGACAGGGCCGAGCACGGTGGCAACCATTCTGACGGCGGTGGTGGGTTGTTTGTTGATGGCGTTCATTGCGAATCGTCCCATTGCCGTGGCGCCGTACATGGGCGAGAACGCGTTCATCGCATTCGGTCTGGCGGCCATGGGGATCGGCTGGCAACAGCGGTTGGGCGCGGTGTTTGTGAGCGGCTGTTTGTTTCTGGTCATCACGGTGTTTCACATCCGGTCATGGTTGGCGAATTCCATTTCCGCTTCGATGAAACACAGTTTTGCGGTGGGGATCGGATTATTCCTGGCGTTCATCGGGTTGTACGAGACCGGGATCGTGACGAGTTTCGTGGCAGGTATGCCGGTCGAGGCGGTTGCGCATGGCGCGAAAGTGTTGCCCGCGCCGGATGTCCCGGTGAAGATCGGGAACCTGCGAGACCCGCAGGTGTTACTGGCGGTGTTCGGGTTTCTGCTGATGGCCGTGCTGCTGTTTCGGCGGGTGCCGGGCGCGTTGTTGATCGGCATCGGCGCGACGGCGGCCATCGGCTGCGCGCTTGGCTTCGGAAAGGCGCCGACGGGCGTGATGGCCTGGCCATTTGGCGGCGAGTATGACCTGGGTCGAATCGCCTTCCAATTGGACATTGTCGGAGTGTTACGACTGAGTTTTTTGCCGATCCTGCTGACGTTGTTTTTGATGAGTTTCCTCGACACGCTCGGCACGCTCGTCGGCGTGGGCGCAGCAGGCAACATGCTCGATGAAAAGGGTAACTTCCCCGACATCGAGCGTCCGATGCTGGTGGACGCCGCCACGTGTATGTTCAGCGGCATGGTCGGCACTTCGACCAGCGGTGCCTACATCGAATCGGCCACGGGTATCCGCGAAGGGGCGCGCACCGGCCTGGCCTCGGTGGTGACGGCGGCTTTGTTTGTCGCCGCGTTGTTTTTTATTCCCCTGGTGACGCCGCTCCAACATCTGAAATACGCCTACGGCCCGGCCCTGATTGCGGTGGGAGTGCTGATGATCGGTTCGATCCGGAAAATAGATTTCGACGATCTGACCGAGCTGGTGCCGTCGTTTGTGACGGTGGTGATGATGTTGTTCACCTACAACATCGCCAACGGCCTGACGGCGGGTTTGGTGGTGTATCCTCTTCTCAAACTGGCGAGCGGACGGTGGCGCGAGTTGAATGCGGGATCGGTGGTGCTGAGCCTGTTATGTCTGGTGTACTACCTCTTCGGGCTGCCACACTGACTACGGGCCGGCAAAACTTTTCCAGACCTTCTCCATCGCTTCCTTGTTCATCGGCGCGGAGTGGACAAGAACCCGATACCGTAGCGTCAACGTCTTGCCAGCACCAAGCGTGTACGGCTCGGCAAACAACAACGCGGGACTGAAAAACGGCATCTCGTTCGGATACCACGTCGTCGGGTGACGCAGATTTGATGGATGATCGAAAATGGTGATGCCGCCGCCGTTGCTGTAGTCGAGCCAGCGCGCCCGTTTGCCGTAGTTCTCTTTCGAACCCGTTATGCCTTCGCTGCTGGTGTAGGTCCAACCTTTGACTTCCTTCGCCATGCGACAGGACAACCCGGCATAGCCTCCGGAGAAATTCTTCGGCGGCGTTCGTTCCAACACCAGGTCTTCATCTCCGGCGGTAAACGTCGCCAACCAGTCAATAAAGTAGTTGCTAGTCGCGTCCGGCGCGGACACTTCGAGAACTCGCTTCTCGGTCATCAGCGGCGGTTTGTCGGGCAGGTGATAGTTCAATGCCATCTCAATACGCGCGGAAAAATTGTCGCGCGGTTCGGTTTTCACGCTGACAAGACTGGTGCGGCCTTCGCTCAGCCCGGTCTTTTTGTCCTCTTCCCAGTAATTGACGCGGTTGATGTACTTCCACGACCACCACAAGCCGCGATGCCACACATGATCAGCGGGCCGCAACGCTGTCAGCGTTGTTCCATCCGCCAGGTTCAGCGGATGAAAATAGGGTTTTCCCTCTTCCTTTTTGAAGTTCAATTGCCAGAGCACGAGATCGCCGCGTCGCAAGGCCAGTGACGTGTCGGTTTGTTGCCATTTCAACGGCGCCTCCGCATCGGCCAGTGCCACGCAGGCGCAGAGGGCCACGCCAACGAAAACCAGTTTCATGTTCCACATGCTACCAATACGGCATCCAGAAGTCTTGCAAATTCAATCGCCGTCAACTTTGCCGGCGATGGATGACAACGGCCGACAGCAAGAGACAGGATGGCCAGTCTCCTGCATGAGCAAAAACGGTGGTGGATAGCTGTTGGAATGGGGCTTTGGAAGCTTGATTCAGTATGAGGTTTGTGGTCAAACATCAGCCATGAAACTCGCCCGTTTTTCCGCCCTCGTCCTCTGTTTTGTAACCAACCTCCTTGCGGCGGAGACCATGCGCCCGCCCGCAGTGCCGCTGGTGGCCTGCGACCCGTACTTCAGTATCTGGTCGCCAGCCGATAACCTCTACGACGCCGACACGGTTCACTGGACGGGCAAGCCACATCGGCTGTCGTCGGTGGTGAAGATTGACGGGCAAACGTTCCGCCTGATGGGCGCGGAACCGAAGGAGATACTGCCATTGAAGCAGACGAAGGTGACAGTGTTGCCGACGCGGACAATCTACGAGTTTGAGGGTGGGGGCGTGACGTTGACGATGACGTTCCTGACGCCGTCGCTGGCGGATGACCTCGATGTGTTGTCGTGGCCGGTGACCTATCTGACGTGGGATGTGCGTAGCGCTGATGGCAAACGACACGATGTCGAGGTGCATTTTACGGCAAGCAGCGAGTTGACCGTGAACGATCCGAAACAGCAGGAAGTGGAATGGGCGCAGGAGAAATTCGGCGAGTTGTCGGCATGGAAGGTTGGCTCGAAGGAGCAACCCGTGTTGCGGAAAAAAGGCGATGACATCCGGATTGATTGGGGCTACCTCTACGTCGCCACTGCAGGGCTGCTGGCGGCGGAACCAGGCGCGGTGACGTGGAAGTTCACCACGCCGGGGGCGTGTCGTCTGATTCTCGCTTACGACGATTTGTATTCGATTCAATACATGAAGAAGAATCTGCGCCCGTATTGGCGACGCAACGGTTGGGAAGCGGCGGATTTGCTCCGAGCGGCGGCGCGGCAATACGAGTCGCTGGCAAAACGGTGCGCGGCGTTTGACGAGGAGTTGATGACTGACCTGACAAAGGCCGGCGGCGAGAAGTACGCGGCGATTTGCGCGTTGGCCTATCGCCAGTGTTTTGCGGCAGGCAAATTTGTTGCCGACGACAATGGTCAGCCGCTCCAGTTCTGCAAGGAAAACCATTCCAACGGCTGCATCGGCACCAGCGACGTGTTTTATCCGATGGCGCCCCAGTTTCTGTTGTTCGGGCCGACGCTGGCAAAGTCGTTCCTTGTGCCGTTTATGAACTATGCCGCCAGCGAGCGATGGAAGTTTCCATTTGCGCCGCACGACCTCGGCACCTACCCGAAGGCAAACGGTCAGGTGTACGGTGGCGGTGAGCGGACGGAACAGAACCAGATGCCGGTCGAAGAGAGCGGGAACCTTCTCATCCTGATGGCGGCCATCGCCCAGATGGAAGGCAACGCGAACTTTGCCTCGCTGTACTGGAAACAACTCGAACAATGGGCGGAGTACCTGAAGGCAAAAGGATTTGACCCGGAGAACCAGCTTTGCACCGATGATTTCGCCGGGCATTTGGCGCACAACGTGAATCTGTCGGCAAAAGCCATCTGCGCGCTCGGCGCGTTCGGCAAACTCTGTGCCCTGCGCGGCGAGCAGGCGAAGGCCGCCGAATACAACAAACTGGCAAAAGAGTTCGCAGCGCGTTGGGTGAAGGAAGCGGACGACGGCGATCATTATCGGCTGGCGTTCGACAAACCGGGCACTTGGAGTCAGAAATACAATCTGGTCTGGGATCGCGTCCTCGGTCTGGGATTGTTCCCCGACTCCGTGTTGCAAAAGGAAATGGACTACTACAAACGGATTCAGAACAAGTACGGCCTGCCACTCGACAACCGGTCGCGCTACACCAAGCTCGACTGGATTCTCTGGACGGCCACACTCACGCAAAACCGCGATGACTTCGAGGCGCTCGTCGCGCCCGTGTTCCTCTTCCTCAACGAAACACCCGACCGTTCGCCGATGACCGACTGGTATTTCACCGACTCAGCCAAAAAACGCGGCTTCACCGCGCGACCTGTTGTTGGCGGTGTTTTTATGCGATTGCTTTATGACAAGGCGGTCTGGCGGAAATGGGCGAGCCGCGAAAAGACCCACGCCGCCAACTGGGCACCCATGCCACAGCCGCCAAAACTCACCACCATCATCCCGACCGCGCGCGAACAGGCCGCGACCTGGCGTTACACAACGAAGATGCCGGGTAAAGATTGGTTCAAGCCGTCGTTCAACGACACTGTCTGGCAACAGGGGCTCAGTGGCTTCGGCACCGAAGGGACACCGGGAGCAACCGTGCGCACGAAGTGGAGCAGCACCGACATTTGGTTGCGGCGCGAGTTTGAGTTGCCGTCGGAACGAACCGACAACCTGATGTTGCTGGTTCATCACGATGAAGACGCCGAGATTTACATCAACGGATTCCGGGCTGCGCGCCTCAGTGGTTATCTTACCGACTACGAACCTGCCGAGATTGACGGCCCCGCTTTGGCCTCGCTCAAACCCGGCAAAAACCTCATCGCCGTTCATTGCAAGCAGACAAAAGGCGGCCAATACATTGATGTCGGTTTTGTGAGCGTGAAGTGAACCGGATGACTATCCAGAAGCGGCTGGCAACCCTTCGGGCTACCAGCCCTCCAATTCGATTTGTAGGGCGCGAAGCCCGAAGGGTATCGCGCCGCAGGTTATTGGGCGGCGTAATATTGCTTGCATTGGTGTTGTCGCAGTATGTCCCGGCGCAAGCGTGGGATACCTTCAGCGACACGTGGGTGGCGACGGACGCCCTCGGACGCGCGCTGCCAACCACCGCGGAGGTCGGGGCGCCGAAGACAAACAAGTTTGTGGGTATCTTCTATTTTCTCTGGCTGGAAGGGAAGGGGCCGGTTTACGACATCAGCAAAATTCTCTCGGCGAATCCGACAAACCCGACGTGGGGACCGGTGCATGCCTTTCATTTTTGGGGCGAACCGCTCTTCGGCTACTACCGCAGTGACGATGAATTCGTGCTTCGCAAACACGCCCAGATGCTCACCGACGCCGGTGTAGATGTGGTCTTTCTCGACGTGACCAATGCGCTGACCTACGACTCTACGCGCGACGCGCTGTGTCGTGTCTGGACCGAATGGCGGCGTCTTGGCAATCCAACCCCACAGATCGCGTTTCTGGCCAACAGCCAGAGCGACCGCGTCGTCAATCATCTCTACGACACCTTTTACGCGAAAGGCGCCTTCTCCAACCTCTGGTTCCATTGGCAGGGCAAACCGTTGATGCTGGCGTCCACTGACGGCGTGCGCCCCGAAGCGCAGCGGTTTTTCACCTTCCGCCAGTCGTGGGCGTGGACGAAGGGACACAAATGGTTCGGCGACGGCAAAGACAAGTGGCCGTGGCTGGATTTTTATCCACAAACGCCCGGCTGGCATGAAAACCCCGACAAACCTGAACAAATCAGCGTCTGCATCGCTCAGCACCCGGTCTCGAACATCGGACGCAGTTTCCACAACGGCAAACAACCACCGCCGGCCGAGCAACGTCCGCATCACGGCCTCTGTTTTGCCGAGCAGTGGCGTCGTGCCCTCGAAGTCAATCCGCCGATGGTCTTCGTCACCGGTTGGAACGAATGGATCGCACAACGATTTGTTGTCTCCAACACAGGACCGCGTCCGCACGCGATGCTCGGTAAACCGCTGCAACTTGGCGATACCTTTTTCGTGGACCAATACAACATCGAATACAGCCGCGACGCCGAGCCGATGCGGGGCGGTTATGGCGATGCCTACTATATGCAACTGACCGCCCACATCCGCCGGTTCAAAGGCGCTCGCTCGCTGTCGCCGGTCCGCCCGCGCCCGATTGTGATTGACGGGCGCTTCGATGACTGGCGCGAGGTGTTGCCCGAATACCGCGACACCATTGGCGATCCGGTTCGGCGAAATCATCCCGGCTGGAAAGGTGAGCCGCTGTTCATCAACAACTCCGGGCGCAATGACATCGTCGCCGCAAAGGTCAGTTATGACGCTTCAAACGTCTATTTTTACGTTCGCACGAAAAAAACGCTGACGCCGTCCACCGATCCGGACTGGATGATCTTGCTGGTGGACACCGACTCGAACGCAACAACCGGCTGGCTTGGCTACGACTACGTGTTTCGCGCCAGCGTGCCCGGTCCGGCGAAGTTTGCGGCACAAGGCAATGAAATGGAAGTGAGCGTCCCGCGTTCCGCATTGCGCCCTGACGGACATGTTACTAAACTGGCGTTCAAGTGGATTGATAACATCGCGGTTGGCTGCGACGTGAGCGAGTTCACGTTGAACGGTGATGCCGCCCCAAATGATCGGTTCAACTATTCTGCGGATCTTGATGAAAAGTAAACGGGCGCAGGTAGGATGTGATTCGAAGCGGGGGGCTGCGTGCCACAGTGCAGGACATGCTTCCAGCTTGTCCGCCAACGGAAACGCCCCCGGTGCTCCGCCCACAACACGAATTGGGGTAAGCTGGAAGATTGTCCTACCTTGACCATTACTTTTGATTGCACCTGGCACAGGTGCTGCGGCTGACATTGGCGAAGCGGGAGGGCTGTTGTCCACTTTGCACCGACGGCGGGCTGTACACGAAAACTCATTGTGGTTAGGTCAAGAATGGACATGCAACAGTCAAATTTGAACATTTGTCCCTTGTGGCGAGTTCGGTAAGCTGTCACACATGAAAACCATCGTCGCCATATCCTGTTTCATTGCCGTCACACTGGTCTTTGCTCTCAACTTGCCGATTGCGGAGGGGCCCTACAAACCCGATATGGATTCGCTGAAACAATATCACTGTCCCGATTGGTTCCGTGACGCAAAATTCGGGATGTGGGCGCACTGGGGGCCGCAGGCGGTGCCGGAGATGGGCGACTGGTACGCCCAAGGGATGTACAAGCAGGGCAACTCGAAATACAAAGATCACCTCGAACGTTGGGGGCATCCGAGCGAGCACGGTTACAAAGACATCATCCCGCTTTGGAAAGCCGAGAAATTTGATCCCGACCGTCTCATTCAACTCTACAAGAAAGCCGGGGCGCGTTACTTCGTCAGCATGGCCTCGCATCACGACAACTTTTACCTCTGGAACTCCAAACTCCACAAATGGAACGCCGTTAACATGGGGCCAAAACGCGACATTGTTGGCGACTGGCAAAAAGCCGCGAAGAAACACGGCCTCTACTTCGGCGTGAGCGAGCATCTCGGTGCCAGCTTCACCTGGTTTCAGTGGGCGCACAAGGCCGACAAAGACGGTCCGAAAGCCGGTGTGCCGTACGACGGCGCCGACCCGAAATACTGGGACCTCTATCATTTTCCCGCCGAACCGGGCGACACGAAGTGGTACAGCAACAATCCAAAGTGGCAGCAGCAATGGTTCGACCGCATCAAAGAACTCGTGGACAACTACAAACCTGACCTCCTCTACACCGACGGCGGAGTGCCCTTCGGCAACGAAGTCGGTCTCAGTATGATCGCTCATCTCTACAACACCAACCCGCAGGCCGTGTACACCTGCAAACAAAAATCCGAAGGACGATGGGTCGAGGACCTCGAACGAGGCGTCATGCCCGGCATCAACCCCTATCCGTGGCAGACCGATACCTCCATCGGTGACTGGTATTACAACAAAAACTGGAAATTCCGTCCTGTCAGTTGGACCATCCACATGCTTTGCGACATCGTCAGTAAAAATGGCAATCTGCTGTTGAACATCGTCCAACGTCCTGACGGTTCCCTCGATCCCGAAGTCGAACAACAACTCGAAGACCTGGCCAAATGGATCGAAGTGCACGGCGAAGCCATCTACGGCACCCGTCCCTGGCTCGTGTATGGCGAAGGCACCGTCAAAACCAAGGGGGGCCACTTCAAAGAAGACTTCAAATATTCCTCGAAAGACATCCGTTTCACCACGAAAGGCAACGTCCTCTACGCCATCGCCCTGGGGTGGCCCGCCGACGGCAAGCTTCTTGTTCGCTCGTTGGCCGAGCCTGCCGGCAAGGTGACCAGTGTCCAGTTGTTGGGCAGCGATGCCAAACTCCAGTGGACGCAGACCGCCGACGGCCTTGTTGTGACGCTGCCCGCGGAAAAAGTCAGCGAGTTCACCGCCGCGCTCAAGATCACGGGTGAAAACCTCAAACCCGCGCCGGTGCCAGAGGAGAGCGTCGTCATTTTCCCGGACGCCAAAGGCAACTACAAACTCGATGCTGCCGATGCTGAATTGCATGGCGACAAGATCAAGACCGAGCAACGCGGCATCCACACCAACATCGGTTTTTGGGACAATCCCAGTGACTGGGCGTCGTGGCGCGTCTCGTTTGACAAACCCGGTACTTACAAAGTAGGTCTCGACACCGCCGCCATGGCCGCCGGTATTGAGGTTACGGTTGAAATCGCTGGACAAACACTCATCGCCAAGGTGCCGCAGACCGGCGACTGGGACAAAGTCCAGGGATTCACCGCCGGTACGATCGAAATCAAACAGCCCGGTGTCCAAGTGTTGAAAGTGCGCGCTGCCGACCCGAAGACATGGAAGGCGATCAACCTCCGGGCTGTCCGCCTGACCCGGACAGAATGAGATTCCCAGTTGGCGTTTTACTCGTTTTTGTGTTCTCGACCATTGTCGGGGTGGGCGACGCTTCCAACAACGCTCCACCTGTCTTTTGGCTTGAAGCCGAGCGGTTCGCTCAAATCGGGGGCTGGTCACCCGATGCCCAGTTTGTTGACACGATGGGATCGGTTCAACTCCTGGCGACCGGATGTGGGAAACCGGTTGACGACGCGGTGACGCAAGTGACCGTGACGGTACCGGGCGAGTACCGGTTGTGGGTGCGATGCCGCGACTGGCTTCCCGAATATTCACCGGGTTTGTTTCAGGTGCTGATCAATGGCAAGGCATCGGCAATCACGTTCGGAAAAGCCAACGACGATACCTGGCAATGGATGGACGGCGGCACGTTTGAGTTGGAGGCGGGAACGAGCGAAGTGCGCTTGCACGACCTGACCGGATGGTGGGGGCGGTGTGACGCGATTGTGCTGACGCAGGGAGATTTCAAACCCGCCAATGATCGGCAGGAGCTTGCTCGGCAACGTCTGCGGTATGGCGGTATCCGCACGGAGACGGAGTTGTTGGACGGATTTGATCTCGTTGTCGTGGGCGGCGGCCCGGCCGGGCTGGGCGCGGCGATTGCGGCAGCGCGGCTCGGACTCAAGGTCGCTTTGATTCAGGACCGGCCGATGGTGGGCGGCAACGCTTCTGCCGAGATCAAGATTCCCCCGATGGGCTATATCGGCTCGCCGCCAGACAAGATCAACGTCACTGGTATCACAGAGGAGTTGTTCGGGGAACAGGGTGGCCCCGCGGATCAAGCCCGCATGGACCGGATTGTTCAGGGGGAAAAGAATTTGCGCCTGTTTCTCAATACCCGAGCCACCGGCGTGGAGATGAAAGACAAGGAAACCATTGATTCGGTGTTGGCGTTGCATGTCACGACCGGTCAGCGGTATCAGTTCAAGGCGCCGCTGTTCATTGACTGCACCGGCCACGGTTGGATCGGCTATTACGCCGGCGCGGAATATCTGATGGGGCAGGAGTCCCGAAGCCAGTTCAACGAATCCATGGCACCAGAGACTGCCCGGAAACTGACTCAAGGTAACACCCTCTACAACGCCGTGTTTCGCACACACGAACAACCCGTGGATTTCAAATGTCCTCCCTGGGCGTACCAGTGGACCCAATCGTCCGATTTCGAGGAACCGGGGTCGCACACGCGACTGAAAATTCCCGTGCGTCCGCCAAACTTCGATGTGCCCTCTCACGGCAAAGGCCGCAATCCGGGCAGTCATTGGAATGGTGCCTCCGCTGGCGTCTGGTGGGTCGAGTACGGCGGCATCGCCAACACCATTGACGATGCCGAAAAAATCCGCGACGAGCTGTTTCGGATTTGTCTGGGCTTGTGGAACTACGCGAAGAATCATAATCCCGAAACCCGCGAGCAAAACCGCTGTCGCGAAATGATTTGGCTCAACCATGTGCCCGGTGTGCGTGAGAGCCGTCGGCTTGTGGGAGACTATGTGATGACCCAGCACAACTTTGACGATTCCACGCCGACCCACGATGCAGTGGCCTTTACCGACTGGGGGATTGATCTTCATCATCCCGAAGGTTTCTGGGTGCGCGGCACCGACGCCATCCACGTTTACCAGGGCCGACGAGTCTGCATCCCGTATCGGACGCTCTACTCCAAAAACATCCGTAACCTCTTCATGGCAGGACGCTGTCATTCCGCGACCCAACTTGCCTTTGCCGGCACGCGCGTCATGCGCCCAATGTGCGCCACGGGACAGGCCGCCGGCACGGCGGCGGCCATCGCTCACAAACACAAGACCAGCCCGCGTGGTGTCTATGAAAAGCACCTCGTTGAGTTGCAACAGCAGCTTCTCAAGGACGGTTGTTACATTCCCGGTGTCCAGGGCAACGATCCCCTCGACCTGGCCCGCCAATCCATCGTTACCGCCTCCAGCTTCGCCGACGGGGCCGAACCCGCCAACGCCATCAATGGTTGGAACCGCATCGTCGGAAAGAATCGTAACGCCTGGGCGCCATCGCCATCGCAGCGCGCGCCGCATTGGATACAGCTTTTGTTCCCGACAGCATCGGCTATTGGAGAAGTCCATCTGACCTTTGAGAAACAGAGCGTCGAGGGCAGGATTGAGATTCACCGCGATGGAGCTTGGCAGGAGGTCGCCACCATCCCGGCGATACCGATGCGCCGACACGTCCTCAAAATCAAATCCGCGCCAGCCGATGCCATCCGTTTGGTCACGGAAAGCAACGTTCCGTTCGGCCTCTGTGAAATCCGTGTGTATCGTCCGCAGGATTGAGGTTGCCCCGTCTCCATCCGTTTTTCCATGGTGAAACACTGAAACCGAACACGCTGCTTGCGATTTTGTGCGGGGCAGGGCAAAATGCGACCTCCAAGACAAGAACAGGAGAACGATATGGTTACACTTGATGTCCCGACAAACAAACCGCTCGATCAACTTTGCGTCAACACAATCCGCACACTCGCCATGGACGGTGTGCAAAAAGCCAACTCCGGCCACCCCGGCGCTCCCATGGGACTGGCGCCGGTGGCGTTTGCGCTCTGGGACAAGTTTCTCCGCCACAACCCGGAAAACCCGCAATGGCCAAACCGAGACCGTTTCGTCCTCTCCGGCGGCCACGCCTCCATGCTTCTCTATAGCCTCCTACACCTCACCGGTTACGACCTGTCGCTGGAAGAACTCCAAAAATTCCGCCAATGGGGCAGCAAAACTCCCGGCCATCCCGAATACGGTCTCACCCCCGGCGTCGAAACCACCACCGGCCCCCTCGGCCAGGGCCTGGCCAATTCCGTCGGCATGGCCATCGCCGAACGTTGGCTCGCCGCCCGTTTCAACAAGGACGGCCACGAAATCGTCAACTACCGTACCTACGCCATCTGTGGCGATGGTGATCTGATGGAAGGCGTTGCCGCTGAGGCGGCATCCTTGGCAGGACATCTCGGCCTGCACAAGCTCCTGTGGGTTTACGACAACAACAAAATCACCATCGAGGGAAAGACTTCCCTGGCCTTCAGTGAAGACGTCGCCCTTCGCTTCAAGGCCTACGGCTGGTTCGTCCAGAAGGTGGCCGACGCCAATGATATTCAGGCCGTCACCCGCGCCATCAAAAAAGCCCAAAAACAAACCGAAAAACCCTCGCTCATCATCGTGGACAGCCACATCGGCTACGGTGCCCCCACCAAACAGGACTCCCATGCCGCCCACGGCGAACCGCTCGGTGAAGAGGAAATCCGCAAAACCAAGGAACGCTACGGCTGGCCGCCCGATGCCAAATTCCTCGTGCCCGACGAAGTCCGCGACCACATGCGAAAAGCTGTTAGCCGCGGTCGTAAACTCGAAAAAGAATGGCAACAAAAACTCGACGCCTTCGCCCAAGCCCACCCCGCGCTGGCCGACGAATGGCGTTGCATTCAAGCCCAGCAACTCCCCGTCGGATGGGACAAGGATATTCCCGTGTTCCCCGCCGACGCCAAGGGACTTGCCACACGCGAATCCAACGGTAAGGTCCTCAATGCCGTCGCCAAAAACGTTCCCTGGCTACTCGGTGGCGCCGCCGATCTGGCTCCCTCCACCAAAACCCTCATCAACGGTGGCGGCGATTTTGCCAGGGACAACTACGGCGGACGCAACTTCCATTTCGGTGTCCGCGAGCACGGTATGACCGGTATCATCAACGGCATGGCCCTGTGCAAACTGCGTCCCTACGGGGCTGGTTTCCTTATCTTCTCCGACTACGCTCGCGGTTCTCTCCGCCTCTCGGCGTTGATGGAACTGCCTGTCATCCACATCTTCACCCACGACAGCATCGGCGTCGGCGAGGACGGTCCGACCCATCAACCCATCGAACAGATCGTCTCCCTTCGCGCCATTCCCCACATGATCGTCATCCGTCCGTGTGACGCCAACGAAGTCGCCGAGGCCTGGCGTGTCGTCATGCAACAAAAGAAAAATCCCGTCGCACTCATCCTCACGCGCCAGGCGCTTCCAACGCTTGACCGTGCCAAATACGCTTCCGCCAGCGGTCTCCAACGCGGCGCCTACATCCTCGCTGATTGCGATGGCACGCCCGACCTCATCCTTATCGGCACCGGCTCCGAAGTCCACCTCTGCGTCGAAACGTACGAAAAACTGAAAGCCGAAGGCATCAAAGTTCGTGTTGTTTCCATGCCGAGCTGCGAACTCTTTGAACAACAACCTGTCGAATACCGCAACCAGGTCCTCCCACCCTTCGTCCGCAAACGCATCGCCGTCGAAGCCGGCAGTTCCCTCGGTTGGCGCCAATACGTTGGCTTGGACGGGGCGGTCATCGCCCGTTGCAAGTTCGGCGCCAGCGCTCCGTTCAAAGAACTGATGAAACAGTTCGGCTTCACCGTGGAAAACATCTGCGCCACCGCCCGTTCGCTGCTTGCCGCTTCGTAAATGAACGCGCTGCGGCGGGTCGCATTGGCGTTGTCATTGCTCCTCTGGGCGGGCGCAGTGTTCGCCTACGGCCGGCGCGCCGACGCCTGTGCCGCAGTGACCGTTTGGCCAGTATGGGTATGGGTCGGGATTGGACTGGCGCTGGCGGTTGTTGGGCGGGGACTTCCGCGAAAATGGCCCTGCTGGCTGGCAGGCGGATTGTGGCTGGTGTTTGTCCTTGTGTTCACCGAAGAACCGCGCAGTCTTTTACGTTCATTTTTCCCGACTTCGGGCCGTGCTCCTCTGCGGGTTATCTCGTTGAACTGCAATGGCAATCGTGACGCGTCAGCGGAAGTGGCAGCGTATCGGCCGGACATCGTGCTGTTTCAAGAGTCCCCCGCGCGTGTAGAAGTGGAGAAACTGGGACACGCGCTTTTTGGCGACCAGGCGGTGATTGTCACCGGTACGGACGTCTCTGTGCTGGCGCGCGGGAAACAGCGCGCCCAGTCGCGCTGGAGCAACTGGACTCGGTTGCGGTTGGAACTGGCGGATGGTGTGTCGTTGGAATTGTTCAACGTCCGATTACCGCCCAACCTCGTTTTGCGGGGCGACCTTTGGCGACCATCCTGTTGGCGTGAGTTTGCCGACGATCATCGAAAACGCCGCCAATGGTTGCGCGAACTGGTCGCACAACTGGAGTCGGTCCCGCCCGACGTGCCGCTGCTCGTTGCCGGCGATTTCAACGCGCCAGCGCGCGAAGCGGTTTTCGATTGTATGAAACCGCGACTGCGAGACGCTTTTGTGGAAGCGGGTCGTGGCTGGGGCAACACGTTGTTGAACTCGTTGCCCCTCTGGCGAATTGACATGGTCTGGGTCAATGATTGTTTCCGTCCGATCTCTTGTCGGGCACAACGGACCGCACACTCTGATCATCGGATGGTGATCTGTGATCTTCAGATACAGCCGCGCGATCTGCCGTCGGCTCACCCCTGAGAGATTTGATTCGAACACGCGGACAGTAACCGGATCAATGTTTTGGACTGGCGGTTTTTGGCGTCTTCGGCATTGCGTCCGATTTTTTATCCGGGTAACATTGATGCCATGAGAAGAACCGGGTTTGTCTGCGTGGGGATCGGGTTGTTGTTTGGCGTTGCCGTTCACGCCCAGAGCAACCAGGCGCTTCTTGACCTTTTACTTCGCAAGGGACTCATCAGTTCGCAGGATGTGCAAGAGGTCACAGCCCAATTCGATGCCGACCTGGCGCGCACGGTTGAGCAGTATAGCAAAACAAAAACCGCCTCCTGGGTGGAGAAGATGACCTTTTATGGCGACCTGCGCTTGCGGACGGACAACATTAGCTACGAGGAACGCTTCCAAAAAGCCGATCGGCTTCAGTTCCGCATTCGGTTGCGGCTCGGCCTGGACTGGAAAATCACCGATTGGGCGACCATTGGCGCGCGTGCGGCCACCGGCGAAGGTAGCCCGGTCAGCGAGAACCAGAATCTCACGGATACCTTTCGCAAGAAACCGATCCAGATTGACGCCGCTTACGTGACGCTGCAATTGCCCCATGCCGACTGGCTGAAGGTCACCGGCGGCAAAATGAACAATCCGATCTGGCAACCCCGATTCATTTCTCCGCTCATTTATGACCTCGATGTCACCCCGGAAGGTGTTGCCGAGCAATTCACCGTGAAATTCGGCGACAACCAGCAACACCGTTTCTTTGCCAACCTCGGCCAGTTTGCCGTCAAGGAGTTTTCTTCCGACAGCGACGATGTGTATCTCTTCGACTTTGAGGCGGGTACGGAATGGAAAGTTTCCCGCCTCACGCTCACCGCCGCGGGCGGCTACTATTTCACTCGCCATCTCGCCAATCCCGGTTACAAAGTGGGCGACTCGCTCAACCTCGGCAACACCACCGTGATCAGCGCGCCCGGCGTCACCAATTACTTCGCCGATTTCAAAGTTGCCTACGCGCGTGCCGAGACCGCATGGACGATCTCCGACAAGCCGTTCCTCGGCACACCGTCCGTTCTCACGCTCGGCGGCGAGTACCTCAAGAACCTCGCCGACGCCTACAAAGCCGACACGGATGGTTGGAGCGTGCAACTGGTCTTTGGACAGGCACGCAAGAAAGGCCAGTGGCAGATCGGCTACCAATACAAGTATCTCGAAGCCGATGCCACCTGGGATGCCATTAGCGATTCCGACTACGGCCTTGGTGGCACCGACCGCAAAGGCCACATCATTCGCGCCATCTACAATGTGCAAGACTGGTGGCAGCTTGTGTTCACCTCGTTTATTACCCAGAAAATCAGTAGCCGCCCCAATTCCATTGCCCACAACCAACAGGGCTTTGCCGGCGAAAACATGCTCCGCCTGGAGTTTGACACCCAGTTCAGGTTCTAATCCAAGTCGTCAGTTGGAAAAAATGTTAGACTTGATTTGCTGGCACTTACAACTTTTGGGAGCCATTTTCGGCATTACAGAGGCCAAGAGTCTCGGCTTCTGCGACAAGTGAAAAAGACAAAGTCACACGCTTTCCCTCGTTCATCGTCACAGTTCCAACCCACTGACAGTTAACTTGACGCGCCGAAAATCAACCGGTACCCTTCACCACAGGGAAGAGGGTTTCCGACGTGGTCTTTTGTCGGGAACTTTATCCCATTAAAAATGGGCACGGCACAATGAGTGCAGTGAACAACATTGGCGGAACAACAGCGAAATATGAGCACGGACGCTGGGAGTGCGCAGACGCGCAACTGCTGGCGCGAATTGAGATCGCGCACGAGAGCTGGAACCCGTGGTTTATGCCGCTGAACGAGGAGGCCGCCGTTGCTGAGCACGTGGCTGTCGTGTTGGGTGGAGAACTTGTCAGCGTTGATCCAACCGAAATTCCAAAGGGAAAAATCATTTGAGTGGAATCACGAGCTTCGTTTACTTGAGGAAAATGTCCATCCAACCAGTCGAGCGAACCACGAGCCAGCGACCGTCCGGACTGGTGAAAGCGACGTCAGGTGGTTGGCTCGTGGTCGCTCACTTTTTACGTTCGGCGGAATGAAATGAAGAAAGTATTTACAGCACCGAGTCTTATTCCCTGCGACATCCTGCGGACTTTGCTGGAAGATGCGGGCATTCTTTGCGTGCTCAAAAACGAAGGAGGATCCGCGATGACGGGGAATTCCGTCCCTGTTCCGTACGGTTCAGAACTCCCGTGGGCATGGCCGGAGGTTTGGGTCAACGACGAGGATTTTGCAGTTGCGTCCGAGATTGCAGCAGACTTTCAGCGCGCACACGCAGAGACACAAAAGCATGAAAGGGCCGAAACATTCGATGACCCGAACGCGGGCGGCCCTCCGTGTCGCTGACTTTTATTGTCAGGCGACAAGACCTATGAACGTCATTAAGGTGTCGATTTCCATTACTCCGATTGCCGGAACGGTCGGCGGCGCTTTGCCAGTCACGACACACGATTCATCTGTGGTTGTTGTCGGTCTTGTGGTTGGTCTTCTCATCGGCATGGGGCTGATTGTCGGTTCTCGTCGTTTAGTTCGAAAGGGGTAAATCTTTACATTCCACGAACCGCCGGCAAGTGCTGGCAACGGCATCGTGAACCGCTCGGTTTCATATCCGTACGACCCTGTTGGTAACCACCAACAAGTAGCCGAGAAGGGGACTGGTGTTCTGTTTGTCCAAGTCGGCTATACCGCAAACAACTTGGACCGTTACACTGTCGTTGACGGCAGTCTGCTCGGCTACGATGGCAACGACAACCTCAACAACAGCATTGCCGGAGTGCTGGCCAATTGGACCTGCCGCCTGGCACCGGTTCGTTAGCTGATGAAATGTCGGGCTTGGCTTACGGGCACTACTTTTTGGAGCCGTTTGTCGGCGCTACACTTGCCAGAATTTCCGGGCATTGTGGTAGTTGTCGTTGCCGCCGACTCATTTGATATGGCGGCGTAGAAACATGCTGGCATTGTGGGCAAGGGGCTGTTTTGCTCTACAAGGAGATAGCGAGAAACGAGCGTGTTGCCTCCCCGTCAAACTTTTCAAAATTTACTTTGACCTGACGGACTTGGGTTAAACGCTACATCGGCCAATACCGCCGCCAGAAACACCAGGCTGATAAGAGCGTTCATCCGAAAAAAAGCCGTATTCAAGCTGACCGGGTCTTGTTTTCGTGCCAGCGCGTGTTGCGTGATCAGGCAGGCCACAATTACTGCCAGCCCCGCGTAAAAGATCCAGCCCAATCCCGCCACCCAACCGAAATCCACCAGCACCACCGCCATGGCGGCATGCGCCCAGCGAGCCACTTGCAAGCTGCGTGCAATTCCCAGTCGCGCGGGCAATGAACGCAACCCGACCTTCCGATCAAATTCAAAATCCTGGGTCGCGTAAATGATGTCGAACCCCACCAGCCAGAACACCACGGCGCCCGCCAACACCAGCGGCGGCCACGCAAAACGGCCGGTCACAGCCAGCCAGGCGCCGACCGGAGCCACCGCGAGCGACAACCCCAGAAAGAAGTGTGTAAGGTCCGTGAACCGCTTCGTCAGCGAATAAAAAAACACAATTGCCAGCGCGACCGGCGAAAGTGCGAAGCAGAGCCGGTTGATGAACCAGCTCGCCGCCACCAACCCGGCGGAAGCACTGAGTACCAGACACCAGGCGCCGGATAGCGAGATTTTTCCCGTTGGCAAATGACGGCTTGCGGTTCGGGGGTTCTGCGCATCGAATTTGCGATCCACAATCCGGTTGAAACCCATGGCCGCCGTCCGCGCGCAGACCATCGCCGCCAGCACCAGCAGAAACGTTCGCCAGCCTGGCCAGCCGCGATTCGGGCGTGCGGCCAGAGCCATGCTGGCCAGGGCAAACGGCAGCGCAAACACCGTATGGGAGAATCGGACGAACTCGAAGTATTTGCGAAGGGCGTTCATTGGTTCAGCCGACGATGACAAGGCGGATTTCTTCGGGCAGTTGTGCGGCGAGTTTCTGGATCAGGTCACCGCGTAAGAGGCGGGTAAAGGCCATGCGTTGGGAGTGACCGAGGATCAACAGGTCCACGCCCGCCATGGCGGCATGGTCGAGAATGGTCCAGGCCAAGTCGTCGCTCACGGCGTAGATGGTGTGGAGATTGACGTCGTGCGCAATGGATTGCGCGGCGATGAAAACGGCTTTGGCTTCCTCATCGGTTTCCTCGCACATTGGGACGGGGATGGTAGTGAAGACCTCGCGCACGAATAAGACATACAACTCCGCGTGGTGGGCGCGGGCTTGCTCGACGGCATAGCGTAGCGTCGGCGTCACGCCTCGGGCGGCGACCATGATGGCGCCAACGGGGCGTGGTGGTCCCAGTTGGGCGGCCAGTTTCGCTTCGAGTTCCGCCGGGGGCCGGGTCATCATGTGTTTGGCCGCCAATTCGGGCAGCAGGACACGTTTCAGACGCGAGAGCAGGGGGATGTGCACGTCGTGCGCATGGGTCCAGTTCGAGGCCCAAAGTACGCTGTGTTTTACCCAAACAGGTAATTGGATGCCCTTGTGTATGGCGCGCGCGGCGAATCCGAGCGTCAATACAATTCCGGCAAACAAGGCCGCCGCCGGTTTAGTGGCAGCGATGGTGAGTTCAATGCAAGCCACTACGAGAAATGTGACGCCCATGACGGTTCGTTCCCATGGGGTCATATCGAGGTGGCGGTTGAAAACGCAGGAGCCGAGGTTGACGGCGATGGCGCCGACAACGCCGATGGCGTACAAGGCGGCCAGCCCGGCGAGGGCGTGTTCGCCTTTCTGAATGTCGAGCACCAGAATGGGGGCGAGAATGGCGATGAGCATCAGAATCCAGGGTACGCCGTAGCGGTTCAACATGCCGAATTGCTGTGGCATCTCGTCGTCCTTGCACATCAGGTAGAGGATGCTGACCAGGGCGACGATGGCGGTGTTGGTGGCGCTCAGCAGCAGGCCGCCGATCACGAAGCTGACGAGGTCAGCAAACGGCGTCTGGGTGACGAACCACGAAAGCCCTGTCCATTTCCCCAAGGGAACATCCACAAACGTGGCTCCCATGAACCGCAACATGTCGCCTTCGTGAGTATGGCGATCCATGTCCGGAATGGCGTTCATCGCCAGTCCGAACAACGACGTGAACACTACCACTTCGATCAGTACGGGTAAGATCGCTTTGCGCGCGGTCACCAGCACGCGCGGCTTTGCGCTGGTGGCACCGGCATCCAGTTGCATGACGCCGGTCATGTTGGCAATGGATTCCACGCCCGAAAGAGCGAGAATCACGCCAGTGAAAGCGACCCACCATTCGAGTGGACTGCGGTGGGGCCGTTCCAGGTTAGCCACCGCCGACGGAAGATGGGGCAAACAGGCCAGCGCGAGGATGGCCATCACCGCCACTGTCGCACCGGCAAACCAGATGGCGATGCTGCCGGAATGTCGCGGGCCGAAGAAATTGATCACGCCGATGACAAAGATCGTCAGAATGGCCCAGCGCTTGGCGTCTTCCGAAGTGAATCCGAAATAGACGAACGCTTCATAGCAACTCAGTGCCGCTGTTACCAGGTAGTTGGCCACCAGGAGAAAACCGCCGATCAGCGCCAGATGTCGCGAGTGCGACCGGGCAGCCGAGTACACGCCGCCGCCTTCAGGGAAGTATTTGCAGACCCAGATGTAGTTCAGGCCGACAACGGCGGTCAATACACTGACGGCCAGCACGAACCAGAACGAGCTGTACATCGCAATGGCAAAAGCGATGCCTGTGACGTACGCTTTACTCGTTCCCCAGTCGCCGTAGAGCAGAGCCGCCGCCCGTTTCCAATCCACATTGCGTGGGCGTGTTCCAATTCCGGTATCCATGGACCTGACGCCCCCAGACTAACCGACAAGATCGGGTGCGGGCAAGAATGGATCGCGGCGGAATTATCGGGTACGAATGTGGAATGCAGGGGTGTGAGGCAGTGACGAGGGAAATCTCCGATAGGCACCGTGCGCATGGGGTAGCGTACGGCTGAGGATAACCTGGGCAGCCAGACGCGCGAGTTTCTGCACGTCTTTGGGAGAACACCAACCAACAACTTCTTTCGCCGGTTTCATGTCTCGGCTCAACCTCCTTGTTTCTCCGCCGTGGCGGAGCGTATTTCGGATCAGCCCAAGGAAAACGAGCTGTCCTTCCTCCTTGTGGCACAAGATAGCGAATCGTTGCGGGGAACGCGAGGAAAATCTTGGTGTCGGTCAATGTCAGTCCTTGCGGACGACAATTTGTTTTTGGCGCTCTTTGCGGTGAAGGTCTTTTTCGACACGGATCGGTTGGCGCGTCCACGGGTCCATTTCCGTGTAGTACATCAACGTCGAATACGTCGAGGGCGTCGGCGTGAAAATTTGGACCTGTTCCGGGCGGATATGTAGTTGTTCGCGGGTAAAGCGTTTCAGTTCCGTCATCTCTGCCTCCGTGCAGCCGGGATGAGCCGCAATCAGGTAGTAAGTCAGAAACTGTGGTTTACCCGCCGTCCTCGATAATTCGTCAAACCGCTTTTTGAATCGCAGCAGGGCGTCCACGCCGGGTTTGCCCATCAACGTTAGCACGGCAGCGTTAGTGTGTTCGGGAGCGACTTTCACCTGGCCGGAGACGTGATGCACGACCAGTTCCCGCAGATAGTCATCGGTCAGGCCCATGTCGTAGCGGATTCCCGACGCTACAAAAACTTTTTTCACGCCGGGCAGCGAGCGTACCCGTCGGAGCACATCGAGGAGAGGATGGTAGTTGACGGGTAGTTGCGGACAGACGGCGGGGTAGAGGCAGCGTTTGTTGGGGCAGGCGCCGTGTTGGAGTTTGCGATTGCACTCAAAGCCGTACATGTTGGCGGTGGGACCGCCGAGGTCGTGGATGATGCCCTTGAACTGCGGGTGACGGGTGATCTGTTTGGCCTCGCGCAGGATGCTGTCGGCGCTGCGGGAGCGAACGGTTCGTCCTTCGTGGACGCCGATGGCGCAGAAGTTGCACTCGCCGTAACAGCCGCGATGGGTCGAGATCGAGAAACGAATGGTCTCCAGCGCCCTCACCGGCCCCTGTTTTTCGTAGAACGGATGTTGTGCCCGCTCGTAATCGAGCGCATACACGGCATCCAGTTCCGCCTGTGTTTCGTACGGCATGGGCGGATTGTGTATCAGCCATCGGTCGGCGTGTCGTTGGCACAGCCCTTTCGCGCTGACCGGGTCGGTGTTGCGGTAAAACGTGTGAAACATCTCGATGAACGCCATTTTGTCTGAAGCCACCGTTTCGTAATTGGGGAGTTCGAGGTGCCCGTCGCGTTTCTCTCTGGCGATGTAACACAGCCCGCGTACCTCACGTGGGTCGCGGCCATCTCGAAGCGCCTGGGCCAATGCCAGCGTTGCCTTTTCCGCCATGCCGTACAACAGAAAATCCGCTTTCGCATCGAACAATAGCGACCGACGGATCTTGTTGTCCCAGTAATCATAATGCGGCACTCGTCGCAAGCTGGCCTCGATGCCGCCCAGCACAATCGGCCTGGACGGTTTGGCGAAACGGCGAATCCAGTTTGCGTACACAATGCTGGCACGGTCCGGGCGGCGGTTGTTGACACCGCCGGGCGTGTAATCGTCGCTCTTGCGGCGTTTCTTCAGCGCGGTGTAATTGGCCACCATCGAGTCCACCGAACCGGCGGTGACTCCCCAGAACAGACGTGGCTGGCCCAGGCGTCCGATGTCGGTCTCACCGGGTTGCGCGATGATGCCGACGCGGAATCCCGCGTTGAGCAGCGTCTTTCCAATGACTGCGACGCCGATTTGCGGGCTGTCAATGTAACTGTCGCCGCTGACAAGGATCACGTCGAGCGCGTCCCAGCCGAGGCGTTTCAATTCATCGGGTGTGGTTGGCAAAAACATGTGGTCGTACTATAGCGCAGAATCTGTTCTTTGGATCTGGCAATCTTTCCAGCAAAGAGTTCGTTCGGTTGAGCCCTTTATAAGCTCGTCTTGTCGCCGTCCGTTTTTCGGATGGGCGTTTGGTATGTTTTTACGGGCCGCAACCGCCAGTAACCGGCCAGCAGGCTGCCGATCACCGAATGAAATGTCGCTGAAAGCGCGCACGGCAGCGGTGCCAGCGGCATCGCGCTAAAATGCGTTTTTGCCAGTGCCGCGCCCAAACCGGAGTTCTGCATCCCCACCTCGATGGAAATCGTCCGATTTGTCAGCGTGTCGCCGCGCAGCAAATAGCTGAATACATACCCCAGCCCGAACCCGCCTGCGTGCAACAGAAAGACCGCCAGCAGTAATACACCCCCTGACTGACGGAGCGGCCCGGCGTTGCTGCCGATGATACTGGCGCAAATCATCACAATGGTCAGCACCGAAACCAACGGCGCTACCGGCAAGACAACCTTTACCGCCCGCGGCACATACCGGTTCAGCGTTACGCCAATGACGACCGGCGCGAGCACAATCTGCACGGTGCTCCAAAACAACCCCGCCGCATCCACTGGCACATAGTGTCCTGCCAGCCACTTTGTTAGCAATGGCGTCATCACCACCGCCGCCATGGTCGAACACATCGTCATTAACACCGATAACGCTACATTCGCTTGCGCCAGGTAGGTCACCACGTTGGAAGCTGTGCCCCCCGGACAGCAAGAAACCAAAATCAATCCCACGGCGAACGGCGTTTCCAGTTTTAGGCCGCGCGCGATACTCCAACCAAGCACTGGCATGATGAGATATTGTCCTACAAATCCAATCCCCACGGCTCGCGGCATTCGCAGCACTCGCCGACAATCCTCCACCGTCAATGTGATACCCATGCCGAGCATGATGACCGCTAGTCCCCACGTGATCCACGGGCCGCTGAACCAGGTGAACCATGTGGGATGCACCAATGCCACAGCTCCGCCGATCACGACCCAGACGGGAAACAAATTTGTGACCACGACCAAAATACGATTCACACGCCGTGTTTACAGGGAAAAACCGCCAAAAACAATCATTCCATTGTTCGGTCCAATCGGTTTCCTTTGAGCAGGATCAAAGCAAGGATTATTTGCCAATTACTGAGTCAGGCGCAGCAGTGACTCAGTAATAAGCCAGTTTCCAGTTGGCACGGCGGATAACCCGTACTGACGGAGTGCCAGGAGGGAGTCGTGTGGCATCAAGGAATTGAGTATCGAAACTCCAATTACGGGTTGGTGGGTTATAGCTACTATTGCCCCACCTTCCCGTGGCGGTTTGGCTGGCAAACATGACCACCATGGAACCGCGATACGTGAAGGTTCGTCCTGTCCAGTCCTCAAGAAAACGGGGAAGATTTTCAACGCCACCGCTGTAATTGGCACCGTCGGTGGGAACAATGCCAGTGAAAAAAGCGCTGTTCACTGTTGTGTCAGTCGCCAGACGATTGCTGAGAGCCTGATTGCTGCGGGCATCAGACCAGTTACTGGAGAGAATATTGATGGAATCGGCGAAAATCGCGGCAGGCTGATTGTAGGTCGTATTATAATTACCCTGAATGTACACGGGATTTTGGGAAACAACGGTAAGCCCTTGATTGGGAAGGGTTGCGCCGTTGATCAAACGCACGGCAGTTTGTCCAGGCGTGCGGGTGTCAGCGATGTAAACAATGCCATTAGCAGGAAGTTTGTTGGCCTGCAAAAGCGCACCGATGTCTAGTTCGGTCAGCTTAACGGTGGTGCTTTCGCGGTAGTTATAAAGGGATTTGTTCGTGCTGATCATGCTCGATGTCAATGTTACTGTGTTACCGTTGGCATCTTGAGCTGTAACGGAATTATTTGTGACAACAATTCGCAGGCCGGCTTTGTTGTAGAGGCGATCCACTGCGATCGGGTCATTTCCTTGTTTGGGGGGGAGTTCAATCAAGTCGTGGTAATCGCTTGAACCGATCGGTAAATTCAATGTGCTGGTGTGTGATATTGGATCGGTGTCGTAAGTCGGCGGATTCCATGAGGTTTGGTGAGTGTCACCCGGTTTGGGATGATGATAAAAATCTTGTGCCAATGTGACCTTGTCTTGAAATATCAGACTCGAACGGGGAGCGAAATAGGCATTCGCATTACCATGAACGCGCCCATTGATTGACATGTTGGGCCCATTTTCGATTTCCATATCGAGGTTGTAGAAAATGGCGAACTGAAAGATGGGAATGTGTTGGATTTGGATATCCGATTGGATAGCAGCCCAGACGTTTTTGTTGTTGTGCCGAGTTCGTGACACGACCTGATAGGGCGTAATCAACGCCTTAAGCCCGGCATAAGGGCCTGATGTTAAGGTTTGGATGGAACTTGATGCTGTTTTGAGCGACTTGATTTTGTTCTGTTGCCCTTCTGGAGTGATGAATGTGTATTTGGCAAACTTGGCATGATCGGAAGCACTGGGAATTTCTCCTGTAGAGAATGTATCCAAATGAGATTGAGTTGGTGCCTGACCGGTATCTTTCAAGTGTTTGTTGATGGCAGCATAGATCCGTTCTTCTCCTGCTTCGGCGATATACGTTGCGGCGATGAATTCATTCTGCCGATTTACCAGTTCGGCTTGATTGGCTGTCCAGGTGAACAGACTTCCCAGCATCAAACAGGAGATTGCCGTGAACATTAACGCAATTACCAGTGCAGAGCCTGATGACGCTTGCGAAATAGAGTGATTACACATACGCATATCTGAAGAGAAGAGATTCCAAGTTTAATTCCTTTTTGTTCCCGCAGTGCGAATAAACACTGTCTGCCGAAAATCTTTGGTGTTGGCGTCTACGATCATTCCCATATCAACGTTTATCACTACTCTGTCGATTAGATTGCTCAATGTGTTTCCCAAATAGTCTTGGGCGCTAAATGGTTGGGAATTCGTAACATTACCAAGCCATAATCGTTCGTCACTGGCATTAACGGTGGCACGGTATAGATTGTTGTTGCTCAGCCAGTAAACGACTTGTCGGGGCGAGTTGGAGGTATCATAGAGAGTGAGGATGAGAGCGTTACCCCGTTGGGGAGTGCCGGGCGGAATGATAAGAAATCGGCTTCCATCATAATTACGTATGCTAACACTCTGGGCTGATTTGATTTCCATCAGCAATCGGTTTAATACCCGCGTGTTTGAACTCATTTCGAGCTGACGACTCAAGCCTTGTGATGCGCGGGCAGCAAAGAGGTTTAGGGAAATGATAGACCCCATGATCAAAGTGAAAATCGCACTGGCAAAAATCACTTCCACCAAGGTGTACCCCTGATTTTCCCTACATCGAGCAGGGAAACTGGAATAAGGAGACAAGCGAGACGGTTTCATTGGTCAGGCGCCCGGATGGTTACCAACATGTTGGTAAACGGTCCTCTTCCACGGTACGACCAGATCACGCTGACAGTGATCACCTTGTATTTCATTGCGTTGGGATTGGCATTTGGCACCGATTCAATGGTTACGGTTCTCATGGCGCGAACATTATTGTTGGTGGAACCGACAAATTGTTCCAAGTCCACAAAATCAGGAGGAAAATTTGTCGCAACCA
Organism: uncultured Verrucomicrobiota bacterium; assembly: GCA_964541945.1. Taxonomy (GTDB): domain Bacteria; phylum Verrucomicrobiota; class Verrucomicrobiia; order Palsa-1439; family Palsa-1439; genus CAIKAP01. Next base: position 60,700 of record CAZISE010000019.1, read on the forward strand.
GTGCGTCAAAGGGTGGGGAAGCCGCCAGATCAAGGGGAGCACTTTGTATTTGCTCCATTCGTTGTTCCGCAAGCTTGGTGGCGGCCGCGTTATACTTTGACCAAGCAGCCCGATAATTAGCTTGAGTAATGCCTGTCAGGACGGAACCGAAAACCAACGCAAATAAAGCAACACCTACCAGCACCTCGGCCAAAGTCATCCCTTTAGACGAGTGCCACAAAATCAAACTCTTACTCTTCTCCACGGCTCCCTTATTGTTAAGGGATAATACTGCAATTTTCATGCCATAAAGGTTGCGAGCGTGCGAGCACACTCATTGATAAGAATCCGCTACAAAATTGAAACTTGTCTTGGTAACAATGAAAATCATGACTGTAAGTGCCATTTACAAACCAACCAGTTACTTTGAGTTACTAGATTGGCGAGAGGTGTTCGGACGCGAAGCGCCGGTAGAAATTGATGTTGGATGCGGGAAAGGCGCTTTTCTGGTGTGGGCAGCAGGAGCACGGCCGGGTCACAATTTTCTCGGTGTGGACCGCCAATTGGTTCGGTTACGAAAGGTGGACAAGAAAATCCAGCGTACCGGGTTGACGAATGTCCGCTTGTTGCGTTTGGAATTCAGTTATCTTATTTCCAAGTTGATCCCGGACGATTCTGTGGCAGCATACCACATCTTTTTCCCTGACCCGTGGCCCAAACGCCGTCATGCGGCCAAACGACTGTTTCAGCCGTCGTTTGTCTTGGAATTGCAACGAACGTTGGCGAAAGGTGGTGCTGTCAATGTGGCCACCGACGATGCGTCATATTTTGCGCAAATCGTCGGGTTGATGAACGGATTCAGAGTGGAGCCACCATTGTCATTACCCGAAGAAGCTCGTACAGAGTTCGAGAAGATTTTTCTCGCCAAAGGGCAAGCGATTCATCGGGGCCGATGGGTCAAGGCGAGCTAGTTTTTTGGCTCGGTGTCGTGGAAGACTTCTCCGGCGGTGTTGAGGTCTTCTTCGGTGAAAATGGGTGCTTCGTCCAGAGGGCCGGTCCGCAGTTCATGCATTTGGCGACTGATTTCCTGTCCGGTGCGTGAAGCGTAGAAACGAACGAGACCAACCGTGGTCTGTGTGCCAAAGATGCTGACGAGCATGGTGTCGTCATCCACGGCATTCATGAGAATGTGAAAATGGCTTCCCTGTTGGTAGAGGGCATTGAATTCGGCTTCCCCGACACGGGAGGCTAGTTCGCGGGTGGCGGCAAAACTGCCCGCTGCAAGGGCGGCCAGCACGGTGATGTCGGTGCTTTCAGGCGGGCGACCACATTGACTGAGGATGGTGCCGCCACGGTCAATGATCATGGCAAAGAATGCCTCGGAGTGATTGAGAAATTCTTCGAGTGTTTTCAGGAGTTTTTCGGCGGCAGCCAGTGTGACAATAGGAGTGGGTTGCATGGGGATCACTCAATGAATGGAGTTTTGGGGTTGGCGAAGTCCGGCGGCAAGCCCGGCTATTGGATTGGGAGCAGGGCGTCTGGCCGCCGCGGCAGCTTCGGCTTCACGAGCGAATTTGACAAGGAGGAGTCGGGAAACGGTGTTGAGGGTGTCAAAAACACCTTGTCCGGTAGTGGCAACGGCTTCAAAACTGGGGACACGGGTGGCTCGATCGTTCAACAGAAAGTCGAGGTAGTGGGAGGGAGCCACATTCGGCATGTCGCGTTTGTTGAATTGGAGTACATAGGGGATGGTGTCGAGGCTAACGCCCTGACGGGCAAGGTTTTCCTCCAGATTGCGGAAACTCTCAACGTTTTCCTCCATCTTGTCCCATTGTGAGTCGGCAACAAAGACGACGGCGTCCACGCTGCGCAGAACAAGTTGGCGGGTGGCGTTGTATATGACCTGGCCGGGAACGGTGTAAAGTTGGAATTTTGTTCTGAAGCCACGTATGACGATGGCGTTGAGGGGAAGGAAGTCAAAAAACAAGGTGCGATCCGCCGCGGTAGCCAGAGAGACCAGTTCGCCTTTGTTGGTGTCGGCAATTTGGCTGTGAATGTAGGCGAGATTGGTGGTTTTGCCGCAGAGGGCGGGACCGTAGTAAACGATTTTGAACTGAACTTCTTTGTTGGCGTAGTTGATGATGGCCATATGACAAAGACCTTTCAGACGGTGGTGCGTTGGCGGCAGAGACGGGCGATTTCAGCGCTGATGCGTTCGCATTGTCGCAACAATCGTTTGCTGAAGCGTTTCTGGTCATGGAGGACAATGAAGAAGACGTCCTCCGCACCGAAGATGCTGACAGGTTGTTGGTCGGTGAAGATGGTGAATCGGTTGACCTGACCGATTTTGAGTTCTTTGGTGTAACGGGCGACGCGCTTGAACAGTTGCGGGGCAAAGACGCTGATGGCTTCCTGATCCAAGTGGGGTGGTACTTCGCCGGTGAGTAACAAACCGTCGGACGTGGCCAGCATACAACCCTGTAAACCGGGTAGTTTACTGGCGAGACGAATGATTTCTTGCAGTGACAAGGCGTGGTCGTCGGCAACACCCAGAAGGCGGTTGATGGCCACCGGTTTGGCGCCAGTGAGGGCACGGAAGGTCTTGCGTCCCACACCGGGCACCTTGCGCAGGTCTTCCAGCGAACTGAATTGTCCGTGTTCGGTCCGGTAGGCCACGATGCGTTTGGCCAAGGCTGGGCCGATGCCTTTGATGGTGAGGAGGTCTTCGACTGTGCAACGGTTGAGGTTGATCAGGAAACGGTTTTCGTCCATCGCTCCTGCAGGCACAGGCGCTTCCGACGGTGTTTCGGCAGGAGTAACGGATGGAGCGGCTGGTTGCGGCACGGCGGCGGTGACGCGGACGGGTGACGGTGGTGGAACTGGCGCAGGCGTTTCGGGTGCGGGCGGTGGAGTGACAATTTCTGCAGGTGGCGGCGGCGGTACCACGCGGACAGTTGGTGTTGCGGGAGTAGGAGCAACTTCTGTCGTTGTCGGCGTTGGTGTTGGCGTCGCAGGGGGTGGAGCGGGTGCTTGTGGGGTTGACGCAGCGGCCATTGCTGGCGCCGGCACAGGCGCTGCCACGGGAACTGGAACCGGTATCGGTTCTGGCGCTGGCGGAGGAGGTGGTGGCGGTGGTGGAACTGGAGGTTGTTCGACCACGGGAGTTGCGGGTTGAGGTGTCGGTGGTGCAACAGGGGTGGGTGGAGGCGGCGGTTTGCGTTCTTGGAATGGGGAAGGAATGTCGGGTGTTAAGGCTTGGACTTCGGGAGCAACGCGCTGGCTGAGGCGAGCCTTGAAAAAGCCCGGAGGCAATTGGGAAACGATCTCGTGTAAGGGGAGGGTTACAGTGGCATTTTCGATGTTGGGAAGTTCGTTGGTAACAATCCCCGAAGGCAGCGCATCAAGGACGGTGATCAATGGTAGGGTGACACGGGCGCTGGCTAATTGTGGGAGGATGGAATCGATCGG
>CAZISE010000019.1:64246-70581 GCA_964541945.1 uncultured Verrucomicrobiota bacterium
GCTGGTGCTGGGGGTTGTGGCGCGACGGGAGCGGGAGTGATGGAAGGACGAGGGGGGATTGGTTTCGGTTGTTCCGGTTGGCGAAAAAACGGGAATTTCATTTCGGTTACCTTGTTTCTTTCTCAGTCATACGGATATGCCACAACAAAATTTACGGGCAAAATAGTGCTCCAACACGTACCAAAACTCAAGTTTATAGTTGCTTGCACAACAAAGCGATTACACATTACCAGTAACCCGCAGCACTTCATCCAGAGAGGTCAAACCGTCCTTGGCTTTAAGAAGGCCGGCCATTTTCAAGGTTTTCATCCCTTCTTTTAACGCCAGTTCACGGATGACTTGGGCACTGGTGTTGTGCAGGATTTGTTCCCGCATAGCCTCACTAACTTGTAACACTTCCAAGATCGCCATTCGCCCCATAAAACCGGTTTCTTTGCAGCGACTGCAACCGTGTCCACGATAAAAAGTGGTGGATGCCACTTCATCAGGATTGAGACCGAGGCGTTTGATTACATCGGGCGGAACAGGGAACGGCTCCTTGCAATGAGGACAGATTTTACGGACAAGACGCTGGGCGCAAACCATTAGCACCGAAGAGCTTACCAAAAACGGCTCAATTCCCATGTCCACCAGACGCGCAATAGCTCCAGGGGCGTCATTGGTGTGGAGTGTGGAAAGCACCAAGTGACCGGTCAAGGCTGCTTTGACGGCGATGTCGGCTGTTTCCGAATCGCGGATTTCGCCAACCATGACGATGTCTGGGTCTTGACGCAGGATGGAACGCAGGCCGCTGGCAAAGGTCAGGCCAATCTCCGGTTTGACTTGGACCTGATTGATGCCCAGCATTTGGTACTCCACCGGGTCTTCCACTGTAACGATGTTGACATCGGGAGTGTTCAACTGGGTGAGTACGGCATAAAGTGTGGATGTTTTACCCGAACCCGTGGGGCCGGTCATCAAAATCATACCGTGAGGAGCGTCAATAGCTGCTTTAAACTTGGCAAGGTCATCCGGATCGAGTCCCAACGCGTCCAGACTGGGATTGAGACTGCTTTTATCGAGCACGCGCATGACGATCTTTTCGCCATGAACAGTCGGCAACAACGATACGCGCAAATCCACATCACGTCCGGCAATCTTGATCCGAAAACGTCCGTCTTGCGGGAGACGACGTTCGGCGATGTCCAGCGAGGACATGATTTTGATGCGAGAAGTCAAGGAAGCCTGAAGCGCTTTGGGAGGCGCTGTTGAATCGTAAAGAACACCGTCAATACGGTAACGCAGACGCAGTTGCTTCTCGAACGGTTCCAGATGGATGTCGCTGGCGCGGTCCTTGATGGCTTGGACCAACATGAGGTTGACGAGTTTGATGACGGGTGCCTCTTCGCTGCCTTCGATCAACTTGTCTAGGTTGATTTCTTCCTGGGTTTCCTTGGCAACCTCAACTTCGGAGACATCCACATCCTTGAGAATCTCGTCGATACCCTCCTTGACCTGGGTGTTGGCAGCATTCAGGAAATCCGAGACCGCTTTCTCTGTGGTGATCAGGGGAATAATTTCCAGGTTCGGTCGTTCGCGTCGCAATTCGTCGAGCGCAAGCACGTTGAGTGGGTCGGCCATGGCCACGTACAATTTCTTGCCCAAACGCGCCACCGCCACCATCTTGTAGGTCTGCGTCATCTCCTTGGGAATGAGGTCCATCACCTCTTGGGGAACGTGCATTTTGGCGAGGGTGACGGGCGGAGTGTTCAGGCAACGAGCCATGCCGATCATCATGTCCTGATCGGAAACTATTTTCCGTTCCAACAACAGGTTCAGGAGGCGTCCCCCTTGTTTCTTTTGGAGTTCTGTTACCTCTTGAAGCTGTTTTTGGGTCAATGCACCGTCGGCGATCAAGGCATCGGTGATTCTGTCGCTGAAGGATTTCATAGTTTACAGAGGAACTACTTTGTTCCGCCCTCCACACGGTGAACGCGTCGAAGCGCCGTGGCGATCTCAGCAGGAGCGGCCACATACCAGAACAGGTTCGCTTTCAATGTTGCTTCGACCGCCTGCCGAACAGGCTGCGAAAACGGGTTGGCTGTGGCGATCAGAATACAACGTCCAATTTTGTCGAACGGGATCATGCACAATTGCCAACACGCCTCCAACGGGATCAAAGCAGCGACCTCCTGATCAACATCATAATAGGACAGCGGTATGTACGGCAAAGACGATTTGTTCAAAATCAGTGTCAACACATCTTCCAGCTTCGCGTACTGTTCGTTAACGATCAGTTGGGTCAGTGACAGCGGTAAGCCTTTCTCCGGGTGGAGCACATTGCGCATTGTCTTCAACTGCTGTAATAACGGTTGCAATGCCTGCGGCGTGGCCAGCTTCTCCAAAATTAACACATCGGCCATCACTCGATCCGCGTCTTCTGCCAACTGGCGAAGCGCTTGCCCGGTGGGCAACCCTTTCGGCTTTTCCACCACGGGTTGGGGCTGAGCCTCTGCCACCGTCAAGGCCGGCGCGGCCGGTTCCTGAACAGTACGATTTGCCTGTTTCTCTAACGCCGTCAGACGCCCGCGGATGTCGGCCTGTTCGGGATGTTCTTGAAGGATCCCTTCGCACTCAAGAATGGCTTTGAAAACTTGTCCCTGCTTTTCATAAGCATCCACCAGCTTCCGCGACGTTCGCAAACTGTCTTCCTTGCGATCCAGCTTGCTGTAGGCCTCCTTGAGAATTTCTAGCGACTGATAGTCGTCCTCCTGCACCTGTGTGATGGCCTCGAACATCTCCACCGTTCGCAGCAATTGCTGGGTTTCCTCTTCTGAAATATGAGCAGGTCTGGTCGTCATTGGACTTCAAACGTTATCTCAAACTAGCAATCCATGTGCCAGTGCCCCCCTCAAAAACTGGCTGCCCGGCCTGGACTCGAACCAGGAAATACGGCTCCAAAGGCCGCTGTGTTACCAATTACACTACCGGGCAACCAAACTGACATACCCACGCCCACGCGCTCGGTCCAAACTGCGCCCGAATCTGAGCCGCCGCCTCCTCCGCGTCCGTCTTCCTCGCAAACAGCCCAAACACAGACGCCCCGCTGCCGCTCATCATCGCTCCGGCGGCGCCCGCATCGCGCATCCGCCGTTTCAACAACTCCAGCACGGGAAACTTCCCGACCGAAGGCGCTTCCAGCGAGTTGTACATCCCCGCGCCCACTCCCGCCAGATCATTCTCTGCCAACGCGCGGAGCAGGACACTAACGTCCGGCGGCGCGGCTGTCAATCCCGCGGCGGCTTTTGCCCAACTCTCATAAGCCCATTTCGTCGAAATGCCAAAGCCCGGATTCACCAGCAACACATGCGCTGCCAGCCGACACGGCACCGGCTCCACCCGCTCGCCGCGTCCCCGACACAACGCCACGCCGCCTTCAAGAAAAAAATTGATGTCCGACCCCAACGCCGCCGCCACTTCGCCGAGCTGCGCTTTGGTCGCGTTCAACTCCCAAAGCCGGTTCAACCCCAGCAACGTGAATGCCGCATTACTACTGCCACCACCGATGCCCGCCGCCAACGGCGCGCGTTTGACGAGCGTGATGGCCGCGCCCCGTTTCACCCCGAAACGTTCCGCCAGCCGTTTTGCCGCACGCACCACCAGATTCGAGTCATCCGTCGGCAACGACGGGTTGTCGCAACGCAGCGTGATACCCGACGACAACGGTTCAAACGTCAGCGTATCGCCAAAATCCAACGGCGCCATCACGGTCTCCAACTCGTGATACCCGTCCGATCGTTTGCCAACGATCCGCAGGTAGAGGTTGACCTTGACCGGCGAAAACAACGTCAGTTGTGCTTGAGTTGCCACGCGCTTCTCCCTAGCATTTGGCTCCAATGAAATCAAAACTTATCGTGGCCCTTGATGTGGATCGCTTTGAACGCGCCGCGGCGCTGGTTGAGCAACTCGGCGACTCCGTGGAAACCTACAAGGTCGGCAGCCAGCTCTTTACCAGAGTCGGCCCCCGTATGATCGAGTTTCTTCACGAGCGCGGGCGACGCTGTTTTCTGGATTTGAAGTTTCACGACATCCCCAACACCGTGGCAAAAGCGGTCGAAAGCGCCGCCGCATTGCGGGTCGCGATGTTGACCCTCCATACCGTGGGCGGCGCCGACATGTTGCGGGCGGCTGCCAGTGTGCCCCGTCATCCGCTGTTGCTCGGCGTGACTGTGCTTACCAGCGTCGGTGGCGACGTGGCCGATGAGGTTGTTCGGCGCGCCAAGCTGGCTGCCGAATGCGGTTTGGAGGGCGTAGTGGCGTCGCCGCGCGAGATTGGCCTGATTCGCAAGGCGGTGGGAGAGAAACTCGTGATTGTCACGCCGGGAATTCGTCCCGTTTGGGCGGAAGCCGGTGACCAAAAACGAATGATGACACCCGCCGAAGCCGTCGCCGCCGGCGCCAACTATATCGTTGTCGGCCGTCCCATCCTGGCGGCAACCGACCCGGTGGCGGCCGCCCGTCGTGTGGTGGCGGAGATGAACTCAGGTGCCGCGCCGGCGAACCTGTAGGAGACCCTGGTCAATCTTGTCCAATTTTTGGAGGATTTCCTGCTGGTTCTTGAGGATATCCTGTTGATTCTTCAGAATCTGCTCGTGTTGTTCGAGCAGTTTATCCACACGCGGATCGGTGGCGGCGCTCTTGTTGTCCTGGGCCAGTGCCATCGCCATCACCAGACCCGCCGCGACACAGAGTGAAACGAGCAGTTTGATCTTCATGGCAATCCACTTGTAGCAGGTTGCGCGCCGAAAAGCAAAGGTACTTTGGGCGACGACAGAAACGTTGGACGCACAGCACGTCGCTGTTCGGCGTGATAAAAAGTGACAGGGGCACGGGTGTTTGGCCGCGCCCCTGTTTGGCGGAATGCAAGTGCGAGTGTTATTTCTTCTTGGCGGCGTTGAAACGGGCAGCTACGGCATCCCAGTTCACCACGTTCCACCACGCGGCGACATAGTCGGCGCGACGATTCTGGTACTTCAGGTAATAGGCGTGTTCCCAGACGTCGCAGGTCAACAGCGGCACATCGCCGCTGGTCATCGGGTTGGCGGCGTTGCCGGTTTGAACGACACCCAGGAGACCGTCTTTTTTCAGGACCAGCCAACCCCAGCCGGAACCGAACTGGGTGACGGACATTTTGGAAAGCTGGTCTTTGAAGTTGGCGAAGTTGCCAAAGGATTTTTCGATGGCGGCGAGCAGCTCGCCCTTGGGTTCACCGCCGCCGTTGGGTTTCATGCCTTCCCAGTAGAAAGTGTGGTTCCAGACCTGGGCGGCATTGTTGAAGATGGGGCCGGCGGGGGCTTTGAGGACAATCTGTTCGAGTGACAGGTCGGCGAACTCGGTGCCCGGGATGAGTTTGTTGAGGTTGTCCACATAGGCTTGATGATGTTTCCCGTAGTGGATGTCCACGGTGCGAGCATCCACGTGGGGCTCCAGCGCGTCTTGGGCGAACGGCAGCTTCGGCAGTTGGTGTACCATGACGGTTTCTCCTTTCGCGTTTGTTGGTTGGAACGACGCGGGAACGTAATTCGTGAGCATGAGCTTGTCAACGGACCGGGCATATTTTACCTTGCGACGCGCATGGACTGGTTGATTCATCACGTCAAACGCGTCGCTCGCATCACGGCGGGTGTGGTGGTGCTTGTGGCAGGCGTGATCATGGCGATTCCCGGTGTGCCGGGGCCGGGGTTGCTGGTGATTTTCATCGGTTTGAGCATTCTGGCAGTGGATTTTGTCTGGGCGCACCGTTTGAAAAAGAAGATCGAAACCACCGCTCAAGATGCCGTCAACAAAGTGCGTGGGAAAAAACAAACCTGACCTGGCACTGACCGCAAAACTATAAGTCGCTTCTGAAAAAGTGTGTTTTTGTGATGGGTGAGTGGGGAGTACTGGGGCGAAACCGCGAAGAGCGGCCAGCCCAGACACCAGCTAATTGAGATAGAAGAAAGTCTGCAAGAGATGTCCGGGGGGGGACCCAAACGCTCTCCGTCGTGCGTTGGGTTGGTCACCCAAGCAGCCTGCTGGAAACCACACTTTTCCCGTGCTTGGAATTTAAATGGTATCGGGCAACACTGGCTCCTGTTTGTGATCTTCAGCAACCGAGCGGAGCGAGGTTCCCCTTGAAGATTTGAAACGGCGCGTCAAGAAACTAAAACCTTCTTGAACGCCAACAGAATCAAGACCGTCACCTAAAGAGGTAATGCTGATGAAACCAATCATGATAATCCTCACCGCGCTGCTGCTGACCTTGTGTGCCGGAAATGTTCCGGCAGCACCGCAAGCCAGCAACCTGATTCACGACG
>CAZISE010000020.1:0-66389 GCA_964541945.1 uncultured Verrucomicrobiota bacterium
CGCCGAAACATAACACGCCACCCTCTAACGTGACAACTACAGAAGCGTCCCACGCAGAATAATGGCTGCCACCACAAAGTAAATAATCAGTCCCGTCACGTCCACCAATGTCGCCACAAAGGGCGCCGACGATGCGGCGGGGTCAAACCCGAGTCGTCGGAGCAAAAACGGCAGCATGGATCCCGATAATGTGCCCCAGAGCACGACGCCGATCAGCGCCAGGGCGACCGTGATAGCCACCAGCAGCCAGTGAGGGCCGTAGATGTCGGAAAAACATGACCAGATACTGATTCGCAGAAAACCGATTGTGCCGAGCACCGTGCCGAGAGCCAGTCCCGTCAACACCTCCCGCCGCATTACCCGCCACCAGTCACGAAGGGTGATCTCCTGCAACGCCATCGCGCGAATGATCAACGTGGCCGCCTGCGAACCGGAATTGCCGCCGCTGGAAATGATCAACGGCACAAACAACGCCAGCACCACCGCCCGCGCAATCTCCTCCTCGAAATAGCCCATCGCCGTCGCGGTCAGTAACTCGCCGAGAAACAACACCACAAGCCAGCCTGCCCGCTTTTTGATCATTCGATGCCATGCAATCTCCATGTAAGGCTCGTCTAACGCCTCGCTGCCGCCGAATTTCTGCATCTCCACCGTGGCTGCTTCTTCTGCCACATCGAGCACGTCGTCCACCGTCACAATCCCGACGAGTTTACCTGTCGAGTCCACCACCGGCATCGAGTTGCGGTCGTACTTGCGGAACGCGGCAATGGCCGTCTCTTTCGGATCGCTCACTTTCAGCGTGCAAAAATCCCGCGTCCGAAAATCCCGCACCTTGGCGTCAAGCGGCTGCAACAAAATCTCCCGAATCCGAAGATCGTCAATCAACCGCCCCTGTTCGTCCACGACAAACAAAATGTTCAACGTCTCGCTGTCCCGCCCGTATTGGCGGATGTGATCCAACACCTGTTGCACCGTCCAATCGTCGCGCACCGCCAGAAAGTCCGGCGTCATCAACCGCCCCACCGAGCCTTCGGGATAACCGAGCAAACGTTGCGCCGTCGCGCGTTCGGCGGGCGTCAACAGACCCAACAGTTGCGTGACCACGGCACCGGGCAGTTCTTCCAGCAACGCTGTGCGGTCGTCGGGTGTCATCTCGTTGAGAATTTTGATGGCGTCCTCCTGACCGAGCGCCTTCAGGAGATTTTTCTGCGCGTCCACATCGAGATACTCGAACACATCCGCCGCCTGAGCGCGCGGTAGAATACGAAACACCACCACCTGTTGCTCAATGGGAAGGCCAACGATGGCCTCGGCCAGATCCGCCGGGTGCCATTCGCTGAAAACTTCCTTCAGCTCGGCAAATTTGCGCTGCTGAATCAGTTCCTCGACTTCATTCTGGATGAGAGCCGCATTCACGTCACATCACCTGCGGTGGTCAATCAATTCAGCGCCACCGGGCCAACGGACGGCGTCGAAGTCCTTGATGAGGAGGTCTTCCACGTCCTCGAAGACCATCGCATGGCGCAGGTCGGGTTTCTCCGTGCGCAGCTTCACGTGGGTGAACCGCAGCCCTTTGACGTGCCGACAGTAGAAACCGTACGCGGTCAGGACGCCGAACATCGTGCTTTCGGGATACGCGTCGGGTCGCTCCGGGATTTTTCGGGTCGTGTGGGCAATGTCGGCGCCGCCATCAAAGGTGAGGTCAATGTTCTCCAGAGTGATGTTTTCAATCGGATGCCCCGGCAAGCCGGCAATCGCGCAGCCGTTCGTGGACAGACCGCTTCCCGTGATATTGCGAAGGTGAACGTTGCGCAGCGTTCCCACGCCAGGCTTGGGGCCTTGGCCATAGAGGTGGGCACGATTACCGAGCCGCACAAAAATCGGCGCCATCACGCCCGTGATAGTCACGTCGGAAACCCGCACGTTGTCCATGCGCCCGCCGTCCACAATTTCCAGTGCCACGCCGGCGAGACCGCGTTGTTTGCCATAGATGACCTGTGAATGTTTCGGCGAGAAGACGGTGCAGTTGGAGATGGTGATGTCCACAAACCCGCCGCCGGACTCGGTACCCATTTTCAGCGCGTTGCAATGGCTGCTGATGGTACAATCGGTGATGGTCACATTCCGACACGGCTCGGTGGAGAGGCTTTTCAGCACGATGGCATCATCATCGGTGTCCACCCGGCAGCGCGTGACGGTCACGTTGCGGCAACTGTCTATGTCCAGCCCGTCGTTGTTGAACGAGACGTGATTGAACACCTCGATGGTACGCAACGTGATGTTCTCGCAAAGACGACAGTGCAACATCCAACTTCCGGAACTGCGGAGTCGAATCCCTTCAATGACCACATTGCGACAATTCTCCAAGTAGAAGTTTTTCGGACGCGGTTTGGTTTTGTCACGAAAAGCGTCACCGTTGCCGTCAATTGTTCCTTTGCCGCAAATAGAAATGTCATGAAGCCCCTCGCCATGGATCAAAGCGCGGGCGCCGACATAATCCGCCAAGCTTCGACTTCCCAACAGCGTCGCCCCCTCGTCCAACTCCAGCGTGACGCCGCTTTTCAAGCGGAGCGCCCCTGTTAGAAATGTTCCTTTCGGAACCCACACCGTGCCGCCGTCGTCAATTGCCTTTTGGATGGCCGCCGTGCAAAGTGTCTGGCCATCGCCTATTGCCCCGTAATCGAGAATGTTCCGCCCCTGACCGTCCACCGCGGAGATCAGGAAAACAACAAGCATGATCGTTTGAGTAATTGCCACGGGCATTTGCATACGCGCAACGATGTGCCTTTCATCCTGATGGCGTCAACGCAAATTTTGACAAGGTACGCAGGATTGCCCACCTCATCGTTGACATGATCTGGCAAAGTCCTGTCGTCTGCGCTCTGCGAAATCGGCAAAGCCGAATTCCCATTCGAAGGCTGTCAGGTCCAACTCCACAAACGATGATGAATCTCTACCCAGAACTTGTGTTCAACTCCCTGCCGGGGTAGTCTCCGTGCGAGGAAAGGACGAGGAAACCCCATGAGGATTGTTTGGAGCGGTCTACTACTGGCGATAGCCGGCATCGTCTCGGCGCAGGTGCCGCAGATGATCCACTACCAGGGGCGGGTCACCGTCGGTGGTACCAACGTGACCGGCAACTACAACTTCCGTTTCGCTTTGGTGGACGGCACGGGTGCGACCACCTACTGGAGCAACGGCACCAGCGCCGTGTCGCTGTCAGTGAACAAAGGGCTGTACTCGGTGCTGCTCGGCGACACCAGCGTGCCGAACATGGCCTCGTTGCCAGCTAGCGTCTTCACCAACAGCGACGTGCGCCTGCGCGTTTGGTTTGACGGCGGCGGTGGCGAGCAACAACTCGCTCCCGACCAGCGCATCGCGGCTGTTGGCTATGCGCTGATGGCTGGCACGGTTACGGACGGCGCGATCACAAGCAATAAACTCGCTTCTGGTGCCGTCGGCAGCGCGCAACTGGCATCGGGTCTGGCTAACGCCATCGTGCCGTGGCAGGTCAGCGGTTTGCAGACACCGGTGGCGGTGGCGAACACCGGCTACATTCTCACCAATGCCGGTTTGACCGAATTGTTGCTGCCGTTTGCCGCCAACATCGGAGATGTGGTGCGCGTGTCGGGTGTCGGCACCGGGGGCTGGCAGATTGCCCCGAATATCGGACAGAGCATTGCCGGGTACTCGGCAGTCGTTACATTGGGAGGGACGTGGATGCCTTGTGCGACCAATTCCGAGGCGTGGTATGGATTGGCTGCCGATTATGACGGCAGTACGATTGTGGGAGTCAGTTCGTATGGCGGTCGCATTTGGGTTTCCCATGACTCTGGAACGAACTGGATGGCGCGAGAAAATGTGGGGTATTGGACACAAGCGGCCTCCTCTGCCGACGGAACGAAGTTGGCAGTACTCGGTGGAACTGTTTATGCGACTCGGTCCATCTATACCTCGTCGGATGGTGGAACCAACTGGGTGGCGCGTGATAGCGCCCGCAACTGGAATGGAATCGCCTCCTCCGCCGATGGTACCCGCCTTGCAGCGACAGTATCCGGCGGCCAGATTTACATCTCGACGAACTCAGGCGCCACGTGGACGGCGCGCGAACAGAATCGGAATTGGACTGGCATTTCATCTTCCGCGGACGGGATGAAACTGGTTGCGTCCGTTTACGGCGGCCTGATTTACACTTCGACGGATGGCGGCATCAATTGGACGCCGAGGGCTTTCACCAACAACTGGTCGCAGATTTCCTCCTCCACGGATGGCACCAAGCTCTTCGTCGGCACGAATCCCGGTTTCCTCTACACATCCAGTGACTCAGGCGAAACTTGGACACAGCGGGGCACCTCGAATTCATGGGTCTATGTTGCCTCCTCCGGTGATGGCAACCGTTTGATGGCAAACGCTCACGGGGAAAGCGGTCGCATCTACCTTTCCACCGACGGTGGGACAACATGGAACCAAGTCGAAAACGTCCGTTACTGGCGACAGGTTGCTGTCTCCGGCGACGGGAAGGTGCTCGCCGCCGTAGTGGACCGCGGATATATTTACGTGTCCCGTGCTGAGATGACAGGAACCACTGTCGCCGGTGCGCAAGGCACGACCGCCACGCTGCAATATCTCGGCAACGGCGTCTGGCAACCGCTCAATGAATCGTTGCTGGGCAACGGAGTTGTCGGTAGTTCACAACTGCGGGCGGGCGCGGTCGGTACTGCACAACTGGCCGCCAATGCTGTCCAAACCTCCAACATTGCCACCGGCGCCATCACCGGCGTCAACATCGCCAGCAACACCATCACCGCCGCGCAACTGGCCAAACCACCCCGCTCCGGCAGCATCGCCTCCGCGACCCTGAGTCTCGATTTCGATCAAGCCGATGGCACCGTCACGTTCGCGCCCCCCTTCAATGCCACGCCGAATGTCACACTGAGTTTGGAAACGACCGACCTGACACTCCCCAGCACCAGCACGCTGTTCCTGAAAGGCAAAACAAGCACAAACTTCGCCTTTCACTGGTCGGCACTGCCGGTGACAACGCCGGTGACCGTGGACGCGACTGGCAACGTCGGCAGCTTCACTTCGCTGGCGGTGGTCAACGGCACCCCGGCCATCAGTTATCGCGACGAGGCCAACTACGACCTGAAATACGTGCGAGCTACCGATACCAACGGCACCGCTTGGGGCACGCCCGTCAGCGTGGACACCGCCGGCAACGTCGGTTACTTTACCTCGCTGGCGGTGGTCAACGGCAACCCCGCCATCAGCTACTACGACAGCAGCAATGGTGACCTCAAATACGTGCGGGCCAACGATGCCGACGGCACGAGTTGGGGCACGCCCGTCAGCGTGGACACCAACGGCGTCGTCGGCCAATACATTTCAATGGCGGTGGTCAACGGCAACCCGGCGATCAGCTACCACGACGAGACAAACCACGACCTGAAATATGTCCGAGCCAACGATGCTAGTGGCACAACTTGGGGCACGCCCGTCAGCGTGGATACCGCCGGCAACGTCGGCAGATGCACCTCGCTGGCGGTGGTCAACGGCAACCCCGCCATCAGTTACTACGACGACAGCAACCACGACCTGAAATACGTCCGAGCCAACGACACCAACGGCACGACCTGGGCGACACCCCTCACACTGGATGCTACCGGCACCATTGGCTGGGACAACTCGCTGGAAGTGGTCAATGGCAACCCGGCCATCAGCTATCGCGATGGCACCAACTACGACTTGAAATACATCCGGGCCACTGACGCCAACGGCACGACTTGGGGCACGCCCGTCCGTGTGGACACTAACGGCGCTGTCGGTATTTACACTTCGCTGGCGGTGGTCAATGGTCAGCCGGCCATCAGCTACTACGACGAGACAAATCAGGACCTGAAATACGTTCGGGCCAACGACGCCAACGGCGCGACCTGGGGCACGCCCGTCAGTTTGGATACCGCTGGCAACGTCGGCCAGTACACCTCGTTGGCGGTGGTCAACGGCCAGCCGGCCATCAGCTACTTCGACGTCACCAATCTCGCCCTGAAATTTATTCGTCAGCGCGGCACCAACTATCCGCCTTTCACCGTCAACTGGATCGCCTTGGAACCGTAACCGTTGCTGCCGCTCAACGCGATTCCCGACAACGGCACCGAACACGCTGTGATTGACACCAACGCGACCGACAACGTCCGTTTCTATCGCATCCTAATCACATATTCTTGGTCATCCAGCAAGCGGCATGTTCCGGCTTGTCGCCCTTGTGCTCGGCGTCCCGCTTCGCTTGGCTTGTTCCGGATTTCGTATCTTCTGCATCCCGTGGTAAACACTTCCGCCTTTGTGGACTTGATGCGCCGATATTCTATCATCGGCGCGTTTCTGCCGAATGCCAGACTGCGCGTGCTACCATGCGAGAAACTCGCCTGCCTGCGCCCCACCGAAATCAGCAAACCCGAGTTCACGTTGGAAGGGTGGCTGGAACGAATCAGCGACGATGATGACCACGCACAGGGCTTGCCTTCGACTCGCCGTCGGGGGGGATTCCTCACGCCAATGAACGCCCCCCTGCCATCCTGAGCGAAGCGGAAGCCGAGTTCGACGAGACGCAGGCCGCCGCAAATCTCTATTGTGCCGCTTCTGGGACGACTCAAGAGAGGAAGCCAAAAACTCTTGTGAAGGTCAAAGTCCCCGGAAGAAATAGGAAAACTAAAACAATGCGGGGTGCCGCGGTTCGTGTCGTCTCCGCCACGGCAATGAAATCGGTCTGCGCTTAGTGCGGTCTGCCTCGTTGGACAAATTGCGAGGGCGAAAGTCCATACACTTTCTTGAAGGCCCGCGAAAAATGGTACGCATCCGCGAATCCCATTTCCTCCGCCACTTCCTTGACCAGGCGGTCGGAACCCAACAATCGGTCGGCGGCGTGGTTCATCTTCAACCGCATCAGGTAATGGTACGGGCTGTTGTGCCCGAATCGGCGGAACAAGCGGCACAAATACGCCTGCTCCACATGACAGGCCGCCGCCACTTGTTCCACGGTTCGCAACTCACCGTAATGCTGCTCGATGTGTCGTCGGCAGCGTTCGTAGGTCGCAAACGCGCGCGTCGCTGCCGACCCGAACGGGATGGCGCTTTCCGCAATTTTCAATACCAGCAACTCGACCTGCAGCGCCAAAATCCGCGGGGTATATGGCGTGCGATGCAGCCCGTTGCGAATAAGGTCGTCGAACAAGGCCAGCACTTCGCTTGGCGCGGAAGTTTGAATGATCGTGCCCGGTTTTGGCGCGTTACGTCGTAGCAGTGCCTCGGCGTTCTTCCCGGTAAAGTCCACGAAATACTTCACCAATGTTTCCTTCGGATCCGAGACGATGTGTTGCGCCACTCCCGGCCCGTAGGAAAACAGCGTCCCCGGCGCCAGCTCCTGTTTGCGTCCGCCCAGGGTCAACTTCCCCTTTCCGCGCGCAACGAATTCGATGGACCAATATGGAAAACTTCGCCGACGAATCTCGTAATCGGGCGCGCAATGTTCGCAGCCACCGCAAACCACCGCCAGCGACACGGTCCGGGGCGGGTTCAGATCGAGGTAGAAACGCCGCCCCTCGGAGATTTGCATGGAGAAAAAATCCGGCTGTTGGCCCTCTTTCACAAGGAGCAGCTTCCACAAGCCTTCCGCCGAAGTCAAGAATGGACATCACAGAGTCAAGAACGGTCATTGTAACTTCCGGGGCATCTTACTACAGTACGCGCGACATTGGACAGAAGGAGAACCGTCATGAAAAAAGCCAAATACAGTTCGGACACACGGAAGGATGACCTGATTGTTGTCACCGGCGCCGGGGGATTTATCGGCGGCGCGCTGGTGCGTTATTTCAAGGACAAGGGATTCACCCGCCTCCGGGCGGTGGACAAGAAACCGTTGCCGCAATGGTACCAGCGAATTGAGGGAGTCGAATCCCTGTGCCTGGACCTGACCAACGAAGAGTACTGTAAACGTGCCGTGGCCGGCGCCAGGGAAGTGTACAACCTCGCCGCTGACATGGGCGGGATGGGGTTTATCGAGCGGTTTCGCATCCAGTGCCTGCGCAGCATTCTCATCAACACCCATCTCATTGAGGCCGCCTACCATGCGGGAGTGGACCGTTATTTCTTCTCCTCCTCCGCCTGCGCCTACAACACCAAACTCCAGGAAGACCCGAATTGCCGCGCCCTGAAGGAATCGGATGCCTATCCCGCATTTGCCGAACGCGGTTACGGCTGGGAAAAATTGATGTCGGAAATGTTCTGTCAGGAATACTGGGCGGAACGAAAAATGAAGACCTTCATCGCCCGTTTCCACAACGTCTATGGCCCGTGGGGCACATGGGACGGCGGTCGCGAGAAGGCGCCAGCTGCGCTCTGCCGCAAGGTGATCGAGGCCAAATACGAGGGCGGCGGCACGCTCGAAATCTGGGGCGATGGCACGCAGACGCGCAGTTTCATGTATATTGATGACTGTGTGAAAGGCATTGATCTCATCATGCACTGCGACAAACTCATCGCTACACCGGTCAACCTCGGCACCAGCGAGATGATTTCCATCAACGAACTGGCCAGCATCGCCGAGAAAATCGGTGGCATCCAACTCAAACGCGTGTATAAACTCGACGCGCCCAAGGGAGTGGCCGGCCGTAACAGCGACAATACGTTCATCAAGTCCGTGCTCGGTTGGGAACCGACAACGCCGATTCGCAAGGGCCTGGTGCCGACGTTCCGCTGGATCGAACAGCAGTACCTCGACCGCAAAGCCGGCAAAAAAACCGTCGAAGACCATCTCTAGGACCGCATGGCCGCCCGAAAGCTCACCGATATCATTGGCAACTTCCCGTACCGCATCGCGCTGGCCGGTGGTTGGATTGACCAGCCGTTTGTATCGGCGCACAATCCCGATCCGCCCGGCTCGATGGTGGTGATCAGCCTTGAACCGTTGTTCCCGTGGATGGACCGTTGCGGTATTGCCAGCAGCACCCGCCGCATCGCTCTCCAACGCTGGGGCCGTTTGCCGAAAGGCAACCCGCAGAAACGGGTGGAAGAATTGTACGAAGCCGAAAATCGTGGCAACCCAAATCCCTCCGGCTCGCAAGACATGATCGGTCTGCTCTACCCCGGCATCAGCCGCCTGGATTACGACATCCGTGTCAAAGGCGGATTTTTTCCCTGCCACATTGAGTCGTGCAACAATCCGAAAATCGCCCGCTGGCTGGAAACGGTCATCCGCGTGTTGCCTGTCGCGCCGCGTCCCGATGGCTACAGCCCGCTTGGCGTGAAAAATCTCGATCCGACCTGCATCGCCAGACTCGGACGGACCGGCAAGAACTGCTACGACGCCATTCTTGCCCGCGACGTGAAAAAACTCGGCCAATCCATGAACGACTGTATGGCTTGTTGGGAAACCCTCATGCCCCATATCGTCCGCCATCCGACGATCAAGACCGATCTTGTCGCCCTTCTGAAGTATTACCAATCAAACTATCCCGGCGCCATGTACAGCGGTTGCGGTGGCGGCTATCTTTTCATTGCCTCCGAAGACCCTGTTCCCGGCACTTTCACCGTCAAAGTCCGCATCGCCCCATGAAACAGGTCATTGTCTCCGCCAGTTTCGACGACCTGCGGTCGCGTCACATCCGTCTCCTGGAAGAAGCCTCCAAACTCGGCCAGGTTCACGTCCTGCTCTGGTCCGACAAGCTGACCGGCAACCCGAAGTTTCCCGAAGCCGAACGGCTCTACCTGGTGCAGGCTGTTCGCTACGTCAGCAGTGTCCGTCTCGTGGACGATCCGCGTGACACCGGCCAACTCAAACCCGACCTCTGGGTCAGCGAAACCGACCTGAAGCTCGACAGTGACGATTTCCCCGTTCCGCCGCCGATGCCGGGGCCGACGGGGCGCAAGAAGGTGGTCGTGACGGGATGTTACGACTGGTTTCACTCCGGACACGTTCGTTTTTTCGAGGAAGTCTCGCAGCTTGGCGACCTGTATGTCTGCATCGGTAACGACGCCAATGTGCGCCTGCTGAAGGGCGAAGGGCATCCGCTTTTCCCGCAGGAAGAACGCCGTTACATGGTCGGTTCCATCCGCTATGTCAAACAATGCCTGATCAATACTGGCACCGGCTGGATGGATGCCGCGCCGGAGATTGACCGCCTCAAACCCGACATCTACGCCGTGAACGAAGACGGCGATCGTCCCGAAAAACGCGAGTTCTGTGCGCAACACGGCCTTCAATATGTCGTGCTCAAGCGTACCCCCAAGGAAGGGCTGACAAAACGTTCGAGCACGGACTTACGTGGCTTCTGATTGTTTGGCCGTGGCGTCGGTATGCCAGCGGGATTAGCGGGAAGCGGTCGCGGCGCGAACGAACTCATCCAGGCTGATCAATGACGTTGGTTTCTGATTCGCCTCGATTTTGGCAATGGTTTTTTCGATGGCAACGGCCAGTTCGTTTTGATCCTTGTTTTTTCGGTCTTTCTTGATAATCGCCTCGCGCATCTGACGCAGTTGCGGGAGCCACGGCGCGGCATGGCTGCCATACCGGGCGAGGTACTCCAGGTATTTCGGAATCCGATGGTTCTGTCCCCACCGCTCCGGCTCCATCAATTCCACGCACATCGCCATGGCCTCACGAATCCGCAACCGCGACAACAGGTCCACTCCCGCCAGACGGATACCGTCGGCAAACATCTCGCCGCTGGGCGCGGGTTCTTTCACCGCTTTCACGATGAACGGCAGCAACGCGGCAATATCGCGCTCATCCAGATGCGGATAAATCCGCTGAAGCGAGCTGCGCGTGGTGCCGTCCTGGTTTTCGAGCACCGCTTTGATGGCCGGGTACAACAGCTCACGGTTCACGCCATCGAGCGACTCGGCCAGGATACTCTTCGGTTCGTGTTTTCCGGGACGCGGTGAAAAGAGCGCGCTACAGGCGTACCGTTGTACCATGGCGCGGGGATCGGCGGGGTTGCGGCGAACGGTCAGCCGCAACAACTCCGGCACGGCCGCTTTTCGGGTGGCCGGCCCCATCTGGGGCAGTGCCTCGGCGGCGAGACATTGTAACCACGGATCGGGGTCCTGGAGCAACGCCAGCAGGCGAGGAGCCGCCGCCTCGGCCTTCGGGCCGAGCAATCCCAGCGCCTCGCAGGCGCCGTAGCGGGCATTCGGATTGGGACTGGCAAGCAGCGAAAGCAGGCGCGGCACAAAGTCGCCATCCCGACGACTCAACGCCTGTGCCGAACGTTTTCGCACGGCCGGCGACCAGCTCGACAAACCGGCCAGCAATGTCTCGGTATCGCGGTGGTCGTAACAGTTCTTTTCGGTCCAAAAACTGAAATCGCGTCCTGCCGCTATGACCTCGGCGGTTTCTTCGCGCGACAGAGGGGTGGCGGCGCCCGGTTTGCGTCCGGTCAGGTAGAGGCTTTTCAGCGGCAACGCATAGGTGAGCAGATAGGCTCCGGTGCAGTCCCAGTTGTTGTAACGGTGGCCGCCCCAATTGGCGGGCGTGCCCTGGTAGAGGAAGGTGCCGTCCCAGCCGCGGGCGAGGTCGTAGTACCAGGCGGTTTCCTTGAAGTACGCACTGGTGGCGAGCGGTCCGCAGCGGGAGACGCCGGGTATGGCCCAGAGGATGTTAAAGAAGTTGCCGGTGTGGCCACTTTCGCGTTCGGCATAGGCGGCGGTGGCCATTTTGGCGAAGAAATTGGCCGCCTCGCGGTCGCCCAACAAGTCGTAAAGCACGGCGGCGCTGGAGCATTTGCCATTGTCCTCGTGCCACGGCCACGGGTCATGGTCGCCATACGGGATGGAGCCTTTTCCGACGTACCAGCGAAGGAACTGGGCCGATTTCAGGATGGCCCGGTCGAGCGCGGGATCATTCACTCCGGCCTCGCGCGCCAGTAACATGGCCAGCGTCAGGACGATGCCGGGCTGGTTCATGGCGCCGTAACCGTTGAGAATGCCGTCCGCGCGGGCAAAACCATGCCCCCACGTGCCGACACCGCTCTGGCCGCGGGCAATGTCGAGCGCGAGCCGTCGCAATCCATCAGCGACCGCCGCGTCGCGCGTGGCCAGCGCGTATTCGGCAAGAAACAGCGTCGCATAAGCATACCCCCAGGTGACGTATCCGCCCGGCTGATGCGCGGCGACTTTGCGAGCATAGGCGGCAACCAGCGGCTGGTACTCGCTGCGTCCCGAAGCGAGCAACGCCAGCGCATTGAGGTCGTTGGGGATCGAGACATCTGCCAGCGGTTTTTTTGCGATGGCCCGGCAGCCCAGCTCAAAAATCCGTTGCGACTTCGCGCAGCCGTATGGCGCGGTGTCGCTGTAGGCGCCCATCACGGGCAGTTTGAGTTCGATATTTTCCGTGTGGCCGCCGCGCCAGCGCAACAGGCGGAGAAGGCCGTGATGCGGTTCTTTCTCGGCTTCCGTGATGGCGTTGGCCAACTGAATCCGGGCATCGCCGTCAAATGGCTTGCCGTCAACTCCGAGGATCACATCGCCCCTGGTCAGCGCACCATCAGCAGGGGAACCTTTTGCCACGGCGGTCACCAGAATCTGACGGGCATCGGTGGTTTGTCCCTGGCGTCCGCTGATCCAGCCACGCGCACCGGTCGGGCCGAGTGTCCAGTCGTGAGTGTCATCGGGTTTGTCGCCACGCGTGAAATCGGGCGCGGCCACAACGTGGAGCCCGAGCAGCCACAGCAAGGCGACGGCGAGAAGTGTTCTGCTCATTGGTGATTCCGCTCAGCCCATCCATGGGCGCGAACGGTGACCGCCGGCTACGGCTTTGAGGGCCTGGTCGGCAATGGCGGTGTTTTCGACGACCTGGAAATCGAACATGCCGACGCAGAGGAAGTCGGCGCCGTTCTCGAAACACCATTGGAAGGCTTGTCGGGGATGAATCGCTCCGGCGGCTAGTGTTTTGAAGGCAATCCACGGTTTCTTCAAGGTCGCCATGTAATCAATGGTCTCCTTGGCGTCAATGCACCACATGTTGTCGTGATGCAGCCCGTGCTCGCGTTTGTTGCCGTTGACCTCGTCGAAGATGCGACGATTTTCCACCGGCGTGGCCGACCAGTAGTCGTCACGGTGAAGGGTTTTGACCCAGAAATCCACTTCGAATCCGGCTAGGACACACTCGCGGATCGTTTCCAGACAATGGGCGCCGATACCGTAGGGAACCTTCTGGGTTTGCATGAACTTCAGCGCCGACTCGATTTCGCCAAGCTGGCCGTCCTTGACCAGTTTGTCGCAGTAGCCGCCCTGCAGATAGATGGCGTGGGCGCCGTTGTCCACGGAACGTTTGATGCCGTCCTTGAGGTTGCTCGTGGCGCAATCGGAGATCCACTGGATTTTACCACCCTGTTTCCAATACGCATTGATCACACGGTCGGAGACGGGGTTGGTCAACACCGTATTGATGCCGCGCCGCTCGGCCAGGCGGAAGGTTTCAAAAATTTTCTCATCCGTGTGGTACGCCTTGACCAACGGCGACACGTAGATGAGGTCGCGGCTGTGCGCCCAGCCGCCGATGAGATTGCCGCCGCAAATAATGCGGCTAACCTCCAGGTTCTTGATTTTTCCCTTCGGAAGCTCCAACGGATCTGGCATCGCAACCGCGGGCGTTCCCGCCTTGATCTCCGCGCTCAGTACCTGCTCCTCAAAACTGTGCCCCACCAACGCCGTGCTGCCGACCGCCAGCGAAGTCTTCAGAAAACCACGACGACCAATCTTCTTTGACATGGCACTCTCTCCGTTTGCGCCGAATCTACGCGGCCCGACGGCAGAGTCAAGAACAGATACCGCAGTATTGCCAACAACGGGCGGAGTCGGCTACAAAAGAGTTCCTATGCGATACGCAGTCATCATGGCAGGCGGTTCCGGTACCCGGCTGTGGCCGATGAGCCGGGCCACACTGCCCAAACAACTGATCCCGTTCCTGCAAGGACGCAGTCTGCTGGACATCGCCGTGCAACGCCTCGACGGACTGGTACCGACAGAACGCTGTTACATCTGCGCCAACCAGGCCCACGCCAAACGAATTCCGCCACACCTGCCTTTCCTCGGCGAACCGGTCGGACGCGACACGCTCAACGCGGTCGGCTTCACCGCCGCCGTCATCGCCCGACGCGATCCTGACGCCGTGATTGCCGTGTTCACTGCCGACCACATCATCGAGCCGATCGCTCAGTTCCAGAAAATCGTCGAACACGGCTACCGTCTCGCCGAAGAATCGCCCAACACGCTCGTTACCTTCGGCATCGCACCCACCGCCGCCGCGACCGGTTACGGTTACCTGCAGCTTGCCGAGGCGATTGACGACTCGGCGCGTCGGGTCGCGCAATTCAAGGAAAAACCCGATCCTGCCACGGCCCAGCGCTATTTCGCCGCCGGCCCGACGCGGTATCTGTGGAACAGCGGCATGTTCGTCTGGCGCGCCGCCACACTGCTGGATTGTATCCGACGGTATCATCCCGAAAACCATGCCGGGCTGATGCGAATTGCCGAGGCGTGGGACACGCCGCAACGCGACGCCGTCTTGGCGACGGTTTTCCCGACGCTGAAGAAGATCAGCGTGGACTTCGCCGTGATGGAACCGGCCTCGCGCGACCCGCAGGTGCGCGTGGTGGCCGTGCCGATGCCGCTAAAATGGCTCGATGTCGGCTCCTGGCCGTCGTTTGCCGAGACATGTCCGAAGGACGCCGACGGCAATGCTCTGGCCGCCGGGCGCGTCCTGTTGATGGATACCCGTCGCAGTCTCATTGCCTCCAACGACCCGAAGCATCTGATTGCCACCATCGGCTGCGAAGACCTCCTCATCATCCACACGCCCGATGCCACGTTGGTCTGCCGCGCCGACCGGGCCGAGTCCATCAAGGAACTCCATCAACGTGTCGGCGAGAAATTCGGTAAGGAATTGATTTGATCATGCAACCTTGGAAAACCATCTCCCGCCAGGTCGTTCGTGAGTTCGGCAAGTTTCTCACGGTGGAAGTGCATCAGATCGAGTTACCCGACGGGCGTCGGCTCGACAACTGGCCCTGGCTGGTCTCGCCGCATTTTGTGCTGGTCCTGCTGCGGACGGTTGACGGCCGATTTGTGATTTTCCGCCAGACCAAATACGCCGTCAAAGGTACCTCGCTGGCACCGGTGGGCGGTCACATCGAGGAGGGTGAGCGTCCGCTGGCCGCTGCCCGACGCGAAGCTCTGGAAGAGACCGGCTACGTGGCCGCTCGTTGGGTGTCGCTGGGCCGATTCGTCGTCAACGGCAATCACGGCAACGGCGGCGCGCATCTTTATCTGGGGCTGGACGCCCGTCGCACGACCGCGCCCAGCGGCGGTGATCTGGAGGAACAAAAGTTGTTGTTGTTAACCCGCCGCCAACTGGAAACGGCTCTCGACCGTCATCAGTTCAAGGTCCTTGCCTGGTGCGCCCTGATTTTACAGGCGCTGCGTTACCTCGACCAAAAGGAGAAATCATCGCCATGCTCAAAACCGGCATCCTCAACCCGCACATCAACTCGTTACTGAGCCGCATTCGTCACACCAACACGCTGGTCATTGCCGACCGCGGATTCCCCTTCTGGCCGATGATCGAGACGGTGGACATCTCGCTGGTGGACGATGTTCCGACCGTGCTCGACGTGCTCAACGCCATCCGCCCGAACTTTGTGATCGGCAAGGCATGGATGGCGCAAGAGTTCCTCGCCCACAACCGCGCCCCAACCCGCGCGGCGTTTGCCAGGGCCCTGGCCGGCATCCCGCTCGTCTATGAACCGCACATCGAGTTCAAGAAACGAATCCCGCACGCCATCGGCCTCATCCGCACGGGCGACACCGTCCAGTACGCCAATCTCCTCCTGGAATCGGCCTAGCACTGAAAGCGGTTGGTTGATTGTTGCCGGCGTTTTTCTTTGCGCTGGTCAAGCGCGCCGGGCGTGGTAGGCTTCCGCTCCGAGGAGTAACAAAACATGACGAGATTCGGACTGACCCGGTGGATGGTTTTGTGGTTTCTGGCGGTTGCAATCGGCGCGGAGGCAGGGACGGATACGGACTACTATCGGATCCGCGGCGGCATTCCCAATAGCCAGTATTTTTTCCAAAACGACAAGGTCGGCAATCAATACCTGTTTTTCATTGGCAACACCGTGCTGGCCGGAAAGGGATTGAAGGACCAGAGCCTGCGGTACTCCGCGCAAATGGTAAAAGGGTTCAAGAAACATTTTCCACAAGCGGGGATCATTGAGACGCGGCACATGCAGCCGGGCGGAAGCTGGTTGGGATTGTATCGGTGCAGTCGGGGGCAAGCGGTGTTTGGGGAGGTGATCTGCAGCGGACATCTGGCCATTCTCGACTTTGCTGCCGATGACCGGAACATGGATATGGAGACGGTCAAGACCTCTCTGGAAGGGCTGGTTCGCCAGATCACGCTGTATCGGGCCACTCACAGCCGAATTCTCGTTTACACGCTAACCCCGGAGATGCTGGCGGCGTACAAAGACGGTCGGACACCCGAATACATCAAGGTCTGCGAACAAATCGCGGATCATTACGGAATTCCCAGCCTGAACCTGGCCCGGTATGCGGCAGACAAGATTCTCTCCGGCGCGATTTCCTTCGCGGATTTTTCCGCCGACGGGATTCATCCGACCGATGCGGGAGCGAAGATTTACAACGAGGCCGTGGAAAAGTTCGTGGAGGCACTGATGACGGCGTTTCCCGTTCCCGACAAACCCACCGCCTACAAGCTGCCGCCCGCCCTCTTTGCAGAAACCAACGACAATGGGCGCATCATCGCGTATGAGGACCCGGTGGTGAAACGGTCCGGCTCCTGGGAACCAGGCCAGGCCAGTCCCATCGGCCCATTCCGCCACATCCTCGTTTCCAGCAAGGTCGGCGACACTTTGTCACTGAAGTTCAAAGGTTCGGAAATCGGGATCATGGATGTCGTGGATAAGGACAGCGCCGACCTCGAGTATGCGGTGGATGGCAGCGCGTTTCAAAAGCTCGCCGCACCCAAAGACACGGCAGCCCCGACAATGCGCGCCGTCGCGCTGGTCAAAGGATTGAACCGCGACGCCGATCATGAAATCGTCCTGAGAATCGCTTCCGACGGAACAACGCGCATGGGCGGGTTTCTGCTCAACGGCACCGTCGCGGACGCCTTTGCGGGGATGAGCACTCTGGAGAAGATTGACGCCATCTATGCCGCAATGGACCCAATCCGTTATACGCCGCCGACGGGACGGTTTGCGAACATTCCCCGAACAATGGACAAGCTCCACAACGGCGGTGAACTGCGGATGGTGCTGCTGGGCGACAGCATCATGGGCAACACCTCCGCCTCGTCGTTCGAGCTGTTGCTGATGAGGCACTACCCAAAATGTAAAATCATCAAGATCCCGTCCCTGCGCAGTTCCACCGGTTGCAAGTACTACCAGCAGGAAAACCGGGTCCAAGACTACGTCCTGAAACATCACCCGGACCTGCTGGTCATCGGCGGCATTTCCAACGGAGGCGACGCCGAGGCCGTCCGTTCCGTGATCCGACAGGTCCGCGCCCAAAAACCGGACACGGAAGTGTTATTGTTGACACCCGTGTTCGGCTCCGTCCGCGACGAACATATCCGGACCTGGACACGCGAGATTGACACCACCCGGAGCAATTTCCGCTGGAACCTGCAGAAGGTCGCCACCGAGGAGAAATGCGCCTTTTTCGACATGACCGGCCCGTGGTGGGAATACATCCAGAACAGCGGCAAAACCTACGGCTGGTTTATGGGCGACGCCGTTCACGCCAACGCGCGCGGCTGCCAGATCATCGCCCGCCTCCTGGAAATCTGGTTCAAGGAATAACGCTCTTCATCGTCCAAGCAACCGGCCATTATGAAGCTGTTTTTTGCTCTTCTGGCAGTCAGCGCCAACTTGTTTGCCGCCGAATTGGTGGACTACGGGCCGCTGGCGTTTCAGCCGGACACCTGGGCTGAGAAAAAACAGGACACCAGAATGCTGGCCTGGGAAGGCCGTGAGATTGTTTTTCTCACTCTGCCCGGCAACTACGATGCCCGTCTGATGGAACATTGGGTCCGGCGGCTCGACGAAGGTTGGGCGCTCTACGCCGACCTCACCGGGGCGCGGCCACGTCCCCTCAAACAACTGCACGGCAAAGCCACCATCGCCGCCGTGCCCGACGGGTTTACCTGCGGGGCCGGTTGCGGGTACATCGGCGCCACCGGCATTGAGCTTTCGATGTTCTACCACTCCAACTATCCGGCATTGAAAAAGAATCCCGACGCCATTCCGCACTATGTTTTCTATGAGATGGGCCGCAATTTCTATACCTTTGGCGACCGCCATTCCTGTTTCATCACCGGGTTTGCCGTCTTCATGCGGTACGTTTGCATGGACAACCTCCGATGCGCCGACAACGATCTGAAAACCCGCCAGACCATCGAAAAAGCCGAGTCGCTCATCGTCCGCGAGAACATGCCCTTTCTGAAAGCGTTTACCAACGCCGGCGGCCTCACCGAAAAACAAGCCCGCCTCAAAATCCATCCCAGCGATCAACCCGTCATCTACGCCTCCGCCATGATGCGCCTCTACCGCGAGAACGGCGGCAACGACTGGCTTCGCCGCTTCTTCCGCGGCCTCGCCCAATCTCCCACTTCCAGACCCGACACCCGCGAGGGCGCCCTCCAGCAAAGTTGGTACTGGTATCTTTGCGCCAGCCTTGCCGCCGGAAAAGATTTGTCCTCGGTGTTTGCAGACCGGTGGCGACTGCCACTGGCCACGACAACACGCCGCCAACTGGCCTCACTCGACTGGAAACAACCGGGGTTGTCGCCTGCCACCATTTCTGAACAAATCAAACCAGAATGGCTTCCATAAAAAAATTTGCCCTCACCACCCTGACGTTGGCCGTCGCCGCCGTGGCGGCCGAACCGAAGCTCACCGGCGCGGCGAACAAACTCAACATCCTTGTCTTCCTCGTGGACGACATGGGGCTAATGGACACGTCGGTACCGTTCCTCACCGACGCGGATGGCAACCCGAAACGTTATCCGCTCAACGACTATTACCGCACACCGAACATGGAACGGCTGGCGGCGCGCGGCATCCGTTTCAACCATTTTTATGCCATGAGCGTTTGTTCGCCGACGCGTGTTTCCCTGATGACCGGGCAAAACGCCGCCCGTCATCGAACGACAAACTGGATCCATCCCGACATCAACAATCGCACCCCACAAGGTCCCGCGAACTGGAACTGGGAGGGATTGAAGAAGAGCGACATCACATTGCCGCGCCTGCTGGAAACGCACGGTTACCGAACCATCCACATCGGCAAGGGACATCTCGGCCCGCGAAATTTCGAGGGTGCAGACCCGCGAAACCTCGGTTTCGACGTCAATGTCGCCGGCAGCGCCATCGGGCATCCGGGCAGTTATTACGGAGAAAAGAACTACGGCAACATCGGCCAAGGTCACAACGGGGTTCCGGGGTTGGAAAAATATCACGGTACCGCCACTTTCCTCACCGAGGCGTTGACTCTTGAGGCCAAAGCCCGACTCCGCGAGACCGTCCGCGATGGCAAGCCGTTCTATCTCTACATGGCCCATTACGCCGTCCATTCGCCTTTCCAATCCGATCCGCGGTTTGCCGACCACTACAAAAATTCCGGCAAACCGCCGCCCGCGCAGGCATTCGCTACCATGATCGAAGGCATGGACAAATCACTCGGCGACCTCCTCGATGAACTCGATGCGCTTGGCGTGGCCGACAACACGCTTGTCTTCTTCCTCGGCGATAACGGCACTGACGCGCCTCTCGGCCACCAACACGAGGTGGCCTGCGCCGCGCCGTTGCGCGGCAAAAAAGGCGCGCATTACGAGGGCGGAATGCGCGTGCCCTTCATCGCCGCGTGGGCCAAACCGTCTCCCGACAATCCACACCAGAAACGTCTGCCCATCCCCGCCGGCGCGATCCAGCCGCAACTGGCCTCCGTGTGCGATCTTTTCCCGACACTGTTGAGCCTGCTCGACATCCCGAACCCGACAGGCCATATCGTGGACGGATTCCCCTTGAACACGTTGCTCACCGGTCAGCGCGATACCAGCCGTCCCGAGGAATTCCTGATGCACTTCCCGCACTCCCACCGCAGCAGCTATTTTACCGTGTACCGACACGATGAGTGGAAGCTCATCTACCATTATTTTCCTTCGGCAGAATCGGAAAACTCCCACTACCAACTCTACAACCTCGCCCACGACCCCTTTGAGCAAACCAATCTCGCCTCCGCACACCCCGAACGCCTCCGCGCAATGATGCAGGAATTGATCGCCGCGCTGGAGAAACAGAACGCCCTTTACCCGGTGGACAGAACCGGCCAGGAACAAAAACCGGTTCTGCCCCCGCCCAACCGCTAGGTTTGTTATGAAAATCCTGCTCCCAGTCCTCCTCTCATGGCTCGTCACCGTCACGTTCGCCGCGGAGAAAACCATTCCGCCACCGCCACCCAACATCCTCTTCATCCTCGCCGACGACCTCGGCTGGCGGGACGTCGGTTGTTACGGCAGCACCTTCTACGAGACACCCCACATTGACCAACTCGCCGCCCGAGGAGCACGATTCACCCAGGCATATGCCGCCAACCCGCTCTGTTCGCCAACCCGCGCCAGCATCCTCACCGGTCTCCACCCCGCACGCATCGGCATCACCGCGCCCGCATGCCATCTCAAGGAAGCGCAACTCGAAAAGAAACTTGCCACCCCCAATCCCAACACACGCGTCATCCCCGCCGACAGTCTCACGCGCTTGAAACCCGACTACTTTACACTTGCCGAGGCGTTGAAGGAGGCCGGCTACGCCACCGCTCACTTCGGGAAATGGCATCTCGGATACAACGGCCCCTACGAACCGAAAGATCAGGGGTTTGATTTCGACTTCCCTCATACCCCAGCCGCTCCCGGTCCCGGTCCGAGCTACCTTGCGCCGTGGAAGTTCATCAAGGACCCTCCGATCGAAGCGCCACCAGGCACGCACATCGAGGATCGCATGTCGCAGGAAGCCGCTCAATTCATCCGCCAACACAAAGACAAACCGTTCTATGTGAACTATTGGGCCTACTCCGTCCACTCACCGTGGAATTGCCGACCCGATTACCTCGAACATTTCAAAAAGAAAGTTAACAAGGATGATCCACAACGCAACCCACTCTACGCCGCCATGGTCAAGAGCCTCGACGACGCCGTGGGACGCCTGCTCGCCGCCGTGGACGAAACCGGCATCGCCAACCGCACCATCATCGTCTTCTTCTCCGACAACGGCGGTCATGCCTACCCGCCAGAGAAAACCACCCCCGGCGGATTCACCAATATCCCAGCCACCAGCAACCTGCCTTTGCGCAGCGGCAAAGCCTCCATCTATGAGGGCGGCACCCGCGAACCGTGTATCATCATCTGGCCGGGTAAAACCAAGCCCGGCACCACCCTCGACGCGCTCTTCCAGAGCGTGGATTTTTATCCGACGTTGCTGGCCATGTGCGGACTCAAACCGCACTCCGACCTGAAACTCGACGGCTTTGATCAATCCAACACGCTCCTCGGCCAACCGTCGCCACGCGACCGCGTCTTCTGCCATTTCCCGCACGGGAGTAAACAACAAGCCGTCAACATACCCGGATTCCAACCCAGCACCTACGTCCGCAAAGACGACTGGAAACTCATTCGCTTCTACGCCGACAACGACGACGGTTCCGACCGCCTTGAACTCTACAACCTCAAAAACGATCCCGGCGAAACCAAAAACCTCGCCGCCGAGAACCCCGAACTCACCCGCGAACTCAACAACCTTATCAGCGGTTTCCTGCGCGACACCGATGCCGTGATACCCATCCGCAACCCGAATTATGGCGTCGTCTCGACGTCCCCGGACGACCCGCTCCAGAGCTGGAAAGCCCGCGGGTGCGACGCCATTGTCAAAGATGGCATCGTCACTGTGACCGGCAAAGCCAACAGCCCGTTCCTCGGTGTCAGCGCCAACATCCGGGGACCCGCCACCGTGAAACTCCGCGCTCGTTGCCCTCACGGCGGCGACGGCAAAATCGAATGGCTACCGCCCGGCAAGAACCCGGTTCCTGTTCGGTCTGTCCCATTCGCTCTTTCACCCGGCGACTGGCAGGAGGTGACTGTGGATGTGCCTGCCGAAGACCCCATCGGCATCCTCCGTATCTATCTTCCCGCCCGGAAACAATCTGTCGAGATTGACTGGATTGAACTCAAAGCCGGTGCTACCCTGCGTCGCTGGAACTTCTAACAACATACCTAATGAAACCACTCATCTCCGTTCTTCTCGTTGCGCTGGCGTTGACCGCCATCGCCCAGGAAACCGACACACGTCTCCACTCCGACGGCAAAGGCTGGCGGCTGGACAAAGCGAAGGTTACCAACCCGAACCTGCCGCGCGTGTTGCTCATCGGCGACTCGATCCTCAACGGCTACGGCAAACAGGTCACTGCCGCGCTCGACGGCAAAGCCTACGTGGACATGTGGGTGAACCCGTATTGTCAGTCGGAACATTACAACAAACTCCTTGCCGAGGTGCTGGAAAAGAACGGCCCATACGATGTCGTCCACTTCAACATGGGACTGCATGGCTGGCAAAAAGGTCGTATCCAGGAGGGCAGATTTGAGCCACTCACCAGAGCCTATGTGGAGGTCATCAAACAGAAATTGCCGAAAGCAAAAATCATCTGGGCCAGCATCACGCCCGTGACCGTGAAAGGTAAACCGACCGAACTCGATCCTGAGATCAACCCGATCATCGTCGCTCACAATCGCATGGCCGCCAACGTCATGGCCGAGTTGAACGTGCCCGTAAACGATTTCTACTCGCTGTTGGTCAACAAGCTCGAACTCGCTCGCGGCGACCAGTTCCACTGGAAAGCTGACGCCTACAAACTCCTTGCGCAGACAACGGCCGACTCGATCCTGCGCGAATTGAAGAAGCGGTAAGCGAGTTGCGGAGGGGTGTGATCAGAAGTAATGGTCAGAGCGGATAAGCTTTCAGCCGGCTCAAATTCGTTTTGTGGGCGGAGTGACGGGGACGCTTCCGTTACTGGGCAAACCGGAAGCACGTCTTACAAGATCGCACGCGGCCCACTACTTTTGATCACATCCGAGCGGGAGTAGCCCCCCGACGACACCTCGGTCTTGTGGCATCGGGGACGCATCCATTGTCGCAAAGCCAACGGTTGTCATCGATACGGTGGCCACTTTTGTGTAACACCGAATCCGTCGCAACGACTTTGCGCTCCGCAGAAGCGCGGCCGCAACCATGCGATGCCCGGAGCAAAAACCGCGATATTTACGGTCGCGGCAACAGGGCGAGGTTTGATACAATTTACCCTGATGAAGCTGTTTCCCGCCCTGTTTGTGGCGTTGCTGGCCTCGCTCGCTGTCGCCGAGTCGCCGACGAATCTTTTGTCGGCGCTCTCGTCGCCGGTGTTGTTCCGGGGCGATGAGAACATCGGCTACCGTGACCCGTTGTTGCTCTGGCACGACGGGACGTTTCACATGTTCTTCACACTTGGCGAGAGAAAGCCCGACGCGGTTTATCTTCATCTCGCTCACAGTACCAGCCGCGATCTCCGGACCTGGACGCCGCCGCGCAAGTTGACGCCGAACGATCTGAATCTCAACTTCGTCAGCCCCGGCAGCGTGGTACGGTTTGGCGGCGAATGGATTTTGTGCGCGTCCACCTACCCGCAACCCAATGGCGAGCGCTACGGCAACGACATGGCGCGGTTATTTTTGTTTCGCAGCGCTGATCTCGAACATTGGTCGGAACCGGAACTGATCCGGGTCAAAGGCCCCGACGTGCCGATCGAGAAGATGGGACGAATGATTGATGCGTACTTGATGCCGGACAAGGACGATCCAGGGAAATGGTGGTGTTTCTACAAACAGAACGGCGTCAGCATGAGTTGGTCGCGCGACCTGCGCACATGGACCTACGCGGGCAGCACGAAAGCGGGCGAGAATGTCTGCGTGCTCGTGCACGACGGGCGTTATCGGATGTTTCACGCGCCACACAACGGCATTGGCGTGAAAACCTCCGCCGACCTGCGGACGTGGACCGACGACGGGCCGTTGATTACGCTGGGACAGAAGGACTGGCCGTGGGCGCAAGGACGCTTGACGGCGGGGTACGTGGCCGACCTGCGCCAAGTGCCGGGCATTGGGAAATATGTGATGGTCTTCCACGGGACCGGTCCTGAACCGGAGCCGGTGAAGTTCTTGACGCACGGCTGCATCGGCATTGCTTGGAGCGATGATTTGAAAACGTGGTCGTGGCCGGAGAAAAAACCTTGAGCCGCTGCGGTCAATTCGTCCCTTGATGGAAGGGTTTGCCTTGGCGGTAAAGTTCCAGCCGCGCCTGGATACCAGCGACCAAGTTGGGATCGCCTCGCTTCAGAGCGTATTCGACAGCTTTCGTTGCGATTTGAACCGCATCGGTAAATCGTCCTGCTTCGGCATAGCTGGCGCCGAGAACATCCAGTGCCCGCGGGTCCTGATACCGCGGTCAGCTCACAGAGACGGCTGGCCAGTTCGACGGCCTGTCTACCGTTCCGCAGGGCGGGATCGGGTGCCGTCGCCAGAATCCAGGCGAGCGCATTGAGCGAGTTCTCATCGGGTGACAACCGTACCGCTTCTGAATAGCATTGGACCGCCTCGGAGAGGCGACCTTTTCGCACCATGATTCGTCCAAGAGTGAAATAGGCATTGCTCTTGTTCGGATCGAGACGGATGGCTTCGTTCAAATGAACGATGGCCTCATCCAAGCGTCCTCTGGCAAAGAGAAACATACCCAGATTATTCTGCGCATTCGCGGCGGCTGGGTTGAGTCTGACCGACTCGGCGCATGCACGGATGGCCTCATCGAGGTTTCCCTGTTTCGCGAGAGTAACGGCGAGGTTGTACCAAACGACGGCATCGCCAGGGGTCAGTTTTATCGCCTTGTTCAGGCAGACAATGGCTTCTAGAAATTGGCTCATGTCGGACAAAGCGGTTGCCAGATTGACAAGGGCGCTTGGATTTTCCGGGTTCATTTCCAGCGCCTTCCGATAGTGCGCGATGGCCTGCTCCAGGTCGCCGCCCGTGCGAAAAGCGTTGCCCGCTCTCACCCACGAGACATCGTCAACGAACTGCTCACGGATTTTTCGGATACCGTCGCCCTTGAGATTGACAAATTCGGGAATATTGGCGGCGCGATCCGGTTCGGTAAAATGCTCAAGAAGAACGGGCGGACTGCTGTTCCCCTCCCCATCCATATGAGCCAAAAACAATCGCGTATAGGGAGTTCCTGTCTTGGAAGAAAAGACCAGCCATCGGCTGTTCGGTGACCAACTGTGCCAAGAATTCATTCTTGGCAGGTTACAGGCCAGACGCCGCGCCATGCCACCTTCAGATGGGATAATGTATAATTCACTGTCCGGCTGCAACAACATGAAGCTGGTTGCCTGACAAAACACAATCCATTTACCATCGGGCGAAAATTTCGGAAAAAAATTGCTCCGGCCATTGTGCGATGCCCCGCGTAACGGTTCGGCAACGCCGCCTTTTCCATCGTTGAAGGGCACACGATACAAGTCGTACAGGAAGGTCTTGCCTTCCTTCAGGAATTCACGGCACTCCTCATCGGTCAACAAGACGGCATTCATCCGTTCGAAATGGCGCAGCTTGTACGCCCGACTCCGTGCAAACACAATCCATTTGCCGTCGGGACTCCAAACGGGGTTGCTCTGTACAAACGCGGGATCATCAGCGCCCGGCAATGTCTTGAATTCGCCGCTCTGACGGTCGTAAACGGCCAAGATACCCTGGATCGGGAAAAAGAGCTGGGAAAACTCCAACCCGGGCGTGGCGAGAAACACGGAGCGGTCCTTGACCGTGCTGACCACATACCGCCCATCGGGCGAGACCTGAGAAAGCAAGCCAAACGTTTCCTGCCCGTCGTCACGCCTGAAATTGCTCCACGTGATGATTCGGTCTTTTGTCAGGCATATTTCCGCTTCAATGGGAGCAGTGACATAGGAGCCTCTGTCGTTGGCATAATCCACGTCCATACCCAAAACGCGCCCATCCAGAGAAAATGAATGACAATTTCCGCATACGGGCAATTTTTCCAAAACCACCGCAGGCGGTTCTTCGGACGACACGTATCCGAGCCGCCAACGGATTTTTGTCGGGTCCTGAACGGCCTTCACAAAAGGAAGGTTTACTTCCCGATAGAAAATGGGAGCTCCCACAGGGTCACGCGACGCCCGCAACGACAGCGAAGCCGAACACAAAACCGTCTCCGGACGCGCGCGATTCATGCCGAAAAGCGTCACGGTTGCAGGCTGCTCCACACATAACGATTTGATCTGTTCCCATTCCGCCCGCGCGGGTTTCCAT
Organism: uncultured Verrucomicrobiota bacterium; assembly: GCA_964541945.1. Classification (GTDB taxonomy): domain Bacteria; phylum Verrucomicrobiota; class Verrucomicrobiia; order Palsa-1439; family Palsa-1439; genus CAIKAP01. The sequence goes on from CAZISE010000020.1 coordinate 26,474, forward strand.
TGTGGCTGATCCGAGACAAACGTCAGCGGTTTGCCACCGCCGGCAAATGTGAACCGTAGCAACCACCGGTCGGCTGCTTTCTCCTCCGCGTGCCATCGAAAAACCGGCGCCGCCATCTCCATCGGGAAAACGGTTCCATCTAATGGTGTGTCAATCGTTACTTTACCATGTCCTCTGCCAGGGCGTTCCCTATCGAGAATCCCTTTCCTCTCTCGATCAAACCACTTCACCCACCCCAAAAACACCAGAACAACCAAAGCGGAGATTGCACACAAGGTCATGTGCCTCAACGACCTTTTCATAACCTCATATTCTCAACCGGCATTGTTACCGAACAGCCGTTCCAGTTTCAACCGGAATGACTCGCCGCAAACATAGGGTCTCCCGCCGATGATTTTCGTAGGCAATCGTCAGCCGATTTGGTATAAGAAATTCATGATGATCACTCGATGGATTCTCCTTGTCGCCGTTTTGCTTGTCCCGTTGCGCGCGTACGCGCAACCGGCCGCGACTGAACCGACCAATGCCAGAGAGGCGGCCGAAAAGAAGGCTGCCGTGGACAGGGCCAACGACGAGAAATACCAACGATGGAAAGCGACATGCTCACCGGAAGAACAGGCGTGGTTGAAGGTGCTGGAAGAAAATCTCGGCAGTTTCTACCTGCCGCTCTACAAAATGGAAAAAGCCCGCGGCAGCGTCAGCGCCTGGGACTACGTCAAGGACGACCCGAAGCTGCCCCGCGTGTTGCTCATCGGTGATTCCATCTCGCGTGGCTACACCCTCCCCGTCCGCAAGGCGCTCGCGGGCAAGGTCAACGTCCACCGCGCCCCGGAAAACTGCGGCTCGACCGCCAACGGCCTGAAGAAACTCGACATCTGGCTCGGTGACGGCAAGTGGGATCTGATTCACTTCAACTTCGGCATCCACGACCGCGCTACCCAACCCGCCGACTATGAGCAGCGGCTTGAAACCATTATCGTCCGACTGCAAAAAACGGGCGCAAAACTGATCTGGGCCAGCACCACGCCGTTGCCCGCCGAGAGCCGCTACGGCAGCGACGCGGCCATCGTCGAACGCAACGCCATTGCCGCCCGCGTCATGGCAAAACATGGTATCCCCGTGAACGACCTTTACGCGCGCGTCAAACCGCGTCTGGCCGAGTTCCAAAATCCCAATGACTGCCATTTCAACAGCGCCGGCTACGAGTTTCTCGGTCAACAAATTGCCGCGGAAATCCTGGCCGCGCTTGGAAACAAATAACTCCCCTGCTCCGCTCTCGGCAGCGTCACGGACAACGTTTAGCCCCACGCCCTCTCATCGGGCGGCCGCAACGCGCAAACAATTTTACCGACAGTCCCGGTTGCAGGCGAGCGACGGTTTTGCGCCGGGCATATCGTCGCGAGGACGCTCTTTGAGCATTGCGGTAATCGGCTCGAAGGTTTTCAGGATGGCCTGGTAGTCGGGATCGTCGGCACTGGCGAATACCGCTTGGCCGCAGGTCTCGGCGCCGCCGGCGGACCTGGCGAGCGGGGCGAGAAGAAAACGGTTTCGTTGCGGGTTGGTGATGCGGATCCAAACCTCGCGTGGGAATTGACCGTTCCGATGGCACCCGGCACAGCGGCGGGCCGCAACGTTGGCCAGCGTTTTATCGAGATCGGCAGGATAAACACGGCGGCAACCGCGCAGTTCGGGATACGCCGGCTCGGTGGCGCCGTAGTAGGGAACGTTGAGGTCTATCCACTGGAAAATACGGCGGCGGCTGGAGTCGTCCATTTCCACTTTGGAATGACCGGCGAGAATCATGTCGGCGAGTTTGCTGCGGGGGCTGCCCCAGGTTTTGGGGGTGACTTCGAGGATGTTGGCTTCCATGCCGTTGTAGGTCGGAATCCAGTTTACATACGGGCTGTCGTATTCGCCTTCGCCGCCGCGTTTGCGACCGCGGGCGAGGTTTTCGTAGGAAACGTTGAAGTAGTCGGTCTTGTCGCCGGTCAGGTCAATGCGTTTGGGCGGGTTCGGACCGCTGTGGCAACGAATGCAATAACGGTCGAGCACGGGCTGGACAATGCTGGCATAGTCAAAGCCAACATCCTGTCCCCACTCCGGGGGACGCAATTCACGCGCGTTCGCGCGGAGTGCGTCGGGACGCGCGGGTTGCGCGAGACTGCTGCGATTCTCGTGGCAACCGATGCAGCCCTGGATTTCACCGGGCATGAGGTGGGTAAAGGTGCGCATGCGTTGAACGGCGCGGCCCTGGGCGTCGAGCGCCATGAAATAGATCGGCACGCCGGCGGGCACTTTGAAACAGGCGGAGCCGTCGGCCTCGACGGGCGCATAGCCCCAGACTTTTTTGGCGGCGTACGTGGCGCCGCAGGAGATGACGGGGAACTGGAAACCGAATGCGCGATGGTTGAGGTCAATGCGAACGGGTTTTTCCATTTCCTGTACAACGGCGATTTCGGCTACTTCGCCTTTGCGGACGTGCGGCTCAAGGCCGTTATAAACATTCTGAATGAAGACAGTGGCCCACCCGGTCTCGCTGGTCTTGTCCGGCAACGTGGTCGGAATCACCGGCGGAGACGGGCGCGGCACAAACGGTTGCGGGTTGTAGAACCCCATGCCGTCACGCGGCGTCAACACAATCGTTTCCTCCACGCCGGCGAAGTCGCGCAACAGGATCGTGCCGTTTTTGGAGACAAGGTACCGCTGGTTGTCGAGCGGATACGGCGTGGAGTACGGGCCGCGCACGTGGTTCCCGTTACCTTTGTCCACCTGGCCGATGTTGATTTCGGGCGTGAGATTCTGGATAGCGGCCTGAGCGTTCACGCCACGGGCGCGATCAATGATGCCGATGGCGCCACGGGCGGGACCGTTGTGGGCGGTCAGCGTGCAAATGATCTTTGTGGTGCCGGGGATGGAGCGCGCTTCCATGAATGTTGCGGGACTGAGTGCCCGGTTGCCGTAGTAACCGGCAAGGCCGGTTCCGTCGGGGTTAATCGTCCACAGGCTCTGAATGGGGATGGCCGGTTTGTCCACGTATTCCCAACGCGAGTAGATGAGGCGACCGTCGTGGAGGACACTCGGCGTGAAATCATTGACGATGTTTGCGGAGAGCCGGCGCGGATTTTTACCATCGGCATCCATGCGGTAAAGCAGCCCGACGGGCGAAACCCAGCAGTAGGCAAACCGCGCCGAGCGGGTCGAGAGAAAGGCAATGCCGCCGTCGGGAAGCCAACAGGCATTGTAATCATGCCAGTATCCCGCGGTGAGTTGGCGCAAGTCGGAACCGTCGGCGTTGACGGTAAAAAGGTGGTACCCTTCGTTCTCGGTTTTGCGCCAACTGAAAAGCACGGTCTTGCCGTCATAGGAGAGGTCGCAGTCCAGAATCTGCCCCTGGCCGGCGTCCACAAGCCGTCGCAGAGCGCCGGTGTTCGGCGTAAATACGAAGAGACCGCCGCCGGGACGGAAGCCTTCGGTGTGGTAGGTATAGACGTGCGAGGAATCAATCGGATGACGTTGGATGAGGAGCAACGGCCCGATGTCCACCCTGGCGGGCTTGCGTTTCGGAGCGTCGCCGGGCAATGAACCTTCGGGCGCAGGCGCGGCAAACACCATGATCTCCGATGCGCCGGGATTGAGGCCGCCGTGGGAACTGAGGAACTTCAGTGTCATCCGTTTCACCGTGGCGGGGGCGGGCAGAGTAAGCCGTTGTGGCGCGCTGGTCATTTCGAGCCGACCGGTGAGCGCGGGTTTGTCAGCGTTGTCGAGATGAACGGCGTAGTCTTTCCAACATTCGGTATCCATCCAGGCAGTCCGTCCGTAATAGACAATTTGCGCAACCGTAACCGGCTCCGGCCATTCGAGGATAAACTCCGCGCCGTTACGATGAGTCTCGCCGCGGACACACCAGGCGGCATTCAGGTCGTTGTGACTGCCGGCGTCGGGAATCGTGCCGTCCACGGCGAACCGGGCGCAGTAGGCCGCGCTGTATTCGGAGCTGGCTGTGGCTGTGGCTTTGCGCGCAAGGTTCTCCGGTGTCGCGCCGTAAACGGCGACGCTCATCAGGAACAGGCAAGGAATTGTGCGCGACACTCTATTTCTTGGGTGGCTTTGGGGCGCCTTTGGGGTCGAGGTTGGCTTTCAGGTCCTCGTCGGTCACAGTGGACTCGACTCCGTTGGCGGGGACCTCGACTTTGGCGACCCAAACCAACGCATTCAGGATGATTTTGCGCATGTTTTCATTGCCCCAGCCGGTGTGATTGTGGCCGCCGGTGAAACCGAAGCCGCGACCGCCGTTGGGACGCTCGAACGCCCAAGCGACGATCTGCGGTTTTCCCTCGGCAACATCTTTGCGCACGGCGGGATTACCGCTGTGAGGGCCGTCGGGACGTTTCAAGGTGTCGGCAGGCGGGAGGTCAAAGAGGATGGGGGTAACGCCTTTCATGCCGTCGGCAAACCGCATGTGGTAATACCATTCATCGTTGATCGAGAATGGTTTCACTCCGCGAGTGATGGGGTGTTGGGGCAGTTCCTTGAAGTGGGCGGTCCAAAAGGGGTTGACCGACCAGTGGGTCTCGAAACAGCCCCCAATCCACTGAATGAATTCTTTGTTGCCTTTTTCCGTGGTCGGTTCCACGGCATAGTGGATGAGAGCGAGACCAACGCCTTTGTCCATCAGTTTGCCCAGTGTCTGGAGATTGTCGCCCTGCAACGCAGGGTGTCCGCCGCCGCCGTCACTGTAAATGGCGATTGCCGCGGCGCCGTCAAAAACGGAGGCGTCCTTCGGCCAGCCGTTGAGGCAGACGACCGCTTGCACAAGTCCGGACTGGTCGAGACATTTTTTGAAAAGCAGCATACCGGCATTGTGTTCGTGCGCACCGGGGCCGTGACTGGGACGACCGGCGATCAGGACAATTTTCGGGGGCGCGGCAAGACAGACAGTCGTTATCAGACTAACAATGGCGATGGTAACGGGTGTTTTCATGGTCATCTCCTTGATCATGCCCACGCTTCGGCGAGCTGTTGGCGCAGGACTTTGGCCGCCTGCACGGCTTCCTCGTCAAACTGTTTCCCCCAGCCGCCCTCAATGGAAATGCGGTCGGCGTACCCGATGCTCTTCAGCGCCTTGAAATAGGGGCGAAAATCGGTTTCCTCCTTGCCGGGCGCTTTCCGTCCCGGCATCGTGGCGACATGCACATGGCGAATGCGTTTGCCCGCTTTGAGAATGGATTCGGGGCCTTCAGCGTCCTTCATCATGTGATAAATGTCGGCATGCAACTGAACCCCCGGATGTCCAATGGCATCCACCAGTTCCGCCCCCTCGTCCACGCGGGTGAGGAAGTTACACTCTTTCTTGTTGAGCGGCTCCAACACAATGATAACCCCGTTGTCGTGCGCAACCGGAGCGATTTTCTTGCAAAACGCGATGAATTGTTCGCGCGCTTGCTCGGGAGAAAACCCTTCCGGAATCCGACGCGCGCCGCCGCTGCCAAGGACAATTCGCGCCACACCCACCTTTGGCGCGCGCCGAATCGCTGCCGTCGCGTACACAACCGCTTCATCCGTCCGCGCGCCCGGTCCGACAAGTTTCAGTTCGGCGGGGATGAACCCGTTGCAGGCGCGCACGGGCAAGTCGGCCGCTTTGATCTCCGCCAGCCGTTTCTCAAACACCTCCTCGCCCTCTTTCGGCACCAACACCTGCGCCACGCCACCCTCGACAAACTGGAATCCGGCCTTTTTCATGGCCGCCGCCTTCTGATAGGAGGTACAGATGCCCAATTCCAAATCGGGCCCTGTACCGGCCAGCGCAACGGGCAGATACTTGTGAATGGCCAGTGTGGAAGCCACCGTCGAGGCGGTCACAAGAAAACGGCGTCGAGAGATCATCATGCGCTGTATCTAAACACAAGCCACCCTCAACGTCAACGCGCCTCGATGTGTGATTCCCAGAATCATTAGCGTGAGGGTGGATGGAGATGGGGCACCATCAAAAGCGCTGGAGTAACCCTCGTCACGATTGGCAACGCGCCGGATTGAAGGCCGCGACGCCTTCGATGACCAACAGCAGATCACCAAATGCCTCACCAAGACACACCTCTGGCACGGAACTACCAGTTGCGAAACGTTATTGACCCAGAAGCCCCCCTCTCAACCACTGCTGGCCACTACCCCCAATTGTCGCCACTTCGGCAACAGCTCCGCCAACAACCCTCGCCACCACGTCACCCAGCCCGCCGGCACGTACAGACTCGTCTTGATCTGCCGCGCATGCCATCCCATTTCCACCGGTGTCAACAGCAGATGCTGAATCAGCATGCGCACACGCTTCGGCACTTCGCTCTCCGGCAAGTACAACAGCTTCAACGCTTGCAACACATCGTAGGCCAACGTCGCCAACGCATGGAAACATTGATTCGTCGTCAACCGCTGACACGGTGGATGATGCAGTTGGAAGTCGCTCGGCCGCTGTTCCAAATCCCCCTTGAGCCGATGCCGCTCAAACGCCCGTTGCACTTCGCCTGCCCGATCGTCGCAGGTCACAAACTCCCGCCTGCTCCGGCGCAGCGCATCCCGACCGGCCATCACCGATGGCCCGCAATCATTCGCCCAACGCGCTCTGATCGGGAATCTTCTCCACACCCAACAACCTCTTCAACGACTCATCCTCATCGAGCCGTTCCCCGTCGGCAATGGCGACACCGCCGCTGGTGAAGGCAAACAAAAAGGCGGCCACATACACTTTGGTATCGAAGCCTTTGGAACGATCCGTGCGCGGGTCTAGTGACGGGGTTTCTCGCACGCGCTTCCAGAGACCGAACTGGGTCAACAGCGCAGCGACGATGTTGTCCTTCCCGAGGTCTTCCTTGGCTGTGCCAAGATCCATTGCTGAACTTGACGGACACAACTATCGTGTAACCATCTGCTGGGCAGTGCGTATATTACGATAGAAGCATAAAATAAATTAGCTTACACCCCAAGGGAGGGAAAACCTATCATGAACAGGTGCATGCTGACGATGTTGTTGCTGTCCGTCGCCACGAGCCTGCAACCCGTTACCGCTGCCGAGCAATCCAAATCCACAACAGGAGGCGGACCTCTAGCGGGCGCGTTGTCATACGAGTGCGATGACGCCTGCTTGCTTCCGGGAGCACCGGTTCCTCCAGGGAAATATGCCGTAGTGTCGCCGGTGGGCAAACAAACCGTTCAAATGATCAAACAGGCACCTCGCTTGGATACTCTACACGGAAAGACGATCGCGGTCGTGGGCGGAAGTTTCATGGCCAACATCACGCATCCCGAGATTAAGAGGCTGATCCTAGCGAACTACCCGACTGCCAAGGTGCTTTTGCTGGACGAAATAGGTTCGGGCGGTCCGTTTCCTGGTCCCGGTGTTAGAAGGCAGGCCAGTGAGGAGTTTCAGAAAAATCTCAAAAAGATGGGCGTGCACGCGGTGATATCAGGGAATGGCGGGTGCGGACTGTGCACGCCGAAGGAAACGGGATCGAGCATCGCGGCTGAATACGTGGGTATTCCCGCCGTAACCATCGCAGCACCGGCTTTTGTGAAGCAGGTGTATTCCATATCGGTCAACAACGGCGTGCCCGCGCCGCGAGCCGCCACCTACCCCGGCGCATTTGCGGCTCATACACGAGATGAGCTGATTCAAAACACCAGAAACGTCCTCTGGCCCCAGATCGTTGAGGCATTGACGAAACCTATCACCGAGACGGAAATCGCCGAACGCCGCAAAGCAGGAGTCGAAGACCCCAAGGAACGTGTGTTCGTGGGCACCGTTGACGGGGTAAACAGGTTTTTCATAGAGCAGCATTGGGCTGACGGGTTGCCGATCATTCCACCCACGGTAGAACGGGTGGAGGAGTTTTTGAAATATACCGACCAGCCTTGGGATGAGGTTGTCGCCGTGCTTCCCATCGCCTATCGGAAGGTCTTGGTCTGGCACGTTGCGGTCAATGGCGTGATGGCGGGATGTCCGCCGGAGTTCATGCCGCTGTTGATCGCCTATACCAAAGCTCTGGCTGATGGCGATTATCGGCGCACGTTGTCCAGCACCCATGCATGGACACCCTTCTGCTGGGTGAACGGACCGGTTGCCAGACAACTGGGCATTGACTTTCAACAGGGGCTTATTAATGAGCCACGAAATGCCGTTCTTGGCCGGTTTATTAATTTGGCCATGTTGAATCTGGGTGGTTACTACATCAAACAGGACCGGATGGGGACCTTTGGTTATCTCATGCCGTGGTGCTTGGCGGAAGATGAACAAGCTTGTCTCAAGATTGGCTGGCAGCCCTACCACGTGCAGCAAGGGTTTAAACTGAACCAGAGCACTTTGACCGCTGCTTCCGCCCTGTTGTGGGGCAATAATCTCACCCCGGCAACGTCCAACCCCGAGAAGATCATGCAGGTTATGGCTTGGGATGCAGTGGAGAAAAGCCAGTTTGCTACAGGTAGCGGTCCGCGGCTCACGCCCCGGACCATTCTGATTACCGAGTACATCGCCCGCGACCTTGCCCGTGGTTATCCCACGAAGGAAAAGCTGGAACAGGCCTTGATCGCAACGGCGCGAAGACCTGCGTATGAACGAGCCTTTGCCAACTATTGGGCGAACCCCGGTAGTGCGTTTAACCCTGCCAGATACACGTTGGAGCAACACCTCAACAAAATCATAAAAGACGAGAATGCAATGCTGACAGCCCCACCTCCGTGGTTCCCCAAAGTTCAAGGGCTGGAAAAAATATATACTGTTCCCGTGATGAAGCCCGGCACGACAGCGATTCTGGTCACCGGGGACGCGGACAGAAACAAGGTGCAAACCATACCCGGCGGCAATCACGTCACGATAGAAATCAAATTACCCGCCAACTGGGATGCCCTGATGGCAAAGCTCGGTTATCGTCCATTGAAAGAGTTCTTCCTCCAATAATGGCAAAGGCGAAAGCAGGCGCACAACAGTTTGGACGGGCGCGGCGGCTTTAATGCCGTGGGGGCGGGGGTAAGCGACGCGTTTTTTGCGTAAGAAGTAGCGATCGGTTTTCATGCAATACAGCTCGAAGTAGTGGAGTTGCATGAAGAAAAAGATTTACCTGAAGCGGGTCGTAGCTGGCCAGATTGGGGTGAGTGGCAGTAGGATGTGTTTGCCTGCCGCCCTCTCCCCCCAGGGCGCTAGGGAGGCGCTTCTTGGGAGAAGGGACGGAGAGTAGCTTGTAGCTCTCTCATGTGCAGGGGACTCATCACCTTCAACTTCACCCCCCAAGTGGGGCACGATCTCCCCACCGGTTCCCAAGGCGTTGCAATTCGCCGCTTGACGCTGGCGGTTGCAAGGGGTAAAAGGAGCGCAACTTATGGCGTCAAGGAGGACGCGTTGGGGAGACTGACAATTTAGATGTTTGGCAAGTTTCTAAACTATTTTTCCACCGACATCGGGATCGATTTAGGCACCGCGAACACCCTCGTTTATGCGCGGGATCGCGGTATTGTTTTGCGAGAGCCAAGCGTGGTCGCCATTCAGACCGGCACCAGCCACGTCCTGGCGGTGGGAGAAGAGGCGAAGCGGATGTTGGGCCGAACGCCAGGCAACATCACCGCCATCCGCCCCATGAAAGACGGCGTTATTGCCGATTTCGAGATCACCGAAGCGATGCTGCGCTACTTCATCAGCAAGGTTCATTCCGGCCGTTACGGGGTGAAACCGCGCGTGGTGGTGGCTGTCCCCAGTGGCATCACCGAAGTCGAGAAACGCGCCGTCAAAGACAGTGCGGAACATGCCGGGGCCAGACACCCGGTATATCTCATTGAAGAACCGATGGCGGCTGCCATCGGCGTTGGGCTGCCGGTGCAAGAGCCGGCAGGCAACATGATTGTGGATATTGGCGGCGGCACGACCGAAGTGGCCATCATCAGCCTGGCGGGGATTGTGCTCAGCCGCAGCGTGCGTGTAGCAGGAGACGAACTGGATGAAGCGATTATCCAGTACATGAAACGCGCTTACAACCTGGACATTGGGCCGCGCATGGCGGAGGACATCAAGATCAACGTCGGCTCGGCGTACCCCTTGGAACACGAATTGACCATGGAAGTCAAAGGCCGTGACCTGGTGGCCGGCCTGCCGAAAACCTTGACTGTCACCTCCGAGGAAATCCGCGAGGCGTTGCAGGAACCGATCTCGACCATCATCGAGAGTATCCGCATGACGCTGGAGCGATGTCCCGCCGAATTGTCCGCCGACCTCGTGGATCGCGGTATCGTGCTGGCAGGCGGCGGTGCGCTCATCCGCGGCATTGACAAGCTTTTGTCCGAAGAAACCGGCCTCCCCGTTCATGTGGCTGACGACCCACTCAGCGCCGTCGCCATGGGCACGGGGGTTGTTCTTCAAGAACTTGGTTTCCTTGAGAAACTGGCGCGCAATTCCTCCTAGGCCCGATTTGCCACTCCTGCCCCACACTCGCGTTGTTGAGGCCGCCACGGCGGCATAAATTAGTTGAAGCGAGAAAATTTGGTCATTATTGGGCTGTTTGTGTTGGCATGGGCATTGTTGCTCGGTCAGCCGACGCGGGTGGGCGCCCGGCTGCGAACCTTGTTTGTGCAGCTTGGGACCCCCTTCGAGCGTCTTGGCGACCTGATTCCCGTCCTTCGCACCCACGCCGCTCTCTCACGCCACAACGATCGACTTCGTGCCGAAAACAACGATCTCCGCCGCCAAATCACCGAACTGCAACATCAACGTGCCGAGAACCAACAGCTCCGCGCCCTGCTCCAAATCAAACAGGCCGCTCCCTGGCGCACCGTCGGCGCCCGGGTCATTGGCCGTGACGCCTCCAACTGGTGGAAAAGCATCCAGATTGACCGTGGCAGCGACGATGGCGTCCGCCCCGACCTGCCCGTGCTCAGCGCCAGCGGGTTGGTCGGCAAAACTGTTTCCGTTACCGCTGGCGAAAGCCGCGTCCTGCTGCTGCTCGACGCTTCCTGCAAAATCGGCGCGCTTCTGGAAACCAGCCGCGACCCCGGGATTGTCAGTGGTGCTCATGCCGCCTTCTCCCGTGAACCGCGATTGGAAATGACCTTTGTGGACCGCAAGGTCTCCGTGAAAGTCGGCGAAGGCGTGTACACCTCCGGGCTGGGCGGCATTTTCCCCCGCGGCATCCTCATCGGCACCGTCACAGGCGCCGATCTCGATCCGCAGGGCTTGTATCAAAGCGTCGAACTCAAACCCGCCGCCGACTTTCATCGGCTGGAGGAAGTGATGGTGATTATCCCATGAACTTCCTCCTCATGGCCATCTTCACCCTGTCGCTGACCGCGCTCCAGGCGCGGTTGCCGACGGCCTGGTGGCTGGGCGGTGTCCGTTTCGAGTTTTTGCCTGCACTGGTGGCTTTCGGGGCGCTAACGTTCCGTCACCGCCGCTGGGCTGTCACGTTGGCGGTTACGGCCGGTTTTTTGCAGGACGCTCTTTCGGCGGCGCCATTCGGCAACACTATGGCGGCCTACGCGTTGGCGGCGTTCCTGTTGACGGGCATGGCGCGGGCGTTCGACCGCGAGGCGCTCTGGATGCAAATGCTGGGCGGCGCGTTGGTCAGTCTGGTGGCGTCGCTGGCCGCCTGTGCTGTCGTCGGGTTTGGCGGCGGCGCGGCATGGAAGATATCGCTACTGGCCGTTCTCAGCGCGGCTGTGACACCGGTGGTGTTTTTTGTGTTGGATTTTTTGCGTTGGAGGCTGCGGGTGACATGATTTTGACGGCTCCATTTCGGGACAACAATCCGCGGCTTCACGTTGTTGGCGCTCTTGTTGGTGTCGGGTTGCTGATCTTGTTGCTGGCGTTGTTCCGCGTGCAGGTGCTGCACGCCGAGATGTACGGCAGCCGCGAACAATCCCAGTCGCTCCGACGCATTCGTATTCCGTCAGCCCGCGGTGACATTGTGGACCGCCACGGCGTGGTACTGGCGGAAAATCGGCCGCGTTACGATGCTGTTATCTATCTCGACCAGCTCCGCGGCTCAAAACGACAGGATATTTACCGGGTCATTCATTCACATCTGGCGCTGCTGGCGCAAACGATGAATCTGCCGGTGACGTTGACGGAACAGGAAATTCGCGCCCATTACCTGAAACGGCGTCCGTTGCCGCTGGTGGTCTGGCGCGATCTTTCGCCGTCGCTGGCGGCGCAATTTGCGGAGCGAGCGGGTCATTTGCCCGCGGTGGACCTGGTGGCGACGCCGGTGCGCCATTACCCGCACGGCTCACTGGCGGCGCATGTGCTCGGTTTTTCCGGACAGGCCGAGCAACCGGACGACGAGGAGGCCGACGAGTTTTACTATTACCAAGCCGACACCGCGGGCAAACAGGGTGTCGAAAAGGTCTGCGACGAATATCTGCGCGGCGCGCCCGGTGGACGCACCATCCGGGTCAATCCCAGCGGCCAGACCGTTGCCGAAACCGGGTACAAACCGGCCGAACGCGGTGACCGCGTGGTGCTGACGTTGGACGCCCGGATCCAAAGAATTGTCGAACAGGCGCTGGACCGCGCACCCTTGCCGGCGGGGGCGGAACTACGGGCCGCCGCGGTGGTGCTCGACCCGCGCACCGGCGAGGTTCTGGCCATGGCGAGCCGTCCGACGTTTGACCCGAATCTGTTCACACCCGGCGCGCCGGCGGAACAACTTTCATGGGTGTTGCGCAATCCGGCCAGCCCGCTGTTGAACCGGGCCATCGGCGCCCGGTACGCGCCCGGTTCGATCTTCAAGCCGGTGACCTTGTTGGCCGGGCTGCAACACGGCGCGGTCACCTCGGCCGACAGCGTTCTCTGTGAAGGATCATTGCACATCGGCAATCGTTCGTTCGGCTGTTGGAACCGGCGCGGCCACGGACGAGTGGATGCCGCCACGGCGTTGCGGCTTTCGTGCGACGTGTGGTTTTACCAGAAAGGGCTTGCTATCAAGGCCGAAACCATCGCGAAAGAAGCCGGTGAATTCGGCCTCGGCCAGCTCTGCGGCCTGGACCTCGATGGCGAAAAACCCGGCCTGGTTCCGACCCCGGCCTGGAAACGATTGACGCTCGGTGAACGCTGGTGGGATGGTGACACGGCACAGTTGTCCATTGGACAGAGTTTTCTGCTGGTCACTCCGCTTCAAATGGCCTGTCTGACCGCCGCGCTGGCCAACGGCGGGACCGTGTGGCGACCCTTTGTGGTCCAGCGCGTGGTAACCGCCGAAAACCTCATCGTGAGCGAAACCAAGCCGGAAGCGCGTCGCCGCATCTCCGCGTCGCCGTCCGACATCGAATTTGTGCGGCAGGCCATGTTGTCGGTGGTGCAGGCAACTGACGGGACCGGACGCGCCGCCGCCGTCCGGGGCATCCGGGTCGCCGGCAAAACCGGCACCGCCGAGGCCGACCTGCGGGTTCACGGCGCGACGCAACGGGTAAAACGAACCTGGTTCATCGCCTTCGCGCCATACGAATCGCCCGAAGTGGCGCTGGCTGTCCTGTTTGAGGAAGGCGCCAGCGGCGGGCACACCGCGGCGCCGGTGGCCGGACAGATTCTGGCCGGGATTTTCGGCAGGACGGTGGAGCGAGTGGGACAGGAGGGGCTTCATGCCGACTAACGCGCCCATAACGGTTTTCAAACGCATGGATTGGCTGCTGTTTGCGGTAATGATCGCGCTGGTAGTTGTCGGCGTTTGTTTTATCTACAGCGCGTCCTATCGCGGGCCGGGACAACCGATGCCGTCGTTTTGGCGGATGCAGTTGGTGTGGTTCGGCGTCGGGCTGGGATTGTATCTGGTGGTGATGGCGGTGGATTACCGCTTGATCTGTCAGTGGGCAACGCTGTGGTATGCGCTGGCCATTTTGCTGCTGCTGCTCGTGCTGGTCGTTGGCGTGAAGGTGTACGGCGCGCGGCGGTGGCTGGGGGTGGGACGGCTCGGCATTCAGCCGGCGGAACTGGCGAAGCTGGCGCTGATCATCGGCCTGGCCTACTACCTGTTTCATCGGACACCCGAACAGCGGCGGCGCGCTTCGACGGTGTGGAGCGGGTTGCTGTTGATGGCGATGCCGTTTGTGTTGATTTTGGTCGAGCCGGATCTCGGTTCGGCCATGACGTTGATCCCGATCACATTCGGGATGTTGTTTGTGGCCGGTGCGCGGGGTAAACACCTTGTGCTGGCCGCGTTGTTGGGTTTGTGCCTGACGCCCGTGGCGTGGTGGCACATGAAGAAATACCAGCGCCAGCGGTTGACGGTGTTTTTGAATCCGGACCGTGACCCGCTCGGCGCGGGATGGAACTTGAACCAGTCCTTGATCGCCGTCGGAAGCGGCGGCGTAACAGGGAAAGGATTTCTGCAGGGAACGCAGAACTCGCTGGGGTATTTGCCGCGCACGGTGGCGCCGAACGATTTTCTGTTCAGCGTGATTGCTGAGGAGAAAGGGTTTGTCGGCAGCGCCGGCGTGGTGGGGTTGTATGCCCTGCTGTTGTGGCGCGGGCTGTGGATTGCAGCCCATGCGCGCGACCGTCTCGGCATGTTGTTGGCGACGGGCATCGTGGCCATGTTGTTTTTCCATGTGTTCGTCAACATCGGCATGACCATCGGACTGATGCCGGTAACGGGAGTGCCCTTGCCGCTGCTCAGCTATGGCGGTTCGTTCGTGCTGGTCACCATGACGGCACTGGGATTGTTGCAAAACATATGGATTCACAGGAGAAACTACTGACATGGAAGTCATCAAGAAACTGATCCAAAAAAGCGAAGAATTGTTGCTGGGCCGACGAAAACTCACCCACAAGGAAATCATCGTCAACGCCGAAGCGCTGGAAAACCGCGTGGCGTTGCTGGAACACGGCCAACTGGAGGAATTCAGCATCGAACGCACCACCGAGAAACGTATTGTGGCCAGCATCTTCAAGGGCAAAATCAAAAACCTTGAACCCGGCCTGAAAGCCGCTTTCGTGGACATCGGCTTCGAGAAAAACGCCTTCCTGCATTACTGGGACATCATCCCGGAGTCGCTGGCCGAGCGCGTGGACCTGGTGGAAACACCCGGCGAACAAAAAACGCCCCAGAAAAAAATCAGCCAAAACGACATTCCCAAACTCTATCCGCCCGGCTCCGAAGTCATCGTTCAGGTCGTCAAAGGCCCCATCGGCACCAAAGGCCCCCGCATCACCACCAACATCAGCATCCCCGGCCGCTACCTCGTGCTGATGCCATTCGACCCCTCTCGCGGCATCTCCCGCAAGATTGAAGATGAAAAAGAGCGTCAACGCCTCAAAAGCATCGTTCGCGACCTGAAACTACCCGAAGGGATGGGCGTCATTGTCCGCACCGTCGGCGAAGGACAAAAGAAACGCTACTTCATCCGCGACCTTGAACTGCTCCTCCAAACTTGGAAACAGGTCGAGGAAAAAATCAAAAAAGAACCGGCCCCGTGCTGCGTTTTCCAGGAACCCGACCTCATCGAGCGCACCGTTCGCGATTTCCTCACCGAGGAAATTGACCGTATCGTCGTGGACAACGAGGACGCCTATGAACGCATCCGCAACATGATCGGACAAATCAGCCGCCGCTCCCGCGGCAAGGTCCGCCTCTACACCGAGCCGACGCCGATCTTCACCAAGTTCAACGTCGAACGACAGATCGAAAACGCCTTCCGACGCCAGGTCTGGCTCAAAAGCGGCGGCTACATCTGCATTGATGAAACCGAAGCGCTGGTGGCCATTGACGTCAATACTGGCCGCCACAAGAGCCAGAAAGACCTCGATACCACCATCCTTCAGACCAACCTGGAGGCCGCCGAGGAAATCTGCCGCCAGTTGCGCCTGCGCAACATCGGCGGCCTCATCGTCGTGGACTTCATTGACATGCGCCACCGCCGCGACCAGCAACAGGTCCTCCAAAAAATGCGCGAGGGCGTCAAACGCGACAAGGCCAAAACCCGCATCCTGCCCATCTCACAACTCGGCCTGCTCGAAATGACCCGCCAACGCCATAGCGAAAGCATGGCCAGCGCCGTCTATGAAGACTGCCCCTACTGCAAGGGCAAAGGCATGGTCAAGAGCGCCCTCTCGATGTCCGTCGAAATCCAGCGTAAAATCAGCGAGGTCCTGCGACGGCTCCGCGAAAAAGGGCACCACGAGCAACCGCACATCCGCATCTTCGTTCATCCCGAAGTCCTCAATCGCCTCCGCACCGAGGATGAGGCGCTGCTCATCGAACTGGAAAAGAAACTCAACGGCAAACTCAGCTTCCGCGCCGATCCTTCCTTCCACTTCGAACAATTCAAGATCACCGATGCCGTAACCGGTCAGGAATTGTAACACGACACTCCAGCGGTCTGACCAAGTTCGCGTGGCATGTTGCCGCGGCAACATGCCACGCACGGAGCGGGTTTTCATGCACGGCGCAATCCATTGGCACCGACACGGAAACACCGCGACTCGCGTTTGCGCCTGGGCTTCTTACGCCACCGGTGTGCGCGCGGACCGCGGCTTATTACGCCGACGATCCCATCACGACGGTTTTCTCCTTTGCCATCAGCGTGAGGAAGGCTCCGCCAATCAAAATGCCGCCAGAAATCAGTTGCCCGACGCCCATTTGCTCGCCAAACAACCAGCGCGAGATCAGCAGCGTCCCCAGCGGAGTCGTCAGCAACATCGTGGCGCAAACCGACACCGTCAATCGCCGCATTGCATAGTAATACAACGTGTGCCCGACACCGATGCAGAACGCGCCCGACGCGATCATGATGGCATTCACATGCCACGGCATCCGCCACCACAACCCAAGATGACCAAAACATAACGCGACCACAAACAACACCACCGTCGTGTAAATGCCCACCACGGCAAACGACCTTGTGGAGCCGATCTCTTCGGTGGGGCGTTTCACCACGACACTGTACGTGGACCAGGAGAGCGCCGCGAGCAACGCGAGCGCCACGCCCGCGTTGACCTCCATTCGCCCCAAATCCCCCCGCCACAACGCCAACCCCAACGTGCCGCCAATGGTCAGCGTCAGCCCCACCAAGAAACGTTTTGATCGCAATAACCAGCGTTCATCCCGATAAAACACAAAGGCAAGCAACGCGGAGAAAAAGACGCTGGACTTGTTCAGGAACGACGCCAGACCGGGATGAATCCAGTTCAAGGCCACCGTCCAGGAAATCTGATGTCCCAGGTTCGGAAGAGTCGCCGCCAGCAGGACCAGCAGCAGTCGCCGATCCAAAACCGCGACCGGTCCGCGCCCACGCCGCGCAAGAAACGGCAACACCACCAGCGTGCCGCTGGCGTATCGGTAGAAATTCTGCGTGTGCGAATCGTATCCTTCCCGAATCAGGTATTTCACGAACACACTCGACAGACTCCACGCCACCAACACCACCGACAATGCGAGGATCCCTTTTTGTCGTTCCGTCACAATGAGCGCGCATCCTAGGCGAATCCTGTGCTAGAATCAAACCATGCTCGCGCCCCACCTGCTGCTCAACGCCTATAGCCAGGGCATCTTTCCCATGGCAGTCGCCCCCGACGGCGAGATTGCCTGGTTCTCACCCGACCCTCGCGCCGTCATCCCTCTGGATCACCGCTTTCACATCCCCCACGGTCTTCGTCGCGTCCTGAAGAAAGGCCGTTTCACCATCACGTTTGACCACGACTTCGAAACCGTCATGCGCGAGTGCGCCGCTCGTCGGGAAGGAACGTGGATTTCCGAAGAAATCATCCAAAGCTATTGCCTGCTCCACCGCCTCGGCTTCGCCCACAGCGTCGAGACCCGCCTCCACGACAAACTCGTCGGCGGCCTCTACGGCGTCCACATCGGCGGCGCGTTTTTCGGCGAAAGCATGTTTCACCGGGTCACGGATGCCTCCAAGGTGGCGTTGGTGTCGCTGGTCGAGCGATTACGCCACCAAAAGTTTGTACTGCTGGACACTCAGTGGCAGACATCCCACCTGGCACAGTTCGGCACCGAAGAAATTCCGCGCCACGAATACCTGCGACGCTTGCGACACGCCATTTCCCTCCCCTGCTTCTTCTAGCGATACTGCAGCAACCAGATTGTCTCCAACGTCGCGCCAAAGTTCAACAGAGCGTGCAAAAAAATACACAAACTGACCGCCCCGGTCCACAGCCGAACCGCGCCCAACACCAAACCACCCACCAAAATATAGAGCATTCCCAACCAGTCATATTGCAGATGAATCACGGCCCACAAGACGGACGTCAGCGCGATGGCCCCCACCCCACCCACACGACTGTGCTGCAAGCCGGTAAACAAGAACCCGCGAAAGAAAATCTCCTCAAACAACGGCGCCGCCAACACCAACGCCACCCAGAACAATGGTTTGTTGCCCGCCGTCCGATACGCCTCCACCATTACCTCCGGCACAATCGGACGCCCCAACCACACCGATACCGAATCGCATCCCACCAGATACACGGCCAGCGCCAACAACGACACGACGACCTGGCGCCCTGACGGCAATTTCAACGCCAGATACTCCCCAACCCGCATCGGTTTGCGCAAACTCGCCAACCACACCGTCAATCCACCGGCCAGCGGCGTCGCCGTCAAGGTGGCCAGATACAAGACCGACCCGTTGCTCTCCGACTCCTTGAGGTTTTGCAACGGCACCTGGTTCGCCACGGCAAACGCGATGGTGACCATGGTTTGCACCATCACAAACACACCAAAAATCGCCGCGCTCAAACCGACGCTCGCCCAAAACCCCCACGGGTTTGGCCGCAGTAGCGGCGGCACCCCGTCCCCTCTCATTTCTTTGCACCCTTCCTTTTCGGTTCCTTGTGCAACACCACTGTCACATCGTTTGTCTGTGGCGCGCCGGGAGTGCTCCGTCCGTTGGCAACATATTGCTCCAAGCATTTGGTCAATCGTTCGACGATTTCCGGGTGTTCCTGGTACACGTTGGTTTGTTCTCCGACATCCGTCTCCATGTCGTACAATTGCACCGGCGGTAATCCCTGCGCTTCTTTGCTACCGGGACGCGGCGCGCTCCAGCCGCCGGAATCGGCGCAGAGTTCGAGTTTCCAGCGGCCTTCGCGGATGGCGAATGACCCGTTGATGGAATGATGCACCACCACGCGCGGATAGGTCTCCCCGCGCAACGCCGGCAGGAAACTGACACTGTCTTCGCCGGCGTTCTCGGGCAATCGAACGCCCAGAATCTCGGCGCAGGTGGCCATCAGATCGGTCAAACAGATGGGTTGGTGGCTGGTCGAGGCGGGTTTGACTTTGCCGGGCCAACGCACCACAAACGGAATGCGATGGCCCCCATCAAAGATGTCGGCCTTGTAACCGCGACGGTCGGCGCTGGCAAAATGTCCCGATGCCTCAAGATGTTTGATGTTGGCCGCGGGCGAGCAACCGTTGTCGCTGGTGAAAATCAACAGGGTATCGTTAACAATGCCTTTTTCCTCCAGCGCCTTCGCGACCTCACCCACCGCCCAGTCGGTTTCCATGACAAAATCACCATAATCACCAAGACCACTTTTGCCCTGCCATTCTTTCGTCGGCACAATCGGCGCGTGCGGCGAGTTCAACGACAGATACAGAAAAAACGGCGAACGAGTTTTGCCGATGAACTCGACAGCCTTGCGGGTCAGCGTCGGCAAAACGTCCACCGCCTCGAATCCGGGCGCCGCCGGCCCGGAGCGCCCCCATTTCTTTGTGGCTGTTGGCGGCTCCGTAAACCGGTCGTTCTCAATAAACGCAAACGGCGGCATGTCCAGCGATCCGCTGATACCGAAAAAGTAGTCAAACCCGCGCGTCGTCGGTCCGTCGGCAATTCGTTGTTGCGCATCCAACTGCGCGGCGCTGCCGCTCTCGATTTGATCGCTGAACGCAGTTCCCTTGCGGCCCGGCATCGTCATACCGAGATGCCATTTGCCAATGCAGGCGGTGACGTAGCCGTGTTGCCGGAGCAATGACGGCACCGTCAGCCGATCGGCGGCAATCAACGCGGGGCTGAATCCGCCCAGCACACCCGACTGAAGCCGCGTCCGCCAGTTGTAACGGCCCGTGAGAATGCCGTAGCGGGTCGGTGTGCAGACGGCGGAACTGGCGTGCGCAGTGGTAAACGACATACCTTCCGCCACGAGACGGTCCATGTGAGGAGTCGGAATCTTGCCCCGCTGGGGATTCAACGCCTGTACGTCTCCGTAACCGAGGTCGTCACAGAGAATATAGACAATGTTCGGTTTGTCCGCCGCAAGAGCCGCGGACGCCAACATCATCAGCAGGATCTGTTTCATGGTAGTCGTCCTGTCTTTGCCGCTTCCGCGGCAATTTTCCCGGCGGCTTCGCCCATGGCGACGGCGTTGCCAGTGACGCGATAGCTGGCGTGCGCGATGAAATCGCCGCTGATGCAACGGCCCGCCATCAAAAGACCGTCCACGTCTTTCGCGATCAACGCCCGCAACGGGATGTCGTACGGCTTCGCCTTGAACCCGCCGTGTGAGATGGTTTCTGTCCGGTTTTTCTCCGGGGTCGGGGCGTGAATGTCCACGTTGAACGTGACCCGACAGACGGCATCGGGATGACGAGTGCCGTTGATCAGATCGTCGCGGGTCACCGTGTATCGCCCGTGAATCCGTCGTCCGTCGCGCACCCCGATCTGCTCGGCGCTGGCCACGACCTGCATTCCTTCCCACGGACCGCCAAGTGCCCGCAGGGCGCGCACCACACGGTGAATCTCCGCCCGCGCTCGCAACGTCGCTGCCGTCACCTGCCGCGCGTCGAACGGTCGGACACCGTACTCGTGGTTGATCATTACCAGCACGAGATTGTCGCGCACATGGAACAACGTCGGATGCCCGTAGGAGGTCGTCACGCCCGCCCGTTGGAGTTCGCGCTGAAACGCCTCGACCGCCGGCAGATGGCGATTGTCGTCCTGGTAAAACGACAGGTATTCACCCAGCGCCGCAGCGTCCCGGACCACCGCCAGCGCGTTGAGCGTCATCGGTTGGCACTCGCCGTCCGGGCCGCGCCCGAAATCCCAACCACACCCGGCCAGCGCGCCAAGATCGCCGTCGCCGGTGCAGTCAATGAACATCCTTGCCCGCCACGCTTCACGGCCCGACTTGGATTCGGTGACAATGGTTGTCAACCGGTCTACCTCGCGGTAAGCGGCCACCACGGGCGTCAGCAACTGCGTTTTTACGCCTGTTTCCTCGCACATTTCTTCCAGCAAAAGTTTCATCGCTTCCGGCTCGTACACAAAACGGCTCGGATTCTTCTGGCGTCGCGCGTGACGCGCATCGAGCCGCTTTTTCAGTTCCGCGGGAAGCCCCGGCTTGTCAAAATCGAAGATGTAGGTCAACAGCCCGGCCGTCCAGACCCCGCCCAGACAGCCGCGCCATTCAAAGAGTCGTGTCCGGGCGCCGGCGCGCGCTGCGCTAATGGCGGCGGCAACACCCGCCGGGCCGCCGCCGCAGACGATCACATCCGCGTCGTCGCGCAACGGCAACGGGCGTTGGGGCGGGGCCGCGGCACACGGCGTCCGTGTCGTCGCGGCGGCAACGCCCGCTGCCAGTCGTCCGAGAAAGGCGCGTCGGGTTGTCGTCATGGTTTGGCGTACTCCGAAGGGGTCATGAACACACAGTTTTTGGACCGAAGAAACTCCACGATCTGGATGAACCCGTTCCAGCGCTCGGCACTATGCCAGTTGGGCGGATGACCTTGCAAAACGAGGAATTTCTCTTTTGCAGCGACGCGTTCATAGGTTGTTTTAAACTTCTCGAAGTCGGGCACGAACGTTGGGTTTTCCAACGCCATCACACGCGGCAGGGAAATTTTCTTGTAGTATTTGGGCTGGCGCGGTCCGTAGAGCCAGATTTGGATTTCGGGTACGGCATCGAGCGCCTGCTCGGTTGCCTCGGTCGTCGCGCTCCAGTGCGGGCCAAAGGCGGACAATGTAAAACCGAGTTTCTCTTTCGCCAGGCGTTCGCAACGCTCCAGGATGGCTTTTTGTTCCTCAAACGAGCCTTGCTCGAACTCGCCGTTTTTGTCGTCCTTGGTTCGCTCACGATAGCCGTGGAGCCAGAACTCGATGTGCCCCTTCTTGTTCATCTTCCTGATCCAGTCAAAGTAGGACGGGTTGTTTGATTCAAGCGACGAACCGATAATGCCGAACGACGCTTTCAAGCGGTTGGTCTCGATGTAATCGGCCACGCGCTGCCAGTTGGGGTGAAGCGGCTGTCGCACGTCGTCCAGCTTCAGAATCACCACTGGCGGCTCGGCACGAACCGTTACCGTCAGCCACAGGATGGTAGCCAGCCATCGTTTCATGGTAACCGTCCTGTCGTGGCAACCTGGGCGGCCACTTTGCCGGCGGCTTCGCCCATGGCGACGGCGTTGCCGGTGACGCGATAGCTGGAGTGCGCAATGAAATCGCCGCTGATGCAGCGACCCGCCATCAAAAGACCGTCCACGTCTTTCGCGATCAACGCCCGCAACGGAATGTCGTACGGCTTCGCCCGGAACCCGGCGCCGGTAGTTCCCTTGCTCTTTGTCGGGTCGGTCGAGTGAACGTCAATCGGGAATGTCACATGGCAGACCGCGTCCTCCTGTCGGCGTCCCTCACGCAGGTCGTCAACGGTCACGGTGTAACGTCCACGCAGGCGACGACCTTCGCGCACGCCGATCTGCGCGGCAGTGGCGACGATGTGGAGGTTTTTCCATGGCCCACCGAGGGAGCGCAAGCCGTTGACGAGTTGGTGAAGTTCCTTGCGCGCTCGAAGCGTCGCGGCGGTCAAATCGCGTGCGTCGGTGCCCAGCACGCCGTACTCGTGATTGGCCATCAACGCGAACAGGTCGTCGCGCAAACGAAACAGCGTCGGTTTCGCATACGAGGGCGACAGGCCGCCCTTCTCCATCGCCGCGCGCAACCGTTCTTTTGGCCCGGACCTGTCCCGATCATCGTCCTCACGGTAAAACCCCCGCACTTCCGACGGCACAAGACCGCTGACCAGTGCCATCAACGTCATCGGCTGGGTCCTGCCTGTTTCGGGATGACCGAGATCGAACCCGCAACCCGCCGCCGCGCCGAGATCGCCGTCGCCGGTGCAGTCAATGAAGACTTTTCCCGGCACGGCTTCACGTCCCGATTTCGATTCGGTAATGACGTGCGTCAGCCGTTGACCGTCACGACGGGCGGCGCACACGCGCGTGTGAAGCTGGATTTCGACGCCGGCTTCGGCACAAAGCTCTTCCAACACCAGTTTCATCACTTCCGGTTCGTAGCCGTTGCGGTTGCTGGCGGCGCGTCCGCCGTGTGTTTCCAACCGTTGAAAGATTTCCGTCATCAGGCCGCTCTTGTTCGCGTGATCGAGAATCCAACTCAGCAGACCGGTCGTCCAAATGCCGCCGAGACAACCGTGCAGTTCCAGCAACAACGTCTTTGCGCCGGCGCGCGCCGCGCTGATGGCAGCGGCGACACCGGCCGGGCCGCCGCCGCAGACAACCACGTCTGCGCCCGGTCGCAGCGGCAGAGGACGGACCGGTTCCTCGAACCCGTCGGAAGCGGCTTCCAGAGGCACGCGTCCGAGAGCGACACCGGTCACGACGCTGCCGAGAAAGGCGCGTCGGTTCATTCGGGCAACTCCCGGATCTGGATGGAGCGGTACCAGGCCTCGTCGTTGTGATCGGTCAGCATAATATGGCCTCGAATTTTCGTGCCGAAATCCGGGTATTTTTTGAATTTGCTGTTTGCGATTCCGTTTTTCACGGCGTCGCTACCCAACTCGTATTCCAGGACTTTCTTCCCGTTCAACCAGTGCTCAACCTTGTTACCGTTGACGACGATTTTCGAGAGGTTCCATTCGCCCGCCGGCTTCAGTGGTTTGTCGGGCGCGGGCGCCAACACATCATAGAAAGCCGCGGTTTTGGCCTTGTCGGGCAGTTTTTTCCATTTCTCATGGTTGTCGTCGAGCATCTGGTATTCGTGGCCGGGCGCTTGCGGGCGTTTTTCGGTGACGAAATATTTCACGCCATTGTTGGCGCCGGGTTTGAGCAGCCATTCCCAGGTTAGTTCGAAGTTGTTGTAGGTCTTTTCGGTAATGATGTCGCCGCCTTTTTGACCGGCGAGTTTTTTGAGGATGCCGTTTTCGACTTTCCAACCGTCTCCAATGGGGGTGCCGGCGGGTTTGTTGTAGGGACGCCAGCCTTTGAGAGACTGGCCGTCGAAGAGCGGCTCGTCAGCGCGAGCGACCAGGGAGACGACGAGGAGAAAGAGAGCAAGTGTTTTCATGTGGGATATTGCCAGGGGCCGCGGTAGTCGCGGCGCAGGAGTTGATTGGCGTCGGGATCGCCGATGATGGTTTCTTTCGCGCCATCCCAGAGGATGCTGCGGCCGAGTTTGTAGGAGAGCATGCCGAGCAGGGCACAACAGGTGGAGCGATGAATCTCCTCGATGTCGCAGACGGGTTTGCGCCCTGTCTGGATGGCGTCGAGAAAGTCGGCCCAGAGTTCCTTGATGTTCTGGCCGTCGGGCTGACCAAGGCGCGCGTCCTCATGGAGGACCGGTTCGTTTTTGTTGACGGGATAAAATGTCCAGCCGTCCTGCCACCCCATGTGGAAGGTGCCTTTGGTGCCGTAGAAGTAGCAGCCGACGTTTTCGCCTTTCTCGGCATTGTTCCCGGCAAAAAGGCGGTGTTCCCACTGCACGGTGAGCGACTCAAACTCCCAGGTGGCAACCTGATGATCGGGGGCATCGCTGGTCTGCTCGTCTTTGGTACACACTGCCAGGCCTTTGACGGGACGACCGCCGTGGGAGAAGACCTTGCGAGGGTGTTTCTCGTCGGTAATCCAGAGAACCTGATCGAGCCAGTGAATACCCCAGTCCCCAAGCGTGCCGTTGGCGTAATCGAGGAAGTTGCGAAACCCCTTCGGGTGAATGCGTGGGTTGAACGGACGCAACGGCGCGGGACCGCACCACATTTCCCAATCGAGTTCGCGGGGTGGCTCTACATTTTTCTGCGGCGTTTCAGGGCCGCCGCCATAGTGGACAAAACAACGGACCATGCCGATTTTGCCGGCCTTGCCGGCACGAAGGAACTCCCGTCCGCTGACGTTGTGCGGGGAAACGCGGCGGTGGGTACCCACCTGCACGACGCGGCCGGCCGCGCGCGCGGCGTTAACCATCGCGCGACCTTCGGCAATGGTGTGGCTGATCGGTTTCTCGACGTAAACATGCGCGCCCGCCTTGACTGCGGCAATGGTCGGGAGCGCGTGCCAGTGATCCGGTGTGCCGACAATCACAATGTCAGGTTTCTGCTGGTCGAGCAAATCGCGGTAGTCACGATAAAGTTTTGGCTGGTCGCCGGTAAGTTTCTGGACGCGCTCGGCGGTCCTGTCGAGGTGTCGCCGATCCACGTCGCAAAGACCGACAATCGGACACGAACCGCTGGCCATGGCCTCGGTAAGGATGTTATTCCCCCACCAACCGCAACCGATGAGGGCGGTGCGGTATTTTCGCGCAGGTGTGTCGGCGCGGAGGATTGGCCACGCGGCCAACGCCACGCCCGCGGCGGCGGAGGTTTTGAGGAACTGGCGACGGTTCATGGCGGCTCCTTTCGTTTGGTGCTTATCCTACAACAGAGGCGCGCATTTGGCGAGCCATCATTGTGCGCTGATTGCCACGTCTTCCCATCATGCCAAAAACCACCACCTCGTTGGAATACCCCACACAACAGGTTGCCTCCATGAGAATGAGAGATTCGACATCGTCAAGAAACCCACTCAAAACCTCCGTTAATTCTCCCACGAGATCATGGTAAATTCACACACTCTGCTGCAAATAACCAAAACCGTTGTCCCGCAGCCATCGTCATAAACGAAGACGGGCGCTTCTGTTGCCAACCGACAGCGCAAACAACAACTGTCGCCAGCGTCCGTCCCAACACCGTGCCCGGCGCGACGGCGCATCGCGTCCGCCCAAAACCGCCAATCGTCCCAGGTCGGCCAATCGGCGTACCCATTGTTCCCCGTGTTGTTCGCGGACCAGCAATTGGCGCTGTTCCAGACGGTGGAGTTGGCGCCGTAGCACGTGTCGGCGTTCCCATGCTTCAAACGGCGCGGTGAGACTAGCAAAGGTGGGCCGCAAGAGTTTGTCGCCTGCCCACAGTAACCTTATCAATGTTTCTTCCACGATGGATGTGGTCCGCATTAGTTCGTCTCCCTCTTGACTGTTTCACTCTTTTGGCAATGCGGGAAATCCGGTGTTTTGTGGTCGTTGTGGCGGTTGGGACTGACAATTGTGATCGTGGCTGACAACCCGGGACGGTTGCGGCGGTTGAAAGGGATCAGCGACGGCAAATGTTCAGGCGGCAGGCGATGAGGCCGAATCAGAGGCGTGGGATGACTCCAACGGCGTCACGGGGTCAATGAACAGCCAGCAGACCGCGCCGATGGCGTAGGCGGCAGCGGCGGCCCAGAAGGCAGCGTTCCAATTGTCGCTGGTGAGTTTGAGGAGATAGGCGATGGCAATCGGGCAGAGCGTACCGCCGGCCTGTCCCATCATGTTCATTGTGCCGGATAACGACCCGGCATAACGCCCCCCGATGTCCATACAGGCGCCCCAAGCACCGGGCATGGCGAGATCGTTGGAAAAGCTGGCGATACCGAGCACGACCATTGCCAGGGTGGCGCTGGCAATGTTGGGAGACCACGCCAACATGATGGCGGCGGCAGCGAGACCGGTGACCGCCAGGGCGCGACGGGCGCGGGCGGTGTTGCCCAGCCATTCGGCGGCGCGGGTGGCAATCAGGCCGCTGAAGAGGCTGCCCAGTCCGCCAAAGAACAACGGCAAACCGGCAAGCAAGGCTCCTTTTTCGAGGCTGACGTGGCGCGCCTCGCGCAGGTAGGTCGGCAACCAGGTGATGTAGAAATACCAGCCGAAGTTCATGCAGAAGAACGGCACAAACAACAGCCAGATTCGGGGGCTGGTCAGCAATCGTCGCCAGGGCACCTTGACGTGTCCGGCGGCATACAGTTCGGCGCCGTCCAGTAATGCCAGTTCCTCTTTGGTCATGTCGGGATGTTCGCGGGGATTGTCGCGGAACCAGCGATAAAACCAGACGGCCCATACCACGCCGAGCAATCCAAAAATCCCAAATGTCCACCGCCAGCCGACCAGGCGCATGACCCAGACGACCAGCAGCGGCGTGAACGCTCCGCCCCAGCGGGCGCTCAGCCACATGATTCCTTGGGCGCGGACTCGTTCGTGTTTGGGCAACCAGATGGTGAATACCTTTGTGATGTTCGGGAAACAACCGGCCTCCCCGGCGCCGAACAGAAACCGGCAGACGATCATCGAGGTCAGGTTCCACGCCCAGCCGGTGGCGGCGGTGAACAGCGACCACATTGTCACCACACGCATCAACATCCGGCGCGGTCCGAACTTGTCGCCCATCCAGCCAAATGGCACTTCCAACAAGCCGTAGGCGAGCGTGAAGGCGGCAAACACCAGGCTCATCTGTTCCTTGGTGAAACGGAGGTCGCGTTGGATGTCGCCGGAGGCTTGCGAAATACAGACCCGATCCACGTAGGTGATGACCGCCAGGGTGACGGCAAACACGACCACCGTGTGTCGAACGCGCGGCGCGGAAGTTTTGTTCATGTCCCTTCTTTGCCGGGGCGTTCGACGGGGATGTTGTCCTTCGCCCAAGAGGCCAGTTCGGTTTGGAGTTTTTGGAGGATGTTGGCGTGTTGCGGGTCGGTGGCGAGGTTGTTCGTCTCCCAGGGATCGTTGGTGAGGTGGAAAAGTTGGGTATGGGTTTGGGTGTTGATGTCGTATTCGATCAGTTTCCAATCACGGGTGCGGAGGGCGCGCATCAGGTGTGAATAGGCAAAGAACAACGTTTCTCGAACATTTTCCTGTTGACCTTTTAGCAGCGGCAGCAGGTTGCGGCCATCGGTGCAGGAGGACGGCGGCCTCAACCCGGCCATGGCACAGACGGTGGGGAAAATGTCGAGCAGATAACAGAAGGCGTCGGTTCGTTTGTCTTTGGGCAGGCCAGGGCCGGTGATGATCAAGGGGACGCGGATGCTATGGTCGTAGAGACTTTGTTTGCCCATCAAACCGTGCTGGCCAACGGCCAGGCCGTTGTCGCCGGCAAAGATGACGATGGTGTTGTCGGCCAGCCCGCTCTGGCGCAGGGCGGCCAGAATGCGGCCCATCTGGGCGTCGGTGGCGGTTGTCAGGGCGTAGTAGGCGGCGATGTGTTGGCGGATTTCTTCCGGAGTGCGCGGGTAGGGCGCCAGCAACTCATCGCGGAGGTTTCGTATGCCGATGTCGAACGGGTGTTCGGGTTGAAAGTTTGGCGGCAGGGGCAGTTTCGAGGCGTCGTAGATGTCGTGAAAGTGCTTCGGGCCAACACGCGGATCATGCGGTGTGCGAAATGAAACATACGCGAAAAAGGGTGTCCCGGTTTTTTGTGTCTGCAGGAACTTGATGGCGGCGTCAGCCAACACCTCGGCATCGAATCTGGTTTCGACGCGGTTGTTCACGAGTTGGCCGTCGGCAAGATCGCACACGGGCATATTGAAATGGTCGCCCATACCGCCAACGAAGATGGCTTCTCCCTGTTGAAAACCGCGACGGAGGGAAGCCTTGTCCTGGTGCCATTTGCCGGTGATGAATGTGCGATACCCGTTTTGGTGGAGCCATTCGGACATCATGACGTGGTCGGAAGGTATGACCGCGCCGTCTTTTTGGAGACGCGCCAGTCCTCGTCCCGTCATCAACATGGCCCGGCTCGGGATGCAGACCGCTCCCTGCATGCTGCCCATGATGGCCGCATGGGTGAAACTGACGCCGTCCTTTGCCAGTGCATCCATGTGCGGTGTGAGGATTTCCCGGCAACCAAGCGCATGAATCGTGTCAAACCGCTGATCGTCGGTAAACAACAACAGGAAATTGGGGCGTTGCTCCGTGGCGTCGGCGCGCGCCAACAGCCCACCAAGCATGACAAGCGCCGCGAGTTTGATGATGCCTCTCATGTGTTGCGCATTCTTCAATTCTTTTGTTTCTTTTTCAAGCTTCCCGTCACGGCATTCCGCCGAGCACCGTTTCCGCGCTGTCAAAGGTCGAGCCGTCCGCCGCCACACCTTCGACGCGAAACCGCAACGGTTTCGTTGCGTCGCTGACCGGCACGGTGATTTCGAACGGATATTCTGCGTCCTCCGTCTTGCGCCATTCGCCGTCGAGTTGGTAGTGGAACGTCACGCGCCGCGCCTGTTTGGGCAACGCGGTGCACCAGAGATAAGCGTCCCACGGACCGGGTTTGACCTGAATCGCTGCCCCGCGGGCTTCGACGCCCTTCAACGTCGTCGCCACCGTCACGCTGCCGGGACGTGGCGATGGCGAGTCGTCGCGTGCGGGCAACGGGATGTTCACGCGGTCAAACGTCAACACCGTCAACGCGCGGGCGGGCACGGTGCGGGTGAGGCGGCGTTTGCGTCCGATCAGGCATTCGACGGTCACCTTTTCGGGGCGATGATTTTCGTTCATCAGGATGACGAGCAGTTTGTGGCCCGTGTGAGCGAGCAGGTAATTGATGGCGGGGTTGTCGAGTGTGACGATACCACGGCGGAACAAAAGCCATGCGTTATCGGTGTCAAACACCCTACCGGGAGCGTGTCCGTACACACGGCTGTCGAACCATGCATACCCGTGTTGGCGCTGGCTCGGAAAAGTAATCTTTCCGCCCGACAACAGCGCCGCCTCGGCCACCAGATAGTCAATCGTCCACGCCAGATGCGGCAGGATGTGATGATAGTAGATGCACGACACGTCCGGGCCGACGTACGGATAACGCGGGTTCAACGGCAGGTCGGTCAACCCGACCACGTAATAACCCGGATAGTTGGCCCAGCGGCCAAGCGTGGTATTGCGGGCATAGGTCTCAAACATCCGGTCGCCCGTGTACGCCGCCAGCCGCAGGAAATTCGGCGCCCACGCCGACTGGTAGATCATCGCCCCGCCACTGTCGCGTCGGTAATAGGTGACCGGTTGCTCGAAACCGAGGCCGACATTGGACGGGATCCAAGCGGGCACGGAATGTTCGGGCGCATCACCGGGGCGGCGAGGGAAACCGAGACGGAATTTCTCCGGACCTTTCCACCAGATATGGCTCGGCGAACTGACCTCGGCGCTGACCATGATGTTTGTGGACGGAATGACCGGCTGGGTCCAGACACTTGTCATCAACTGGCGCGCGCCAAATACCGCGCCGTCGAGGTAGCGTTTCTCGCCGGTCGCCTCGTACATCCGCAACAAACCTTCCCAGTCGGGCACAAAGGTGAGATTGAAGAACGGTTGCGGACCGATCTCGGCGCGCGGCGCTGTGAGAACATGTCGGGCCAGATACTCGTCGGCGAGTTGTTTTGCCTTCTCGATGTTGCCCCGCGCCAGCCATTCCTCGAATTCCTGCCCGTGACTGTAACCCGTGGTTGGGCGAACGCCGTCGTCGGGCAATGCAATCTGGCGGAACGCCTCTGTTCGCCGATGAGTCAGTTCCCACAGGCCAAGATAGGCGGTTGTGCCGTAAATGCGAACCGGACCACTCATGTTGCCGGCGGGATAGCTTGAGCCGGTGTTGTCAGGTTCGGGCGAGAAATGCGGTTGACTGCGTGAGAGCATAAACTCCATCGTCGGCAAGGCGCGGCGACGGTACAGTTCCTCGTTACCGGTCAGCCAATACAGCGACAGCGGTGTCAACGGCGAGGCGTGGGTGACGCCGTTGAGTGTTTCGATCTGATACGGGCCTTTTGCCCGTTCCCACCAACCGCCGAAGTTGTCGTCCATCACCAGGTCAATCATGTTCAGCGCCGCCTCGGTCAACGACACGCCGACGTTGGCTCGATAATCTTTCCATTGGAACACCTCGTCCGCCGCCGTCCGATAGCCGTCGTACCAGTCACCCGGCCGGGCCAACACGCGGAATCGGAACCGCAACGTCGCGCCCGCCTCGCAACGCGCCCGCGCCGTTCCCGGCACCGGCCCGTAAATGGCCGGTTGGACCTCGCCAGCGGGGTTGCGCAGCGCCAACGCGAATCGCGGGTCGCGCCGGTCCGGCCACGCGAACGGAATCTCCGACGGATCACCGCACACGGCCCAGACATTTGAGCCGCCCGTCTGCATCAGCGCCACCGGTGTTGGCGTCAACGGCGAGAGCAATGCGACAGGCCGCGAAGGAAACCGTTTCCGATGCCACATCATCGGCAGGAGCAATTCGTCCACCTCAGCCAACGGCTTTGCCTGAAACAGATGATAACCGAGCGAGTACGAGCCGGTTTTCGCCGGCTGAAATGCCAGTTCCACACGCGCGGCGCGTTCCCCCGGACACAGTTCCCAGGTCGCGCTCAACTCGCCCATCTCCTCCGGTTCAAACCGCAGCACCACCCTCCCCTGCTCCATCGTAACGTCGCGCGGACGAAACACAACCGCCCGTCCGGCTTCCCAAACCGCCATGCCGCCGCCAAGCCGCGTCTGAAACGGGCCGACACGAATCGGACGCAGTTCGCCGCCGCTCCAGGAGGGGTAAAAACCGTCCTGACGCAACTCGACCGGTTTTTCGCCGCCCACAACGACATAACTTTCGGCGACGGCATCAGCACCGACATCTTCCCAGCGTCCGTCGCGCCGAACAAAAACGCGCGGACGGGCATGGCGGAACTCAATGCGAACGAATTCGTTTTCGAGCGTGGCATCACCCGCGCCAGTGCCGGGGGTACGAAACGGGTTCGCGTTGTTCGGCACGGGCAGTTCCAGCGGCTTGACGCGATGCGCGCCGAGCGATCCGGACGGCGTGAACGCGAGATTATCGGTCAACAGAATCGCGTCGGCGCGGGCAAACGGCCTGCCGATGTCATGAACACCGAGCCACAACGGCCCGACATCGAGATCAAACGTGCCGCCCCGTTCCCAGTGGTAGCCGGGCTTGCCGGATTGGCCGAAGGTCTGTTCCAGGATGGTTCCGCCAACGGAAACCTTGAACAGGCGGGTGCCGGGACGGTCATCGGGGAAATCGGCGGAACGCACCCAGAGCGCATATCGTCCCTTGCGCGGAATCTGAACGGCAGTGACGGCGGGCAGTTTTGCGCCATGCGGCCCGTTGAACAACGCGCCGCTGCCGGAGTGTCCCGGTGGACGTCCACTGGTGACGGTCCAATCGCCGAAGAACTGAAACTCCTCGCATTCCACGCCGATGGTAACAGCCCGGCCTGAAACGATCGTGAGCAGCAGAAAAAAGGGCAAAACAAAGAGGCGCATACAGATTATTCCATTGGTTCGGTTGATTGTGCGTTGCGTTTCCAAAGTTTCACCGCCGTATCGTTGCGTTGCGGCGGGCCGGGCGTGCTGCGTCCATCGGCAATCATTTTTTCCATCCATTTTGTGAGTTGCTGGACGGTTTCCTTGTCGGCGTCCTGGCGGTTTCGCCGCTCGCCGATGTCGTCGGACATGCGGTAAAGCTGGACCGGCGCGCCGTCCTTGCCGCCCTTGTTCCAGCCGCCCGAACCGGCGCCGAAAATGAGTTTGGCGTCGCCCCGTCGAATCGCAAACATGCCGTTGATCGAGTGGTGAACGACCATGTCGCGAACCGGGCGGTCTTCGCCTTTGAGCAGTGGCAGGATGCTGACGCTATCTTCGCCGGCGTTGTCGGGCAACTGCGCGCCGAGGATGTCGGCTACAGTGGCCATCAGATCGGTCAGACAGGTCAGTTGGGCGCACACGCGGCCGGGCCTGACAACGCCGGGCCAGCGAACGAAGAACGGGATGCGATGGCCGCCGTCCCAGATATCGGACTTGTAACCGCGAAATTGCGCGCTCGGATAATGTCCCTGTTTTTCGAGTTTGGCCACGCCGGCAGCGGGCGAGCAGCCGTTGTCACTGGTGGCAATGACCAGCGTGTCACTGGCGATGCCCGCCCTGTCGAGCGCGGCCAACACTTCGCCAACGGCCCAATCGGTTTCCATCACGAAATCGCCGTAGTCGCCGAGTCCGCTTTTGCCCTGCCACTCGGCGGTCGGCGCAATCGGTGTGTGCGGCGAGTTGAGAGCGAAATAGAGAAAGAATGGTTGGCCGGTCTTGGCTCGCGCGGCAATATAGTCGGCGGCATGGCGGGTTAATTTCGGAAGCATGTCCACCGGTTCAACCATTTCAGTGACGCGCTCGTCCAAAAACATCGAGTGCATCGTCCGCGCGTGATGGAACCCGTAGAAATGATCGAACCCGCGCGTCAACGGCCCATCCTGTGTGCGCGCCCCCATCGGAGCGCCCTGTCTCTTCCCTTTCACGCGTTGGACATCCAGCGTGAAACCCAGATGCCATTTTCCAATGCAGGCGGTATGATAACCGTGTTGTTTGAGCAGGGCGGGCACCGTGAACCGATCGGCGGCAATCAGCGGTTCCGCGTAATCGCTGAGGACACCGTGTTGGAGGCGGGTGCGCCAGGCATACCGGCCCGTGAGCACGCCGTAACGGGTCGGCGTGCAGACCGATGAGCCGCTGTGCGCGTCGGTGAAGGTCATGCCCTGCGAGGCCAGACGGTCAAGGTGCGGTGTGGGGATTTTGCCGTTTTGCGGATTCAGGCAGTGGACGTCGCCATAACCGAGGTCATCGGCGAGGATGTAAACGATGTTCGGCCTCTCGGCGGCGGGCGCCGTGGCCGCCGCCAGCAACAGGGCAACCAACAACATGTCATGGCAACGACTCACGATCGTCTGTCTCTCTTGTGTTTCCTGTTGGGAGGTTCTTTGGAGGCGTTGGATGGCGACCAGGCGGGGTCTTGTGGATTTGCCACGGTCAACGCGCACGAGTCGCCGTACTCTTGTTGCGCCTTCTCCAGAAGCGCCATCATCTCTCTGATTTTGTCGGCATATTCCTCTTTTCCTGAAAGGTCGTTGCTCTCGTATGGATCGGTCTGAAGATCGAAGAGCTGGGTCTTGTGGATGCGCGGGTAACGAATCAGTTTCCAGCGCTCATCCCGGACCGCTCGTTGAACATCCTTGTAGGCGGTCAAGGCATGGTCGCGCACCTTGACTGTCTTGCCCGTGATAATCGGGGCGAGACTTTTGGCGTCAAGTCCTGCCGGCACGGGTATCCCAGTCAACTCACAAAGGGTCGGATAAATGTCCATGAGATACGCCAGGGCAACAGTCTCGCCCTTCGGAATTCCGGGACCGGCAAAAACAAGCGGGACATGCATTCCGCCGAACTCATAGAGGTTTTGTTTGCCAAGCAGGCCGTGTTCACCCAGTGAAAGACCGTTGTCCCCGGCTACCACGATGATGGTGTTGTCGAATTGCCCGACTTGTTTCAGAGCATCGAGAATACGGCCCACCTGGTCATCGAGATACGTAATCGAGGCGTAATAACGAGCGAGTTTTCCAGTAACGCTTTCCCGTGTGCGTGGCCACGGAAGGGTTTTCTCATCGCGAACGGTCATTTCGCCATTGTTGAACGGGTGAAACGGCAGGAAATTCCGCGGCAACGGGATATCGGCGGCTTGGTACATTGGATAATAACGGTCGGGCGCGTATTGCGGGTCGTGCGGTTCCTGCGGCGCATAATAGAGAAAAAGCGGTTTCTGACCGGCCTGTCGCTGGAGGAAGGCAATGATGTGGTCGGCGTTGCCCTCGGCGGTCCTGCCATCCAGATGCTGATCGAAATCGGCGTCCAGCGCATTTGGGGTGTTACTGAACTTACCACTGCGAATGGAAGCGTATCCGGCGGCTTTGATTGTCCGAGCCAGCGTCGGTGTGTTGTCGCGTTTACGGAAGTAACTGATACCGGTCTGAATCATGGTGCGACTCGGCAGACAGACCGCGCCGACGTTTGATCCAAGCGTGTACGCATTGCGAAAGACGAAACCGTTTTCGACAACACGGTCAAGATGGGGCGTCTTGACTACCGTGTTGCCGAGCGCGCGCAATCCGTCCGGACGCAAATCATCCGCGAGAATGAACAGCACATTGGGCTTGGAAACGGCCATGACCGGTGCCGCGGAAAACAGCAACGCAACAAGAAGGATTCCTTTATTCATGCGACATCGTTTTGACCGTGAGCGAGCCACATTATTCGACGCTTCCCGTTGCTCGGTCAACCTTTTTGCCGACGAAGACAGATTTGCGCTTGTCTGCGCGAAAAGAATTGTTATTTTGGTACCATGACGTTGCGCTTCCGCATCCGTCTTGCAAGTCTCGCCGCCGCGCTCGGTGTTGCATCGGCAGGCTGGGCCGGCCAGTTGCCCGACGGCTGGTACTACCAAGAATCCGGCGGGATGGTGGTCGGCGAAGGCGAAATTTTCAGCGCCCGCACCACCGGCACCGGTTCCAACACAAATTCATGGAAAATCGCACCCGACGAGGTTACCGGCGGCGATAACACCCTGAGCATCACCAACGCCCGCGGCGGCCAATATGTCCAGGTTCTCCCCGATACCGGCGCCCCCGGCTCTCCGACCAACCCGCCCAGCATCCAATACCAAATGAGCCTGGTCACCACCGGCATCTACCAACTCTACGTCCGCTGGGAAGGCAACGGCATCACCGGCACCAACAGCTTCGGCTCCAGCGACTCCCTGTTTGCCGACATCGTCGAACTCAAGGATGGCACCGGCGGACTCATCGCCGACTGGTATGAGCTGAATCAGTCGCTGGACGGCAATTTCGCCACCAACCCGTGGGACGCCGGCGGCGGTTTCGAGCAAAACGTCGCAAGCCCCGCCAACAGCGCCATGACATGGGCGGTAACCTCGCCGGGCATCTACACCCTGCGATTCTCCCAACGCGAAGACGGCGCGGCGGTGGACGCATGGGTCTTTCAATTGAGTTCGCTTCCCGCCCCAACAGGCGACGGTCCTGCCATGTCGGTGCTCATTCCTGAACCATCGTCGGGCCTGTTGGTGTTGGGTGGGCTTGGCGCCTTGTTGTTCTGGCGACGACGCTCGCATTGAGACGGCGCGCCGTGCATGGTCATGCCCTATTGTTGGTTGGCGTCATTGCGTTGAGCGACCAACCGCCCAACACCTGGATCAAACGTTCTCCCCTGACCGACGCGCCTCCCTCGCCGCGCATGGGTTACGAAGACGCCGCCGTCTGGGACAACCACCACCACCATCTCATCCGCTACGGCGGCCACAACCAGGGCGGCGGCGGCGAACAAAACGCCGAGGTCTGGACCTACGATCCTGCCACCGCGACATGGACGTTGAGAGAACCGAACACCTCGCCACCGGGCGTTTGTTGCGCCCAACAAAACCTTTTCGATCCCGTTCACGCCCGTTACCTCCGTTTCCCCGCCTTCAGCGGCAGCCACGGCTGGCAATGGTGGCGCGAAATCTACCTCAACAACTCTTCTGTCTGGTCCTACGACCCTGCCGCCAACCGCTGGCGCAACCTCCGCCCGCTGCCCGCCCCGCGTCTGGCGCCGTTGCGATGCGCCTCGTACGACACCGACCACAATCTCGCCGTCCTTTTCGGCGGCGAAGGCAGTCACGAAGGCACGCTCCTCTATGATCCGAGCCTGAACATCTGGACCTGGCCAAAACCGCCGAAACAGCCCCCGTTTCGCAGCGGCGGCAACATGGCCTACGACGCCTCCTGTCAACTTCACATTCTCTTCGGCGCACAGTTTACCAACGACCCGCACACCTGGGCCTACGACCTCGCCAAAAACGAATGGCGAGACCTCCAACCGCCCGTTATGCCGCCGACCGACAAAAACGATGCCGTTCTTGCCTACGACAGTCTCCACCGTGTCATCCTCGCTGTTATCCGCGCCGCCGACGGCTCTCTCCAGACCTGGGCGTTCAACACCGCGGCCAATCGCTGGACGAAAATGAACCCCAACATGGAGCCTGATCCATCGGGCAACCGCGCCCGGTGTTTTGTTTTCGCCCCCGAACTCAACCTCGCCATCCTGGAAAATCGTACCCAACACGAACAGCAAATCTGGACCTATCGTTTCGCCAACGCGCCGCCCGCGACAAGCTCGCCGCGGCCCCGCCTGCCGCGGTTCGCTGAGGACGGCGTTGTCTCGGTGATCTCAACTCGTCGCGTCGAACTGACCTGGAAAGGCGCCGCGCCCCGCTGGCACGTCGAGCGAGCGGCAGTCGAGGTGTTTACCGAAGATCAACTCCGCCGATTGAAATCACGAACACCGCCGCTGGCGGAACCGTCGGTGGGCGCGTTCAAACGTATCGGCCCATTCACCCGTCTGGCCACCGTTGGCGAACCGTCGTACACCGACACGAGTGTGGACCTCACAAAACCGGCCTCGGCGGAAGGCGCGCCAAGTTATGAGGATTCTCTGCACGCCGACCATCTCGATCCGTCGGGCCGCCCCTACCGCTACGCGGTGTATGCGTATCGGGTGGTGACCGACGACGGCGCCGTTTCCCCAGCGTGGTTCACGATACCGTCGGCGCCGCAATTTGTGTTTTCGCGGGAGGCGGGCGAGACGTGCGAGTTGAAATGGGTGGCCAACCCGGAAAAAGGCATCCAGGGCTACCGGGTGTACCGCATGGACGGACGGTTCGACAAGGAACCAATCTCGCGTCTGACCCCGGATCCGCTGGCAACAACCTCGTTTGCCGACCCGACAGCCGGCAAGAAAACACGGCGTTATTACGTGGTGGCGGTGGATGCGATTGGTCAGGAAGGGTTTCCGTCGGCGCCGGTGTGGTACGAGCGGGAATGGAAAAGGTTTTACGACGGTTTTGCCGGCGAGTGGCACCAGTGATCAGAATGTTTCGCCACGCGCCGTGAAATTGTTTCTCTCCGCGACCATGTCCGCCCAGGTCATTCGCTGGACGCGTCCGTCGAAGGCCGCCCAGATGGCCACACCGCGATGTCGCAAAGCGGGTTGATAGGACGGGTTGGTGCCAAACACCCATTGGCCAAGCGAGCCGGGACGGCTGAAGGAACTGCCCGTGCGACGATACAATCCCGAGCCGGGGGCGCTACCCGGCTGGGGTTGACCGCAATCACCGACCAGCCACGTGTCAGAAGGACGCGGCAATTTCGAGCTTTGTAGGGCGGCGCTGAAAACGGCTGATTTGCTTTGTTCGTAGCGGAAGATGCTGCTGCAGACGCCGTAGCCGCCCCAGTTGGCCTTCCAGCCGTTGGAATCCTCCGCCAGCAGTTCCTCCTGGCGGACGCTGGGGCATCGCCAGACGCCGGAAGTGGGAGTGTTGGGCAGGAACTTGAGGTTACGCAACACTTCGTTCCAGTTGGCGCCGCTGGCCGAGTCCACCAAGTTGCCGTTGGGCGCTTTGACCTGTGTCCATGTACCCTGATCCAGCCAGGGCATCTGGCCAAATTCGTTCTCGTAGGCAAGCAAGGCCGCGGCGATCTGGCGAAGGTTGTTGGTGCAAGTGGCCATGCGGGCGTTTTCCTTGATCCGCCCAAACACGGGAAACATCATCCCGGCCAGCACCGCGATGATCGCGATTACCACCAACAACTCGATCAGGGTAAAGGCACTGTCTTTGCCCGCAGAGGGTCGCATGTGTTATTTGTTTTTCTCAGGTCGCGTCCTGCCGAACGGCCCGTCCACGCCGTCGGACGGTTGTTGTTCGGCAAACTGGTCGTCATCCCTGAGTTCTTTCTTCAACCGATACAACTCCGCCTTCAATTTCGCAACTGTTTCCGCAGCGGCGGGGTCGTTGTAGATATTGTGAAGTTCCTGGGGATCGTTCACCAGGTCGTAGCATTCCCACTGGTCTTTCTTCCAGAAATAGATCAGCTTGTGCGTTTCAGTGCGAACACCGTAATGGGCACGGGTGTTGTGGTCGCCGGGATCGTGGTAGTAGCGGTAATACCAGCTTGTCCGCCAGTCGGCGGGACGCTCGCCTTTGATCAACGGCACGAGGGAACGGCCCTGCATGTCGGCAGGGACAGCCAGTCCCGCCATGTCCATGAAGGTGGGCGCAAAATCGGTGTTGATGCCCATCGCAGCCTGGGTCGAGCCGGGTTTGGCGACACCGGGCCAGCGGACCAGGAACGGCATTTTGATGGATTCCTCGTACATGAATCGTTTGTCGTAGAGACCGTGGTCGCCGAGGAAGAAGCCCTGATCGCTGGTGTAGATGACCACGGTGTTGGTGGCAAGTCCCGCCTTGTCGAGATAATCGAGCAATCGTCCGACGTTGTCGTCCAGCGATTGGATGCAGGCCAGGTAATCCTGCATGTACCGCTGGTATTTCCATCTCAACAGCGCGTCGCCTTCCAGCCCGGCGGGTGGCGGTCCCTTGGTGTCGCGATCGGTGATGTCGGGGAGAATCTTTTGTTTGCACTCGCGGATCGCATCGGTGCGCGTCGCGTAATCGTCGCGCAGCGTCGGCGGTTCGGGGATTTGTTTGTTGGCGAACTCGGCTTTGTACTTTTCATTCGGCTGCCAGTTGCGGTGCGGGGCCTTGTGGTGGCACATCAAGAAAAACGGCTTGTCTTTCGGGCGGTTCTGAAGGAACTCGATGGACAGGTCGGTAATGATGTCGGTCACGTAACCGGTGAAATTGGTGCGTCCTTCGGGAACGAGAAAGGCCGGATTATGATAAGCTCCCTGTCCCGGCAGAATGATCCAGTGGTCAAATCCCGTCGGTTCGCTGCCCAGATGCCATTTACCGATCATGCCGGTGTAATAGCCGGCCGCCTGGAGATACTTCGCCACCGTCGGCTGCGAACCGTCAAATCGGTTGAACACGGGACAACCGTTCAGATGGCTGTATTTTCCCGTGAGGATCGTGGCGCGGCTCGGCGTGCAGATGGAGTTGACGGCAAACACACGGTCAAACCGAACTCCTTCGCGGGCGAGCCGATCAATATGCGGTGTCTGATTGACCCGGCTGCCGTAGGCGCTGATGGCGTGCGCCGCATGGTCGTCGGCCATGATG
>CAZISE010000021.1:0-59816 GCA_964541945.1 uncultured Verrucomicrobiota bacterium
TCTGGGCGATGTCAGACAAGTGGCTAACGCTCAAGTTGGGCTACGCCGCCGCTCGGCGGTGTTGCCTTCAGCACAGAGTTGGGCGTTCGATACGCTCTTAGCAACTCCAAAAAATGGATCACAAGAAACGCTGTGAGCAGCAGAATCGAACAGAGCAAGCCGGCCTCAGTGCAGACAACAGATGAAAGCGCGACATCAAGCGGATCAATAGGAGTGCTCCATCCCAAATACATCAGTGTATAGCGCAGCCGAAAAATCTGCCAAGCCGTACCGGTTAGACCAATGACAAGCGGTAGTACCGAGAGCCACAGCCAAACTCTCTGCGCCTGAAACTTCCGGAAGCCGTATGCAGTGAGTCGTACTGCCAACACGAGAATCGTCAGTATAAGAACAATCTGACTCTGGCGATCAGCCAAGCACCACTGAAACCACGAATGAAAATGTCCCGGTACGTATACTAACTTTTGTACGCCGAACATACCTTATTCACCGAAACTCGACGTGCTCTCCGTAAGAACACGTCGGTTCATTTTTTCAAAAAAACGTTATCCGGTCCTGTCAGCGGTGTAAAGCGTGATTTCAAGGAGTTATGGGAACCGGTGGGGAGATCGTGACCCCTTGGGGATGAAGCTGAAGGTGATCAGTACTCAGCGCATGAGACAGCTACAAGCTACCCTCAAGTGTCTCTCCCCGGGAGCACCTCCCTGCCGCCCTGGGGGGAGAGGGCGGCAGGGACGCGCCCGCCCCACACTCTCACCGCGCGCTGGCAACCCAAATCCCACTTCGGCTAAAGCCTCCCTTTCATGCAACCGCGCTACTTCGAGCTGTATCGCATGAAAACTGATCGCTACTTCCTACGCCAGAAACTCGTTGCGTACGCCTGCGCCCACGGCATAAGGCCACTGCTCGCGCCTTCGGTTGTTCCCGCAACACCGCCCGCAAATGGTTGCGCCGCTAGCGCCCCGGCGCAACCCGCTCGTCGTTGTCTCAATTCACACGCCCTCACCGCTGTCCCCACAAAGTCTCTTCTACCGTCGAGGGCTTGGTGGAGAGGGGGCGGCTGTTCGCTCCAAGTGATCTTGTTTGGCCATTGGTGTGTCTCACCTTTTCGGCTCGGCCTTCACGTAAAGCTCTCGCGGAGCGGTTCTGTAGTAGCGGAACATCGCCGGGCAAATCCAACCCTTCATCGGCGGATCGTCCAATTTGTAGTAGTTGCCGCCCATATCACCGCGCAACCAGATGAGCTTCTTCTGGTAGCCCGGAAACGGCTGCGCCGAAAAGAGAAGCCGAAAACCGTTCGTGGCATCCGGAATGTCCCTGACCAAAAGGTCAATCATTTCAGGCACACCGGCCACAAATGGCTCACGGACAAGTCCTGCGTGTGGGTCATCGAAAACCCATGTGCCGGCGTAACGATAAGGCACGATCACCATCACGGCGTTCGCAGGAACTGACCCTCGGCGCTGCGGAAACAAACCGCTGGCCCAAGCGAGGGCGATCGCCGCGATGACGGCTATGGCTGTTACGACCGCAATTCTGCCAAAGTTAATGCGCGTATTCATGGCGAGTGACGTCGTTTGGCCGAACGCTCAAGGTGAGCTACGCGGCGCGCCGAGCGCCGTGTTAGCTCCATCGGATGTTTGAACACTCGTGCCACTCATAAATTCCTGCTTCACTTCGTCTCTTCTCAAGCCACAAACCTGCCAGAATAGAACTGGAGTCACAATAAGCAAAGTAATCAACCATTTGAAACCGGAACCGCCCTCGAAGAAAAGGAACTCGCGAGCGACCACCAAGAAGAACAGAAGAAAAAGAAGGTCGAAACCAAAAATCACCAGCGCCACGATAAGTATGAACTTCGCAACTGTCAGCGCGAGCTTGCGGCGCCGAATCAACCCGATACCGATAGCAAGAAATGCCACGGTCGGGGTTGCAAGAATCCCGCAACCGGGAAGTGCCTGGGTACCATTCATAGACACCGCCACGATACCGAACACGACGAAGGCACAGGCTACGGCAAAAAATAGGCTTTGAACAGTGATTAGTGCGGCTCTTGAACTTTTACGGCTCAGTTCCTCAATCGTCATCTTGTAGTCCAACATTCTTATTCACTTGGACTGGACGCGCTCTCCGTAAAGCGCACTGTCTTTTGCAGGCAATACTATCCAGCCTACGTGAGCGGTGTAAAGCGTGATTTCAAGGGGTTACGAAGACGTTTTTGGTCCTAGCCGACAACTGTGTCCTCGATTTCTTTTGTGCATATTCATCCGGCAAAAAACAAACTGACTTTGTCATTTGCCAAAGTGATATGAACCAGAACAAATCACCGTCAAGCAAGGTCATTTGGCTTCCAAACTGGCTGGAGATTTTCCAGCAGCGACAGTTACCCGTCTTTTCAATATCACCAGTATTGCTGGGCGATCATTGAATGCCTGCGCTACTGTAAACCCTCCGTTACCCCACGACCGTGGAACCGTCGCGCGCTTTTATACGGAAAACGGAAGAGAACCGTCGCTTGGCGGTTCGGCAGGTTACCGTCTGGAAGCGACCATGGAACCGTTGTTTCCAAGGAACGTGAAAAACAATGACGTGTGCGGCGCACTTGCGCGAAACGGGTTTTTATGGTCGGATACTGGCCGATATGAGTCAGAACATCATCGAGTGCAGCGACGATGTGCGCCACGCCAAACCGTTGCGCCACGCGCAGTATTTTACCATCAACGAGCCGTTTCGCCTGGAACATGGCGGGGTTCTGCCCAGCGTGACCGTCTGTTACGAAACCTACGGCACGCTGAACGCTGACCGCAGCAACGCCGTGTTGATTTGCCACGCCATCAGCGGCGATTCGCATGTTGCCCAGCACAACGCCGACGATGATCCCGGCTGGTGGGACATCGCCGTCGGCCCCGGCAAAGCCATTGACACCAACCAGTATTTCGTCATCTGCTCCAACCTGCTCGGAGGCTGCCGCGGTACCACCGGCCCCGGCAGCTTCAACCCCGAAACCGGCAAACCCTACGGACGCGACTTCCCGACCGTCACCGTCGGCGACATGGTGGAAGTCCAACGCCGCCTCATCGAACACCTCGGCATTCCCAAACTCCTGGCCGTCGCCGGCGGCTCCATGGGCGGCCATCAGGCCCTGGCCTGGGCAACCCGCTACCCTGACCTCGTCGGCGGTGTGATGGCCCTGGCCACCTCGCCACGGCTCACCAGCCAAGCTCTCGCCTTCGACATTGTCGCTCGCAACGCCATCATGCGCGACCCGCATTATCACGGCGGACAGTACTACGACAAAAAGACCAAACCCGAAGTCGGCCTCGCCATTGCCCGGATGATCGGTCACATCACCTATCTCTCACCCGAAGCCATGAGCCAGAAGTTCGAGGCGGACCGGTTCCACCCGCGCGATGTGCCGGTGGAATTTGAAAAGAAATTTTCCGTCGGCTCCTACCTCGGCTACCAGGGACAGAAATTTGTCGAACGCTTCGACGCCAACAGTTACATGACCATCACCATGGCCATGGACCTGTTCGACCTCGGCGCCACTCCCGTGGAACTGGCCAGGGCCCTTGCGCCGTCGCGTTCGCGCTGGCTGATCATCAGTTTCACCAGCGACTGGCTCTTTCCACCGCATCAGAGCCGCGCCATCGCGGATGCGCTCATCGCCAACAACCTGCCGGTTACCTATTGCAACGTCCGCAGCCATTGCGGCCACGACGCTTTTCTGCTCCCCGACAACCTCGCAGTGTACGGCGAACTCATGCGCGCCTTCCTCGCCAATCTCCGCGGCGCCCCGCTGGAAGACGCCATCCAACCCGTGCCCGACGGCCTCGGCAACGCCCCGACCAGCATCTTCCACAAACGACGCATTGACTATGAGCGCATCATCGAATTGATCCCCGACAACGCCAGCGTGCTTGACCTCGGCTGCGGCCGCGGCGGCCTCCTGGCCCGCATCAAAAAGAAATCCCATCATCGCCTCATCGGTGTCGAACTCGACGAAGCCGCCATCCTGACCGCTGTGCGCCGCGGTATTGACGTGATTCAGGCCGACCTCAACGAAGGCCTGCGCGCCTTTGCGAACAAACAATTCGACTGCGTTTTGCTTTCCCAGACCCTCCAGGCGGTGGATGACGTCGAAGGCATCCTCAACGAAATGTTGCGCGTCGGCAAACAGGGGATTGTTTCCTTTCCCAACATGGCCTACGAACCGTTGCGGCGAATGTTGGCGGATGAAGGACGCGCTCCCAAATCCCCCGGCCTGCTCCGACACGAATGGTACAACACCCCCAACAAACGCTTCCTCTCCATTGCCGACTTCGAGGACTTTTGCCGGGCCAAAAACATCCACATCCACCGCCAGATCGCGCTGAACACCGAAAAAGACATCGAGGTTGCCGATGATCCCAACCGACACGCCGACCTCGCCATCTTCGTCATCAGCCGCGACTAACCCTTTGCCCCCTCCCAAAAGAGGAATTCGCCAAGTAATGAATCATTGCCCGTCGCACAGGCTTGCTGCGGACGCAAAACCGTGTAATCTCTCCGCGACATGATTGCGCTCATTGATTACGGCAGCGGCAACCTTCGCAGCGTCGAAAAGGCGCTCGCGCGGGTCGGCGGCGACGTGCGCATCACCAGCGCCGCCGCCGACGTGATGGCTGCCGATGCCGTGGTTCTGCCCGGCGTCGGCGCGTTTGGCGATTGTGTGAACAATCTTGCCCAACTCGGCCTCGTCAATCCCCTGCGCGACTTCATCGCCAGCCGACGACCGTTTCTCGG
Source organism: uncultured Verrucomicrobiota bacterium (assembly GCA_964541945.1). Taxonomy (GTDB): domain Bacteria; phylum Verrucomicrobiota; class Verrucomicrobiia; order Palsa-1439; family Palsa-1439; genus CAIKAP01. The sequence goes on from CAZISE010000021.1 coordinate 4,786, forward strand.
TATCTGTGTCGGCCTCCAAATGCTTTTCGAGGATGGCGCGGAATCGCCCGGCGTGGCCGGTTTGGGCGTCCTCCCCGGCACCGTGCCGCGGTTTCCCGACAGCGCGCTCAAAGTGCCGCACATGGGCTGGAACCAACTGCGAATCAAGAAACCCGACTGTCCGTTGCTGCGCGGAGTGGCCGACGGCAGCTACGTCTATTTTGTGCACAGCTACTACGGACGGCCACGCGAGGACGCCGTTGTAGCGGCGACCACCGAGTACGGCATGGAGTTTGCCGCCGTGCTGTGGCGCGAGAACCTGTTTGCCACGCAGTTTCACCCCGAGAAGTCGCAGGCCGTCGGCCTGCAAATGCTCGCCAATTTTGTGGGGCTTCGATGACGATTTATCCGGCCATTGATTTGAAAGAAGGACGCGTGGTGCGACTCCACCAGGGACGCGCCGATGCAGAAACGGTTTACGGAAATGATCCCGCCAGCGTGGCCCGAAACTGGGCGGCGCAGGGCGCGTCATGGCTGCACGTGGTGGACCTGGACGGCGCGTTCAGCGGCCAACCGCGCAACAGGGACTGTGTCCGCGCCATTCTGGACGCCGTCCATGTCCCGGTCCAACTCGGCGGCGGTTTGCGAACCCGCGCGCAGATTGCCGACGCGCTGGCGATGGGAGTGTCACGGTGCGTGGTCGGAACGAAAGCGTGCGAACCGTCCTTTGTGAAAGACCTGGTGGCGGAGTTTGGCGAAAAGATCGCTGTCGGAATTGACGCGCGCGACGGGTTTGTGGCCGTCAAAGGCTGGGTGGAAAAAACCTCGCTGTCCGCGGTGGAGTTTGCCCGTCAAATCAGCGGGCTGGGTGTGCGCACGATCATCTTCACCGACATCGCCACCGACGGCACTCTGACAGGGCCGAACTATCCGGCGATCGCGGCGGTTTGCGCCGCCGTTGACTGCGATGTGATTGCCAGCGGTGGCGTTTCCACGGCGGCGGACGTGCAGCGATTGCGCGAATTGAAGCTGCCGAATCTCGCGGGCGTGATCATCGGCAAGGCGCTCTACGACGGGCGAGTGCGCTTGAAGGACGTGCTCTGAGGCGATGACACACGAATACATTCTCCACTCGTCGCACGCGCCGCGGGAACTGCACATTGACTACCGCAAGGAACTCAACGATCAACAATACGCCGCCGTCACGGCGCGTGGCGCCGATGGCTCGTTGAACTCGGGGCCGATGCTGGTCATTGCCGGCGCGGGCAGCGGCAAGACACGGACGTTGACCTACCGCGTGGCCTGGCTCGTGGAGCACGGGATCGAGCCGTATCGGATTCTCTTGCTGACATTCACCAACAAAGCCGCCCGGGAAATGCTGCGACGGGTCCAGACACTGCTGCCCATGGATATCTCACAAATCTGGGGCGGTACCTTTCACCATGTTGCCAACCGCATCCTGCGGCGGCACGCCCGGCTGTTGGGCTATGAACCGGACTTCACAATCCTCGACCGCGAGGACTCGGCCAGCCTGCTGAACGATTGCATTGCCGAGGCGAAAATTGACACCAAAGCGCAGCGTTTCCCGAAAGGCGATGTGCTGGCGGAAATCTACTCGCTGGCCGTCAACACCGAACGCGGCATCGAACGGGTTCTGGCCGAACAGTACGATTATTTTGCGCACCTGGAGGGCGCGATTCGGACACTGCGAAACGTCTATGGCGAACGAAAGCGAAAGGCCAACGCGATGGATTATGACGACCTCCTGGTCAATTGTCTGCGGTTATTTCAAGAACACCAGGAGATCGGCGATCGCTATCGGGAACAGTTTCTCCATGTCCTGGTGGACGAATATCAGGACACCAACAAAATCCAGGCCGACCTCATTGACACCATCGCCCGACAACACCGCAACCTCATGGTTGTCGGCGATGATGCGCAATCCATCTATTCATGGCGCGGCGCCAACTACCGCAACATCCTCAGCTTCCCACAACGTTACCCGTCCGCCACCGTCCACAAAATCGAGGTCAACTATCGCAGTGTTCCCTCGATCCTGAACCTCGCCAACGACGCCATCCGGGCCAACCCCAACCAGTTTGCCAAAAAACTTCAGGCCGTCCGCACCGGCGGCGCCAAACCCTGGCTGGTACCCTGCGCCGACGCCAACCAACAATCGCAATTCGTCACCCAGCGCATCCTGGAATTGCGCGATGAAGGCGTGGCGCTCAACGAGATCGCCGTCCTCTACCGCGCCCATTTCCACGCGATGGAACTCCAAATGGAACTCACCCGCCGCAACATCCCCTACGTCATCACCAGCGGCCTGCGCTTTTTCGAACAGGCGCACATCAAGGACATCGCTGCCTTCCTCAAACTGGCCCTGAACCCGCACGACGAAATGTCCTTCAAACGCATCGCTCGACTCATGACCGGAGTCGGTGCCGCGACCGCCGACAAACTCTGGGAAAAAATCCATCCCATTCTCAGCGGTCTTACGGGCGAATTGCCAACCACGCATCCGAGCGTTCCGAAAAAAGCGACGGAAGACTGGAAACAGGTGGCCGACATCCTCAACCGACTCCGCGACAAATCCGACGGCGAGAAACACGCCGACGAAATGATCGAAACGGTTTTGGAATGCTTTTACAGCGCCTACCTCAGGCTGAAATACGAGAATGCCCGCGCCCGCGAGGAAGACATCCACCAACTGGCCGCCTTCTCGCTTCAGTTCCCCACCGTGGACGAATTTCTCAGTCAACTCGCGCTGTTGACCAATCTCGAAGCCGAGGATGCCACCTTGATCACCGCCAACGAACAGGAATTCGTTCGCCTCAGCACCGTTCACCAGGCCAAAGGTCAGGAATGGAAAATTGTGTTTGTCATCGGCCTGTGCGATGGCATGTTCCCGCTGGGACGAACCCTCGACAACATCGAGGGTGTCGAGGAAGAACGCCGCCTGTTCTATGTGGCCGTCACCCGCGCCAAGGACGAACTTTACATGACCTATCCGCTCTTTCGCCAGATCGGCGGCGACACCGGCGGCTTCCAACGCGCTTCTCGTTTCATCCAGGAACTTCCCAAATCGCACTATCAACTGTTGACCCTGCGGTATGAAGGAACGGGCTTGCCGTGGCGGGGCCGGCCGGGTCAGCATGAGGATAAAACCTGACAACTCCCAGCAGCGCACAGAACGCGGGCAGGAAAATTTGAACATTCCACCACTTGTCAAAGTCAAAGCCGTTTGCTAGAAAGCGGCGCGTCGTTTCCGACGCGAGAGAGTATCCACCATGCAACCCATGATTAAAGTTGAGAATTTGACGAAACGATACGCTGGCGTCGCGGCGCTCAACGGCGTGTCGTTCGAGGTCAACCGTGGCGAAATTGTCGGTTTCCTCGGCCCGAACGGCGCCGGTAAAAGCACCACCATGCGCATCCTCACGGGCTTCATCCCCGCCAGCACGGGGCGGGCGACCGTGGCGGGTTGCGACGTGTTTGAGGACTCGCTGGAGGTACGGCGGCACATCGGATACATGCCGGAAAACAATCCGCTCTACGTGGACATGCGGGTGGGCGAGTACCTGAAGTTCCGGGCACAGATCAAGGGCGTGGCCCGCTCGGAGCGGCGCGACCGCGTCAAAGAGGTCATGGAAAAGACCGGGATCACCGACGTGGAAAAACGCGTGATCGGCCAGCTCTCCAAAGGTTATCGGCAACGTGTCGGACTGGCGGACGCGCTGTTGCATGAGCCGGACCTGTTGATTTTGGATGAGCCGACAATCGGTTTGGACCCCGTGCAGATCCGTCAGGTGCGCGAGCTGATCAAGGAACTTGGCAAACAACACACCATCCTGCTTTCGACTCATATCCTGCCCGAAGTGGAGATGACCTGCAACCGCGTCATCATCATCCACCGGGGAAAGATTCTCGCCTCGGATACCCCGGAAAACCTGCGCAAAACACTTCACGCCGGCGGCACAATCAACGTCGAGGTGCGCGGCCCCCAAGCCGAGGTGCGGGCGGCGTTGCAGGCGGTTCCGGGAGTCGTCTCGGCGCAGGTGACGGCCGAGGTGGACGGTTTGGTGCGGGTGGCCGTGGAGCCGCAAGGCAACGAGGATCCGCGCGAGGCGATTTACCAGGCGATCGTGAAAGGCGGGTGGACCTTGCGGGAACTTTCACGGAGCCGCACGACATTGGAAGACATCTTTGTGCAATTGACCCGCGAGGAGGACGAGGCGGAGGAAGACCGCCGTGACCAACGGAGGACGGTGTTGCGATGAGGAATGTACCGGCATTGTTGCGACGGGAGATGAACGCCTATTTTGCGTCGGTGTTGGGCTACATCGTGTTGATCTTTTTCCTCTTGGTGATGGGAGTGACGTTTGCGGTGATCGTCAGCTACCTGATGCGGGGGCCGACGCAGATGACGGCGATGCGGATCATGTTCAGTATGTTCTGGCTGCCGTCGCTGGTGGTGACGCCGATGATTACGATGCGACTGCTGGCGGAGGAGAAACGGTCGGGCACAATCGAGATGTTGATGACCGCCCCGGTGACGGAGTTCGAGGTCGTGTTTGCGAAATGGCTCGGCGCGGTTCTGTTGTACGCGCTGATGTGGGGATTGACGGGGGTGTATGTGTTGATTTTGCACAAGTTTTCCGGAGGGACGGCCGCGTTGGATTTGGGGCCGATTGCCAGCGGGTACCTGGGGGTGTTGTTGATCGGCCAGTTTCTGATCGCGGTGGGCGTGCTGATGTCGTCGCTGACGAAAAACCAGGTCGCGGCGGCGGTGATGTCGTTTGCGGTCTGTTTTGCCTTTTTGCTGGTCTTGAACTGGATGGATTACCTGTTTCAGGGCGGGGTGGTGAACAAGTTGCTGAAGTCGGTTTCGGCTTTTGAACAGATGGAAGACTTCGCGCGGGGCATTGTGGATCTGCGCGTAGTGTTCCTGTACCTGAGCGGGACGTTGTGGACGTTGTTTGTGACGACGCGCGTGGTTGAATCGAGGAAGTGGAGATAAGTCATGCCTGAGCCAATCCAATCGAATGAATCGGTTCCAACGCTGCGCCACCGTCGCCTGGTCATCAGCGCCAATGTGCTGGTGCAGGTGGTGGCATTGCTGGCGCTGGTGGTGATGGCCAACTGGCTGCTGGCGCGGCATCAGCCAAAGCGCTGGGACTGGACACGAAGCAGCTATTACAAACTTTCATCAAAGACCGAGCAGGTGCTGAAAGGGTTGAAGGAACCGCTGGACATCGTGGTCTGTATCCCGACGGCGAGCAGCCGCGATTTCATTGAAAAAGCGTTGCAAGACACGCGCAACCTGCTCAAAGAGTTCCAGTACGTCGGCAAGGAGAAAGTGCGGGTGGAGTTTGTAGACCCGCAACGCGACTTGAATCGGGCGCGGCAATTGGTTGAAAAGTACCATCTGGATTCCCCGGACCAGATCATCTTCGCCTGTGGCAATCGCCACAAATTGGTGAAACTGGATGACACAGTGGACATCGAAGGCGGTTACATGATGGGACCGCCGCGGATTCGCGCTTTCAAAGGCGAAGGCGTTTTCCTCTCGGCCATCCAGAGTGTCACCCAGGAGAAATCACCCAAAGTGTATTTTCTGACCGGTCACGGCGAACGCGACCCCGACAGCACCGATGAACGCAGCGGCTACTCCGTGCTCACCAGCTACATCAAACGCGACAACATTCTTGTGGAGAAATGGAACTGGGGCACCAAACAGGCGTGGCCGACGGATATGGATGCGCTGGTCATTGCGGGACCGCAAAAGCGGTTGAGCGGGCCGGAATTGAATGCGCTGGCCGAGTATCTCAAGAACAACGGGCGCGTGATGATCCTGTTGGATTACCGCGTGCAGAGCGGTTTGGAGGCGTTTCTCGGCAACTACGGTGTGCAGGTGGACGATGACCTGATCATGATGCCCCTGTTGGGAATGATCAATGTCACCGCCATAGGGGAAGAGTATTCCCGACATCCGATCACGGAGAAACTGGAGGGAATCAACACCTCGTTCCCCTATGCCCGAAGCGTCTCCCGCAAAACAACCTCTCCGACCGGCGGCGGCGAATATCCGGACGTGACCATCCTGGTCAAAACGCCGGACGCCTTTTGGGGAGAGACCGATTACACCGCGCGCCAGTTGAAATTCGATGAGAAAGACATACGCGGCCCGTTGTCACTGGCGGTGGCGGTGGAAGGACGCAAACCGGGCGGCGTCGAACTCGAAGGAATGCGCATGGTGGTGGTGGGTACCTCCGCGTTCGTGGACAACAATTCCATTCGCGCCAGCGAGGGCAATGTGGACTTTTTCATGAACTCGTTGAACTGGCTCCTAAAGCGGGAACAACAAATTGCGGTCAGCCCCAAAACCCCGCAGGAGTTTCGTCTCGACATGACGCCACGGCAGGCGCGGATGGTTTATGTGTTGGTCATCGGCGGCATGCCCTTGCTCGTGGCTTTGTTGGGAGTCACCGTCTGGATGGGCCGCCGCAAGTAGGCGGGAAAAACTGGATTTGATATGAAATTGCGGACAACAATCATTCTGCTTGTTTTGACAGTGATCATCGGCGGAATCGCCTTTTGGGATTACAAGAAAGGCACAACCACCGAGCAGGCAAAGGAAAAAGCCAAACGCCTGCTTGACATCAAGGCCGCCGATGTCACCGCCATGGAACTGGTTCGGTCCAATGAAACCATCGTCGTCGAAAAGGCCGACGAACATTGGGAAATCAAAAAACCGCTCGCTGTCAAGGCCGACGACAACGCAGTCAGCGCCATTCTTGATCAATTTGAGTTTGCCGAGCGCGAGCGAACGTTTAAAGAGGACGAAATCCCCGCCACACAACTGGCGGACTACGGACTGGCGGCGCCGCCCTTGCGCGTGGTGTTGCGTGGAAAAAAAGGTGATACGGAGATTGCTTTTGGCAACGAAACGCCCACCAAAGAATCGGTCTATGCCCGAATCCAGGGCCAGAAAACGGTTGTCCTGGTTCGTAAGTACCTTTTTGATCGTGCCAACGCCTCGCTCGACAGCCTGCGCAACCGCAGCGTCATGACCTTTGTCACCACCTCGGCCACACGCCTGGAAATCAAGACGGCCGACCGGTTTCTGGAACTGGCCAAGACCGCGCCCAAACCGGGTGGCGAGACGCGTTGGAGCATTGTCAAGCCGATCCAAACCCGCGCCGACCAGCAGAAAACCATGGATCTATTGTACGACCTGAACGCCATGCGGGTGAGCGAGTTTGTCAGCGAAGACCCCAAAGAGGTTCACACCTATCAGTTGGACGATCCGCAAATCGAGGTGACGGTGTGGACGGCTGACAAGGGACAAACATTGCTCATCGGTCGTTCTCCCAGCAACGATGCCACCAAGGTGTACGCAAAACTCAAGAGCGCCGATTCCATCTTTACCGTGCCGGCCGACAGCGCGAAGAAACTCGCCCTTCAGGTCAACGACATCCGCGATACCCACCTGCTTTCCGTGGCGGAGACCAGCCTGCAGGGGATCGAACTGACTCGTGGCACGGACAAGGTGAGCCTGACCCGTTCGAGTGGAGTCTGGAATGTCGCCGGGCCGGTTCCCGTGACGGCGGAAGAATCGGTTGTGCAGGACCTGGTGCGACGGCTGAACGAACTGACCACCACACAATTTGTCGCTGACGTGGCCACCGATCTGAGCAAATACGGTTTGGCCACGCCGGTGTTGACCGTCACCCTGCAAGGGGAGGGGACGAATGTGCTGGCGCAGTTGTTGGTGGGCGCCAGCGATGAGGCTGGCAAAACGCGCTACGTCAAGCGCGGGGATGAACCGTTTATTTACGGGATCTCGGACAACATCCTGAGCTGGATTCCCGTGTCGCGTGTGGCCTACCGGTCGCGGCGGGTGGCGGAACTGAAGGTGGATCAGATGAGCAAATTGACCATCGAACGGGCCGATGGCCGCACGGTTTTGGAACGCGGTGCGGACAAGAAATGGAAGATGATCGAACCGCCGCACGGCGTGCTCGACAACGATCGTCTCCAGCAGGCTTTGGATGTCATCGGGTTCCTTCGAGCCGAGGAAATTGTGCGGGAAGGCATTGACAACCCTGCCGAGTACGGACTGGACAAACCCACGGCGAAATTTACCATCGAAGCCAACGGCAAGACGTATATCCTTCAACTGGGCAAACCCCGCGGCGAAAATGCCACCTATGCCTCGTGGAGCGATCCCGCCCTGGTCTTTACGCTCAGTTCGGCCAGCGTCACAACGCTGAGCCACAACTTGGTAACGTCCCCGTCCAGCACCAACCAACCGCCGTCGACCGCAACCGCGCCCGTCGCCACCAATACCCCTGCCGCGCGGTAGTCTCTTGCCATAACCGCGTTGACGCGCCATGGGGTGCGGATTATGAATGGGGCGTGAAGAGGTTGCTGCGGTGGATAACTCATCTCTCGTGGCCGCTACTGGTGGCGGTGGTGTGTTGTCTCTTGTATTTGAACCTGCGCGGATTTCCTGAACCGGTTTGTCGGTTTGTTCGGGATCAGTTTCAGCAGAAAGGTTATAGGGCACAATTTCAGGAACTGCGGTTGGACTGGTTCAATGGCATCATTGCGCAGGACCTGGTGTTGGCCGACCTCAAACGCCCCGATCATGTGTTGGCACGTATTAATGAGGTGGCGCTGCGGATTCACTGGTTGCAATTGTGGTCCGGCGGCAATGTGCTGGGCGGTTTGCGAATCGCCAACGCCAATATCTCGATCCCGCTTCCTGCCGATGAGTCCGGGCCGGTTCATTTCACGGCATCGGATGCCTATGCGAATCTGCGTTTTGAAGAGGACGGCACCATCCGACTAGAGCAACTGACGGGAATGTACTGCGGAGTGTATCTCTTTGTCACCGGACGGATCAAGCCCCGGACCGGTATGAAGATCGAAACGACTCCGAAGGACACGGAAAAACAATCGAAGTTTCTCTCCCGAATCCTGCGCGAGCTACACGCCGTGCACTGCCGCGAACCATTGGATTTGTACCTGGATTTCGATGTGGATCTGGCCAACCCCCTGGGAATGTCGGCACGCGCCCGCCTCCACGGCAAAGACCTGCTCTGCCGTCGCGTGCTCATCAACTCGCTGAAATTGGATGTGGCGATGGAGGAGGGAAGCTTTCGCATTCTTCAAGGAGACGCGGAATTGGGCGGTGGGAACCTGTCGCTGAACGGAGACTACGACTTTGCCAGAGGACTGGTGGACATCCGTCTGCGCAGCAGTATGGACCCGCTGGTGTTGCGAAGATGGTTGCCTCCGGAAGCTGGGAAAGAACTCGAACAACTGCGACTGTTTCAGAACCCGCGGCTCGAACTTCAGTACCGCCTTTCTCCTGAGACGGGAACCGTTCCCGTTCTGAGCGGGACACTGGAAACCGGCGGACTGGAATTTCGCGGCGTAAAATTTCGCGCGTTGTCGGTGAAATTCGAGAACCGCGGGCCGGAAATCAAGATTCTGGCTGCCCATGTCGTTATGCCTCGCGGGGAATTGACCGGGCAGGGCCGTTACCACATTGAGAGCAGCGACTTCGAGTACGAGTTCGACAGCACGCTCGACCCCACCACGCTAATTCCCCTGATGTCACCGGTAATGAAACGCTGGTTTTCGCCATGCGAGTTGATTGACCTGCCCCATGTAACCGCCAGGGTGCGAGGAGACTTTGTGGACCCGGACGCCTTTGCCTACGAGGCGGTGGTGCGGACCGGACGCGGGCGGTATCGTGGTGTGCCATTGGAAAGCGCCGCCGGACGGTTGCGATTGCGACGGAACCGCCTGGAAGCGCGCGACCTTGTTCTCAAACGCCCGGACGGCGAATTAACCGGCGAATTAACAGCCGATTTTGAACAACAGCAACTTGTCTTCAATATGAAAACCACTGCCAATCCGACTCCCATGGCCGGATTGTTGGGGGAACGCGCCGCCACCACCATGACCCCCTACCAATTCGGCCCGCAACTGTCCGCAAGCGCCAAGGGATTTGTGGATTTTGCCAACCCGCAACGCGTCACTTGGTCTGCCGAGGTGGACGATACCCGGTTCAGTTGGTGGAAACTGACCGCCGACCAGGGCCATGCCCGGCTCCATTTCTCCAACGATGTCTGCCATCTCCAACTCGACACCAGGGGCGTTACCTACGGCACCAATCGCGCCGACCGCCTCCGCGCCGAGCTGTGGATTGCCAGGGATTCCGTAAAAGCCACAAATGTCACAGCCGTCATCGGCAACGGGAACGTTGAGGGATATGCTGTCACCGACCTCCCGCGTCAGCGGGTTGATTTCCAATTCCAGAGCACCGCCGACCCTCACATTCTTGCTGCGCTGCTCGGCCCGAACGCCGCGCAAAAGCTTCAACCTTACCGTTTTGGTTCCAACACTGTTATCGCTGCCACTGGTATCGCCGATTTGCAGAAGTCCAATCAAACCGTCTGGGCGGCGGACCTGGTGACCGACTCGTTCGCCTACCGCCAACTGAGCGCTGGTCCTCTCAATGCCCATCTGACGTTGACCAACGAAGTGCTCCGCATTCACGCCCGCTCTCCTCGTCTCCTTTGGGCCTCCATCGGCGCGGATCAGGTCGAGGCGAGCTTGACCTTCAGCAACGAAACGTTTCAAGCCCAAACACGCGCCGAAGGACTCCAGTGGTGGAAACTCAAGGCCGGCCCCGCTCGCGCCGATATCGTCGGCTCCCATGAGACCTACGCCATCCGCCCCATCGCGGCCTCCATGTACGGCGGAACACTGCGCGGAGAGGCTGAACTGCGCCCTGCCGGCACAAACACCGCCTTCCGCCTCGCGTTTGATGCCGATCAATGGGACATCCAGCAGTTTCTCCAGACCTCGGGCAGCGTCCACACCAATGCCAGCGGACGGTTCAAAGGTCACCTCGATCTGAGCGGCACCGGTACCGATTTCCCCACCTATCAAGGCGGCGGAAATCTCGAAATCGCCAACGGCGTTCTCCTTGAGGTCCCACTGTTTGGCATCTTTTCCCACATCCTCAACCTCATCGTCCCCGGCCTCGGCTCTACCGCCGTCACCAAGGCCAACTGCACCTACAGCATCGCCAATCAAATCATCCGTACCGACGACCTCCAATTTGAAACCGGTGCTGCCGCCGTCCGCAGCCGCGGCGCCATCGGTTTCCCCAAGGGCGACCTCGACTTCCGCGTTGAAGCCCAACCCATGCGTTCCTGGCCCGGCATCAACATCCTCACCTGGATGTTCGGGAAAATTTTTGAGTACAAAATCGGCGGTACCCTCGACAATCCCAACTGGCGCCCCACGCGCTTGCCCAAGGAAATCCTCCCTCATAGCGAGGGCAGACCACAGGAACCCGAACCCAAACCCGAATCAAAACCGTCATCCCCGTGAACGTCGAACTCATCACCACCGGCACCGAACTTCTCCTCGGCTTTGTCACCAACACCCACGTCAACTTCATCGCCCGCCGCCTTGCCCCTCTCGGCCTGCGCCTCCAACGACACGTCACCGTGGGCGATGATCCGTCCGTGATGCGCGCCGCCATTGCCGACGCCCTTACCCGCGCCGACATCCTGCTGATCACCGGCGGTCTCGGTCCCACCAGCGACGACATCACCCGTGACATTGTTGCCGAACTTCTCGATCGCCCGTTGCGTCTTGACGACGGGGTGGCCGACGCCATCCGCGAACGTTTCCGCAAACGCCATCGCGAAATGCCGGAAAAAAACCTCGTGCAAGCAATGGTCCCGGAAGGCGCCACCGTGCTTCCCAACCCCAATGGCACCGCCCCCGGCCTCTACATCGAACACCAGGGAAAACAAATCTTTCTCCTGCCCGGTCCTCCCCGCGAGCTTTGCCCGATGTTTGAGCGCTCCGTGCTTCCGTTGTTTCCGCGCGGCGCGCCGGCTCATTGTCTCCTCTTCAAGGTCGCCGGGTTGCCCGAATCGGTTGTCGAAGAAAAAGTCGCTCCGTCCCTCGCTGACCTCTCCGACCTTGAACTCGGTTACTGCGCCCGTCCCGGCGAAGTCGAGGTCCGCGTCATCTCCCATCTCCCCGCTCAAATCGCAAAAGCTGAAACCCGCCTCCGCGCCGTTCTCGGCGACAACCTCTTTGCCGCTGCCGACGAACGCATGGAAGAAATTGTCGTTCGCCAGCTTGCCGCCGCCCGCAAAACGGTTGCCACCGCCGAATCCTGCACCGGCGGCCTCATTGCGCATCGCCTCACCAACGTCAGCGGCTCCAGCGCCGTCTTCCTGGCCGGCTACGTCACCTATTCCAACGCCGCCAAGACCCGCGACCTCGGCGTCCGCGAAGAAACCCTTCAACAATTCGGCGCCGTCAGCGAACCGACCGCCCGCGAAATGGTCGAGGGTGCCCGCGCCCGCGCCGGTGCCGACTACGCCCTCAGCGCCACGGGTATCGCCGGGCCGACCGGCGGCACGGCGGAGAAGCCTGTTGGCCTCGTTTTCATCGGGCTTGCCACGCCCACCGGTACGCAGGTACAGCGATGGCAACTCGCCTTTGATCGTGAAACCTTCAAGTTTTTCGTCAGCCAAACCGCCCTCGACATGCTGCGACGGGAGTTGCTGAAATGATCCGCGCCTTCATTGCCATTGATCTTCCCGACGACCTGCGCGCCGCTCTCGGCGAGGTACAGGCGCGGATGCGGCGGGCGCATCTGGGCGTCAAAGTTTCGTGGGTGAAAATCGAGAATATGCACCTGACGTTGCAGTTTCTCGGCTACGTTCCCGACGACAAAATCCCCGATATTTCGGCGACCTTGGAACAGGTTTGCGCCGCTTACCGGGCGTTTGCCGTGCCCGTCGGGGGAGTGGGGGCGTTTCCGAATGTGAACCGGGCGCGTGTTTTGTGGGTTGGCTGCCGCGATGGGGAAGGGCATCTGAAGACGCTGGCGCGTGCCGTGCAGGCGGCGATGTGGGAGTTTGGTTTTGAGCCGGAACAGCGTGAGTTTGCCGCCCATCTGACACTGGGACGGGTGAAGATTCCGCGGCCAGACACCGCGTTGACAAAGCTGCTGGATTCACTTAGAGATTGCGCCTGCGGAACGCTTCGGGTGGATGCCGTTCATCTGTTCCAGAGCCAGTTGAATCCGCAAGGTTCGATTTACACAAAACTGTCGTCACATGCACTAAAAGGAGAATGACCATGGCCGCCAAAGCTGAAGCCAAGGAAAAAGACGCCGCCAGAACAAGCGCCGCGTTGAGAGACAAGAATCTGCAAGCGGCGGTTGCCGCCATCCAGAAACAATATGGCGAGGGCGCCATCATGCGTCTCGGCGCCGAACAGTCGCACGCCAACATTCCGGTCATTCCCACCGGCGCGCTCTCGCTCGACCTCGCTCTGGGGGTGGGCGGGCTGCCACGCGGTCGCGTGATTGAACTGTACGGCCCCGAAAGCGGCGGCAAAACGACACTCTGCCTGTCCGTGATCGCCAATGCCCAGAAAGAGGGGGGACTGGCCGCGATGATTGATGTCGAACACGCGCTCGACCCGGCCTATGCGCGGCGGATTGGCGTGAATCTCGACGACCTGCTCGTCAGCCAGCCCGACAGCGGCGAGGAAGCGCTCACGGTTGCCGAAACGTTGATCCGCAGCAACGCCGTGGATGTACTCGTCGTGGACTCCGTCGCCGCGCTCGTCCCGCGACAGGAACTGGAGGGCCAGATGGGGGATGCCACCGTCGGCGCCCAGGCCCGGCTCATGAGCCAGGCGCTTCGCAAACTTACCGCCGCCATTCACAAGGCCAAGACCTGCTGCATTTTCACCAACCAGATCCGCGAAAAAATCGGCGTTATGTTCGGCAATCCCGAAACCACCCCCGGCGGACGCGCCCTGAAGTTCTACGCCAGTGTCCGCGTGGACCTGCGCCGCGTCAACGTCATCAAAGACAGCGCCGGCAAGATTCTCGGCAGCCATGTTCGCGCCAAGATCGTCAAGAACAAGGTGGCGCCGCCCTTTGCGGAAGCCGAGTTCGACATCATGTATGATTGCGGCATCTCCCGAGAAGGCTCTGTCATTGATGTGGCCACCGACCTCGGCGTGTTGGAGAAGAAAGGTTCCTGGCTCTCATTCGAAGGACAGATGATCGGCCAGGGACGCGAAGCCGCCAAGGATTTCCTGCGACAAACCCCCGCCGTGCTCGACAAGATCGTCGCCGTCGTCAAACAAAAAGCCGCCGAAGGCGCCATCGTCGGCAAACGCGTTGGCGGCACCGAAGAGTAACTCCATGACCTCCGCCGAAATTCGCCAATCATTCCTCGATTTCTTCCGCGAGAAACAACATACCATCGTGCCGTCCAGCAGCCTGCTGCCCGACGCCCCGAACCTGTTGTTCACCAACGCGGGTATGAACCAGTTCGTGCCGATTTTCCTCGGACAGGCCAACTGCCCGTACTCGCCGGGCCGCGCCGCCGACACGCAGAAATGCATCCGCGCCGGCGGCAAACACAACGACCTCGAAGATGTCGGCCTCGACACCTATCACCACACCTTCTTCGAGATGCTCGGCAACTGGAGCTTCGGCGATTACTTCAAAAAAGAGGCCATCGCATGGGCATGGGAACTGATTGTCGAACGCTGGGGATTCCCCAAAGAACGCCTCTATGCCACCTACTTTGGTGGCGACGACAAAATTCCTGCCGATACCGAAGCCCGCGACCACTGGATCCGGTATCTGCCCGCCGACCATGTTGTCCCCGGCAACCGCAAGGACAACTTCTGGATGATGGGCGACACCGGGCCGTGTGGCCCCTGTAGCGAACTGCATGTTGATCTGACTCCCGACGGCAACGGCGGAGCCGCGCTGGTCAACGCCGGCACGCCCCAGTGCATCGAGATTTGGAACCTCGTTTTCATCCAGTTCAACGCGAACCCGGACGGGTCACTCTCGCCGTTGCCGGCCAAGCATGTGGACACCGGCATGGGATTCGAGCGGGCTTGCGCCATCCTCCAGTGCACCGACCATTTCCGCGACTTTTCTCGCCGCATCTCCAACTACGAGACCGACGTGTTCATGCCCATCTTCCGTGAATTGGAACGGCTCAGCGGACGCAAATACGGCAGCTCACTACGGGATGCCGGCGACATCGCCTTTCGCGTCATCGCCGACCACATTCGCTGCCTCAGTTTTGCTGTGGCCGACGGCATTATGCCATCCAACGAAGGCCGTGGCTACGTTCTGCGCCGCATCCTGCGTCGGGCGGTCCGGTACGGACGCAACCTCGGTTTTCACGAGCCGTTCTTCTACAAACTGGTGGACGTCGTGACCGATCATTTTGGCGATGTGTTTCCCGAACTGCGCAAAAACAAGGAACGCGTCCGGGGCACCCTCAAAACCGAGGAGGAAAGTTTCAACCGCACACTGGATCGCGGAATCACGTTGTTCGAAGAAGTTGTGGCGGGTTTGAAAGGGAAAGAATTTCCCTCCCCGGAGGCATTCAAACTCTACGACACCTACGGCTTCCCCCTGGACCTCACCGAACTGATGGCGCGCGAACGCGGTTTGACAGTGGACGTGGCCGGGGTCGAGAAACTGATGGAAGAACAACGCCAGCGCGCCCGCGAAGACCACGAAAAGAAAAAAGCCGTCGTCACCGCCATCACCGAGGGATTGGAACTGAAACCGACAAAGTTCATCGGTTACGACAACCTCGAAGCGGAGGCGCTCGTCGAGGCCGTCTCCCCACTGGGAGAAGAGTTTAGCATCATTCTGGACAAAACCCCGTTCTACGCGGAGATGGGCGGCCAGGTGGGTGATACCGGGTTGCTTCATGTGCCCGGTCACGACTGGACGGAAGTCGGACGACTTCAGATTCTCGACACCCAGAAACAGGGGGAAATGATTGTTCACCGCGCCCGACTCCTCAACGGACGCGCCCCCGAAGTGGGCGAAGCCGTCCGGGTCGCCGTGGACGCGGAACGCCGCGCCAACATCCAACGCCACCACACCGCCACGCACCTCTTCCACTGGGCGTTGCGCGAGGTCGTCAGCCGGGATACCCGCCAACGCGGCTCGTTGGTTGCTCCCGACCGATTCCGATTCGACTTCAATCACCCCGAAAAACTCTCCGAGACCCAGTTGAGCGAGATTGAGCGCCTGGTCAACGAACGGATCCGGGCGAATGAGCCGGTTTTCTGGACGGAAGTGCCGTACCGTGAAGTGCAAAAGAACCCGCGCATCCAGCAGTTTTTCGGCGAAAAATACGGCGAGGTTGTGCGCGTCTTGCAGGTCGGCGGCCACCGGGGACAATGGGACGGTTTTTCCATGGAACTGTGCGGCGGCTGCCACGTCCACAACACCGGCGACATCGGTCTGTTCAAAATCGCCAAAGAATCCGCCATCGCCGCGGGCATCCGTCGCGTGGAAGGCGTCTGCGGAAAATTCGCCCTCGAATTCCTCGAACAACAAAAAGCGGCCGCCGCGGCGGAAGCCGAGCGGGCAAAAGCCTTTGAGCGGGAGAAACAGCTTGCCAAACAACGCGCCGCCGAAATGGCCGCCAAAGCCCCGGCCATCGCGGAGCAGTTACTCGGCAAATTGAAAGAAAACCGGCTGGTGGAAAACCTGGGCGAAGCCGATGCAACTCTGTTGCGGACTGTTGTCGAGGCGTTGAAACCGAAACTGACAAGCGCCGTGGTAGTGCTCGGTGGCGTCAGCGAAGGCAAAGTCTCCCTGATCTGCTACGTGACGCCCGATCTAGTGAAACAGGGCAAACACGCCGGCAAAATCGTCGGCGAAATCGCCAAACAATGCGGCGGCGGCGGCGGCGGTCGCCCCGAACTGGCCACTGCGGGCGGCAAACAACCGGAAAAACTGGCCGACGCCCTGGCGGCGGTGAGGATTTAACCATGCTCGATATCAAGTTGATTCGCGAAAACCCGGCACTGGTAAGGCAACGACTCGCCACGCGCGGTCGCGGCGACGAGACGCGCGTCGAGGAGATTGCAGCACTGGACGAAAAACGGCGGAAGTTGGCGACCGAGAGCGACAACCTGAAGGCCGAACGCAACAGGGTGAGCAAGGAAATCGGTATCGCCAAATCCAAGGGACTGGACGCCAGCGGGCCGATGGCGGCGATGAAACGGGTGGGTGACCAAATTGCCGTGCTCGACAGGGAAATTGCCGCGGTGGAAGCTCAGTTGCAGGCCGTGCTGCTGATGATCCCGAACCTGCCGCACGAGTCGGTGCCGGTGGGAAAAGATTCGGCGGACAATCCGGTGGTGCGGGTTTGGGGGGAGAAACCCCGATTGGGGTTTGAGCCGAAACCGCACTGGGAGATTGGCGAGAAACTTGGCATCCTTGATTTCCCTCGCGCGACAAAGATTTCCGGCAGCGGTTTTATCCTGTACAAGGGCGCGGGCGCGCGACTGGAACGGGCGTTGATCAACTTTCTGCTCGACCTCCACACGCGCGAGCACGGTTACGCGGAAATTTTCCCGCCATTCCTCATCAACCGCCAGTCCATGATCGGGACCGGACAGTTGCCGAAGTTCGAGGAGGACATGTATCGGTTGCGCGACGACGAATTGTATCTCGCCCCGACCGCCGAGGTGCCGGTGTCGAATGTTCACCGCGAGGAGATTCTCAAGGAAGAACAGTTGCCGATTTACTACTGCGCTTACACGCCCTGTTTTCGCCGCGAGGCGGGCGCCGCGGGTAAAGAGACGCGCGGCATGATTCGGGTTCACCAGTTCGACAAGGTGGAGATGATCAAATTCTGCAAACCGGAGACGAGCTACGACGAACTGGAGAAGATGGTGGCCAACGCCGAGCGGGTGCTGCAACAACTCGGCTTGCATTATCGGGTCGTGTTGTTGTGCACGGGCGACATGGGATTCTCGTCGGCGAAGACCTACGACATCGAGGTGTGGGCGCCCGGTCAGAACGCCTATCTGGAAGTGTCCAGTTGCTCGAACTGCGAGGATTTCCAGGCGCGCCGGGCCAACATCCGTTTCAAGGGCGCCGATGGACGGAACCGGTTTGTCCACATGCTCAACGGCAGTGGCACCGCTCTGGCGCGGCTCTACGTGGCGTTGTTGGAGACCTACCAGCAGGCGGACGGCAGCGTGAAGTTGCCGGAAGTGCTCGCGCCGTATATGGGCGGGAAGACTGAAATCAAATTATAACCGCGCTTCCATCAAGCGCCGCGGCGCTCGACGCAAGCGCCAGTACACCATGCTCGCAACCGTCAAAGCGGCTCTCAAAAAAACGCTCGCGGCGGGTGAACCGTTGCTCATCGGCGTATCGGGTGGAGCCGACTCGGTCGCGTTGCTCCACGCGCTGGTGTCGTTGGGATATCGTCCCCACGTGTGTCATCTCAACCATCGCTGGCGCGGTGCCGAGAGCGACGCCGATGCGGCGTTTGTGCGCGAACTGGCCGGGCGACTGGATTTGCCGGCGACGATTGAAGCCAGTAAAGTGGCGCACACCGAGGCCGCGGCGCGACGCGCCCGCCAGGCGTTTTTTGAGCGTGTCGCCAAAAAAACCGGCATTCACACGCTGTTGCTGGCGCACACGGCGGACGACCAGGCAGAGACCGTGTTGTTGCGGCTCATTCGGGGCGCCGGTCCCGCGGGTCTGGCGGGGATGTTGACGGATCGGAAGCTGGGTCGGTTGCGGGTGGTGCGTCCGTTGCTTGGCGTGACGCGCGACGAAGTGATTGCCTATTTGAAAGCGCGCCGTTTGACCTGGCGCGAGGATGCCAGCAACCGCGATGTGCGGTTTCTCCGCAACCGGGTGCGTCACGTCCTGTTGCCGTTGCTGGAACGCGAATTCAATCCCGGTATCCGCGCTGTCTTGTGCCGCACCGCTGAGATCATGCGGGCGGAAATCGAGAAGGAACCGGTCGCATGGCAGCGGCGCGAGATTCGCCGACAACTTGGCCGTCTGAGTTTTCGTCAGGTCGAGGAAAAGCGAAAACGGCTCGCCGGTATTTGGCCGGTGAGCATGAAGGGAACGACGACCGTTTCAGAACTGGGCATCTCCCTGACCTGTTGCGCGGCGCGGTACGGAACGACTGGAACGCCTCACTTCGTCCGAAACAACGATCGGAAGATGGAGTGTTTTGATGCCGACACGCTTGGAAGGACGTTGTTCGTTCGAACATGGCAGGACGGCGATGTGTTCCAGCCGTTGGGGATGAAGGGGACGAAAAAACTACAGGACTTCTTTGTGGACGAAAAAGTGCCGCGCTCCGAGCGGTATCGTATTCCCTTGTTGTGCGCGGCAGACGGGCGGATTGCCTGGGTGATTGGTCATCGAATGGCGGACCCGTTCAAGGTCACGGAAAAAACGCAGCGCATCCTTCGTGTGCGCGTCGAATCGTTGTAGGTTATTTGCGCCATTCGACACGTTCACGGGTCGGTTTTGTGGGGCCGACGAAATCACGGGTCTGGTTGTAGATGAGTGTGTCGGTCACGGTATGGGCGGTTCCGCTGAAGTGAAACGCCGCGGCCGGATTGTCGTGGACCGTGCAATTTCGGTAGCGGGTGACGGAGCGGTCCACGTCCGCCGCGCCGCCGGAGTTGGAGCCGTTCCAGGCGATCTCGGCGCCGTCCACTGTCATCTCAACGTCGTCGTGAGCGCTGATTCCCTCGTCCGCGTTGCAAAGTGCGCGCACGTTTTCAATGCGAATACCCGTCCATCGGCCATGGATATTGAACCCGTCGTTGCCAGCGTATTTGGCGGTGATGTTGCGGACGATGATGTTTGAGGCGGCAATGGTCACGCAACTGACCCCCGCCGTGGCGGGCAGGATAACTCGCGCCCTGCCCGGTGTCTTCCCAGTCGGCCAGCGAAAATAAAGCGAGCCGTCCTCGGCGTAGCCCATTTGTCCTGGCTTGAGCGCGTCGGGGGCAACGTAGCAGCGGGTTTTGCGTTCCGGGTGAAGTCGTTCGGCAGCAAGGTCGCGTGGGATGGCGATCGGAAGCTCCTCGATGAACAGTCCGGCAACCTGGCCGGCGGGCACCGGCGCGCGTTGCAGCAACGGGCCGTTCGATGTCCACAGGTCGCCGTTCTTTTTCCACGGGTGGTCGGTGACATCCGTGCCGAGGTCAATGACCATTCCCTGACCGTCAAAGACGGCAGGTTGTTCCGGTGTGCCGCTGGTCTTCAGCAGGAGCGGCTCGCGGCGTGGAAAATCGGCATGATAACGTTTCAAGAGCGCGTTCACATCGGCGGGGACGATGTAGATTTTGCCGCGGATGTGTTTGGTCTCGCCCGGTGACAGGCCTCCCAGGCGGAAATCGGCGTGGAGACAGCGGGCGACGCCCTGGAAAAGTTCCTGATACGGTTCCCAGGCGGTGGCAAAGATGGTTTTCTCGTCGGCGCTGAAGCAGCCGATCAATCCGTTGCTCGGCACCAGGGGGTTGAGAGGGCGCGGATTCACGTCGGTGCGTGGCACATGGGCGGGACACCACACCTGGCCGGGGGTGTAACGCGCTTGTGTTGCCCATTGTGGCGTCGGCATCCGGGCGAGTTTGCCGTCGAGGAAAAGGAAACACTTTGGGAGATAATCGTTACGGTCGGGGCCGGAACAACCGGTGAATTCGTCAAGGCGCGGACACGGTTGCGCCCAGTGGGCTTCGGAGCGTGTTGTTGTCGGATTGTGCGCGGTGAGCTGGAAATCCACCTCATCGTCTTTTGCGGTAATTGTGTGTTCCACGGTCACGCCGTCTTCGAGGGTGTCCCGCAGTTTCATCACTTTGCGATCGTCGCTGAGCGAGAGGAGTTCTGTTTTGTGGGGAATGACGGTGTGCTTGACCCAATCGGCATCGGCCGAGTTCGCCCGGCAGTATGCTTCGAGGTAGTTGATGGGGATTTTGCCATGAGGGCCATGCACGACAAGAAAGTTGTTTGAACGCGACAAGGTCAGTGTGGCAACGATGTGCTCGGTGCTCACAACGCAGCCGCGTTCATCGGTGAGGTTGAAGTACCAGACCGTGGCATCGGGTGGAATGGCGGCAGTAAAACGGTTGGAGGTAAGACGGGCGGGAATCGTTTCCCATCGGCGTTCTTTCCATGCACCGGTGTCTTTGGTGTAATTCAGTTCGGCTTTGACGATAGGGATGACGGACTCGAAACTGTTGTTGGTCGTGATGCGCGCCAACGGCGGGCCGCCTTTGAGAACGTGGTCGGCGAAGACGCGGATTTCTTCCGGTTTCTCACCTGGGCCGCCGTGGCCGTGTGGCATACGAACGCGGAGACAGAGGGTATGAGGACCTGGTGTGAGGCGGTACGATTTTTGGAGGGAGTCCATCGGATAGGCGAAATCGTTGCTGCCGCTTACCCAGAGGAACGGCATCGTGGCGCGCGGGAGGTAGTTTGATGGATCCCAGAGTTTTAACCATTTTGCGGCTTTCGCGGCGCCCATCTTTTTGAACTGCGGTAACCAGGTTGAGTTGTCGCCAAGAAACCCGCAACCGTATACGGGCACGGCGAACCGGAAGCGATTGTCCACGCCGGCGACAATGCAGGTCAGATAACCGCCCCACGAAATGCCGGTCAGACCGATGCGATGTGGATCCACTTCCGGTAACGACCGCAACAACGAGTGAGCAAGAATTACGTCGGCAACGGCGTGATAGGTCCACTGGTCTTCCATCGGTTCGTCAATCTGGTCAAACCCGCCCCAACCGGCCGGACCGCCATGTTCGTGACGCGGGCGTTTGCCGTGGGTGCCGCCCGGTGTGCAACCGCAAGTATCCATCGCGATGGCGGCGTAACCGCGACTGTTCCAGAGCTTGACCCATTCGGCAAAGGCCGTGCCGCCACCGCCGTGGACGAGGACCATGCCGGGAACTTTTTCGCCGGGTTGGTGATCGGGGATGCCGATGTAGGCAAAGACACGGGTTGGTTTGCCTTTCCACGGCAGACCGTCGAAAAAGACGGCGCGAATCCCGTTGGTGGCAAAAGCAGGCGCATCGCAGGTCTTTGGCGGGGATGAAAGTTGGTCGAGATTCCACGGAATATCCGCCGCGGAAACCCAACCAGCGAACAGGAGGGGGATCAAGGGTGAACGGACGAGCATAAGATTGGTTCCTTGGTTTCGATGCGCAGGTTGGCCCAGCAGGCCCAGTCGCCGGAAGAATTATTGGCGGGACCAACGTCGCTGATGAGTTTGATCTGAATGCGTTGACCGGCCCAGCGCGTAAGATCGGCTTCGAGCGGCGTCCAAGCGTGTTCTGCCCACTGTTTTTCGGCCACGATGGTTTCCTTGCCGTTGGGTTCGACGACGGCAACGCGGAACAAGATACCGTCGCCGCGGTCGCTGCCGTCGCGCTTGCCGATGTCGCACCGAAACGCTGCCGGCGGTTGGGCGGGCAACACGACCGGCTCGTAAACGGCGAAGACATAACCAACGCCGTGTTTGTAGGGCGGGTGCATGAAAAGGCCGGACTTCGAAACGTCGCCGCAACTCAGATCCGCATCCGTATGCACGGTGGCGCCCGTTGCCGGAACCAAGCCGGTTTCCGTAGCGCCGCGCAAACACTGACCCACGGTCCTTTTTTCGGCGAGCGACGCCAGCAGCAGGGGTTTTCGCTCGGTCTTCAACTCCCATTGCTGGGTGTGCGTAAGTTCACCGGCTCGCACGCGCAATGGCAAAGAGCGTGAATCGCGTTTGTCCAGCGGAAAGGCCAACACTACCGGTTGGGATGGGATCAGAACCGCCTCTTGGCAGTGGCCGTCAAACGAGATTTCCGCCGTCATTGACGTTGCGGCATTGGAGACCAGTTCCAGCTTCAACTGTTCGTTGTCCAGCGTCAGTCGCGTGTTGACCAGCGGCACAACGGTGAAATCCATCCATGCACCGTTGATCTGTTTCCAGAAACGGGCGCCGGGTTTGGCATCGAGCGGCACGATTTCTCCGGGCACGACCCTCTCGCGCGGATAATCCGGCAGCGCCTCCGGCTTGGTTCCGGGCGTTAGGAGGTAACTGAACGCGCCGCCGCGTGGCATGACGTACACAAGGCCGCGACTGAATCGGGTCTCCACCGGGCCGAGTTCTTTGCCGTCTTTGTCCAGCGCAATGGCCGTTGCGGTTCGACCCGCCAGCGCGACGCCGAACGATGTGCATTTGCCGACGGGGATGACTTCGACGGTGCCATCGCGGCGTTTGTGGACGATGAGTTGGCCATCACAAGCGGCTTTTGCAAAGCGCGTGAACGTGCCACGACCGTCCGCGTAAAGGTAGGTGGGCGAATCCACGTAGTCGGCCCGATGTCCGTCCACAATGGCGCTGAACGCGAGCAGTTGTCCGTCGGCGCTCCGAGCAAACCACCCGTTCGGTGGCAACTCGGCTTCGGCGGTCTTCCAGGTTTCCGTCGGATGACCGTTGACGATGACGCGCACGCCGTTGGCGTAACGCGTGGCAATTTGCGAGCGGCGAAACGCGCCCGTGGCGACAGCAGCGCTGGTGTCGAGGAGTTCGCCACGTTCATCGGCGTAACGGATGTCGGCCACAGTTGATTGCGCGTAGGCGGCGTGGATTTGCTGAAGCGCAAAGTAGCTGCGGACGGCGTTTTCGATGCCGCCTTCCATCACGAGGAAACCCGTGTGTCCGAACGCCAGTGTCGCGGCGAGAAACCGGTCGAGCCAGTCAGTGCGCTCTTTTGAAAGCCGGCCGTGCCCAAAAAACATTTCCAGATTGCCCATGCCGAAGTTGCAGCAGAGTGGGTGAAGCTTGCGCAGATCGAAATCCACCAACCACGGATTCACCGCCAGATGAGCGGCTTGGTCTTGTCCGTAGTTGCCGTCGGTTAGGCCGCAATAAAACCAGTGATGGTTTCCTTCGCTATAGACAGGACCATTCCATGTTTTCTTTTGGTGAAGCATGATCTCGCCGTAAGCATAGAAGGTGGACGTAAACTTGCCGGCGCCGGGCACACGGGCATCGTAGTCCACGTAATGCCACGGGGTGACGGCGGTATGAACATCGCAATAAGCGGTATCGAGATGAAACTTCTGCTGAATGATCGGTGCCAGCTTCGCCTCGAATTCAACGGCGCGCAACGGTTTAGGATTGTAGCAGCGCGCCCAAGCGTGTTGCCAGTCGCCATTGGGAAGCCGCGTCACCATGTCCTCATCCCAGAACTCGTTGACAGGAGCGAAATCGGTGTAGTTGTTGTAGATGCCGTAACGGAAACCAAGCGCGCGGATTTTCGCGGCGTAATCGCGCTGGCCCTCGTCGCCGCCTTTCTTCGGGGCAGCGCGGGTGCGGAAGGTGAAACTCTCGCCGCCGTCACGCCAGCCGGTCTCGTGGTCGGTGATAACGACCTTGGTCATCCCGTAGCGAGCGACGTTCTTCCAGTACTGATAATCGTGCTCACGATTGCTGGCGCCGTGGGCGCGCCAGAGGCGTTCACCGGCGACGTGCATCCACGACGATTTTGGATTCGGAATGTTGGGGAGGATTTCCTCAAATCGCGGCGATACGGTCAGGAAAAATCGCTCGAAACAATCATTGCGTTTGCCGTCGGTTTTCGATTCGTAACGGCAGCCACCGTTGATCGTCACGCCGTCGGGTTGGATGTCGTTGACTGCCCAGAGCGCGGAGGCGTTGGAGCAATAAAAATCCGGCAACGCAAAGATAAAAAGCGGCTCCTCCGTCGGCCCGGCCACCAGCACGGCCGGACGCGGTCCGCCGTAGGAAAGATACGGAATGGTGACCAAGCGCGGGTTTTCCACTCCCACGACCTTCCCAAAGCGCACCTCGCGCACCTCACCGCCCGGCGCGGCAATGTCCACGATGAGTGACTTCTGCCATAGACGGAATGTGTAGGTCACATGTTTCCACTTTGCCACAACCGTGTCGCCCACCCGACGGCAGTCGAGCAGTTCCGGCAATTGCGGCGGGGAAACGCCGCCGCCGTCGAGCGGTTGGAACGGTTTGCCTCGCCCCAACCAGTGCGCGGTCACATCGCTGAGCGTGCCAGTGCGCGGTTCATAACAGTATTGCAGTTCGCCGTCGCTGCCGCGGTAACGGAACACGTAGGCGGCACCGGAGCGGGTCAGGCTGGTGCGAAACTGTCGTGTGAGGTTGTCCGGCAAAATTGTTTCCTCGCGCGTGGGGAAGGGAGGTTTCGGTCGTGGCGCAAAGGTTAACGGTTTCAGTTCCTCTTGATAGACGGTCAGATTATCCAGATAGAGCGTTCGGTCGTCGGTATTGCGACCGTTGGTGAACTCGATGCCTTCCAAGGTGACCAGCGACTCCGACGGCAACCGCCGGTGCATGAGAAACCACTCTTTCCAGCGGACATTGCCGAGCGGGGCGCGAACCGTTCTGCCGTCGGCAGCGCGGAACAAAACGGTCACTTGGACCTGCGGTGTGGTTTTGTCCGGCGCCCATGCCCAGTTGTTGCCGTAGAGCCAGAGGTTGACGCAATCCACCGGCGCAGCCAACGGGACCGGTTGCGGTGGGCGAATGGTAACCAGAGGCGATTTACCAGTGGCGCGATAGGTGAGTTTGCCGACGTAATCGCCCCAAAGCTGCTGTTCGCGGCTTCGGCGGAACGTCGCCACGGCATCCTTTGTTTCGACCGTCCAACCGTCGAGGTTCTCGAAGTCAATCAGCGGCGCGCGAGTGTCGTTGGTTCGTCCTGCCCAGACCATTTCGTACGGTCGTTCCCCGACCATCTCGGCGAACGAGCTCATGACGCAAAACGCGCCGACAAACCCAAGCAAAGAAACCGCTGATAGTCTCATGCGGAGTGACTTCAACACAAATCCGGTCGGACTGCAAGCTGGCGAAAAACACTCGGCGATGTTAGGCTGGCGACATGAAATCATTGGTTGTTTGCATCTGTGTGATGATCGTCCGGGGGATTGCAACCGCCGATGTTGCGGGAGAGCCGCAACGGTTGTTGGTGGAAGCGGAAAGTTTTGCGCAGCCCGGTGGTTGGGTGGTGGATCAACAGTTTATTGACATCATGGGGTCCAGTTACCTGTTGGCGCACGGCCTGAGCAAACCCTGCGCATCGGCCACAACAACGGTCACGTTTCCCGCGACCGGTCGCTATCGCGTATGGGTGCGTACGAAAGACTGGGTGCCGGAGCCGCAATGGGCGCCGGGACGGTTTCAGGTGGTTGTGAACGGAAAACCGCTGGATGAAATCTTCGGAGTCAAAGGCGACGGCGCCTGGGTCTGGCAGGATGGCGGAGTGGTGGACATCCAGACGCGGGAGGCACAGCTTGAGTTGCGTGACTTAACCGGGTTCGATGGACGATGTGACGCGCTTTATTTTACGACCGACCCGAACGAGCGTCCGCCCGAACAAGCAGGGCCGGAGATGACCGCATGGCGAGAGCGTTTGTTGGGATTGACGCAACCGCCGCCGGAAGCGGGACGGTTCGACGTGGTGGTGGTGGGCGGCGGACTGGCCGGTTGCGCGGCGGCGATTACGGCAGCGCGATTAGGGTGTCGGGTGGCGTTGGTACAGGATCGGCCCGTGCTGGGCGGAAACAATAGCCCGGAAATCGGCGTCCACACCGGTCCGTGGGGAATTCCCGGAAAAATCGTCACCCCCGAAATCTGCGGCAACTACGGGCACAACGCCGCCAGCCCGCAATGGTGGGACCGGGTCAACGGACCGGTCGCCGCCGCCGCGCAGCAGCGGCAGGCCGTGGTGGATGGCGAGAAAAACATCAGACAGTTTCTCGGTTATCGCGTCTTTCGAGCGCAGAAAGAGGGACAGGCTATTGTCAGCGTGGATGCGTGCAGTATCACCACGGGCCGCGAGTTGCGGTTTCGCGCGACGGTGTTCATTGATTGCACGGGCGACGGTTGGGTGGGCTATTATGCGGGTGCGGATTTTCGTCACGGCCAGGAAGGACGGGCGGAACACAATGAATCGCTGGCGCCCGAACAGCCCGTGAAGATGACGCTGGGCAGCACGCTGCTGTGGTATTCGGCCAAAGCCGAGCAACCCACGAGTTTTCCCGAGGTGCCGTGGGCCACGGCAGTATCGGGCGATCTGGCGGCGACACACGGCGACTGGAAATGGGAGTACGGACACCATCGCGACACGGTCTGGGAAGCCGAAGAGATCCGCGACCACTTGTTGCGCGCCATTTACGGCGCTTTTTCCACCGCCAAACGGATCATGCCGGAGAAACATGCCAACACGGAACTGCGTCAGGTCAACTACATCGTCGGCAAACGCGAGTCCCGCCGTCTGCTGGGCGACTACATCCTGACCCAGGCAGATTGCTGGGAGAACCTGTACAAGCCCGACAAGGTGGTCCAGGGCGGCAACCCCTTCGATTTGCATGTGCCGACGGCCAAACACGATTTCCTGATCGAGATTGATCCGCGGGTGTCGCTGAAAAACCGCAAGGAATTCGATGTTCCGTTCCGCAGTTTGTATTCGCGCAATGTCGTCAACCTGCTCATGGCCGGTCGTTGCATCAGTGCCACGCGGATTGCTCACGCGGCCATTCGCATCCAAAACACGTGCGCCCAGGGCGGTGTGGCTGTTGGCGCGGCGGCGTTTCTCTGTGTCAAACACAAGACCACGCCCCGCGGGGTGTACGAGAAACATCTGGCCGAGTTACAGGACATCGTGTTTGCGCGAGGGGCGTACGCCGATGCGCTCAAGCCGCCACCCCAACGCTGAGCGCGACGGTTATTCTTGCAGACGACGACGCGAGCCGACCGGACCACCGTCGGCGGCAAGACGGCGAGCGGGACTGTCAGGGGCAAGACGGAAGTCAAGATGGTCAGCATCCACAAACTTCGGGTCGGCGTGAATCGAGTGCGCGTCCAGGCCGGTTTGTTTTTGATACTCGGCGAACTGGGCTGGCGTGAATGTAAGTGCGCGGAATAACATCAGTATCTCGCCGGGTTGAAACCAACAATTGTAGTCCATTGTCAATGCCTCGGTTTGCCAGTCTTTCCAGAGACGGACGGCGCTATCAGTGGCATTGCAGAAGATGTTGTTGCGGACGAAGAACTCGGTGGTCGCGGCGACGTTGGAATAGAACATCAGGTGGCGACCGTTGCGGTCGGGACGCTGATGATGTCCCCAGCCAAAACCGGCGTTGACACAGGTGTTGTGTTCGAAACGGATATTGCGGGTGGTGGAGGATTGCGGACGATTCCAGTACTCGAAGGAATATTCGGAGTTCCAGATGACATTGTCGCGATAGGTGATATGGGCTTGTGTGTTGGTTCCATGCCCCTGGTTGGTAAGCGCGGCATCGTAGATTTCCCAGATGCGACAGCCTTCGACGAGGTTGTCGTGGGCGTTGTCCCAGAACTCGATGCCGTTGCCGAAACGGACGGGCTTGCCGTCGGGCCGAGTGAACTGGTGGCCGCCGCCAATCCATGCAATGTCGCAGTCGCGGATGACGATGTGATGCGTGCTGCCGCCGCCGAAACCGTGGGCCGCGCCGTAGTAGAGCGCAAGGTTTTCATAAACGACGTGGCTGCATCCACCTTGGTCAATGATGTGTCGGCGCAACGCCAGTTCGATGCTCTTATGGATTTCCGCGGGGTTGTTCTCGGAATAGAGTTTCACCTGCCATGTGTCGGCGCAATACCAGTAATCGCCGGGTTGTTTGAGGTCGGCTGGTTTCCATTTCTTGACGCCGACGGATTTGCCGTGATCGAAGATGATGTTTCCTACATCCACCGACAATTCCTCAGCATTGTTGCAGCGGACGCGCTTCCACGAGAGCGGTTGAAAATGCAACACGGAATCAGCGGGTAGTATTCCACCGAAAAACAAGGTGATGCGCGCATCACGAGTTGTTGTGGTGGCTTTGAATGGAATCGTGCACTCGCGCCATTCTTCGCTGACGGCAAACTTGGTCGCGGCAGTGCTGCCATAACTTTCCCACGGTGCGGTTGGTCTCATCAGTCGGACATGACCGAGCGTGAACGGCTTCGTGCAACGGACGCGAAATGTCACCGTGTAAGTTTCACCGGTTTGAACGATCAATCCCGTGCGACTGAATTGGATGTGATTGGCTGCTGTGCCGCTACTGGCACAGGCAATTACCCACGAACCGTCACTCTCTTTGGACAAACGCGCTTTGGCCCCACCTTCGGTGTGTAACGACCAAGAGACCGCTGCGAAATTCGGCTCTGAATCGAGTTCCATGAACGTCAGCTTGGGTGTTGACCAGATGTTGTTGCCTTCATGTTGCCAGTCTTGCGGGTTGTTACGGCTCACGGAGCCGAGCAGGCGCGGCTTGTCGCCCGTGCCATAAGCGCTGTAGGTGATCGGGGCACCGTCCTGTCCGCTCTGCGGTCGGAGTTGGCCGCGCCAGGTATCGCCGCGTTTGAACAAGACCGTGTCGCCGGGATTCAGCGTGATTGCGTTGACTTTGTCGAGCGTCTGCCACGGTGTTTGGGCCGAGAGGCCGTTGTTGGTGTCGTTCCCGTTGGCGGCAACGTAGAACGTTTCGCCGAAGGTTGCCGTCGCAAGTGAGAGGAGTATGGCAAGAAGCGATTTCATTCGTGTGATTGGCTGACGAGTGGATGTTCGCGGGCGCCTTCGGCCTCGAGGATGGGCCAGGTGGCGCGGAGTTCATCGCGGTAGGGGCCGATTTTCTCGACGGGGATGGGTTTGAAGTCGATTTTGCGCGCGGGAGATCCCCACCGGAGGCGATAGTCGTCCTTGTCGGGGTTGACGAAACGCGGGTCGGCGACGATGGAGTGGATGTCGTTGCCGGCGGCTTGCCATGATTCCCAGCCGTCCAGCGCCACGGCCTCGCGCAGCGTAATGTTGTCGGCCCAGATTGTTCCGGCGGGTTGGCGGATGTCGAGGCGGATGTGGAGTGATTTCATTTGGTCCTTGTAATCGCGGTCGCCGGGGGCGGGGAATTTGAAGGTGAGTTCATATTCCTTCCAGTCGGTGCTCGCGGTGGTGGTGATGTCTTTTGCCCAGAAATGGACGTTGTGAAGGTAGCTTTGCGCCATGAGGGCAAACTTGGTATCGGCGTCTGCCGCTTTGATCCGGGCGGTGAGGCGGTAGTATTGGCCGGGTTTGGCGGGGATTTCAGCGCTGACGTAGTTGAGGAAGAGTTTGTTGCCCTTGGCATCGGTGGCGGTGCCGCGTTCGTCGAGGCGCAGGGATTGGGCGCCGGAGAATTTCACGGCGGGGTCGAGGGTGGCTTTGGAATCGTTGGGGCGGATTTGCCAGTGCCAATCTCTGGGCGCGCCGGAGGCATCGGTTTCTTCGAAGCCGGGGTTGGGCGCGAGATTGGGGCCGTCGGTCTCGATGATTTTTTGGATGCCGGTTAGCAAGGGCAACCCGGCGTGCCAGACAAGGTTGGAGTCGAAGCGGTTGTGGGCGAAATGGACGTTGCGCCAGTTGTAGAGTTTTGCTGTTGGGTTTTGGTAGTAGATGATGTTTCGAGTGAAGACATTGCCGGCCATGATGGTGGCATCGGGGAGTGGGGCGTTGGTCGGGTGGAGGTTCATGTTGCGCATGGATTGCCAGGCGGGCTGGTGGACAACCGATTCGTAACCTTTGATCATCGTGGGGAGATGGTTGGTCCAGTAACGATGGGAGGTGGTCCATCCGCTGTATTCGATTTGGGAGAGGCGACCTTCGATGAAGATGTTGTTGGCGATATAGTTGTCGCGGCCATTGTGAAGGTGGAGGCAAGCGCGGGAACAGCGGGCGACGATGTTGCCAATGACGTCCACACCACCGGCGTTGTCGTCGAGATAAACTCCCCAGGCGAAATGGGGCGAGAACCAGCGTCCTTTGTCGTCGTGGCCGTAACCGAGCATATCGTGGAAGAAGTTGTAGCGGATGATGGTGCCACGGGAACTGATCCAGTCGCGTCCGCCGGTATAGACGGCGCCGGTATCTTCGGTTTCGAGGTTCATGTGGCGGATGTGGTTGTACTCGATGAGGAGATTGTTTCCGCTGAACATAATGCCCATGCGCGGGCCGTCGTGGATGAGATTGTGCGTGGCGCGGTTACCGACGCCGTTCAGAGCGATGCCGACGCCCTGTTTGTAAAAGACGCCGACGTGATGGATGTAGTTGTTGTCGGCGTAGTTTTCGGCGGGCACCAGCCGGAGGCGGTCACCGCCACTGATGGAGATGCCGTGGCTACCGGTGTCGTGGATGTCGCAGCCGACAACGCCGTTGCGCGCGCCGCCGCTGATGCTGATGCCGCTGCCGTTGTAATCGCCGACGTTGCGGATGGTGCTGGCGGCAATCAGACAATTGGTGGTGTCTTTGAAGGTGATGGCGGTGCCTTCGCAGCATTCGAAAGTGAATCCCCGGAATGTGATATTGGTTGCGCCGGGGCCGATTTCGATGAGGGTACGCAAGGTGGGCGCGTAAACTGGTTTGCCTTCCAACGGCGCCGGCGGCCAGAAGTAGAGAGTCCAGTCGCGTCGGTCGAGATACCACTCGCCCGGTGCGTCGAGCTCCTCGAACAGACCGCGGATATAGTAGCGATCGAAGGGGCGGATGGCATAGGAGCAATCGCCGGCGAGCGTGATGGTGCGGGTGGCGGCGTCAACCGATTGGATGCGGACGATGTTGTTCCACCAGTTGTAACGTGGGAACACGAACACCTCGCCTTCGTCGGGGTGTGCCCATTGACGGGTGTCGGTAGCCTTGAACCGAAGGGTCCGTTTGCTTTCGTTGGGAATATCTTTGTACATGGGGATGGGGGTACCATCGGCATAGGCCCAGCCGCCGCCGTAGGGATTTTGCGGATCGAAGTTGGGGTAACGGGCCAGGTGCATTCGTTTCCCGTCGAAGAAAAGCTGGCGGAAATAGACGCCCTTGATCGCAGGTGCCTTGAGGATTTGGCCCTTGTGCGGAACGAAACCGCTGATTTGACGTCCACCGAGGAGGATGGGGTTTTCGTTTTTGTAAGCGCGCCAGGTGGTGTCGGAATCTTTGGCGTCGAGTTTCAGGGGGCGGTCGAGTTCGTAGATGCCACCGCGGACAAAGACGGTTTTCGGTCCGGGGATTTTGCGCGCGGCCTCTAATGTTTTCAAAGGCTGCTCGATGGTACCGGGGTTGGTATCGCTGCCAGTGGGCGCGACAAACAGTTCAATGGCGAGAAACAGGGCAATCATGGTGGAGTGTGTATCATATTCGGGAGAAAATGTCGCATGGTAATTGTTTGACGGGGTTACGCCGTCTGGCTAATCATCCACGCTGTTCATGAGAATCAACACCAGCCTGACGCCGCAGAAATTGCAGCGAAAGATCCACCGGTTCTGGGAATTGTCCGCCGCCAAGATCCGTTCACTGGAGGACTACGACATTGCCAAGGGGTCACCGGTGTTCACCGTGCGCGGCCGTTACACGGCGCGCGGGTGGACGGAATGGACCCAGGGGTTCCAGTACGGTTCGGCCATTCTCCAGTTCGACGCCACCGACGAGTCAGAATTCCTGGAGATCGGCCGCCGCAACACTGCCGAGAAAATGGCGCCGCACATCAGCCATTTTGGTGTGCACGACCACGGCTTCAATAACGTCAGCACCTACGGCAACCTGCTGCGCCTGATGAACGAAGAACGGATTCCCGAAAACCCGTGGGAACGCGCCTTCTACGAGCTGGCACTGAAAATCAGCGGCGCCGTCCAGGCGCGCCGCTGGACAAACACCGCCGAGGGCGGCGGATTCATTTACTCGTTCAATGGGCCGCACTCGTTATTTGTGGACAGCATCCGCTCGTTGCGCTCGCTGGCGCTTGCGCACAAACTCGGCCATGTGCTCATGGAAGAAAACGACCGCAAAATCTCGTTGCTGGACCGTCTTCACCAACACGCCGCCGCCATTGCCAAATACAATGTTCGCGCCGACGGTGGTGTCGCCCACGAGGCCATCTTCAACGTCAACGACGGCTGCTTCCGTTGCCCGAACTCGCAACAGGGCTGGTCGCCGTTCACCACGTGGACACGTGGCCTGGCCTGGGCGATGCTGGGGTTCGCCGAGCAACTGGAGTTTCTGCGCGCCATCGGGAATCGCCAGAACGAACCACTCTTGCGGAACGCTGCGAAAGCGACCTGTGATTTTTACATCGAACAAGCGACTGCCGCTGATGGTATCCCGTACTGGGACACCGGCGCCCCCAACCTCCACCAACTCGGCGATTGGCAGCGCAAACCGTCCAATCCATTCAACAATTGGGAACCGGTGGATAGTAGCGCGGCGGCCATCGCCGCCCAGGGCCTGCTTCGACTCGGTAGATACCTCGGTGGAAGTCCCGAGTCCGGAGTCCACAGTTCGCACTCTTCAGGCTCAAGACTTAAAACTCAGGACTCGGGACTCAAATACTGGCAGGCCGGCTTGACGGTGCTGGACACGTTGCTCGACGAGCCGTACCTGAGCACCGAAGCCAGGCATCAAGGACTGATCCTGCACAGCGTCTATCATCATCCAAATCGCTGGGATTACGTGCCACGCGGACGGAAAATCCCCTGTGGCGAGTCCAGTATGTGGGGCGACTACCATGCGCGCGAGGTCGCGCTCTACGTTCAGCGGGTCGCTTGCGACCAGCCGTACCTGGCATTTTGGAATTGAGCGACGGCGACATCGGCGCCGACATTACCGTCGCCGCAACAGCCAGAGAATCAAGGAGAGGACAGACTCAGCAATAAACAGGTGGTCAGCGGAAAGTAGAACCTGAAATTGGGACGCTCGATACGGATGTCGCCTGGTAACCGTCCCAAGGGCAGGTTCGAGTTACCAGCCAGCCAGAGAACAGCGCCCACCAGCGTCAGGGTCAGCCCTGTCACAACCAGAATCTTGCCAAAATCCGTCATGGCTCCAGTATATCCGCGTGCCGCCAAATTGCGAAGCCTGTTCCGTGGCGGTGACAAAACCTTGTCAAGCCATTCCGAGGAGTTTATAAGCGCGACCATGATCCTTGCAGACCTCAACAAAATCGAAGGTCGTCGCTACCCGGCGCGGCGGCGCACGCAGAACCTCGTTGGCGGCGCCTCGCCCATTCAAGCCAAAGCGTTTTGCGCCGGCTACGTCACGCTCGACCCCAATGGCGGCCAGGTCCCGTGGCACAATCAGGAACAGGAAGAAGTGTATTTCATTGTTGAGGGCACCGGCGAAATGTGCCTGGGCACCGAACGAGCAATCCTGACCACAGGACAGGCGGCCTATATTCCGCCCGGCGTTTTCCATCAACTCACCAACATCGGTGACACCCCGCTGCGGATGATCTACATCTACGGACCGTCGGGCGATGTGGCGCACTGGAAACAAGAGCTGGCCGGCACGCTACCGCGGGCCGGCGTGGAAGCGCCGCCGTTGCCGCCCGGCGCGTGGCCGCAATGCACTGAAAAAAACGCGTGAGCAGGAAAATCGAAACACGAAATCCGAAACGAACTCAAATGACCAAAGTCCGAAACAGATTCAGTGGAACAGTTTCAGGCCCTCGAGTTTTGGATTTGTTTCGGATTTCGACATTCGGATCTCGGAATTCTAACTTGGAAGCTATCGCATGACACAACCCACCATCCACAAAATTGGCATCATCATGAACGGCGTCACCGGACGCATGGGAACCAACCAACACCTGTTGCGTTCCATCTGCGCCATCATCCAACAGGGTGGTGTCAAAATCAGCGACACCGAGACCATCATGCCCGATCCGATTCTTGTCGGACGCAATCCGCTCAAACTGGAGAAACTGGCGTTGCAGAGCGGCGTGAAACGCTGGACAACCGACCTCGACGCCGCGCTGGCGAATCGAGAGGACACCGTTTACTTCGACGCGCAGACTACCGACCGCCGTGTTGCCGCAGTAAAACAGGCCATCGCGGCAGGAAAACACGTTTACTGCGAGAAACCGACAGCCACCAGCGCCAAAGCGGCTCTGGAATTGGCGCGGTTGGCTGCCAGGGCGGGCGTCAAAAATGGTGTGGTGCAGGACAAGCTCTGGTTGCCGGGTCTGATGAAGCTGAAGGTGCTGCGCGACACCGGGTTTTTCGGAAGGATTTTCGCCGTGCGCGGCGAATTCGGTTACTGGGTGTTCGAGGGCGACACCGTGCCGATTCAACGCCCGTCGTGGAACTACCGTAAGGCCGACGGCGGCGGCATCATCCTCGACATGCTCTGCCATTTCCGTTATGTGCTCGACAATCTTTTTGGGGAGGTCAGGGCCGTCTCCTGCCTTGGCGCGACACATATCCCGAAACGCTGGGACGAGAATGGTCACCCATACAAGGCGGATGCCGACGATGCAGCGTATGCCACCTTTGAACTGGAGGGTGACATCATCGCCCATTTCAATGCCAGTTGGTGTACGCGGGTGCGCCGCGATGATTTGTTGACCATCCAGGTAGATGGCACCCGCGGCAGCGCCGTGGCCGGCTTGCGCGACTGCTGGATCCAGCCTTACGGCGCCACGCCACGGCCGGTTTGGAACCCTGACATCGAGCAGCCAATCAACTTTTTTGAGACCTGGCAGAAAGTGCCGAATCAGCAGAACTACGACAACGCGTTCAAGGCGCAGTGGGAACTGTTTCTCCGCCACGTGGTGAAAGGAGAACCGTTCCGCTGGACCTTGTTGGAAGGCGCCAAAGGCGTGCAACTGGCCGAAAAAGCCATCGAATCATGGCAGAAACGAAAATGGGTGTCCGTGCCGGAGTTGAAACCGTGAACGACGATCGTTGTCATCCTGAGCAAACCGAAAAAAACCTCAATCGCCGTGCGCAAGGTGGAAATGTTACGCGCTTCTTCGTTTCGCTCAGAATGACAGATTGGAAAAACGTATGAGTAAAGTTGCTTTAGTCACCGGCGGGTCGCGCGGCATCGGCCTCGGCATCGCTCAATGTTTGCTCAAAGAGGGTTTTGCGGTTGCCATCTGCGGTGTGCGCCCTGGCTGCGAGCACAAGGAATTTTTCTACTGTCAGTGCGATGTTGGCGACGCGGCAGCCCGGCAACGGATGCTTGACGCCCTCCGAGAGCGGTTTGGACGGCTGGATGTGTTGGTCAACAACGCCGGAATGGCGCCCCGGATGCGCGCCGACATTTTGGAAGCGAGCGAGGAGAGCTTCGACGAGATTGTTCGCACCAACCTGAAAGGCCCGTATTTTCTGACACAAGCCGTCGCTCGCTGGATGATTGAGCAAAAAAGCGGCTGCATCATCAACATCTCCTCCATCTCCGCCACCGTTGCCAGCATCAATCGCGGCGACTACTGTATTTCTAAAGCGGGCATTGCAATGGCCACCAAACTGTGGGCCGCCCGCCTCGGCGAGTTCAATATCCCCGTGTATGAAGTCCGCCCCGGAATCATCAAAACCGACATGACCGCGCCGGTCGCAGCCAAATACGACAAGCTGTTCGCCGAGGGACTGGCGCTTCAGCATCGCTGGGGCACACCCGAAGATGTCGGCAAGGTCGTGGCGGCGTTGGTGCGCGGAGATTTCCCGTACTCGACGGGCACAGTGGTGATGGTGGACGGGGGATTGACGGTGCAACGTTTGTGAAAGGAAAAAACCATGTTGGCGACATTGATTTCCGATTCATGCCAGACGTTACAATCGTTGACCAAACAGGAGGCGACGTTTGAAAAAATCGCGGCGGCGATGGTCACCTGTCTGCGTGGTGGCGGCAAGATTCTGACCTGCGGCAACGGGGGGAGTGCCGCCGATGCCCTGCACCTGGCGGAGGAACTTGTTGGACGCTATCGGCGGGAGCGTCCCTCGTGGGCGGCGATCTGCCTCAACGCCGATCCAACGTTGTTAACTTGCATCAGCAACGATTACGGCTTTGAGTCAGTGTTTTCCCGACAGATCGAGGGACTGGCGGGAAAGGATGACCTGTTGATGTGTTTCACGACCAGCGGCAATTCCCTCAATATCCTGCGGGCGCTGGAGACCGCCGGGACACGCGGGGTCAAAACGGTTGCTCTGCTTGGCAAAGGCGGCGGTTTGGTAAAGGGTAAAGCCGATATCGAGTTGATCGTCGAAGGAACCGATACGGCGCGGATTCAGGAGGCGCACGGTTTCTTGTTGCATGCGCTGCTGGAGCGGGTGGAGCGGGAGATGCTCGGTTTGCGATGAGACATGGTGGGCCCGGAGGGATTCGAACCCCCGACCAAAGGATTATGAGTCCTCCGCTCTAACCGCTGAGCTACAGGCCCTTTTGTTGGGTGAGAAGATAGGCGGGGAGGCGGGGCTTGGAAAGCGGAAAAATGGACGATTACAATTGGGCTTGGAGGAATCCCTCGATTTGGCGTTGCCGTGTCGGATGACGCATTTTGCGGAGCGCCTTGGCTTCAATTTGACGAATCCGCTCGCGTGTGACGCGAAATTGGCGCCCTACTTCTTCAAGGGTGCGGCAATAGCCGTCACCGAGGCCGAACCGGAGTTGGAGTACCTTGCGCTCGCGTTCCGTTAGCGTGTCGAGAACTTCACCGAGTTTTTCCTTCAGCAACGAGTAGGAAGCCATGTCAGAGGGGTTTTCGGCGGTTTTGTCTTCGATCAGGTCGCCGAAGTTGGTGTCTTCACTGTCGCCGATGGGCGATTGGAGGGAAATGGGTTGTTGGGCCATTTTGAGGACGGCGCGGACCCGGTCCACCGGCATTTGCATTTCCTCGGCCACTTCCTCGGGGGACGGTTCGCGTCCGAGTTCCTGGACGAGTTGTTTTTGAATGCGCATGAGTTTGTTGATGGTCTCAATCATGTGCACGGGGATTCGGATGGTCCGCGCTTGATCGGCAATGGATCGGGTGATGGCCTGTCGGATCCACCAAGTGGCGTAGGTGGAGAACTTGTAGCCGCGCCGGTACTCGAATTTTTCGACGGCCTTCATCAGTCCCATGTTGCCTTCCTGGATGAGGTCAAGGAAGGAAAGGCCGCGGTTGGTGTACTTCTTGGCAATGGAGATGACCAGCCGCAGATTGGCTTCCACCATCTCGGTTTTGGCCTGCACGGCTTTTCGCATCCATGTTTTCAACTCGTCGTGTGCCTTGAGGAAGTCATCGGCGGACATGCGGGCGTAAAGTTCCAAGTGCTTGATCCGTCGCTCGACATTTCGGATTTGTGCGACGACACTGGGACTTTTGCGTTCTTGTTGGAGATTTTTGAGTTCTTGCAGGGCCG
Organism: uncultured Verrucomicrobiota bacterium; assembly: GCA_964541945.1. Lineage (GTDB taxonomy): Bacteria > Verrucomicrobiota > Verrucomicrobiia > Palsa-1439 > Palsa-1439 > CAIKAP01. The sequence goes on from CAZISE010000021.1 coordinate 42,861, forward strand.
CGTCGAAGTTTTCACGGACTTCATTGGCTTTCTCGACAAACTCTTCAAGAACCTTTTGTTTGAAGTAGAACTTGTCGAAGAGTTTCTGGAGAGCGGCGTCGGCTTTTCGGAACTCGCGGGTGAGGGTGTTTATTTCGCTTTTGCTGAGGCCGGTGTGGGAGAGTTTCTTGTAACAGTTGTCCACAACCGTGTCGGCATCGGTGAGTTTCTTGCAGAGCTTGGGCAGCGCGCGCATGTACTGATCGCGGCTGTCAATTTTCTTGTCAATGATGACCCGATCGAAACGCTCCTTCTGATTGAGAAGCCGCTTGGCGAGGGCAAGGTGTTCCTTGGCGGTGAATCCGAAATTGTTGATGATGCGCTTGACTTGAAGTTCGGCTTCCTCGATGCGTTTGGAAATCTCGACTTCTTGTTCTCGCGTGAGCAGGGGGACTTGCCCCATCTGTTTGAGGTACATGCGGACAGGGTCGTCCAAGATGTCGAGGCGAGAATCGGGCTTGGGAGGAGCTTCTTTCTCTTCCTCGGTTTCTCGTTTGAAACGATCCACTTCCGAGGCATCAATGATCTCGATGTCCATGCCTCGCAGCATGATGATGATGGAATCCAACTCATCTGGAGAGAGGATGCTATCAGGCAATACATCATTGATGTCGCCGTAGGTCAGATAACCTTGTTCCTTGGCGAGTTTAATCAGTTCCTTGATCTTGAGGTTTTTTTCCTCTTGATTCAGGGACGTTTGTGGTTTTGATACAGTTTTCTTCTGGTCTTTGTTTTTGGCCATACGTAAAGACACTCTCTCCCTGGTGCTATCGAAATTTTCTCAAGGGCGCGGGAATATTGTCCAAGTTTTCTTGCAAGTCAAGTGTCTGTTGTCAAACGGGGCGCAATCCCAGAATCATCAGCGTAAAGGTGGATTGAGATGGGACGCGGTCAGGCGGGCTGGCGTAACGCTCGTCACGCTTGGCGAACGAGTCGAAAGGAAGGCCACAACCCGTTCGATGGCCAACAAACGACCCCGTAACGCCTCACCAAGACAGACCGCCGGCGCATCGTTCCCCACTCGAATTGAGGCAAGCTGGAAGATTCCCGACCTTGACCATCACTTCTGATCACGCCTCTTGTCGTATTCGAGATTGCCGAGGAGCATGCCAACCGATATGATGATCGTTATGCGGGAGGAAAAACGAGCAACCCTTGGTCGCGCCCGCCCCCGGCGTTGGCTTGTCTGTCTGGTTGTCGTTATCGCTGTTCTCAGCCGGACAGCGATGGCGGCGCCTTCAAATGAGTCGTGGTCTCGTTCAACCATCGCCGAGCAACTGCGGACCAACACCCTGCAAGCGGTCGCAAACAACACCTGGCCGCAACACCTCGTTTTTTTGGACAAGGCAGTTTTGGATTTGTTTGCGCAACTGCCGAAGCTTGCCGCTAACCAGCGCTACCGGCAACTTGTCAATGATGAGACCGCAAGCATGGCGCTGGCCCAGTCGGCATTTCTACGGCGTGTTACCCCTGATACGGCGGGCCGATCCCTGTTGCTGTGGCTTTTTTCCAATCGCTCGGCCCTGGAAGAGTTTTGTGAGGCGATCAAGGAACAGGACCATCTGCCGCGGGTTCTTCAACTCTGGTCGGAATTGTGGGAGGCCGATCCGAAAACCCGCGAGAAATACTGGAACCTGGCATTGGCGTGTGCCCTTGTGTTTGACCGTCCGGTGCCGAAAGCGGGCAGCATGAGGGAACGCTACGAATACTTTCGCGACTCCGCCGAGGCCGGGCAACTTTGCGTGCCCCTGGCCGAACTGGCGCCGTGGGAACTGATCTGGGTGGTGGACGCGCCCGTCCCGACTTCGGAACTGATCTGGGCGCGCAAAAACGTCAAACTCGCCCGCTCGCAATGGGGACAAGCCTTCGGCATGATCCAATACCGCATGGACCGCGCCTTGAAAGGCGCCAAAATCTATGATGAGTACACCCTCGCAGAGATCCGCCAAAAAGGCGGTGTCTGTATTGATCAGGCCTATTTCGCCGCCATCACCGCAAAAGCCAATGGCATTCCTGCCATGATTTTCACGGGCGAAGGCGAACGCGGCGGCCACGCCTGGTTTGGCTTCAAGGCTTCCCCGCAGGAATGGAACTTCAAGACGGGCCGTTATCAGGGAGACAAACTTGTGGCGGGATTCGTCACGGACCCGCAAACCCGCGAGACCATCAAGGAACAAACATTGTATCTACTGACCGATCCCCAACGTCGGCAGTCTTCCTACCGCGAGGCGAGCCGTTTGACCTGGCTGGCGGACATTTTCGATGCCCACGGCCAACCTGACGCCGCCCGCGAGGCGCTTGAACAGGCCGTCGCGCTCAGCTCACGTCATCTGGCCGCATGGAAAGCACTGTATTCTTCCCTGAAGAAATCCAACCAGCCGACCAAAAAACTTCAGGACACCCTCGCCGCCATGCGCGCGAATTTTCGCGCCTATCCCGACGTCGTCGCCACCATCAACGAATGGGAAATCGCCGTGCTAATGAGCGGCACCAATACCGCCGAGCTGGTCGAAGCCATGCGCCAACAACACCGACAACTCCAATCCGCCAGCGGCGACCGCACCGACCTGCTCGTCAGCAACGTTAAACAACGCGCCGCCATTTTCGAGCAGCGCAACGATCCCGATGGCGCCGACGGCGTGTACCGCCGCGCTCTTGCCGAGGAGGGCCGCCAACTGACCGCCTTCGCGGAACTGGTTGCTGCCTACGCCGAGTTCGCCCGCAAACACGGCCGTCTTTCGGAAGCCGTTCGCAACATTTACACCGAACTACGTCGTCATCCCGTCCCCGGTGGCGACCCGTTTGCGCAACGCATGTACGCCCAAATCCAGCGGCGCGTGGCCGATCTGTTGGAGGAAAACAACCAGCCCACGCAAGCCAAAACCCTTCGCCAGGAAGCCGCCCAGCGCGAACAACGCGCCGCCAGCCAGGGACACCGTTGAGAAGGAGATTGCCATGAAAAGAACCGTCCTCGCCGTGGATGATGAGAAAGCCCTGCTCGACCTCCTAGAGCAAGCCCTCGTCGTTTCCGATTTCAAGGTCCATCGGGCAACGCGGGGCAAAGACGCCCTCAAACTCGCTCGCAAACTCCAGCCCGATCTCATCCTCCTCGACATCCTGATGCCCGACATGAACGGTTACGAGGTTCTTGAAGCCTTGAAAGCCGACGACAAAACGGCGCCGATTCCCGTCATCATGTTGAGCGGCCTCGGCGACGAACAAGCCAAAATCAAAAGCGTCCAACTCTACAGCGAAGCCTACCTCACCAAACCGTTTACCACCGCCGAATTGCTCGCCAAAATCGAAGAAGTCCTCCGCCGCAAAGGGGATTGATGTCCCGCTGCTGTCATCTTCTGTCCCTTCCCATCGCCGCGGCACTGGCTCTTACCACGACCGCCACGCCGTTGGACTGGCCTCCCATCACCCCCGAAACCAAACCTTGGACCTACAACTGTTGGCTCGGCAGCGCCGTGGACAAGGACAACCTCGCCCGCGAACTCCAGCGCTACCATGACGCCGGTCTGGGCGGTGTCCACATCATCCCCATCTACGGCGCAAAAGGCGCCGAATCCCGTTATCTCCACTACCTCAGCCCCTCATGGATGGAGATGCTCGCCTTCACCGTCACCGAAGCCAACCGCCTCGGACTCGGCGTGGACATGACCACCGGCACCGGCTGGTGTTTCGGCGGCCCCAATGTCTCCGAGCGCGACGCCAATATCGTCACCAAGGACGGCCACACGGTCAAACCCACCATGCGCGTCAAACGCGCCGCCCCCGGCGGCGAAGGCTGGATGATCAACCCGTTCTATGCCGACGCGATGAGCCGTTATCTCCAGCGGTTCACCGACGCCTTTGCCGGTTACCGCGGCCCGAAACCGCGGGCGATGTACCACGATTCCTATGAGTATCACTGCAACTGGGCGCCAGACCTCCCCGCCGAGTTCCAGAAACGCCGCGGCTACCCGCTTCCTCTCGACGAGTTGTTCGGCAAAGAACAAAACGACCGCATCGCCAAAATCAAAGCCGACTACCGCGAAACCATCTCCGACATGATGATCGAAGGCGCCTGGCCCATCTGGACAACATGGTGCCGCGAGCACGGTTTCCTCACCCGCAACCAAGCCCACGGTTCCCCCGCCAACCTTCTCGACCTCTACGCGCTCGCGGACATCCCCGAAACCGAAATGTTTCACACCGACCGCGACAAACTCATCTCCAAATTCGCCTCCTCCTCCGCGCACGTCACCGGCAAAAAACTCGTCGCCGCCGAAACCGGCACCTGGCTGGCTGAGCATTTTACCGAGACCCTCGCCGAACTCAAAACTCTCGCCGACGACCTCTTCCTTAGCGGCGTCAACCACATCTTCTACCACGGCTGCTGTTATTCGCCCGACGACGCCGCCTGGCCCGGCTGGCTTTTCTACGCCGCCACCGAAATGAACCCGCGCAACGCCATCTGGCGCGACGTCCCCGCCCTCAACGCCTACATCGCCCGTTGCCAGGCCGTCCTCCAATCTGGACGTCCCGACAACGACATTCGCCTCTACTGGCCCGTTCACGACCTCTGGCACGACGCCAAAGGCTTGGAACAAAAACTTACCGTCCATCAACGCGAATGGTTCTACGGACAACCCATCGGCGCCGTTGCCAAAAAACTCTGGGATCGCGGCTACAGTTTCGATTACATTTCCGACCGCCAACTCGCCCGTCTCACCGGCACACACACCATCGTCGTTCCGCCCTGCCAACACATGCCTGCGGCCACAAAACGCGCGCTCGACCAACTCGCCGCCAACGGCAGCGTCGTGCTCTACGATGGCCAACTTCCCCCCGAAAACCTCCGCGAACCGCTGGTGGACATCCCCGGTCTCCAATACATCCGCCGCGCCGTTGCCGATGGCCGCTACTATTTCATCGCCAACCAGGGACCCCATACCGTTGACGGTTGGGTGCCTCTGGCCACGAAATTTGTTTCCGTCGCCATCATGGACCCCATGACCGGTCGCGTCGGCCTGGCCTCTCACACAAACAACGCCGTCCGCCTCCAACTCCCGCCCGCTCACTCCCTCATTCTCCGCACGTTCCACAACGGGACCGACGGTTCGCCGTGGCGCTACGACGAACCCGGTGCCGCCGTCGTCACCATCAAAGGCCCGTGGCAGGTGAAATTCATCGCCGGCGGCCCCGTTTTGCCGCCGCCGTTTCAGACCGACAAACTCGACTCCTGGACTGCGCAGGGCGGCGAGGCCGAGCGGTTTGCCGGGACGGCGTTGTACGCGACGAGTTTCGAGGCGCCGGCAGGGAAGGGGCCATGGCTGCTTGATCTTGGCGAAGTCTGCTACAGCGCCCGTGTTCGCATCAACGGCGACGCGCTCGGCACGCTCATCATGCCGCCGTATCGGGTCCGCGTCGAACAGCTCAAACCGTCGGGAAACCTCCTCGAAATCGAGGTCACCAACCTCTCCGCCAACCGCATCCGCGACCTCGACCGTCGCCAGGTCGAGTGGAAGATGTTCCGCGACATCAACTTCGTCAACATCCACTACAAACCCTTTGACGCTTCGTCGTGGCCCGCCCGCCCCTCCGGGCTGCTTGGGCCGGTCACACTTCGATAGTGTTGAAGCGTTGACGGCGAGCGGGCAAGCTGCAATTATCCGCCCGCCATGAAATTTTATGTCACAACGCCCATTTACTACGTCAACGACCGCCCGCATATCGGCCATGTCTATTCCACCACCATTGCCGATATTCTTGCCCGGTATCATCGCCTCTGCGGCGATGACGTGTTTTTCCTCACCGGCACCGACGAGCACGCCGCGAAAGTCGTGGACTCCGCCGCCGAGCGCGGTCTGACCCCGCAACAGTGGGCCGACCAGAACGCGGCGGCGTTTCAGGAAACGTTTCGCAAACTCGGCATCAGCAACGACGATTTCATCCGTACCTCGCAGCCGCGCCACAAAACCAAGGTGCAACAGTACGTCGGCGAACTGTTGAACTCCGGCGACGTTTACCTCGGCGAATACGAGGGGTGGTACGACGCGGGACAGGAGGAATACCTGCCCGAAAACAAGGCAAAAGAATACGACTACAAGTCGCCCATCAACGGCAAACCGCTCGTGCGAAAGAAGGAAAAGAACTACTTCTTCCGACTCAGCCGATATGCCGAACCCCTGCTGCAATTGATGGAGGGCAACCCGCGCTTCGTCCAGCCCGACGTGCGCCGCAACGAGGTGATCAACCGCATCCGCGAAGGCCTCAACGACGTGCCCATCTCCCGCACCGGCGCCGGCGACTGGGGTATCCAGGTACCCGGCGACCCCGACCACGTCATCTACGTCTGGATTGATGCCCTCATCAATTACCTCTCCACCGTGGACACGCCTGATCGGATCAAATACTGGCCCGCCGACGTGCATCTGCTCGCCAAAGACATCCTCTGGTTCCACGCCGTCATCTGGCCAGCCATGTTGATGGCGCTGAAACGGCCGTTGCCGCGACAAATCTACGCGCACGCCTTCTGGATCGCCGAAGGACAGAAAATGAGCAAGAGCCTCGGTAACTTCGTGGACCTCGAAAAAATTGACCGCTACGTCGCCGCCTATGGCCTCGACGCTTTCCGCTATTTCTTGGCCGCCTACGGGCCGCTCGGCGCCAACGACAGCGATTTCGCCGAGGCGAAGTTCCTCTCCGTCTATAACTCCGAACTCGCCAACGACCTCGGCAACCTGGTCAACCGTACCCTGACGATGATCAGCCGCTATCGCGACGGAAATGTCCCGCCCGCCCGCCAAATGGACCTGCAGGCCGACGCGGAGACCGCCTGCGCCGACTATTGCCGGAAAATGAACGACATTGACCTCGCCGGCACGCTCGAATCCACACGCCATCTGGTCACCCGCGTGAACCGCTACGTCGAGGAAACAGCCCCCTTCAAACTGGCAAAACAACCGGAACAAGCCGCCCGTCTCGACACCGTGCTCTACAATCTCGCCGAAACCGTGCGCCTCTTGTCAGCGTTGATCGCCCCGGTCATGCCGGGGATTGCCCGTCGGATTCGAGAACAGCTCGGCCTGGAAACGACCATCGGCCGGCTCGACCAGGAATTGCGATGGGGCGGCCTGGCCGCCGCCACCAAAGTAGGCAAAGCAGAACCGCTGTTCCCGCGAAAAGTCTGATTTTCGTCTTTGGGTGGCACGCGACAACCATCTGGCCGGGCGAAAACAGCGACGGTGTCGCGGGCAGCCCGCGCTTGCCTGTGGGGCAGGGGACGGTCATAATGCGCCGCAAAATGAATGGGAATCTTCAGGAATCGTACCGGCGTTGTTGCGAACTGGCGCGGCGGGCCGGAACGAATTTTTATGTGTCGTTTCTGACAATGCCGCGCGCCAAGCGACAGGCCATGTGCGCGGTGTACGCTTTCATGCGGCGCAGCGACGACATGGCCGATGACGCCGGCAGCCCGCAGGGAGCTTTGGCCGGGTTGCGGGCGTGGCGCGAAATGCTCGCGGCGGCTCTGGATGGAAAGGAAAGCGGCGATCCGATTCTGCCGGCGCTGGCCGACACGGTCCACCGCTACGGAATCGAGCGCCGATACCTGTTCGAGCTGCTGGACGGCACGGAGATGGACCAGACGAAAACGCGGTTTGCGACCTTCCAGGAGCTTTATCAATACTGTTATCGGGTGGCGTCGTGCGTCGGACTGGTGGTGCTGCCGATTTTCGGTTACCGCGACCCGTCGGCACTCGGCCCGGCGGAAGCCTGCGGGGTCGCGTTTCAGTTGACGAACATTTTGCGCGATGTGAAGGAAGACGCGGACCGGGGACGGATCTACCTGCCGGCTGAAGATATGCGGCGGTTCGGCGTCTCAGAAGAGGACATCATGAAAAACCGATACACGCCGGCCTTTGTGGAACTGATGCGGTTTGAGGCCGCGCGGGCGCGCGACTATTACGCGAAGGCAAAACCGCTGCTGGAACTGATCAGTCCGGACAGCCGCGGGACACTGGCGATCATGATGGAGGTGTATGGACGATTGCTGGACAAGATGGAAGCGCGGCAGTTCCGTGTGTTTGACGGACGGACACGGTTGTCGGGTTGTGAAAAATTCTGGATTGTGCTGAAAAACTGGAGGAGACGGTAATCATGCAGGCGGTGTTGTTGCTGGCGTTTCTGTTTCTGAAGACGGGCGAGAAGTTTGCCACCCAGCAGACGGCGGGACAGACGGTGAGCGAGTTCACGGCGGCGGTGGCAAAAGAGGTGGGTGGCGTAAGTTTTGAGCCGCAGGTGCTCAACGACCCGGCGAAAGCGGTCGAGTATTGCATGGCGAAGAAACCGCCGGTGGGGATTGTGACGCCGGGATTTTATCTGGCCTATCAGAAGGCACTGGACATGGAGCCGTTGCTGGAAGTGCGCCGTCAGAAAGTCCCGGTCGAACGATATGTGGTGGTGGTCCGAAAAAACGAGGCCGACGGCCTGGAGGCGGTGAAAGGGAAAGTTCTGGCCACGACCCTGGCGGCCGAGGAGCGGTATCTGATCGGCGTGATTTTGCAGGACAAACTCACCGAAGTGCGCCTGAAACCGGTTACGGATATCGAGAGCGCATTGTTCGATATGGTCGAGAACGCCAAGGACGCAGCCGGCGCGGTGCTGATGGAAGAAGCGGCCTGGGATGTGTTTGGTAAAGATGAGGAACTGGGACCGAAATTGAAGGTGGCCTGTCGCTCGGAAGAACTGCCGGGAGCGTTGGTGGTGGCGTTTCGCGGCCACGTGGGCGCTCTCGATCTTGGAAAACTCACGGCCGCGCTCAAGAAAATGCGCGACTCGGAAGAAGGTCGCAAAACACTCGGCAGTATCCGTGTCGAAGCCTTTGAATCGCTCAATCAGGAGCGCTTGCAAAAGGCGCAACAATCGTTTCTTGGACAGACAAAATGAGAACGCTGCTTTGTCTTCTGGCGGTGGCATTGTGCGGGTGCAAAAGCATCTCCTCCGTTCGCGCTCCTGCGGCTGCCGCGGGCAATCGCGGATACATCTACGGCCAGCCACCCGCCATGAAAGCGACGGCGGAAGAGGCGTTGCCAACCGATTTCGAGGGGTTGATCTCGCTGGCACAATCGCTGGCGGTTGTGGCCGAGAACGACCCGCAGCCGCAAAAACGTCTCGAAGCAGCCAAACGCGGGATCATGGCGGGACGACAGGCGCGCGCGCTGGCGCCGGAACGTGTGGAGGGACATTACTGGTACGCGGTTCACGTCGGGTTTCTTGCCGATGTGGATCGCTCCTACGGGCTGAGCGCCGTGGCGGAGATGGAACCGGCGTTGAAAAAAGCCATCGAACTGGACGAGAAATATGACTACGCCGGGCCATTGCGGGTGTTGGGAGTTCTGTTGACGCGGACACCGCCGCCGCCGGTGAGTATCGGCAGCCCGCGCAAAGGGCTGCGGCTGTTGCAGCGGGCGGTGGAGCAATTCCCAGAGTATCCCGAAAACTATCTGTATCTCGGCGAGGCATTGCGCGACAACGGGCGCGCCGATGAGGCAAGGGCGGCGTGGCAGAAGCTGCTGACGTTGCCCGCGCCGCCGCGGCGGGAGACGGAGTTCGAGCGATGGCGACAAGAGGCTCGCAAACGACTGGCAGAGGCCAAGAACGGCTGAGACAACAGGCGCGACGCCGGTGGTGGATCGGCATGACGGTAGCCGCCGTGGTCGCGGCGGTCCTGGTGGTCGTGGTGCCGCCGTTTTTGCGTCAGCGACGGGCAAAACGAGATGTGGACATCCTGGCATTGGCCTTGAAAGGTTTCGCCATGGAAAACGGCCATTATCCCACCGGTAGCCTCGCGCAGGTGGCGGCGTTGTTGCGAGGCGAGAACATTGACGGGCAGAACCCGAAACGACTGGATTATGTCGTGGCGGCGGTCACCGAAATGAACTCCGCGGGCGAGTTTGTGGATCCGTGGGGGATGCCGTACCGGATCCTCGCGGATCAAGGCGGCCGCGCTTATTCCTGCGGCCCCAACCGCCAGGATGAAAAGGGCGAGGGCGACGACGTTGCCAGTTGGAAGTAGGCTTGCCACTTCCGCGACTCCATGCGATAGAATCTGTCTCATGAGCGATTTCGACATCAAACAAATTGTGTCCCAGCGGCTCGGCGAGAATTACGAGTTGCACGAGAAATACATCAATTCGACCCTGGTAAAGGTGTTTCGTACCATCAAGTTTGACCGTGTCTATGCCAGGGCCAAAGGCTGTTATCTCTGGGACAAGGAGGGCAACCGGTACCTCGATATGTTGAGCGGATTTGGGGTGTTCGGCGCGGGCCGCAACCACCCACTGGTCGCGCAAGCCATCCGCGACGTGCTCGACCTGGACCTGCCAAACATGGTCCAGATGGATTGCGCGTTCCTGGCCGGGATTTTGGCCGAGGCTCTGATCAAAAAATGCCCGCCACATCTCGATGCCGTTTTCTTCTGCAATTCGGGCACCGAATCAGTGGAGTCGGCGCTCAAATTTGCCCGCGCCGCCACGGGACGCAGTAAGGTGGCCTATCTTGACCACGGTTGGCACGGGCTGACGCTCGGTTCGCTCACCATCATGGGCAACGACGAGTTTCGTGAGGGCTTCGGCGACATGCTGCCCGGCCACCGCGTCCCCTACGGCAACCTCGAACTGCTGGAGCAGGCACTGGCCAAGAACGACATTGCCTGTCTGGCCGTCGAATGCATCCAGGGCAAAGGCGTTCGTCTCCCGCCCGACGGCTATCTCCAGGCCGCGCAAGAAATCTGTCGTAAACACGGCACGCTGCTGTTTTGCGACGAGGTCCAGACCGGCCTCGGACGCACCGGCAAGATGTTCGCCTTCCAACACTGGAATCTGGAGCCGGACATCATCACCGTCAGCAAAGCCCTCAGCGGCGGGTACGTGCCCGTCGGCGCCATGATCACGCGGCGAAGCATTTACCAGAAGGTGTTCAACCGCATGGATCGGTGCTGGGTCCATTCGACCACGTTTGGCCGCAACAACCTCGCCATGGCCTGCGGCTTGGCGGCGCTCCACATCCTGGAGAAGGAAAACCTCGTGGAACGTTCCGCCACCCAGGGCCAGAAACTCATGGACGCCATCAACGCGCTGAAATCCAAACACGAAGTTCTCAAAGAGGCCCGCGGCAAAGGTTGCATGATCGGCATCGAATTCCACGAACCCAAAAGCCTCGGACTCAAACTCGCTTGGAAAGCCGTCCACGCCGCCCACGACGGCCTCTTCGCCCAAATGGTCGTCATGCCGCTGCTCGACAAACACCACATCCTTACCCAGGTCAGCGGCAACCACGGCGATATCATCCGCATCCTCCCGCCGTTCATCATCAGCGACGACGACATCGCTTATTTCGTAAAATCGCTCGACGCCGTCCTCGAAGACAGCCACAACGTCACCGGGCCGATGTGGGAACTGGGCAAAAACCTCGTCAAAGCCGCCCTCGCCAACCGCCCCACCAAATCACAATGAGCCGCCCGCTCGCCGGCATCATCTTCGACATGGACGGCGTCCTCTGCGACAGCGAGGCGCTCACCGCCGAGGCCGCCTGCCGAATGTTTGCCGAGACCTACGGTCTGCGCGTCCACCCTCACGAGTTCCAGCCTTTCGTCGGGACCGGTGAAGACCGTTACATCGGCGGCGTTGCCGAACGCCGCGGCGTCAAACTGACCATGCCCCGCGACAAACAACGAATGTACGCCATCTACGGCGAGATCGCCCACGGCAAACTCCAGCCGCTTCACGGCGTCCACGACTTCATCGCTCGCTGTCGCCAGCGCAACCTCAAACTGGCCGTTGCCAGCAGCGCCGACCGCGTCAAAGTCGAAATCAACCTTCGCGAAATCGGCCTGGCACCGTCCACCTTCGATGCCGTCCTCAGCGGCAGCGACGCCACCCGCAAAAAACCGCATCCCGAAATCTTTCTCAAAGCCGCCGAAAAACTTGGCCTTGACCCCTCGGCCTGTCTCGTCGTCGAAGACGCTCCCAGCGGCATCAAAGCCGCCAAGGCCGCCCGCGCCCAATGTCTCGGCTTGACCACCAGTTTTGCCGAACCGGTCCTTCGCGAGGCCGGCGCGGATTACATCGCCCCTGATCTCGGCCATCTGCCGCCGGACTTCCCATGGGAATCCACCTGACAAAAACAATCATCGGATGTCTTCTCGCCACACTCACAAGCCTGGCGTCGCCGATTGACATCGCCGAGGTCTGGTCGGCTCATCCCGTCGGGTTTTCGCTCCTGACACATGGCAACACCCAGTACGTCGCTTTTTACGACAAAGATCGCCGCATGACCGTTGCGTGGCGTTCCCTCGACAAACCGTCGTTCCAACTGTATCGACTCCCCGATCCCGGCAAGGTCACACCGGGCCAATGGAGTCCCACACAACTCGTCTGGGATAGCCACAACTATGTGACCCTGGCGGTTGACTCCGACGGGCATCTCCACCTTGCCGGCAACATGCACTGCCATCCGCTGGTCTATTTCCGCACCACCCGCGCAGGCGATCCCACCAGCCTCACCTGGATCGGCAAAATGATCGGCGACCACGAAGACCGCTGCACCTACCCGCGTTTCCTCCACGGTCCATCCGACGAACTCATCTTCGCCTACCGCCACGGCCGCAGCGGCAACGGCGTGGATTACTACAACCGCTACGACACCACCACGCAAACCTGGCGACGCCTCGTGGACACACCGTTGCTCGACGGCCAGAACAAATGCAACGCTTACAGCGTCGGCCCCATCAAAGGACCGGACGGGTACTTTCATCTTTGCTGGGTCTGGCGCAACACGCCGGACTGCTCCAGCAACCACGACCTCTGTTACGCCCGCAGCCGCGACCTTGTCCACTGGGAAACCAGCAACGGCAACCCACTCACTCTTCCCATCACACCCGCAACCGCCGAAATTGTTGACCCCGTCCCCATCAAGGGTGGCATCATCAACGGCAACACCAAAATCGGTTTCGACTCCCAGGGCCGTGTCCTCCTCAGCTACCACAAATACGACGCCAACGGCAAAACCCAACTCTACAATGCCCGCCGCGAAACTGATGGCTGGAAAATCGTCCAGGCCAGCCAGTGGGATTGGCGCTGGGAATTCTCCGGCGGCGGCAGCATTGTCTTTGGCATTGGGCTTTCCCCTGTCTCGCCATCTGACGGCAAACTCGTCCAGACCTGGTCGCACCGCGAATACGGCAGCGGCGGTTGGATTCTTGACGAGACCACGCTCAAACCGACCGGGCCGTACCGCGCCCCGTCACGCTCGTTAGGCCCGATCCAAACAAAGTTTCCCGGCATGAAAGCGCGCACCGCTGAAGACCTCGGCCAGCCCGGACGCTACTTCCTGCGCTGGGAAACACTCGACGCCAACCGTGACCGTCCTCGTCTTGGCGAACTGCCGCCACCTTCAATGTTACAACTCTATACGGTACCAACGCCACCCACGGTCCCAGCGAAATAGTCGCTTTTGAAAAAGTGGTTTTGGGGTGATGGTGAGTGGGGGTGCTGAGGTGAAACAGCGTAGAGCAGCCAGAACAGACACCAGCCGATCGGGATAAAAGAAAGCTGAAGGAGCTTTCCCGAGGGTGAAGCCACACACGCACTCCACCGCGCGTAGAATTGATCGCCCAAGCGGCTCGGGAAGCGATTCCGTTGCATTCGATGCACGGATTTGAAGTGGCCGGTCACCGCTCCATCACTGTTTCGTTACCTGCGCAGAACAACGGGGCGAACGCATCTTCGGATTTCGAGCATTGGATTTGGTGGACTAGTGGGACGAAGGGATGGCGGCAAGTAGGAAGGGTTGAAGTTTGATGCGAAAGAGATTTCAATTGCGGCTCGGTGTAAGCGGAGACTTGGGGATCGAAGCGATGGCAAGGTTCTGACTGTTTCTGCCGCGAACCCGTCGAAAGCGGAAACCTTTTCTAACTCAAGCATCATTTTTTCAAACCAAAATCAACACTCACAGGAATTCTTCAGGAGCGATCGGGGTCAGCTTTCGTCTTGTTCAAGTCCGTGGTGTGGGCGAGGTGGCGAAGCCTTTCCGTTGGTGGACAAGCTGGAAACATGTCCTACAAGGCAGCATGTTGCCCATCACTTTTAATCGTACCCTTGCAAAGGGCAAAACTCACTTTTTGCCGCGGCCAAGTTCTCGTTGGCGTTTGTCCAGTTGGGCGTGGTGACGCAACAGTTCTTCCATTTCTTCACGGGAAAGGTGAGGCTCGGCCAGTCGTTTGCGGATGAGCGCCAGCTGAGTCGCCAGCCATTTGTCTTCGAGGGCCGAAAGACATCCCGCGGCGGTGTCGAGCGGTTTGGTTTCTGTTTGCGGAAAGAGCAGAAGTTCCGAGATCAGATTGTTTTCTTCCGTTCTTGAGGGATCGGAGAGCAGGGAAGTCGGGTTGTCCCATCGGTTGTGAGCATGAAGGTCCAACACGCGGGTAATTACCGCGGCGGCCGCGCTCTCGCTCAACCAGTCCCGGTCCAGTCGTTCTGCCACCATTTCGATGACGCGCTCGTCGTTGAGCATCAGCCGTAGCAGGGTCCGCTCGTCGGGGGTGCCGCCGGAGAGGGTGGTCTCTGCACCGGGGAGAAGTGCTTCTTGTGGTGGGCGGGGGCCGTGGCGAGTGAAGTCTTTCATTTTTTGCCGCAAGACTTCTTCGCGGACATCGAGTCGGGCTGCCGTGCGCTGGGTGAAGGTTGCCTGAAGGATCGGGTCGCGGATACGGCAGAGCCAGGGGGTCATTTGGTCGGCAATTTGCACTTTACCGCGTTCGGTGCGCGCATCGTATTGGCGGGACAAGCGTTGCAAAAGAAAATCAAAAAAACCCGGCGCGTTGTTGAGCAACTCGCGCAGTTTCGCGGGGCCGTTTTGCTTCAGAAAACTGTCGGGGTCTTCGCCTTCTGGAAGGAGCGCCACCCGGAGGGTGACTCCCAGTTCCCAGAGAGGCTCCGCGTTGCGGACGGCAGCATTTTGGCCGGCTTCGTCGCCGTCAAACATGAGGATGACCTCGTCGGTGTGTCGTTTCAGGATGCGAGCGTGTTGGTCTGTGAAGGCGGTTCCTTGGGGCGCGACAACGTTCGGGAATCCGTTTTCGTGGCAGGTGATGGTGTCGAGTTGACCTTCACAGACGATGGCCACTCTTTCGTCAAGGATGGCTTTTTTGGCCTTGTCGAGGCCAAACAAAATCTTGCCCTTTTGGAAAATGGCTGTTTCCGGCGAATTCACATACTTGGGTTGATCTTTTGCGTCGGTGAGGATGCGTCCGCTGAATCCGACGACACGACCTTGTTCATCGCAAATTGGAAACATCAGACGTCCTCGGAAACGGTCATAAAATCCGCCGCCCTCGCGTTTCAGGGCCAACCCCGCCGCTTCGAGAAGGGCGGCGGAAAATTTTTTGTCGTCGGCCCATCGCAAAAGCGCGTCCCACGCTTCCGGGGAATAGCCGAGTTGCCAGCGCTTGACGGTTTCATTTCGGATTTGGCGTTTTTGAAGATAGAGGCGGGGCGGGCTGTTGGCGGGTTGTTGGAGCAGGTGTTGGTGAAAAAAAGCGGCAACCTGTTCATGGAGTCTGAACAGCAGTTCCTTTTCGTTGCGGCTGGGTCCACCCTTGTCATCTTCAAACTCCAACACGATGCCGGCGCGTTCGGCCAGTCGGCGTACCGCATCGGCAAACGGGAGGTTCTCGTACTGCATGACGAACCGGAAGACATCGCCTCCGGCGCCGCAGCCGAAACAATGCCAGATCTGTTTTTGCGGATGCACGTTGAAGCTGGGGGTTTTTTCCTTGTGAAACGGGCAGAGCGCAATGAAGTTGGCGCCGCGCCGTTTCAGCGGAAAATAACCATTGATCACCTCGACAATGTCGTTGGCGAGACGGACCTTTTCGAGGATGTGGTCGGGAATAATACCGGGCATGATACGCTATCTCGGCTCTTTGTCTGGAGTCGGTTCCGTTCGGCGTTGGATCGGTTTCAGGAACCAGAGATCCTCCGCCGGCTGCGGCTTCTCGACCATCGCAGCGACCGACGGGAATCGTTGAACCACCCGGTAACCGAATCGCGACTCTTTGGCGATCTGGTCATGCCAGAATTGGCTGCGCATCAGTGAAAGCGCGATGCTGACCCATGCCATCAACAACACCGTAACCACTCCACCGAGCAACAAGCCACCGATATTGTCGAGCCATGCGGGCACGGTGCGTTTGGACAGGCGGTAACGAATCGCGTCACTGATGGCAAAACACACCAGATACGTCACAATCGCGATGACCAGGAACATCGTCAAATTCGACAGGTCCCGGTCCAGCCCGCTGTACCCACAGAACCATTTTCCCGCGGTCACATACAGACAGATCGGCACCACCAACACCAACGCCCACGTCGCCACCCGCAACAACGAGTGCACCAGCCCGCGGCGTCGCCCGTCAAAAAAACCGCACAACACGACAGCAGCGACTACGTAATCATACCAATTTAATGAAGCCGGAGCGGTAATGACGATCAGGTTCATGACAGCCAAACAATAGCAAACCTCGCGTCTGATTCTACACAATTTGTGTCGGCACATTGGGGGTGATCCAACGCGCTTATACTGCTCCCCTTGAAAGGGGGCGGTGAATTTGAGAGTCCTAGCAGCAAGAAAGGACTCAATGAAACGCAGGAAATGGACAGGCAAGGAGAAGCTCCAGATCGTCTTGGAGGGAATGAGAGGGCAAGTTCCCCTAGGGGAACTTTGCGCGCGGCACCAACTCAGCCAATCGCAGTATTACCAATGGCGGGATCAGTTGCTGAACCAAGGGGAGAAAGTCTTTGATCGTGGCGGCCCCAAACAAGCGGAACAACGACTCCGGGAGGAGGTTCGTCGGCTCAAGACCTTGGTGGG
>CAZISE010000022.1:0-57674 GCA_964541945.1 uncultured Verrucomicrobiota bacterium
ATCTGCGTGGAGGGTGGAGGGAATGGGCGAGTGCGCCCGGCAGCAACGGCGTGACAGTGTTTACCTTCCCTGTGACCAACGGCGCGGCGTTTTTCCGCGCCCGCGCCCGGTTGCCGTAGGAGCGGACGGACGCGACGGAGCGCGTCCGCTCCACAACGGCATTCGGACATCGCGGAGGGCGTCCCACCAAAAGGTGGTGGAGATGTTGGGTCCGCCGTGTGAGTGTCGGAGATTTGCTGTGGCGTGGGAGTTATTGTGTTGTCCGTCGTGATCATCGAGGATGAAGTGGGGTGATTTCATCGCTCCGGCAACCCTTTGCCTCAATCCCTGATGAATCAGTCTGGAATGAGGGGGGACTTGGCGCAATTTTCTCTTGAATGCGCGGGGGGAAAAGAGTGTCATATTTCGCGTCTTATGCTGAAAACCTGGGTGTTGTGGCTGGTTTTGAATGTTGCGGCAGTCTCTCTGCTGGCCGCAAGTGGAAGTGTGCAGATTGCGGACTTGCCGGAACGCTTGCAACCGACCATTGGGAAACTGGAGGTCGGCGCGAAACGGCTTACGGATAGGCGGTACGAAATCACGGTGGTGCCGGAAGAGTTGCGGGGATTGACGTATGTGACCATTGCGCGGGGCGATCTGAAACGGCCTGCCGGGGAATATGTTTTCACGGTGGATCAGCCGGTAACAGTTTATCTGGCCATGCAGGATCGCGGCAATCCGACGCCCCCGGAAGGTTGGGAACGCACGTTTCTGCGGCTGGGCTTTCGCGTGGAGGTAGGCGGCGGCGATATTCGCCGTTACGACGACATCGTCTGGAAACGCGACTTCCCCGCGGGTAAGGTGGAAATTCCCGGTCACGATGGCACGGACGGTGTCAGTTTTGGCCTGCCGAACATGGCCATTCTCGCGCCGCGCACGGCAGCCGCCACAACGACGAATCCAATCACAGCACCAACCGCCGCTTCCAACAGCAACCCGGCGCACGGAAAGGTAATCAGATGAAGAAAGGGTATTGGGTTGAATGGCTTCTGTTGCTTGCAACCGCATCGCTGTGGGGTGCCGAGTTGCAAATCACCGAGTTGCCCGGGCACTTGAATGCGACATTGGGAAAACTGGAAAAAGGGTCGAAACGGCTCGCCGACGTGTATGACATCGAATCAGTACCCGACGAACTCCGCGGTCAACTCTATGTGACCATCGCGCGCGGCGAATGGGACAAACTCGGCGCGGGTTATTCCTTCCGTGTCAACCAGCCCGTGACCGTCTATCTGGCAGTGCAGGAACGCGGCAAACCGACCTTGCCGGAAGGTTGGGAACAAACCTTCTATCGCTTGGAATACTTCGCGCCCATGAAAGACGGCGGACGCCGTCGTTGTTTCGACAGCATCTGGAAAAAGAATTTCCCTGCCGGCAAAATTGAAATTCCGCCGCACGACGGCACGGACGGGCGATATTTCGGCGTGCCGAACATGGCGATTGTGGTGCCGACCGAGAAACCCGCCTCCACGGACACCGTCACTTCCATCGCCGCGCAGCCCGCGCGTCCGTTGCCCGTCACGCCGTCGCCCGTGCTGTCCAGCACCCGTCCACCGTTGCCGCCACTCAATCCCAATCTTGCCCAAAACACCACCGCGCCCACGCCGACCCCAGCCGCCGCCTCCAAAGAACCGTTGCGCTTGCCCGACGCCGAACTGAAACCGGGCAAGTTGGTCGAATTCAAAATCCCGATGTCCGCAAAAGCCTGGGAGGCCGCAAAACATCTGCCCACCATGCCCGGCGAAACGCCCCTGCACGATTCGGACAAAAACGACACCGTCACGATCAGTCTCGCGGTGCCGCCCGGATTCACGCCCGACAAAACCTGGCCGCTGTTGATCTGCAATTCCACGGCCAACCGCCCCAACTCGATCATGGCCGGTTATTTCACCAAACCGGGCACCGAAAACGGCTGGGTTGTGCTGGCTGCCGACGCCTCGCCGATTCCCAAGGACGACACCACTGCCTGGCGCTGGGCGGTGTTCGGCACCGCCCTGGAATATCTCCGGGCCAACTGGCCCGGCCTGCCCAAATGGCCGGTGGCCTGCGCCGGGTTCTCCGGCGGCGCCAAACGCTCCGGTTATTTCGGCGCCATCATGATGCGGGCTGGCTACCACGTCATCGGCATGTGGATGGGCGGCTGCAACCATGACATGGCCACCCCCGGTTACCAAACCTACCGCCCCGGCAACGACTTCAAACGTGTTCCGATCTTCCTCAGCAGCGGCAAAACCGACACCGTCGCCACACCCAATCATCACCGCATCGTCATGAACTCCCTGAAAAACTCCGGCTTCCGCAACGTCCGCCTCGAAACCTACGACGGCGGCCACAAACTCGACGAAGCCCAGGCGGTCGCCGGCCTGAAATGGTTCATCGAAGAAAGCAAACATTAGGAAAGGAATGAATCACCACCACCCATGAAACGACGCACCTTCCTCAAGACCATGGCCGCCACGGCCCTGAGTTTCCAAATCGTCCCCCGCTACGTTCTCGGCGGCAACGGCCAAACCCCGCCCAGCCGCCGCATCAACATCGCCGCCATCGGCGCCGGCGGTCAGGCCGCCGCCGACCTCAACGCTATGGCCGATGAAAACATCGTGGCACTGTGTGACGTGGACGACCGTCGGGCGGCGGCCATGTTCCAGAAGCATCCCGACGCGAAACGGTTCAAGGACTTCCGCAAGATGTTCGACGCGATGAGCGACAAGATTGACGCCGTGCTGGTCGGCACGCCCGACCACACCCACGCCGTGGCAGCCATGACGGCGTTGCGCCACGGCAAACACGTTTATTGCGAAAAACCGCTTGCCCACACCGTCGCGGAACTGCGCGCGCTTCGCAAGGCTGCGGCAGCCCGAAAACTCGTCACGCAAGTGGGCAATCAAGGGCACTCCAGCGAATCCATCCGCGTCTTTTGCGAATGGATTTGGGACGGCGCCATCGGTCAGGTCACCGAAATCCACGCCGGTTGCGGCGCCTTCAAAAACGTTTATTGCCAGATCAACAAACTGGAACAGGTCCGCGCGGAACGCCCGCCGGTGCCGCCCGAATTGGATTGGGACCTCTGGCAGGGGCCGGTGCCGGCGCGCCCATACCATCCTGCCTATGTGCCCTGGAACTGGCGCGGCTGGATGCCGTACGGTTCGGGCGCGCTTGGCGACTGGGTTTGCCATGTGGTTGACCCCGTATTCTGGGCATTGGACCTCGACATGCCGACCAGTATCCAGGCCGAGACCGACGGTTATGACCCCGAAAAACACGCCGATCTCTATCCTGCCGGCTCGAAAATCACCTTCGAGTTTCCCGCCAAAGGCAAACGCGGCCCGGTCAAACTCATCTGGTACGACGGCCAACGCAGCATCCCGCGTCCCGAAGAACTGGAACCGGACCGCAAGGTTGTAGAGACGGGCGCGGTGGTGATCGGCGAACGCGGCAAGATCATGTACGGTTCCCACGGTGCCGGCGGGTGCCGCCTGATTCCAGAGACCAAAATGCAGGCATACAAACGGCCGGAGCCGAAAATCCCGCGGGTCCGCGGCGGCCACCAAAAGGACTGGCTTGACGCGATTCGTGAAGGACGACAGGCCGGCTCGCCGTTTGAGTACGGCGGGCGATTGTCGGAAATCGGTCTGCTGGGGTTGATTGCGATCCGCTACAGCGGACAGAAACTTGAATACAATGAGCGCACCATGCGTATCACCAATTGCCGCGAGGCAAATCACTGGCTCCATTCCTCCTATCGTTGGGGCTGGCGCCTCTAATCAAACAACACAGGAAATAAAATGAAAAAACGAATGCTTCCACTCCTTGTCATCGCCGCCAGCGTCGCCGTCAGCGCGCTGGCGCAATCCAACAACCCGTTCATCGGGCGCTGGGCCTTGACCATCCCCGGCGGTGGCGCCGGCTGGCTCGGCATCGAACAGAAGGACGGCCAACTCCAAGGCTCCATCCTCTGGGGTGGCGGCAGCGTCGTGCCGGTCAACGCCGTCAAGGTCGAGGGGGACAAACTCATTGTCACCCGCATCCACAAGAACAAAAAGAAGGACGCCGACGGCAAGGAGAAAACCGAGGTTGTAACCGAGACGATTACCGCCACGTTGTCGGGCGACAACATGAGCCTCGTCACGGTGAAGGCCAAGGAGGACGGTAAGGAGTTTGGACGCGCGGAGTTTACCGGTAAACGTATTCCGCCGTTGCCTCCTGCGCCGGATCTCTCGAAGGTGAAGTTTGGGCCGCCGATTCAGCTTTTCAACGGCAAAGACCTCACCGGCTGGCGCCTGATCAACCCGAAAGCCGACAATGGTTGGAGCGTGCAGGACGGCGTGCTGATGAATCGCGTCAAGAAAGGCCAGCACTGCGGCAACCTGCGAACCGAGGCCGAGTTTGAAGACTTCAACCTCACGCTGGAAGTTCGCACCCAGGCTGGCAGCAACAGTGGCGTTTATCTGCGCGGTATCTACGAGGTTCAGATCGCCGAGACCTACGGTAAACCCGTGGACTCCCACAACATGGGCGCCATCTACAGTCGGATCACGCCGACCGTGGCTGCCGAGAAACCGATTGGCGAGTGGCAAACACTGGACATCACGCTGGTGGACCGCCACGTCACCGTCATTCTCAACGGCAAAAAAATCATAGACAACCAGCCCTTGCTCGGTTGCACCGGCGGCGCGCTCACCAGCGACGAATCCAAACCCGGCCCGATTTACCTGCAGGGCGACCACACCAACATTGACTATCGCAACATCGTTTTGCGCCCCGTGGTGAAATAAACCGTTTCAGGCCGCCGAAACCCGCTCTTTTATCCAGCGGTCCAGCGCTTCTTCGCCCGGAACCGTCTCCACGGTCGCCGCGCCCTGCGCCACGCGCACGGCCCGACGAAGCTCACGTGACACGAACAGGTCAAACAGCTCCGCCGGCATCGAAAGACAGGGCGGCACCGCAATGGTGTAGATGCCGCCGTTGGGTTCGTAGAATGTCCAGACGGCGGGGTCTTTGATGTCGGGCACCAGTGTCTCGACAAACTTGACCCAGGCCTGCGGTTTGCGTCGTTTCTCCCATTTTCCCCAAAACTCCAGCACGGTTTTCTTTTCGTCGGGCGCCAGGCGTAACCAGGCCGATGCGAAGGCGGCCGCGAAACGCTTTTCAAATTCGGGCCATTGCGCGGCGCCATGGACCAGCAGCAGGTCAAAATCTTCCCTCACGCCCGGTGGTAGTTTCAATTTTTTCATGGGTGATTCTCTCCAGCGCAGTGACGAGGCGCTCGTTTTTGTTTACTCGATGGTGAACGTTCCTTGAAGTCGGATGTCCTCGGAGGAGGCGCCGACCATGATCTGAAATTCGCCGGGTTCAACCACGCGGCGGCCCTCGCGGTTGATGAGTTCGAGGGCGGTGACGGGGAACGTGAAGGTGACGGTTTTCTTTTCGCCGGGGTTGAGATGGACGCGCTCAAAACCGCAGAGGTTGAGTTCGTAGGTGGTGACGCTGCTGACGACATCGCGGAAGTAGAGCTGGGCCACTTCGTCGCCGGCGCGCGCGCCGGTGTTCTCGATGTCGCAACGGACGGTGATGGCATCGGGTTGTCGCTCGATCTGGAGATGGCTGTAGCGGAAAGCGGTGTAACTGAGGCCGTGGCCGAACGGCCAGAGCGCGCCTTCGGCCATGGAATTGCCGAAGCCGTTCGGGTCGGCGGTCTTGGACTGGGTCGCGTGGCTGGCGGGTTTGAAGGGGAAATTGAAGGGAACCTGGCCGACGGTGCGGGGGAAGGTGACAGGGAGTTTGCCGCCGGGGTTGTAGTCGCCGAATAACGCCTCGGCAATGGCGGTGCCGCCGGCTTCGCCGGGGAACCAGGCCTGGAGGATGGCGGGGCAGTGGCGGGCGATCCAGTTGACGGTGGCGGGGCGACCGGTGAGCAGGACAGCGACGACGGGTTTGCCGGTTTTGACGAGGGCGCGAACGAGGTCGGTCTGGTAGCCGGGGAGATCAAGGCTGGTACGGCTTTTGGATTCGCCAATGGTGTCGTTGGAGTCGCCGAGGAAAACGACGATGGCGTCGGCTTGGCGCGCTTTGGCGACGGCTTCGGCGATTTGGGCGGCCTCGGCGTCGGTTGGTGGTTCGGGGTACAGCTCGGATTCGGGCCAGCGGGTGTCGGTGATGCGGCAACCTTCGGCGAAGAGGATTTCGGTGCCGGTGTCCTTGAGGAGGGCGCGGATGCCTTCGAGCGGATTGATGATCTCGCCGTCGCTGGAACCGTAACGGTCGCGGGAGGTTTCTTCCATTTGCGCGGCCGGGCCGCAGACGAGGAGACGTTTGAGGTGTTTGGAGAGCGGGAGGGTTTGTGGATCGTTTTTCAGCAGGACGAGCGATTCGCGGGCGGCCTGGAGGGCGAGCGCGACGTCAGCGGGCTGGTGAATCGCGTGGTCGGCCTGTGCGGGGTCAACGTAGGGGTGATCAAACAAGCCTTCGATGAATTTGACGCGAAGCACATCACGAACGCGAGCGTTGACGATGTCCATGGAGAGTTTGCCGTCCTTGATCTGTTGGCGGACGGGGAGGATGAAGGTGTCGGGCGGTTGAAAGGTGGTGCGGACATTGCCGCCTTCGCGCAGGAACATGGCGGCGGCGTCGGCCGGGGTGGCGGCGACGCGATGTTTTTTGTAGAGGAACTCCACGGCGTCGCTGTCAGAGACGATGTAGCCGTTGAACCCCCATTGAGTGCGGAGCCGGTCGATGAGGAACTCGTGGCTGCCGGAGACGGGGATGCCGTCGTAGTCGTTGTAGGAACTCATTGCGCCGAGCAGCCCGGCTTCGCGGACGAGTCGTTCCCAGGGGCGGAGGTGGAGCATTTCCATCTCGCGCGGGGCGACATGCGGGTCGGTGCGGGCGTTGCCGTCGCGTCCTCCTTTGGGTTCGCTGTACACGGCAAAATGTTTGGCGGTAGAGACGAGGCCGCGGGCGCGGATGGCTTTGCTCATGCGGATGCCCATTTCCGCCACCAGGTAGGGGTCTTCGCCGAAACACTCGACCACGCGCCCCCAACGCGGGTCGCGGGCGAGATCCATGATGGGGGCGTACACGTTGCGGTAGCCGATGGTTTTGGATTCGCGGGCGACGCAATCGCCGACACGGCTCACGAGATCGCGGTCCCAAGAGGCGCCGAGGCCGATGTTGGCGGGGAAATTGACGGAGCGACGGTAACAGGCGCCGCGAATGCCCTCGTTGGTGAACTCGACGGGGATTCCGAGGCGGGTCTCTTCGATGAACCAGCGCTGGATTTCGTTCAGGGCCTTTGCGGTGGCGGCGGGCGAGGCGAGATGGGGATTGTTGGTTGCGGTGAACTTGCCGACGCCGTTGTGCATCTCGTCAATGTTGGCGATGCCGTCCTTCCAAATGGCGTTTTTCCAAGCCGGAGTGGGGAGGGGGTCCTTCAAGACACGGCCATATCCGTAGAGCGTGGCAAGCTGACAGGTTTTCTCCTCGACCGTCATTCGGGCGAGCAGATCGTCGAGGCGTTTTTCGATGTTCAACGACGGGTCTTCGTAGGGGTCCTTGACGCCGTTCTTGTTCAAATCAATCCAACCGTCGTGATAAATGTTTGTGGCGGCCCGCAGTGGCGCGGCCACGGCCAGCAGCGCGATGAGGAGGAAACGATGTGTTGTCATGGCGGGAGGTTTATACACAAAGCGATGAATAGTCGTCACGTCGGAAGCGTCTTGCCTATGAAGCTGACACCTGCTAAATAACGAAACTCATGAAATCCAGACTCTCACGCCGTGATTTCATTCGCACGGTTGGCGCCGCGGCGGCATTCACCATCGTTCCGCGTCATGTGCTGGGCGGCCCCGGTTACACCCCTCCGAGCGAGCAACTCACCCGCGCCATCATCGGGTGCGGTGGCATCAGCGGTTCGCATCTGCCGATGACGGATGGGCGGCTGTTGGCGTTATGCGATCCCGACAGCCAGCATCTGGCCAATCGGATGAAGGGGCAACCGCCCGAAGTCAAAGGCTACCGCGATTTCCGCGAGGTTCTTGCGCGGCCCGATATTGATATCGTTCACATCTGCACGCCGCCGCACTGGCATGCGGTGATGACCGTGATGGCCGCCGAGGCCGGCAAGGACATCTGGTGCGAAAAACCGATGGCCCGCACCATTGGCGAGGTCATTCGTGCCCGCGACGTGGTGGCGCGCCGCCAGCGAATCTTTCGGATCAATACATGGTTTCGTTTCAGCAGCGGCCTCTACGGGTTCGGCACTCCGGCCGCGCCTCTGAAGAAAATCGTTGCCAACGGTCTGCTCGGTTGGCCGATCAAGGTGGTCGTCGGCGGCACAACCGGGTTCAACTGGAAGCTGGACGCCTGGAGCGGCAAGACGGACCTGACCCCGCAGCCTGTTCCTGAAAATCTCGACTACAACCTCTGGCTCGGTCCGGCGCCGTACAAACCGTATCATCCACACCGTGTCCACGGCAGTTTCCGCGGTTATTGGGACTACGACGCGGGCGGTCTCGGCGACATGGGACAACATTACCTTGATCCCGTCCAGTTTATCCTCGGCAAGGACGACACCAGCCCTGTCAGCGTCGAAGTGGATACACCGCCACAACCGGATGACGCGGTGATTCCATGGCGTCGCGTCGAATTGAAATATGCCGATGGTTGCACCGTGATTCTGGACGGCGACAACCGCGAAAAGGACGCGCCGTTCCTCGAAGGCCCCAAAGGACGGATCTGGCCCGGTTTGCGTTCCGACATCCCGAACCTGGCGGCCGCGGTCAACGACCTGCCGGACCTTCCTCCCGCCAATGACGACTTCGCCAAGTGCGTCCGAACCCGCCAGCCGTTTGTGCTCAACGAACAGAACGCCGCGCGCTCCTGTATCATGGTCCAGATGGCCGCCTGCGCGGTCCGACTCGGTCGCAACCTCAAATTCGATCCCGTTGCCTTGCGTTTCATTGGTGACGACGAAGCCAACCGTCTCATTGACCAACCCATGCGTTCTCCCTGGCATCTATGAACTTCATCGCCTCTGTTCTCTTCGCCGCCGCTACCTGGTTGAATGCCACCAGCGCCGATATTCCTGCCGTCGCCCAATCGCTGCCCGATGACGCGGCCATCCGCATCCTCGTCAGCGTCGGTGGCCCCGAAGCCGAACGCGCGCTGGCCAATGCGCTGGCTAGCGCGGATGACACCAACGCCGTTAAACTTATCAAGGCGCTGGGCGACCTCGGTTCTTCCGAAGCGATTCGCGATTGTGCCCGACGACTGCTCTATGCCACCGGCGATCTCAAGGATGTTTGTCTCTACGCGCTCGGACGCACCACTTCACGGCGGGCCGCGCGGTTGCTCAGCGCCCGGATCAGCGACGACGCGTATGCCGCCGCCTATCTCCGACACGGGGAAAGCCTCCTCGAACTCGGGCGCAAACAGGAACCCGCCGTGGTGGCGCTGGACCTGCTTGCCAGCGTCAAATCCTCGCCGATCCGTTGCGGTGCCGTGGCGCTGCTGGCCGCCGCGCGCGGTTATGCCGCGCAACCCAAACTGCTCGCGCTGCTTGACGATCCCGACCGCGCCGTTCGCGAACAGGCGGCGCGACAACTCAGCCGAATGCCGTCGGCCGTCGGCCTGATTGCCGCGTTTCGTCGCGCCACGGGCGAGCCGCGGCGACTGTTGCTGGAAGCCATTGCGCGTCGCGCCGAGCCGGCCAACGTTCCCGTGTTGTTGGAAGCGCTCCGCGAGAACGACGATGCCGTTCGTCAGGTGGCTGTTTTGGCTTTGCAAAACAGCGCCGATCCCAAAGTGGACGCCGCACTGGCCGGGATGTTGACCTCTCCCGCTCAGCAGGGCATCGCGTTGGAACTGCTTACGCGTCGTCGCGCCCGCGCGCAAGCTGCTGCCGTGATGCCGTTGATTCATGACCCTGCCGTTTCCAAACAGGCGTTTGCTGCGCTTGGATTGCTGGCGGGAGAAAAGGAGATCGAGCAGATTCTCTCGGCCGCGCTTGCCACGAACGACGAGGGGTTTCGAGAACAGGCCGCCAAAGCGATTGCGGCCGCCGCTCCCCGATTGGCCAACAACACCCGCGCAGTGGCCATGCTGACCCACGCGCCTGAAATCGCCCGCGCCTGGACCCTGTCGCTTCTGCCCGCCTTTGGCGGTAAAACGGCGCTGGATGCCGTCGTGGCAGCCAGCCGGGGGAGCGAACGCGAAGCCGCCGTGCGCGCTCTGGCGGATTGGCGCGACGAATCGGCGTTGGAACCGCTGTTGGCGTTGTGTCGAGAGGCGGAGGACACGAAATTACGCGTGTTGGCCGCGCGCGGCGCGATACGGATTGTCACGCGCGCCGACCTTGAGAAGGAACAGAAGGCGGCCTGGCTTCAGAAACTGATCGAGACGGCGCCGCGTCCGGAGGAAAAACAACAGGCGCAGGCCGCGTTGCAAGGACTGGAAAAACAACCGGGAACGTTACGGAGGAAAAAATGAAATTCGTTCTGATTTGTTTGTTGACACTGGCAACCGCGTGGGCCGAGGAGGAGGGGTTTGTCTCGCTGTTCAACGGCAAAGACCTCAGTGGCTGGACGGGTGACACCAAGGGATACCTCGCCGAGGACGGCATGATCGTCTGCAAACCCGGCGGCGTGCTCTACACGGAAAAGGAATACAGCGACTTCATTTTTCGTTTCGAGTTCAAGCTCACGCCCGGCGCCAATAACGGGATCGGTATTCGCTGGCCCGGCAAGGGCGATGCCGCCTATGCCGGCATGGAGATTCAGATTCTCGATGATACCGCCGAAAAGTACGCCAAGCTCCAGCCCTACCAGTATCACGGTTCCATTTACGGCATTGTGCCCGCCAAACGCGGACACCTGAAACCGGTCGGCGAATGGAATGTCGAGGAAATCAGCGCCATCGGGCCGCGTATCAAGGTGACCCTGAACGGCGTCGTGATTGTGGATGCCAATCTCGACGAGATCAAACAGACCGACAACATGCACGACCTGAAGAAACATCCCGGCCTTCACAACAAATCCGGGCACATCGGATTCCTCGGCCATGGCAGTGTGGTTTGGTTCCGCAATATCCGTATCAAAGACCTGTCCGGCGCGAAAGGCGATCCGGGCGAGAAGGGTCCGGTCTGTCCTCCCGGTTTTGTTCCTCTGTTCAACGGCAAAGACCTGACCGGCTGGAAGGGGCTTGTCGGCAACCCGATCTCGCGCGCCAAAATGACGCCGGAACAACTCGCCGCCGCGCAAGCCAAAGCCGACGAGAACATGCGCGCCCACTGGAAGGTCGAAAACGGCGTGCTGGTGTTTGACGGCAAGGGACAGAACCTTTGCACCGCCAAGGACTACAAAAATTTTGAATTGCTGGTGGACTGGAAGATTCTCCCGAAAGGCGACAGCGGCATTTACCTGCGCGGCTCGCCCCAGGTCCAGATTTGGGACAATCCCGAAGGTTCCGGCGGCCTCTGGAACAACAAAATCAATCCCAGCAAACCGCTTGTGCGCGCCGACAAACCGGTGGGCGAGTGGAACACGTTTCGCATCAAAATGGTCGGCGAGAAAGTCACGGTTTGGCTCAACGATCAACTTGTCGTGGACAACGTCACGTTGGAAAATTACTGGGACCGCAGCCGCCCCATCTTCCCCAGCGGTCCGATTGAGCTGCAAAACCACGGCAATACCCTTTGGTTTCGCAATATCTTCATTCGGGAGCTTCCGTGATCCGTGCGTTTTCCTTGGCGATGCTGGGAATGGCGTTCAGCGCCGCCAGCGCCGAGGTTTGTTTTCAAGTGGCACGTCCCGTTTGGCCTGAAGGACGAGAGTCGGAGAAAAATCTTCTCGTGAGTTTCCGCGCCGTGGCCGACAAGCCGTCCACATTGCGAATCACGGCGTCATCGCTGTATCGTGTGCTCGTCAACGGTGTGTTTGTTGCTCACGGGCCCGCGCGCGCCGGACATGGATTTTACCGTGTAGATGAATGGGCGTTGCCGCCGGGAACGGTTGAAATCGAGGTGGCCGGCTATAACGTCAACAGCTTTTATCTTCTGGATCAGCCGTCATTTCTTCAGGCGGAAATGGTCGCCAATGGCAACGTGATCGCTGCCACCGGTAGAAGCGGTTTTGAGGCGTTCATCCAGCGCGCGCGCGTCCAGAAGGTGGCCCGCTACAGCTTTCAGCGCCCGTTCAGCGAAGTTTGGCGATTGCCTGCCCGACGCGATCCGGTGAAATGCGCGCTGGTCGCTGCCAAGTCGTTGTTGCCCCGCCGTGTGCCATACCCGACATTTGCCGTGGTGAAACCGGTCGCACACATCGCGACAGGGACAGTGGCGAAAGGTGAACTGCCGAAGAAGGTCTGGAAAGATCGCTCGCTGGTCAATATCGGGTCGAAGCTGAAAGGATTTCCGGAAACGGAACTGGAGACGATTCCATCCATCGAGCTTCAATCTGTTCGCACCACCTCTTCCGGGCCGGCGTCGTCCGATATTGTCTTGACGGAAAACTCGTTTCACATCGTGGATTTTGGCGTGAACCAGACCGGTTTCATCGGTGCCACCATTACGGCGCGGGCAAAGACGCGGCTCTTTTTCGCGTTTGACGAGATTCTTTCCAACGGGGACGTGGACTGGAAACGGCTCGGCTGCATCAACATCGTGCTCTACGAACTCGAACCCGGCACCTATAAGGTCGAGTCGTCCGAGCCGTACACGCTGCGTTATCTCAAACTGATGGTGCTGGAGGGCGACTGCGAGGTGACCGACGTGTACCTCCGCCAGTATGTCAATCCCGACGCGGGGCGGGCAACGTTTGCGACGAGTGACGAGCGGTTGAACCGTATCTTTGCTGCCGCGCGTCGCACGTTCGAACAGAACGCGACCGATGTGTTCATGGATTGTCCATCACGTGAGCGGGCCGGGTGGCTCTGTGACAGTTTTTTTACGGCCCGCGTTGCGCGCGACCTGTGCGGTGATACGGTTGTTGAGCGGAACTTTTTTGAAAACTTTTTGCTCCCGGAACGTTTTCAATGTCTGCCGGACGGGATGCTGCCGATGTGTTATCCGAGCGACCATTACGACGGCGTTTTCATCCCGAACTGGGCGATGTGGTTTGTTGTCCAACTGGAAGAGTACCTGGAACGCAGCGGCGACCGCGATCTGGTGGAGGCACTCCGCCCGCGTGTGATGCGGTTGCTGGAGTATTTCCAGCCGTTCGAGAATGAAGACGGTTTGCTGGAGAAATTGCCGGGCTGGGTCTTTGTCGAATGGTCGAAGGCGAACAGTTTCGTGCAGGACATCAATTATCCTTCCAACATGCTTTATGCGCGCACGCTGGATGTCGTCGGGCGACTCTATCAGCGACCCGATCTTACGCAGAAAGCCGCCCGTCTCCGTGCGACCATCCGCGCACAATCGTTTGACGGCGAGTTTTTCGTGGACAACGCTGTCCGAAAAAATGCCAGACGGGAGGTGACCCGTAATCGAAGCGAGGTCTGCCAGTATTTTGCCTTCTTTTTCGGCATCGCCACGACAGAATCGCATCCTGCGCTTTGGAAGACCCTGGTGACCGACTTCGGCCCTCATCGGAAACAGACAAAAGCCCATCCCGACATCCATCCCGCCAACGCTTTCATCGGCAACATGCTCCGCTTCGAGTTGCTCTCGCGGGCGGGACGCACGAAACAGATTTTGGACGAAGCCATCGGCTACTGGCTGTACATGGCCGACCGCACCGGTACGCTCTGGGAACATGATGCCCCGCAGGCCAGTTGCAACCATGGGTTCGCTTCACACGCCGCCCACGTCTTCTACCGCGATGTGCTGGGTTTGTATCAAGTTGATCCGCGCGCCCGGTCCATTCAACTCCGCCTTACCGACCTGCCGCTCGACTGGTGTGAAGGGACAATGCCCGTGCCGGAAGGCGCGATCCAAATGCGCTGGTGGAAGGAGGACAACAAACTCGCCTGCCGGTTCCGCGTGCCGGACGGCTATCGGGTCAACATTCAGAATCTCAGCGGAAAGGAGTTGGTGAACCGATGAGAATCCTGCTCATCGCGGCTTTGGCCGTTCTCTGCGCCACGAGTGATGCCGCCAGTGTGCTTCAGCCGTTTGTGGACAA
Organism: uncultured Verrucomicrobiota bacterium; assembly: GCA_964541945.1. GTDB lineage: Bacteria > Verrucomicrobiota > Verrucomicrobiia > Palsa-1439 > Palsa-1439 > CAIKAP01. The sequence continues at coordinate 14,154 of CAZISE010000022.1, forward strand.
ACACGAGTTGGCGGGCGCGGTGACCCTGGTGGCAACAAAAGAAAAAATTCTCAGCCTCGAAGCGGTCGGCTGGGCGGACATCGCGGCGCGACGGCCGATGCGAACGGATTGTTTGTTCTGGATCGCGTCGCAGTCGAAGCCGATCACGGCGGCGGCGCTGATGATGTTGGTGGACGAGGGCAAGGTCAATGTGGACGATCCTGTCGAGAAATACCTGCCGGAATTCAAGGGGCAAATGGTGGTGGCGGAAAAAGACGACAAACACATGTTACTTCAGAAACCCGCGCACCCGATCACGGTAAAAAATATCCTCAGTCACACCAGCGGATTGCCGTTCAAATCGCCGATTGAAGAGCCGACGCTTGACCTGTTCCCTCTGGCGCTGCGCGTGCGCAGTTATGCCATGCTGCCATTGCAGTTTGAACCGGACACGAAATACCTTTACTCCAACGCCGGCATCAATACAGTGGGACGAATCATTGAGGTGGTTAGCGGAATGAGCTACGAGGAGTTCCTCGATAAACGCCTGTTCAAGCCGCTGGGCATGAAGGACACGACCTTCTGGCCGACTGAACGACAACTCCGTCGTCTGGCGAAATGCTACAAGCCCGATGCCGCCAGAACAAACCTGGTCGAAACTCCCATTTCACAGTTGAAATATCCGCTCACTGCTGCCGATCGCCAACCCATGCCGGCGGGCGGATTGTTTTCGACCGCGTCGGACCTCGTCCGGTTTTGTCAGATGATCCTCAACGACGGCGAATTCCAAGGAAAACGGTATCTTTCCGAGGCCGCTGTGAAACAGATGACCAGCCGCCAGACGCCGCCGTCGCTGAAGGAGAGCTACGGTTTCGGTTGGTCGGTCGGCGGCGACGGCTCCTTTGGTCACGGCGGCGCCTGCGCGACGAACATGACTCTTGACCGCAACCAGGGGCTGATTTTCATCTGGATGGTGCAACATGCCGGTTTTCCGGGCGATGGAAAAAACGCGCAAGGCGTTTTCAAGACCGATGCCGTGCGGAAATTTGGAGGACGGTCATGAGCGCGGTTGCTGTTGGTATGGCCGTGGTTTTGGCTGTGGCGACCAATCTCTCCGCCGCCGCGCCGCGCTGGAATATTCTGTTTGTGTTTGCGGATGACTGGGGTCGCTATGCCAGTTGTTACAAGGGATTGGATGGGCGCCCGACGATCAACGACGCCATTCAGACGCCGAACGTGGACCGTGTGGCCCGTGAAGGCGTCCTGTTCAGGAACGCCTTTGTCAATGCTCCGTCCTGCACTCCTTGTCGCAGCTCATTGTTGTCGGGCCGCTATTTCTTCAACTGCGGGCGGGCGGCGAACCTGCAAGGGGCGATTTGGGACGACTCGATTCCCAGTTTCCCGTTGTTGCTGCGCGACGCGGGCTATCACATCGGCAAGTCGTACAAGGTTTGGAGTCCCGGCTCGCCCGCGGACGCGCCCATCGGTGGCCAGAAGTATGCCTATGAAAAGGCGGGACGGGCGCCGAACAATTTTTCCGAGGAAGCGACCGCTCGCGTGGAGAAGGGGATGAGCGTGGCGCAGGCGCGCGAGGAAATCCTGGCGCAGGTACGGAAAAACTTTGATGCGTTTCTCGCCGACCGCAAACCGGGACAGCCCTGGCTGTACTTTTTTGGCCCCACCACAACGCACCGGACGTGGGTCAAAGGGTCCGGCAAGAAACTTTGGGGGATTGACCCCGACTCGCTCAAGGGCAAGATGCCGAAGTTTCTGCCCGATGTGCCGGAAGTACGGGAGGATGTGGCCGATTACCTGGGCGAATGCCAGGCGGTGGATGCGTATGTGGGCGTGTTGATGAATCGCCTGGAAGAGTGTGGCGAGCTTGATCGTACGCTCGTCGTTATCAGCGGCGACCACGGGATGCCCGGTGTGCCGTCCGGCAAGTGTAACCTTTATGATCACGGAGTTGCTGTTGCCCTCGTGGCGCGCGTGCCCGGTGGAAAGGGAGGACGGGTGGTGGACGATTTTGTTTGCCTGCCTGATTTGGCGCCGACATTCATGGAGGTCGGAGGTGTGACACCGCCGTCGGGATTGTACGGGCGCTCGTTACTGCCGTTGTTGCGGTCCGATGCAAGCGGACAGGTGGATCCGACGCGCACATGGGTGGTTACGGGACGCGAACGCCACGTGGCTGCCGCCCGCGATGGGCTTTTGCCGTACCCGATGCGGGCACTGCGGACAAAAGATTTTGTTTACGTTCGTAATTTTGCCGCGGATCGCTGGCCGATGGGGGCTCCCGGTGTGGCCACCAACGCGGTGTTGCCGGCGACGGAGGCCCTGGAACGTAACACCTATCTTGCGTACGCTGACATGGATGCCAGCCCGACAAAGGCCTGGTTGATCGAGCATCGCGACGATCCGCCGTGGCGATGGCATTACGAGTTCGCTTTCGGGAAACGCCCCGCGGAGGAGCTTTACGATCTTCGTAACGATCCCGACCAGGTCCACAATGTGGCCACGCATCCCGATTATGCCGCCACAAAAGAGAAACTGGCCGCCGAGCTGATGAAACGCCTCACGGAAGCAAACGATCCGCGGGTGAGCGGCGACGGCGCGATGTTTGATCGCCCGCCGTTCACGGACCCGGTGGAACGTCCGCAAAAGAAAACCGGCAAATAACATGAAACAGATTTGGATCACGTTTTTAACTCTTGGGCTGCTGACGTCGGGCGCGGCGGCGGAGAAACCAAACGTGCTGTTGATCTGTGTGGATGACCTCAAACCGTTGCTCGGATGCTATGGCGTCCCTCTCATCCAGTCGCCGAACGTGGATCGGTTGGCCGCTCGCGGAATGCTGTTCGAGCGCGCTTTTTGCAATCAGGCCGTCTGTGCCCCCTCGCGTAACGCGCTCATGACCGGGTTGCGCCCGACGTCCATCGGCATCTATGACCTGGGAACGAACTTTCGCAAAGCCGTGCCCGACGCCGTGACCGTGGCGCAATATTTCCAGAAACACGGGTACCGAACCGAAGCGCTGGGCAAAATCATGCACGTCGGCCACGGCAACCACGAAGACGCCATCTCCTGGAGTGTCCCACACTGGGGACCGAAAGCGGGTCCCGCTGGCGGTTACGCACTGCAAGAGAATCGCCCCTCACAACTGACCCGCGAAGAAGCCCGTTTTACCAACGCCAAGGTCAACCCCTCCAAACTGCCGCGCGGCGCCGCCACCGAGTGCGCCGATGTGCCCGACAACACCTACGGCGACGGCCAGATTGCCGACGAAGCCATCCAACGGTTGCACGCCGCGAAACAGAAACCGAACGAGCCTTGGTTCATTGCGGTTGGTTTCCTCAAACCGCACCTGCCGTTTGTGGCGCCGAAAAAATATTGGGATCTGTATGATCCCCGGTCGTTCCCGCTTCCCACGCTGAAAACGCCGCCGATGGGCGCGCCGCCGTTTGCCCCGACGACCTGGGGGGAATTGCGACAGTACAGCGATATCCCTGAAGTCGGACCGCTCAATGACGACAAGGCCCGACATCTGATCCACGGATATCACGCGGCTGTCAGTTACATGGACGCCCAACTGGGGCGGCTGCTCGACGCGCTTGACCAGGAGGGGTTGACGAAAAACACCCTCATCATTCTCTGGGGCGATCACGGCTGGCATCTGGGCGACCACGGTATGTGGTGCAAACACACCAACCACGAACAGGCCGCCCGCATCCCGTTGCTCGTTGTTGCCCCTGGTGTGACCCGTCCGGGCAGCAAAACCGCCGCGCTGGTTGAGACGGTGGACATTTATCCGACCCTGTGCGAACTGGCCGGTTTGCCGCTGCCGCAGGGACTTGACGGCGTCAGTTTCGTCCGCGTGTTGAAAGATCCATCGGCCGCCACCAAAGACGCCGTCTTCCACGTTTATCCCCGCGGCCAGTTGCTGGGACGCGCCGTTCGCACCGAGCGATACCGTCTCGTCGAGTGGAAAAAAATTGGTGAACCGCCCGATACCGCCATCTGTGAGCTTTACGATTACGAAAGTGATCCCGCCGAAACAAAAAACCTCACCGCGGACAAACCCGAAATCGTCGCCCAACTCCGCGCCATCCTTGCCCGCCAACCCGAAGCACGACCGCAGGTTCATGCCGCTGCCAAAACTTCCGACGCACAACCGAAACCGGATCGGGGCACCCTGTTTGATCGGCGCGACAAAAACGGCGACGGCAAACTCACCCGCGAAGAGTTTCTCGCCAACCAACCCGATCCCGATGAGGCGCCCAAACGTTTTCTGCGGTTTGACACCAATCACGACGGCGTTTTGAGCCGCGAAGAGTTCATCAAGGGAGGCAAACCGTGACCGCGCGAATCGCTCGTTTTATGCGGTTGCTGTTGTGCGTCCCGTGGGGGTGCCTTTTTGCCGCCGACAAGCCTGCCATGGCGGAGCGACCCAATATCATCGTCATCCTCGCGGACGACATGGGCTGGTCGGACCTGAGTTGCTACGGCAGCGAGATTCCGACCCCGCACCTCGACAAACTGGCCGCCAACGGTTTGCGGTACACGCAGTTTTACAACACGGGACGATGTTGCCCCTCGCGCGCCTCGGTGTTGACCGGGCTTTACCCGCATCAGACGGGAGTCGGGCACATGCTGGAGGACAAGGGGGTACCCGGCTACCGCGGACATCTCAACAACCGCTGTGTCACCGCCGCCGAAGTGTTGCGCGCCGCCGGCTATTTCACCATCTTGAGCGGCAAATGGCATCTGGGACAGGAAAAAGGGGCCGCGCCCTGGGAGCGCGGTTTTGAGCGTTCACTGAACGCGGCGGCCGGCGGTTTTTATTTCCCCGACGCGCCCCGCGCGGACCTGTGGTTAAACGGCGTCCACATCGGTCGTCGTGGCGGCGGCGTGCCGGACGACTGGTACTCGACCGATTTGTGGACCGACTTTGCCATCAAATTCATGGACGAGGCGCTGGCGGCAAAGAAACCGTTTTATCTGCATCTTTGTCACAATGCGCCGCATTTTCCCTTGCAGGCGCCCCCGGAAGATATTGCCCGGTTCCGCGGGAAATACCGTGTCGGGTGGGACAAACTGCGCGAGGAACGTCATGCCCGACAAAAACAGATGGGCTTGCTGAATCCCGCGTGGGAACTTTCGCCTCGTCCCGACAACGTCAGCGCATGGGACCTTTTGAGCGCGAAGGAGCAGGACCGGTTTGACCAGATCATGGCGATTTATGCCGCGTGTGTGTGGCACATGGACGCCAGCGTGGGACGGCTGGTGGACGCTCTTCAGAAACGGGGCATCCTCGACAACACGCTGATCTTCTTCCTCTCCGACAACGGTGGCAATGCCGAAGCCGGTCCCAACGGACGATGCAACGGGAAAAATCCCGGTGACGCGCAGTCCGATGTTTTCTGCGGCCAATCGTGGGCGACCTTGGAAAACACGCCGTTCCGCTTGTACAAGCATTACAATCACGAGGGTGGTATTGCGACGCCGCTGATTGTGCATTGGCCGGCGGGGATCACGGCTCGAGGCGAGTTGCGCGGCCAGCCGGGGCATCTGGTGGACATCCTGCCCACGATTCTGGACGTAAGCGGTGTGGGTTATCCCCGCGAGTTCAAAGGACACGACATCCTACCGATGGAAGGACGCAGCCTCGTGCCATCATTCGCAAACAAGCCGATCGAACGCGATGCGTTGTATTGGGAACACGAAGGCAACGCCGCGGTCCGGGTGGGCGATTGGAAACTCGTCCGCAAAGGCGCCAATGGTCCGTGGGAACTTTACGATCTTGCCGCCGACCGCACGGAATTGCACAATCTTGCCGCGCAACAGCCCGATCGGGCAGCCGAACTGCGCGCGAAATGGGAATCATGGGCCGCTCGCTACAATGTCCTGGAGAAATCGTCGCAGGCAAAAAAGAAGCGCGCGAAACAATGAGTGTTTTCACACAAGAAAGGAAGAAATCCATGCCAACGCCAAACATCAACATCCCAACCTCTCGCCGGGAGTTTCTCGGCGCCGCCGCCGCCCTTGTGGCCGGGGTCACCCTGCCACGATTCGTATTGGGAGCCGCCACCGTCAAACCATGCTCTGTTTTCAACGGGGTGCGCATCGGTTGCATTACGTACAGCTATCGCGGGTTTGCCAATACCGCCGAGGAGACGCTTCAGGCGCTGTTGCAGAGCGGCCTCAGCGAATGCGAATTGATGGGCGGCCCGATCCAGTCATTTGCCGGTATCAGTTTCGGCGGCAAAAAAGCCAAGAATGAACCTGCTGCGTCGTCGGCGAAACCCACGGACGCCCAGCGCGAAGCCCAACTGGCCAGGTGTCGGGAACTCCGCAAACTGTACAACGACGCTGGCGTGAACATCCACATCCACAAGATGGGATTTGGCTCGTCGGATGAAGACATTGACTTCAGTTTTCAGGTCGCCAAAGCGCTGGGTTGTATCGGCGTATCGCTCGAACGCAACGAGAAGATGGCGGAGAAGCTAGCGCCGTTTGCTGAGAAACACAAGATTTGGGTCGCGTTCCATAACCACACCAACAATTACCCGATCATGGACAAGCCCGACCCGATTCTGGCTTACGGGCAATATATCGGCTTCAACTTCGATGTGGGGCACTACGTGGCCGGTACCAAGGGATTGTCGCCGATTCCCGTGATCGAAAAATATCATGACCGGATCGTTAGCCTGCACCTGAAAGATCGCACCGCTGACGGCGGCAACCTGCCGTGGGGGCAGGGGGCGACACCGATCAAGGAAATCCTCCAGTTGATGCGCAAGGAGAAGTGGACATTCCCTGCGGACATCGAACTCGAATACAAGGTTCCGCAAGGCTCCGATCCCGTGAAGGAAGTGGCCAAGTGTCTCCAGTATTGCCGGGAAGCACTGGCCTGAGTTTGGCATGAAAACACCCCGTCTTTTGCTCCTTGCCCTGTTGGCAGCCTCGGCCTTCGCGCTGGGAGGGGAGAAACCGAACTTCATCGTCATCAACATTGATGACATGGGCTACGGCGACATTGGGCCATTCGGCTCAAAAATCAATCGCACCCCCCATCTCGATCGAATGGCAAAGGAGGGCATTCGCCTCACGTCGTTCTACGCCGCGCCAGTCTGTTCGCCGTCGCGCGCGGCGCTGTTGACCGGTTGCTATCCGAAACGCGCATTGCCCATCCCGCACGTGCTGTTCCCCGGCGGAGCCAATGGCCTTTCGCCGAAGGAAATCACCGTCGCCGAAGTCCTGAAGCCCGTCGGATACGCGACCGGCATCATCGGCAAATGGCATCTGGGCGATCAGCCGGAGTTTTTGCCGTTGCAACAGGGGTTTGATTATTATTTCGGCCTGCCGTACTCCAACGACATGGGGCCTGCCGCTGACGGCGCGAAAAGCGACCTCGGCAAACCGCTCCCCAAAAAACAAGCCAAAGGACAACCTCCCCTGCCACTGCTCCGAAACAACACCGTCCTCAAACGCGTCCTGCCCGACGACCAGCAATCCCTCGTGGAACTCTATACCGATGAGGCCGTCCAGTTCATCCGAAAACACCGATCGGAGCCGTTCTTTCTTTACCTGGCGCATACCGCCGTCCATTTCCCGATTTATCCCGGCAAGAAATGGGCCGGCAACTCGCCACACGGCATCTATTCGGACTGGGTTGAGGAAGTGGATTGGAGCGTTGGTCGGGTGCTCGATACCTTGCGCGAACTCAAACTGGACAACCGCACCCTGGTTATCTTCACCAGTGACAACGGCGGTACTCAACGCGCCAGCAACGCCCCGTTGCGCGGGTTCAAAGGGAGCACATGGGAAGGCGGTGTCCGTGTCCCCACTATTGCCTGGTGGCCCGGCAACATTCCGCCTGGCGCCTCCTGCGACGCCATCACGGGTATGTTCGACATCCTGCCGACATTTGCCGCGCTGGCGGATGCCAAAGTTCCCGCCGACCGCAAAATTGACGGCGCCAATATCTGGCCGTTACTCCGTGGCGATCCCAACACCCAACCACCCCACGACACATTCTACTATTACCGAGGTCTCAAACTCGAAGCTGTCCGTCACGGCGACTGGAAATTACACCTTGCCAAACGCGCTCTCTACAATCTGAAGACCGACCTGGGAGAAACCAGCGATCTTGCGGCGGCCAACCCGGAAACGGTCACGCAACTGTTGTCGCTGGCCGAAACGATGAAAAACGATCTCGGCTTGGATGGCCCCGCCCCCGGCTCGCGCGAACTGGGCCACGTCGAGAACCCGTTGCCGTTGATCGGCTACGACGGCAAAATACGCCCTGGATTCGAACCTCAATAACACCATGAAACAGACCCTTCTTCTTGTTGCGCTTCTGGCAGCCTGTTCCGCGGCGAACACCAGCGCTGCCACGCCGCCAAACATCATCTTCATTCTTGCCGACGATTTCGGTTACGGTGATCTCGGTTGTTATGGACAGGAGAAAATCCGTACGCCGAACCTCGACCGGATGGCCGCGGAAGGGATGCGGTTTACCCAGTTTTACGCCGGTTCGACCGTGTGCGCCCCGTCGCGTTGCGTCTTGATGACCGGATTGGATACCGGACACTGTCTGATTCGCGGCAACGGATTTCGCGGCGACGCCCAGCCGCCACTGCGTCCACAAGATATGACCGTCGCAAAACTGCTAAAACAGGCCGGGTACGCAACCGCCCTGATCGGCAAATGGGGATTGGGAGAAGCCGGTTCGAGCGGGGTACCCACCCGACAGGGCTTCGATTACTTCTTTGGTTACCTGCACCATCAACACGCCCACAACTATTACCCGTCCTTTCTCTGGCGCAACGAGGAACGTGTGCCACTGAAAAACGAGGTGCCAGGAGAAGGCGAGTTCGGCCAAGGCTGGGCCACCAAAAAAGTCGAGTACAGCCACGACCTTTTTGCCGAGGAAGCGCTTGCCTGGCTGCAACAACACAAGGACAAACCGTTTTTCCTTTATCTGGCGTTCACCATTCCGCACGCCAACAACGAGGGAATGCGCGCCATAAAAATTGGCCAGGAAGTGCCGGATTACGGTATCTACCGGGACAAGGACTGGCCCGATCCCAGCAAGGGCTACGCCGCCATGATCACGCGAATGGACGCCGACATCGGGCGGTTGTTTGACCGGTTGAAACAACTCGGCCTTGATGAGAACACCCTGGTGTTGTTCAGCTCCGACAACGGGCCACACAAAGAAGGGGGGAATCCACCGTCGTTCTTCGCATCCAACGGGCCGCTGCGCGGCCTCAAACGCGATCTGTACGAGGGCGGCATCCGCGTGCCGCTGCTGGCGCGGTGGCCGGGACACATCCGAGCGGGCACCGTCTCGGATCATGTCGCTTACTTTGGCGATTTCATGGCCACCGCGGCGGAACTGGCGGGACTCACGCCTCCCGACGGCCTCAACAGCATCAGTTTTGCTCCGACCTTGCTCGGACAGGGTGAGAAACAAAAGACGCATGATTATCTCTACTGGGAATTTCATGAGGGCGGTTTCAAACAGGCTGTTCGCGCCGGCGACTGGAAGGCCGTGCGTCTCGGCGTCGGCAAACCGCTCGAACTGTTTCACCTTACAACCGATCCTGGCGAGCAAACCGACCAAGCCGCCCAACATCCCGACATCGTAGCGAAAATGGAAGACATTTTGCGGAACGCCCGGACCGACTCCCCCGATTGGCCAATCCAAACAACGCCCACAAAAAAACAGCCACCTCCAAAAAATAATCCAAACTTATGAAAACCATACATATCCTTCTTCCTATCATCGGCCTGCTGACAGTGGCCTCATCGCTGTCGGCTGACACGGCGTCGGCCCGCAAACCCAACGTCCTGTTTGTGTTTGCCGATCAATGGCGCGCCCAGGCCACCGGGTATGACGGCGACCCGAATCTCCGCACACCGTCGCTGGATCGCCTAGCGGCGGAGGGGATCCGTTTCACAACGGCGGTCTCGACCTGTCCGGTGTGTTCGCCGTACCGCGCCAGTCTCTTGACCGGGCAGTATCCGCTCACGCACGGCGTTTTCCTCAACGATGTGTGCCTGAACACGAATGCACTCTCGATTGCCCGCATATTTACCGGGGCGGGCTACCGGACGGCGTACATTGGTAAGTGGCACCTCGACGGACACGGGCGGTCGAGTTTTATCCCGCGCGAACGACGTCAGGGATTTGAGTTCTGGCGAGTGCTGGAGTGCACGCATGATTACAATCGCTCCTTTTACTATGGCGACGATGCGACGCGCCTGATGTGGGACGGTTATGACGCCATTGCCCAGACACGGGAAGCCGAGCAGTACATTCGCCGTGAGGCGAAGAACGGCCCGTTCCTGCTGATGCTGTCGTGGGGGCCGCCGCACACGCCCTACGGCACGGCACCCGAACGGTACCGGGCGCTGTTTGATCCGTCGAAACTGGTGTTGCGCCCCAATGTTCCCGACCAGAAGGCAGCCACGACGCGAAAAGACCTGGCGGGGTATTACGCTCACATCGTGGCGTTGGATGAATGTCTTGGAAGACTCTGCGAGACGCTGCGTGAGACGGGAATCGAACGGGAAACCATTGTGGTTTTCACATCTGATCACGGCGACATGCTTGGTTCGCACGGCCTGGAGCGCAAACAGCAACCGTACGATGAATCCATTCTTGTTCCGTTCGTCTTGCGGTGGCCACAACTCGGCGAAAAGGGCAAGGTGATCACAACCCCGCTGGGTACGCCCGACATCCTGCCGACGTTGCTGGGATTGTGTGGCATCGAGATTCCGAAGACGGTGGAGGGACTCGATTTTTCCGGGCACCTGCGCGGCGGTCCCGCGCCGGGTGATGGTGCGGCGTTGATTGCCTGTTATGCGCCGTTTGGGGAGTGGATACGCGCGCGGGGCGGACGGGAATACCGCGGCGTTCGCACGGCGCGGTACACCTATGTTCGCGCGCTGGAAGGCCCGTGGCTGTTGTTCGACAACAAAACCGATCCCTACCAGATGAAAAACCTCTGCAACGATCCATCTGTTGCCGACCAGCAACGCGAACTGGAGACGATCTTGCAGCGGAAACTCCGGGAAACAAACGACGATTTCCAACCCGGCGAGACCTATGTGAAGAAATGGAATTATGTCACCGACAAGACAGGAACAGTCCCTTATCAGTAAGAGGATGCTCATGCGCATGAATCACGCCCCCGTTTCTCTAACGCTGGCGGGGTTGCTGTTTTGTGCCGCGTCAGCGGCTCTGGCCGCGCCTCGGTCGCCAAACATCCTGCTGATTTACGCCGACGACCTCGGTTATGGCGATGTCGGCTGCTACGGCGCGACTGCCGTCAAGACCCCGAACATAGACCGGCTTGCCAGGGAAGGGTTGCGCTTCACCAACGCCTACTGCACCTCCGCCACCTGCACGCCCTCGCGCTACTCGATGCTCACGGGGGAATATGCGTTTCGCAAGAAAGGCACGGGAGTGTTGCCGGGCGATGCCGCCTTGATCATCGAGACCAATCGCGCGACGTTGGCAACCATTCTCCAGAAGGCCGGATACACGACCGGCATTGTCGGTAAATGGCATCTGGGCCTCGGCGCCGGACAGGAACTGCTCAACTGGAATGCGGAAATCAAACCCGGCCCGCACGAAGTCGGTTTCGACTACTCCTTTATCATGGCGGCCACGGGCGACCGCGTGCCCTGCGTGTACCTCGAAAACCAAAAGGTGGTCGGACTTGATCCTTCTGATCCCATCCAGGTTAGCTATCGCAAAGCGTTTCCCGGAGAACCGACCGGCATAAGCGAACGCGACAAACTCAAGCTCGACTGGAGCCACGGACATAATATGGCCGTTGTCAACGGCATCGGTCGCATCGGATACATGAAGGGGGGCGCCGCCGCGCTCTGGAAGGACGAAGAGATGGCGGATGTGTTTACGAAAAAAGGCGTCGAGTTTATCGAGCGCAACCGGAACAAGCCGTTTTTCCTCTACTTCGCCACGCACGACATCCATGTCCCCCGCGTGCCGCATCCGCGGTTTGTCGGCGCCACCACCATGGGACCTCGCGGCGATGTCATTGTCCAGCTTGACTGGTGCGTGGGGCAGTTGCTGGCCGTGCTTGACCGCCTACAACTGAGTGAGAACACGCTGGTGATCTTTTCCAGCGACAACGGCCCTGTGCTCGACGACGGCTACAAAGACGGCGCTGTTGAAAAACTCGGCGACCACAAACCGGCCGGGCCATTTCGCGGCGGCAAATCCAGCATCTGGGAGGGCGGCACACGGATGCCATTCCTTGTCCGTTGGCCTGCGCGCGTCAAACATGGCGTGAGCGATGCGCTCGTCAGTCAGGTGGATTTCTGTGCCAGTTTCGCCGCTCTCACGGGGCAGACGTTGGCCGCAGGAGACGCGCCCGACAGCGTGAACGTGTTGCCTGCGCTGCTGGGCGAGGCGCCGATCGGTCGCGGTTTTGTGTTGGAACATGCCGGTCGCGTTGCCATCCGCGAGGGGAACTGGAAATTTATCCCCGCCGGCAGGAAACGGGCGAGCACACGTCTTGGCCCCCAGGGCGGCGTTGCACTCTATGATCTGGCGCGCGACCCTTCGGAATCCATCAACCTGGCGGAAAAACATCCTGAACTGGTCAAACGGTTGTCCGAAAAACTCTCCAACCTGGTTGGTAAACCCCAAACTGAAAACGAAAAGGAGCAATGACATCATGACTCAACAGAATCCGCAAACCATCACACGACGAGATTTCCTGCGCGGCGTGACCGGGGCCGGTGTCGGGCTGGCGCTGGGCCGCTTCGGTTCCATGGCCGCGACGGCGGCGGAAAGTCCCGCTCCGGTTCCCTTGTTCTACAAGGCGCCCAAGATGGACCGTGTCCGCGTCGGTTTCATCGGCGTCGGCGCCCGCGGTGGGGGGCACCTCAACCAGATGATGACCCTCGACGGAGTGGATGTGATTGCCATTGCGGACAATCACCCGCCGACATTGAACGGCGCCGTGGCGCGCGTGGAGAAGAAAGGACGACCGAAACCAGCCGCCTATGGCAACGGCGACCTCGATTACAAGCGCATGTTGGAACGGGACGACATAGACATCGTCATCATCGCCACTCCGTGGGAATGGCACGCGCGGATGTGTGTGGACGCGATGAAGGCCGGCAAACACGCCTTCACGGAAGTGCCCGCCGCTCTTACCGTGGAGGAATGCTGGGAACTGGTGGAGACGGCGGAGAAAACCCAGCGTCACTGCATGATGATGGAAAATGTCAATTACGGCCGTGAAGAATTGTTTTGCCTGAACATCTGCCGTCTCGGTTTGCTGGGAGAGTTGTTGCACGGCGAAGCGGCGTACATCCACGAGTTGCGTGGCCAGATGTACAACGTCGAGCACGGCACCGGTTCCTGGCGCACCCTGCACTACGCGAAACGCAACGGCAACCTCTATCCGACGCACGGCCTCGGCCCCATCGCGCAGTACATGAACATCAATCGCGGGGACCGATTCGACTACCTGTCCGCCGTCGCCTCGCCGGCCATGGGACGCGCCTTGTTTGCGAAGGCGAAATTCCCACCCGACCACAAGTGGAACCAGATCAAGGAATGGAAATGCGGCGACATCAACACCACCATCATCAAGACCGCGTTGGGTCGTTCGATCATGGTCCAGTGGGACGAGACCTCGCCGCGTCCGTATTCCCGACACAACCTGATCCAGGGGACCAAGGGCACGTTTGCCGGCTTCCCCAATCGGCTGGCGTGCGAAGGCATCACCAAAAGCACGCACGAATGGACGCAGAACGAAGCGCTGGAAGCCATCATGAAAAAATACGAGCACCCGCTCTTCGTGAAAATGGGCGAACTGGCCAAAAAAGGCGGCGGGCACGGCGGCATGGACTGGTTGATGTTGTGGCGGATTGTCTATTGTCTTCGCAACGGCGAACCGCTGGACCAGGACGTGTACGATGCTGCCGCCTGGTCGGTCATCGGGCCGCTCAGCGAAAAGTCCATCGCCAACCGCAGTACCTCGGTGGATGTGCCCGACTTCACGCGCGGCCGTTGGAAGGTCCGTCCACCACTGCCCGTTGTCAACGTTTGAGGTGATACCATGAAACAAACCGTTTTTTTACTGGCAACCATTATCGGATTGACGCTCGCCGTTCACGGCGCCGAAAAACCCAACATCCTGTTGATTCTCGCGGATGACATGGGGTATTCGGACATCGGTTGTTACGGCGGCGAAATCCAGACGCCGAATCTCGACAAACTGGCCGCGGACGGCCTGCGGTTCACGCAGTTCTACAACACGGCTCGTTGCTGGCCGTCGCGCGGCAGTATCCTGACCGGCTATTATGCCCAACAGATTCGCCGGGACAGTATGCCCGGCGTCCCTGGCGGCAATTACGGCATCCGTCCCAAATGGGCGCCGCTACTTCCCGAACTGCTCCGAGCGGTCGGTTACCGCAGTTACCATTCCGGGAAGTGGCATATTGACGGTCGGCAACTGGAAGGCGGGTTTGACCGATCCTACTGCCTCGAAGATCACAGCCGCTACTTTGCGCCAAACGCGCATTTTGAGGATGACCAGAAACTACCGCCGGTGGCAACCAACAGCGGTTACTACGCCACCATCGCCATCGCCGACTACGCCATCAAGTACCTGAAGGAACACGCCGAGAAACATCAGGACAAACCGTTCTTCCTTTACCTGTGCTTCACGTCGCCGCATTTCCCACTGCAAGCCCTACCGGAAGACATCGCTCGTTACCGCGATATCTATCGCCAGGGCTGGGATTCCATTCGTGAACAACGCTGGAAACGCCAAAAAGACATGGGCATCGTCACCTGTCCTCTCTCTGCCTTGGAACCGGACGTCGGCCCCCCCTACGATTTCCCCGCTGCCATCGCCCGACTCGGCCCGTGCGAGGTCAACCGCCCGTTGCCGTGGAGCGCTCTGAGCGAGTCGCAACGCGAGTTTCAGGCGGCGAAAATGGCCATCCATGCGGCGATGGTTGATCGCATGGACCGGGAAATCGGCCGTGTGGTGGAACAACTCAAGGCCATGGGCGCGTTTGAAAACACCTTGCTCCTCTTCCTCTCCGACAACGGCGCCAGCGCCGAAATGATGATTCGCGGCGATGGTCACGACCCGTCCGCCGCGCCCGGTTCGGCAGCCACATTCCTGTGTCTCGGCCCCGGTTGGTCAAGCGCGGCCAACACGCCGCTGCGACGGCACAAGGTCTGGGTCCATGAAGGCGGCATCTCGACGCCGCTGATCGTTCACTGGCCCAACGGGGTCAAGGCGCGCGGCGAACTGCGCCACAATCCTTCGCATATCATTGATGTTGTTCCCACCCTCCTCGAACTCACCGGTGCGCGCTGGCATCCTGACGCTCCGCCCGCGCCCGGCAAAAGCCTTCTCCCGTTGTTTGCCAGGGACAACACGGTCTCTCATGACTTCCTCTGGTGGTTGCACGAAAACAACCGGGCCATTCGCGTCGGCAATTGGAAATTGGTTTCTGCAGCCAAACAGGGAGGGGATTGGGAATTGTACAACCTGAAAACCGACCGCAGCGAGACTCGAAACGTCGCCGCCGAGCATCCCGACAAGGTGAAAGAACTTTCGGAACTCTGGCAGCAGAAGGCGGACGAATATCGCGCCCTGGCGCTAAAAGCCGCGCCGCCCGCTCCGAAACAAAAACGCAACCAACCATAACCGCGCAACCAATTGGCCCCTGCGGTGTTGATGCTTGGTAAATCGAAAGGATCAACTATGAAACGATGGCGATGGATTGTATTGGCTGCCTGCGCCGTGGCGCTGGCCGCTCCGCTGGCGGATGCCGCCAAGGGCGACAGGACAAAGAAAAAGAACACCCCCCAGACCGTCCCGTCCGATGCGTATGCCCAGTACGACAAGAACGGCAATGGCATCCTCGATGCCGATGAGAAAGACGCCATGCGCAAGGCGTTGGCCGCCGAGCCGAACGGCTTGTTGAAGGCGTACGACACCAATGGCGACGGAAAACTCAGTGACGAGGAAATCGCCGCCATCCCGGCTACAAAAGCGGCGGATGTTCCCGTCAAGAAAAAGAAGAAGAAACAATAACCATCACTTGCCCCCCCTCCCGCAAACGGCGAGCGGTTTTACCGTCTCGCCGTTTGTGTTTCCATCAGAAGCGGGCGAATCTGGGCAAGCGAAGCGGTGCCCGTGGTTCCCAGTTGGTGAATGACAATCGAGGCAGCCGCCATGGCCAGTTCGAGCGCTTCGCGGAGTGTTGCGCCGGCTGCCAGCGCGGCAGCGAGGTTCGCGGTAACGGCGTCGCCCGCGCCGACAATGTCAATCGGCCCCCGTGTCGGAAGCGCCGGGACATGCTCAATGGTGCCGTCGGGCTGCGCGCCGATGATGCCCTGCTCGGCGAGAGTAACGAAGACCGGGTGGTTGTTTTGACGAGCCAACGACAGCGCAGCCGCCTTGATTTGATCCAAACGGCTGTTCGCGGCGACGCCGTCCAGTGAGGCAAGTTCGGCGGCGTTCATTTTGAACGTCAGCGGCGGAAAACCACGCAAGCCACGGCGACTGTCGGCGATGACCAGTGCCGTGTCCCATGCGCCAAGCGATTCTCGGACTCGTCGGGTCACAGCGCCGGTTTCAGGGATGTCCACCTGTTCGAGAACAATGAGGGCGTCCGACTGATTGGACAGCATGGCCAGTGAGGCGATGAGTTGATCTTCAATGTTCCGCGGCGTGGGCGTCCAGTTTTTGCTGTCGAGGCGGTTGAGTTCGCGCGGTGGCTGGCCGGGGCGGAGGAGAAGGGGTTTACAGTAGGTAAACGTGCGGCGTTGGTCGGTGCAAAGAAAATGGTCGAGGCGGACGCCCGGTTGCGCGGCAATGGCGCGACGCAGCTCGTAACCTTCCCCGTCGTTTCCGCAGAAGCCGACCGGGTAGATTGCGCCGATGCCGAGCGCGACAAGGTTGTTGAGAATCGTGCCGGCGCCGCCGGGTTGGGCGCGGACGGCGACGACATTGTGGACGGGAAGTCCGGTTTCGATGGAGGTTTCTTCTTTGGTCGGGTCAATCTCCAGATAGCGGTCGAGGCAAAAATCGCCGAGGATGGCGATGCGCAGGGAAGCGTAGCGACCGGTAATGGCATGGAAACGGGCGTCGTTCACAGGAAGTGAAGAAGATTGTGAATAAACGTGATGTTGTCGCACTGCAAGTAACGCATCTCGCCGCCCATGCGTGAGAAACTCTTGCAGAAACGCAGATAGTAGGCGGGACTGGTTTTCGGCGGTTCGCCGCGTGTCCAGTCCCATCCGCCATTGTCCTGGATGTCCACGACGTAGATGGTGTGCCCCTGCACAATCGGGCGATGCTCTTGGAGCCGGAGGTTGTTGACGCAACTCAGGCTTTTTTCGAATACCTGCGGCGCCATGATCGCCGAGCCGATGGAAAGGACAACGCCGTTATCCAGCGTTTCGACCGAACCGGCAAAAAGGCGGAAATCGGCGGCAGCCGCCTGTCCGATGACGGCGCCGTCGAACATCGGATGACAGGCAATGATGTCGTACCCGATGCCGGGATGGACCGTGGCGGGAACCCGATGGCGAAACGCCTGGGCGAGAATGGAAGCGTGTTTCCATCGGTGTTCGACGCGCCTCTCAGCGGTGCCGTCCTCGACAATAAAACGTCCGAGAGCCGTGCCGTACCCTTCGCCTCGTTGGTTGCCGGCCTGAAGGGCAAGGTGGATGTAACGGCCGGTCTCGTCCCATGCTCCGAAGGTACCGGTGCGGATGTTTTCAGCGACATTTTCCGTGGAGCGCCCCAACCAGGCATATTCCCAATCGTGGATGGAACCGGCACCGTTGGTGGCAAGATGGGTGAGCCATCCGCGAGCCATCATTCGTTCCAGAATCAGGGCGGCGCCATTGCGCAACAGATGTGCGCCATACATCAGGATGACGCCCGCATCGCGTTGGCGGGCGGCTTTGATCCGACGGGCGCACTCGGCAATCTGTTTGCGCATCGGTTCGGGACAGGGTGGGGGAGCGGCGTCCGGCTCAATGAGAATCTCCTCCACGCGGGTCAGGCTCTTTCGGTCGGCCAACGGGCGAACCTTGATTTTTCGCAAATCGAGCGGGGCTGTTTTCATGTGTCGAGGATGAGTTTCAGCAGTGGTATCGCGTCGCGGAAATCGGGGATCACGACATCGGCGCCGACACGGATGAGGCGTTGGCGTTTCCATTCGTCCATGAGGCCGGAGCCGTTGTGCGCTTCGTCGCTGGCGACAGCGACGGCGAGACCTCCGACCTGTTTGGTGTTTTCGATTTCCACATAACCGTCGCCAAATGAAAGTAAACGGCGCCCGTCAATCGCGTTTTCGCGGAGAATGCGTTCGATGACGATTTTTTTGGAAAATTTTTTGTAGTCGTCAATGGCACCGTAGATGCGAGGGCCAAAATAGCGTGTCAGGTCCAACAGTTCGGCTTCCTGTTTGACGTACGGCTCATCCGTGCCGCTGGCAAGATACAAGGTCAGGCCGCGGCGCTGAAGTTCTTCCAGCAAAGGACGCGCTCGGTACACCAAAAGGTCATCGGGACGAATGTGGCCCTGGCGCAACCCCTGAATTCGCCCCTCAATCGTTCGGTCGAGCCGTTGCAGATACTCGTGTTTGTACCAGAGAGGATCGCGCGGTTGCCCGCCGCGCTCGCGGACGCGCTCGGCGAGACGAATCATCTGGTAAATGGTTTGTTTGCCGTTCAAGCGCATGATGTCCTCACGGGCAAGACGCTCACGGTCTTTTTCGGACTCGCCGCCGCGAGGAGGTAACATCTCGACAAACATGGCGATCATGACCTCTTCCCAACCCTCACGAATCAGCGAAAGCGTGCCATCAAAATCAAACAACACATGACTGATGTCGGGACGCGGCGCGAATGTCGCGCAAAACTCGACCCTGCCTTGAAAGGAAACGGTTGACGGCATGGCTTGTGACTAACGGGGAATCCCGCAAATGTCAACTGCGAGGAAACCATTGCGAAACGAGCAGGAACGGATATAAAGAAGGCGTAACATCCCGAAAGGAGTAACCCGATGAAACACTTGTGGATGGCCGTCTGGGCGTTCATCATGACCGTGGCAACGGCAGCCGAGCGTCCGAATATCTTGTGGCTGGTAAGCGAGGATATGACTACAACGCTGGCCTGTTACGGTGATCCCACCGCGCCGACACCAACGCTGGATAAACTTGCCCGCGACGGCATTGTCTATGAGCGGTGTTTTACCCAGCCGGTATGTGCGCCATCGCGTGCGACATTGATTGCCGGCATGTACGCGGTCAGTTTTGGTCCGGCGCAGCACATGCGTGCCCACGGTAAGATTCCATTGTGGTTGAAAGGGTTTCCCGCCTACCTGCGCGAGGCTGGCTACTACACCTCCAATAGCGCCAAGACCGATTACAACTCGCCAATCAACATCAAGGAAGCATGGAACGATTGCAGTAGAACCGCCCACTGGCGCGGTCGCGCCGCCGGGCAGCCGTTCTTCAGTGTGTTCAATTACGAATGCACTCACGAAAGCTGCCTGTTCCCCGAAAAAGAACCGCCGCTGGTTGATCCCTCCAAAATCCGCATTCCGCCGTATCAGCCCGACACGCCCGAAATCCGCGCCGACTGGGCACGCCAATACAGCCGCATCGTGAAACTGGACCGTCTGTTGGCGCAGCGATTGAAGGACCTTGCCGACGACGGTCTGGCGGACGACACAATAGTGTTTTTCTACGGTGACAACGGCGGCGTTCTGCCGCGAAGCAAGCGTTTTTTGCAGCGAACCGGCACTCATGTGCCACTCATTGTTTATTTCCCGCCCAAATGGCGACACCTGGCGCCCGCCGCGCCCGGCTCGCGCATCAAGGACCCGGTTCACTTTGTTGATTTTGCGCCGACCGTGCTTTCGCTGGCGGGCGTGAAGATTCCCGACTACATGCAGGGGAAAGCGTTCGCGGGCCCTTCCAGGGCGACGGCAAACGAGTTTGTTTATTGCACACGGGATCGGATGGACGAGCGGTATGACATGATGCGATCCGTCATGGACCAACGGTGGTTGTACATTCGCAACTTTCGTCCCGACCTTCCATACGTTCAACCGCTCCAGTATATGTTCCGGGCTCGCGGCTACCAATCCTGGGCGCGCCTGGCCCGAGAAGGCAAACTGACACCTGCCACCGCAATGTTCTGGGGCGAAAAACCAACCGAGGAACTCTATGATCTCGATGCCGACCCCGACAACATCCACAATCTCGCCACCGATCCGAATCATCGGCAGACCCTGGAACGGTTCCGCGCCGAGTTAAAAAAACGGGTTCTCGCGTACAAAGACAACGGATTTCTACCGGAAGGTTCTCCTCTGGAAGGTTACGAGGCATCACATGCGGAAGGCGCATGGCCGGTCGAACGGGTCTTCGAATTGGCCATGCTCGCCTCCGACCGCAATCCGTCGAACCTCCCAACGTTGATCGAGGCGCTCAACGACTCCAGCGAGCCGATTCGCTGGTGGGCCGCCCAGGGATGCGCGATGCTCCGCGAGAAGGCCGCCGCCGCCGAGGGCGCGTTGCGTCAACGGCTTCAGGACGAATCCGGTTCCGTTCAAGTGGCGGCCGCCGAAGCATTGGCGCGACTCGGCAAGCTGGATGCCGCGTTGCCGGTGCTGGAACGCTGCGTGAAAGCCGGCGGTCCGGTGGCTGTCCAGGCGGGTAATGTGTTGGACCGCCTCGGCGAGGCGGCGCGGCCGTTGTTGCCGACGATGAAAGCCGCACTGGCGTCAGCCGGTGAGGAAAGCAACCCGAAACGGATTTTCGAACATCTCGTCGCCGTGTTGGAGGGACGCAAAGAATCATTGGTTTATCCTGTTACAAAAACGGCGAATTGACACGACATCTGTTGCGTCCTGTTCTTGGGGCAAAATCTTGCCGTGACAAAGGTTGTCGAAAGGCTGCGGATGTGACCGACAAAACAGAAGCCTCCGTTTCAGAACGGAGGCTTCCGTAGAATCATTTCTTCTGCGCGCAATGGCGCGATGGTTTGCCGGCGGCCTCAGCCGTTGAGGACCCAACCGGGACGATATTTTTTGCTGAGGTATTGGTTGGCGTTATCGTCATTGGTTACTCGGCCGGCGACAGGGTCGTATTGGAGTTTCTTGCCGGCACGATAGGCGACCAGTCCGAGCAACATCATCTCAATCATGTTGCCGCTGTACTCGAAGTCGCAGGCGGTCGGTTGGGAGGGGTCCTTGCAGGCATTCAGCCACTGTTTTTGGAAATGCCCGACGGGCGGCAGAAGATTCTCCGGTTTGCGCGGCTTGTAATACGTGAGGTCGGCGTCGGCGCCAAACGGCATCACCAGACGCGTGGTGAAATCGGCAACGATAAAACCTTTGCTGCCTTTGAACATCGCGCCGTGACCGATCTTTTTCAGGTCAATGAAATCCTTCGGCGGGTTCGGCATGGCGCCGCCCTGATACCAACTGACACGGATGGGGCCGCGCCAGTCGTTGGCGGGCAGGTCGAAGTGCGATTCGCATTTGATTGGCGTGATGTCGGGATTGAACGGATCGCCTTTGGCCTCGGCTGTCGTCGGCAGGGTGGCATCGAGGCAGTTCCATGCAAGGTCCATGGTATGACTGCCCATGTCGCCAATTTGACCGGCGCCGAAATCCCAAAACATGTTCCAGGAAAGGCAATTGGCTCCCGCGCCAAGGGCGAAATAACCGGGGTTGTACGGATGTTCGGGAGACGGCCCCAGCCAGAGATCATAATGAAGCGTGCTTGGCGGCGCGCCCTGCGCCGGGAGGTAACCGGCGCGCGGTTTGCCTTCCGTCTTGAAGTAAACAATGCCTTTTTCCTGATCGTAATCGCAACCCGCCGGCTTGACCTGACGGTTGCCCCAAGCATAGGCGGCTTTCAGGTCGCCAATAATACCATCGCGAATCATCTCCCGGAGACGATTGAAATTCGAGTCGGCGTGACGTTGCATACCGACCTGGGTGGCGAGTTTGCCTTTCTTTTTCAGCCAGTTGGCCCGCACGGTGCGCGCTTCTTCGACGGTGATGGCGAGCGGCTTTTCGCAATAGCAATGCAGGTCACGGTTGATACACCAGTTGGCAATGAAAGCGTGCGTGTGGTCGGTGGTACAGCAGACGACAGCGTCCAGATTGAGTTTTTTGTGATCGTCGAGCAGCTTGCGCCAGTCCACATAGGTCTTGGCATTCGGGAATTTCTTCAGCGCATCGGCGAAACGGGTCTCATTTACGTCGCAGAGCGCGACGACATTCTCATCCTTCAGCGAATCGTAATGCGCCAGGCCGCGGCCCCAAACGCCGATCAGGGCGATATTGAGCTTGCTGTTTGGGCCGTTCTTGGCGGCGCGCAGGCCGCTGGGCAGAATGAGCAAACCGGCTCCGGCAATGGCGGTGTTCTTGATGAATTCACGTCGGTTCATGGTGTTTGCCTCTTGGGTTGAAGTTGAACGCATGGTAAGAATTCCTCGCCCGGAGTCAATTCCGACTTTTGCCGATGAACGGATATAAACGGTGCATGGCGAGATTGACTCTGCGCCCCCACAAGGATAAACTTTCCACACATCACGCTGGAGACGAAAAACATGAAACCAAGATTCGTTCGTCAAGTGTTGACGGTGATCGTCTCGATTGTCGTGAGCGCCCCAACGCTCCGGTCCCAAACCAATTTCTTCTGGACCAACACCACCACCGGCGTCACCAACTCCTGGAGCGTCGCTGACAACTGGACCAACGACGCTGCCGTGGTGACCGCTCCGCCCTCGGCCAACTACACGATCCTGAACTTTTTCACGCCCGCCACCACCTACGTCACCACCAATCCGACTGACGGTTTCAACCTCAACCAGCTCAATTTCTCCAACGCCGCCGTCACCATTCTCGGCCAGTCGCTGGTGTTCACCAACGCCGGCGCGGCGTTGCCGCAGGTCAACCAGTTCGGCGCCTCCAATGTCATCATTGCTACCGCACTGACCCTTGCCACCAACACCACCTTTGCCGGCACCGGCACCGGCGCCATCACCCTCAGCGGCATCATTTCCGGCACCGGCCAGTTCATCAAAACCAGCGCCGGCCAGATCATCTTCACGATGCCCCTCGGCGCGACCAACACCTACTCTGGCGGCACCGTCATCAGCGGCGGCACGCTTACTCTCGGCACCGGTGGCACTGGCACCGCCACCTGCGACCCCAACGCCCTCGGCACCGGCGCCATCACGCTCAACACGGGTGGCACACTGAAACTCTGGATCCAAAACAGCAACATCTACTACTTCACCAACAGCCTTGTCCTCAATGGCGGCACCTTGCAGGATGAGGATGGCCGCTATCACTTCACCGGCCCCATCACGGTCGGCCCCAATGGCGGCACACTCGCTGTCAAATGGGACACCAAAAGCCTCTTCCTTGACGGCGTGCTCAGCGGTTCCGCCGCACTGACCATCGTCAACCTCAACAACAACACTGATGGCGTTCACTTCGTCAACCCCGCCAACACCTACTCCGGCACCATCACGGTCAACGGCTCCAACGCCAAACTCGACAACCCCTATGCCCTTTCCAACGCCATCGTCAACCTCGTCGTCGCCAACAACGGCCTCCAATGGGGCAGCGGCATCACCAACATCGTCCTCGGCGGCCTCAGCGGTTCCGGCAACATCGCCAACGGCGGCAACCTCCTCCAGGTCGGCAATAACAACTCCAACACCACCTACGGCGGCAACCTCTCCGGCACCGGCGGCCTCACCAAACTAGGCACCGGCGGCTTCACTCTCACCGGCACCAACACCTACACCGGTCCCACCACCATCGACAACGGCACCCTTGCCCTCGGCGTCACCGGCTCCATCACCAATTCCGCCGTCATCCTGGTCGGCGCCAGCGCTGTCTTCGATGTCTCTGCCCGCCCCGCTTACACGGTCGCCGCCAACCAAACCCTTGCCGGCACCGGCATCGTCACCGGCAACGTCACCACCGCCCCCGGCGGAAACATCGTCGGCGGTAACAACAACGCCACCGACGCGCTCACACTCCGCAACGACCTGACATTGGCCACCGCTACCACCAATTACTTTGACCTCGCCGGTGCCAGCGCCGACCAGTTCACCATCGCCGGCACGCTCACTCCCAACAACGCCCGACTCGGCATCTATTCGCTTACCCCGGTCAGCAACGGCACCTACACACTCATCAACTACACTGTCCTCTCCGGCCCCTTTGACTCCAACGTGGTCAACACCACCCGCAAACTCATGACCATTGCCGACACCGGCAGCCAGATCACCCTTACCGTCACCGGTGCCTACGGAAACATCACCTGGCTACCGACCGCCAACGCCAACTGGGACCTCGCCAGCACCAACTGGTACAGCAGCGTCGCCGATCGCTTCTACGACTTCGACACCGTTACCTTCGACGACACCGGCGCGGCCACTGCCACTGTCAACATCGCCACGGCACTTCGTCCCCTCGGTGTCACTGTCAACTCCTCCAGCAACTACACCTTCACCGGCTCCGGTAAAATCACCGGCAACACCAGTCTCCTCAAAACCGGCTCCGGCCTCCTCACCATTGCCAACTCCAACGACTTCACCGGCGGCGTTCTCATCAATGCCGGCGTCCTGCGCGTCGCCAACAACGGCGCCCTTGGCCTCGGCGCCGTTACCGTCGCGGGCGAACTGCAACTCAGCAACGCCGTTACCATCGCCAACCCCATCAACCTCGCCGGTACCCTCCGCAACGCCGCTGCCAACAACACCGTCAACGGCAAAATCACTGTCACCGGCGACGCCGCCATCCAGTCCGACACTGCTCTGCTCACGTTAGCCGGCGGGATCACCAACATCGGCTACAGCCTCACCGTCGGCGGTACCGGCAATGTCACCATCAACAGCCAGATCACCGGCGCCGGTTCACTCACAAAAAACGGCGGCGGCACACTCACCCTCGGCAACAACGGCAACACCCTCACCGGCGGCGTCGTCATCAATGAAGGCGTCCTCAACATTACCGTCACCGGCAACGCCTCCGCCTCCGCCCTCGGCGCCGCCCGCTCCGTGACCATCAACAGCAACGCCGTCTTGCGCCTCGGCGTTGCCGACGCCCTCGGCTGGTACGGCGCCAATCCCAACACGTTGACGATCAACGGCGGCACCATGACCGTGGCCGCCGGCGTGCACGATTCCGTCCTCAATTTCGGCGTCACCCTCAACGGCGGTGCCATCAGTTCCGAGGGCGCGGGCGATGCCACGGGCAATTACATCTTCGATGGCAATGTCACCACTTTGCCCAACGCCAACCCGTCGGTCATCAACGCCCAAACCATTTACCTGCGCGGCGGCGGCAGCGGCGGCATCATCACCTTCAACGTCGCCGACGGCGCGGCGGAAACCGACCTTTGGGTCTCCGCCGCGATGTCACAGGCCATCCCGATCATCAAAACCGGCGCGGGTCTGATGCTCTTGAGCGGCACCAACAGCTACAGCGGCGCCACCACCATCAACGCCGGCACGCTGGCCCTCGGCGTCGCCAACGCCATCACCAATACGCCCACCATCACCGTCGCCGCCGGCGCGACCTTTGACGTAACGCGCGCGAGCGGCTACACATTGCTCGGCAACCAACGGCTGACCGGCAACGGCACCGTGACCGGCGACGTCACGGTCGCGGCCGGCGCGCAGTTGTTGCCCGGAACTTCCGGCAGCGTCGGCACGCTCACGTTCGGCAACAACCTGACCCTGAATGCTGGCAACACGAACGTCTTCGACATCGGCACCTCCGCCAACGACCTCATTACCGTCAGCGGCACGCTCTCGCCCAACGGCTCGATTCTCTCCCTGAACCTCCTCGACCCTCTCACCAACGGCAGCTACCGCCTCATCAACGCCGCCACCAACCTCACCGGCTTCAGTTCCACCGTCCTCGGTAACAGCACCCGCAAAACCTTGACGCTCACCGAAACCGCCACCGCCGTGGACCTCAACGTCAGCGGCAGCTATGCCAGCCTTGTTTGGAACCCAACCGCCAACGCCAACTGGGACCTCGCCGCCTCCACCAACTGGCTCAACGGCGCCAGCGCCGATCGCTATTACGAATTCGACACCGTCAACTTCACCGACGCCGGTGCTGCCACCAACACCGTCACCCTCGTCGGCACGCTTCGTCCCGCCGCCGTCATCGTCAACTCCACCAGCAACTACACTTTCACCGGCGCCGGTAAACTCAGCGGCCCTGCCAACCTCACCAAAAGCGGCACCGGCACGTTGACCCTCGGCACCGCCAACGACTTCACTGGTGGCGTTCTCATCAACGCCGGCATCGTTCAACTCACCAGCGCCACCGGCCTCGGTCTCGGCGATGGCACCATTACCGCGAGCGGCACGCTTTGGATCAACGTTGCCGGTTCTCCCACCATCACCAACCGCTTGGCCGGCTCCGGCCTGCTCAAAGTCACCGCTGGCGGCACGGGCGCCAACACCACCACGCTTTCCGGCGACCTCAGCGGGTTCACTGGCACGCTGGACATTTATCCAAACAGCGGTGGCGGCGGGAAAGTTTCCCTCAGCCACACCTCGGCCGTCCCGTCGGCTTCCGCCACTGTCAAGGTCGAAAGCAATGCCACGCTTTACCTCTATCAACCGCTCACCTACGCCAGCCCCATCCAACTCTACGGCGGAACCACTGGCGAGGCGCTCGGTCAGTTGCGGGTGGAAAACGCCACCGTCGCCGGTGTCATTACCCTGATGGCCAGCACCACTCTCGGCGCCAACAGCGGCGTCGGCACCATCACCGCCGTTATCAACGACGCCGGCAGCGGCTACGCCATCACCAAACTTGGCGCCGGCACTCTCGTCCTCGCCGCCACCAACACCTACGGCGGTGACACCACGGTGAGCGCGGGCACCCTGCGGTTGGGCGCTTCCGACATCATTCCCGACGGCGCCGGCAACGGCAATGTTACCGTCAACGGCACGCTCGACCTCAACGGATTCAACGAAACCATCAACGGCCTCTCCGGTGCCGGCATTGTAGATACCGTTGCCGGCGGCGCGTCCACCCTGACCATTGGCAACAACGACGCCAACAGCACCTTTGCCGGCGTGATCCGAAACACCGCCGGCAGCCTGTCCCTTGTGAAGATCGGCAACGGCACCATTCGCCTCAATGGCCGAAGCACGTTCACCGGCGGCACCACCATCAACAGCGGTACCCTCCAATTGAACGCCTCCGGCAGCGCCGCGGGAACGCTTCGCGGCGTCGTCACGGTCAACTCCAATGCCGTGCTGGAATCGGTCGCGTGGGATTCCTTCGGCTACAACGGTACCGGCATTTCGGCGCTGAACCTCAACGGCGGCACGCTCCTGCACACGACCAACGCGAACCTGACGCTCAACCAACTCAGCATCAACCTCAACGGCGGCACCATGCAAAGCAGTGGCGGCGGTTACTTCGATGCCTTGGACAATACACTGCTCATCAACAGCCTCGCCAACCCCAATCCTTCGGTTATTGCCGGGCGGTTCAACCTCCGCAGTAACCTCGGCGCCAACCCGCTGGTGTTCAACGTCGCCGACGGCGCGGCCGCCATTGACCTATTGGTCAGCGCCCAGATCACGCAGGAGAACGACGGACGCGGCATCGCCAAGACCGGCAACGGCCTGATGATGCTCACCGCCACCAACACCTACAGCGGCCCGACTCTCGTCAGCGCCGGCACGTTGATTGTGAACGGGCGCCTGACCACCAGCACGGTCACCGTCACCGGCGGCACGCTGGGCGGGACCGGGTTTGTCAATGCCGCGCTCATAAACGGTGGCCGGCTCAGTCCCGGCAACAGCGTCGGCACGATGACCGTCGGCAATCTCACGCTGACCAATCTGCCGTTGTTGGTGTTTGAACTCGGCGCGACCAACGCCAGTGATCTTGTGATCGTGACCAATGCACTGGCCTTCACCGGCATGGAAACCAACTGGTTCTCCTTTACCACCACCAGCGGATTCGGGGTGGGGGATTACACGCTCTTTGACGCGATGGTGTTGAACGCCAGCCTCGGCGCCGGCACCAACTTCTACAACATTGCCGGCAGCGGGCTTGACGGTTTTTTGTGGCTAGATACCGCCAACCAGGACGTCAAGCTGACCGTGGTGCCCGAACCCGGCGCGGGTGCGCTGGTAGGGGTTGGATTGCTGTTGCTGATGATGACACGCCGCTGGCGGGGTAGCTTGCGGCGATGAACGGAGCGTCACCCCGCCACGATCCGTACGCCGCATTTCGGTACCGCGATTATCGTCTCTATGCAGGGGGTGCCCTCCTGGCCAACACCAGCCACGCGATGCAGGACGTGGCGGTCGGCTGGGAACTTTATGAGCGCACCGGTTCGGCGCTGCCGCTGGCGATGGTCGGGCTGCTGCAGGCGCTGCCGGCATTTTTGCTGGTGTTGCCGGCGGGACACGCGGCCGATCATTTTGATCGGCGACGGATTGCCATCGCAATGCAGGTGATCATGGCGTTGGCGGCGCTCGGTCTGGCGCTGCTCTCGTACACCAGGGGACCGGTGTACGGCTTTTATCTGTGCCTGCTGGTTGGCGGATGTGCCCGGTCGTTCAATTTCCCCGCGCAAGCGGCGTTGTTACCGCAGTTGGTGCCGCTGGAGGTCTTTGGCAACGCCGTGACCTGGCGCAGTAGCGGCTTTCAACTGGCGTCCGTGCTCGGCCCGTCGCTGGCCGGCACCATCATCGCATGGCACAAAGCGGCCACGCCGGTGTATTTCAACAACGCCTGCCTGATGCTGACATTTGCGGTTTGTCTGGCGCTGATCCGCAAGCGACAGAGCGCGGCGGCGGCGCCCGAACCGCTGACCTTGAACTCGGCGTTGGCCGGGGCGCGGTTTGTCTGGAATACGAAAGTCATTCTTGCGCCGATCACACTGGACATGTTTGCCGTGTTGTTTGGCGGTGCAACGGCGTTGATGCCAATTTACGCGAAAGACGTTCTCCAGGTGGGGCCGATCGGGCTGGGTTTTTTGCGCGCGATGCCCGGTGTCGGCGCCCTGGTGATGGCGGTGTTCCTGGCGCACAGCCGTCCGACACAACGCGCGGGCGTGACGCTGTTGTGGGCGGTGGCGGGTTTTGGAATGACGACGATTGTTTTTGGGGTGTCGCGGAGTTTTTGGCTGTCGTTGTGGATGCTTTACCTGCTGGGCGCGTTTGACCAGATCAGCGTGGTCGTTCGACATACGCTGGTGCAGGTGCTCACGCCCGACGCGATGCGCGGGCGCGTCTCCGCCGTGAACAGCGTGTTCATCACGACCTCCAATGAACTCGGCGCCTTCGAGTCGGGTGTCGTGGCCGCGCTGGCCGGTGCGGTGTTTTCGGTGGTCAGCGGCGGAATCGGCACCCTGATCGTGGTCGGTCTGGTGGCCTGGCACTGGCCCCAGTTGCGTCAGCTCGGCCCACTGCAACCCACAGCCGGGTAGCCGTCGCGCATGCGCGCTACGGTTTGGTCGGCGGTCGAACAATGATGATGGCGCGGCCCGGTCCGGCGAGGTATTTGGCGGCGACGCGTTTGATGTCGGCAACGGTGACCGCGCGGTATTTTTCGTCAATCGTCTGAAAGAAGGTGGCGCCGAGGCCGTAGAGTTCGTCGAGGCCAACGGTCATGCTGAGATCGGCGTTGTCCTGCATTTTCACTTTGCGCTGGCCGATGACGGCGTTTTTGGCGCGCTCCAACTCGGCTTCGGTCACGCCGTCGCGTTGGAGACGCTCGATTTCGGCGAGGATTTCCTTCTGGCAGTCGGCGACCTGTTGCGGGGTGGTGCCGACGTAAAAGGCGAAGTAACCGGTGTCGAGTCCGAGTAGTTGAGAGGCGCCGCAGTAGTAACAGAGACCGAGTTCGTCGCGCAAACGGAGAAAGAGGCGCGATCCCATGCCGGAGTAGATTTCGTCAAGCAATTCCAGGGCGAAACGGTCGGGGCTGTAGAGGTCGGAGCCGGGGTACCCGATCAGGAGGACGGCTTGTTCTTTGGGCTTGATGACGTCGCGTTGGACGGCGGCAGCCAGGCGTTCGGGAACGGTCTTCGGGAACGCCGGTTCCTGGTTTTTCATCGTGCCAAAACGTTTTTCGATTTTCTGGCGAATGTCGTCGGTCTTGACGTTGCCGAAGACGGTGATGACCATGTTGTTGGGAACGATGTAACGGCGGTGAAAAGAAGCGAGATCGGCGGCGGTGAGACGCGCGACGGTGTCGGGAGTGCCGAGAGGGTTGAGACGGTAGGGATGAGTGGTGAACATCGCTTCGCGCAGGGCTTGTTGACCGGCTCGGACGATTTGGTCTTGCTCGGCTTTGATTTCGGCGAGTTGGACTTTGCGTTCCTTTTCCAAAAGGTCGGCGGGAAAGGTCGGGTTCTGGAGAACGTCGGCGAGGATGTCGAGCGCCAGATCGAGGTCGTCGCTCATGGTATGAGTCATGAGACCAAAGCTGTTGTTGCCGGCGATGTAACTGATGTCGCCGCCGACGGATTCGATGGACTCGGAAATCTGGTCGGCGGTACGGGTAGCGGTTCCCTTTAGCAACATGCGGGCGGTGAGTTTGGTGATGCCGTTGTCGGCAGCGGTTTCGGCAATGACGCCGCCGCGGAAAAGGACGCGCACGTCCACGAACGGCAGTTTCGGGTCTTCGCGGACGAGCAGGCGCAGGCCGTTGGGCAGTTGGATTTTCTGGATTTGGATGCCCGTGGCGGCCTGGCCGGTGGTGGCAGTTTTGGCGACGGTGCCGGGCGGATTGAGTGAGGTGATGGTGAGGTTGTTATCGGTCAGATAAAGTTGGGCGACGCGGCGAATGTCTTCGGGGCGGACCTTGCGAATGTTGTCGAGGTAGATGTCGCCAAAGTTTGGATCGCCGGTGAGGATGAAGTTGTGAGCGAGGTCGGAAGCCTGGCCTTCCATGGTTTTGAGTTTTTCGTAATGGTTGCTGATGACGGTTTTGATGGCCTTGCGGAATTCGGCGTCGGTAACCGGTTCGTGAGCGAAACGAGTCATCTCAGCGCGGATGGCAGCAATGGCGGCATCACGTTTATCGGGGTCGGTGGTGGCTTCCACCTCGAAGAGACCGGGATAGGACGGTGTGTAGGCGCCGCATTCGATGGTGTGGACGAGTCCTTTTTCCTGTCGGACGATCCGATAGAGACGGGAACTGCGGCCCTGGCCGGCGATGATGGCGAGGACGTCGAGGGGATACACGTCGGGGTGGGTGATGGCGGGAATATGCCAGGCGAGATGGAGACGAGAGATGTTGACTGGCATCTCCTCGTGGCGTTCACGGGTGCTGAGTTGCGGTGGCTCGGCCGATAGTTGAAGCGGTTCGATGGCGCCCATCTTGAAGCCTTTGGTCAGGGTGCGGATATGGGCGATGACTTCGGCGGCTTTGATGTCGCCGACAACGACAAAGACGAGGTTGTTGGGGACGTAGAACTTTTTGTAGTAGGCGACAACATCGTCGCGGGTGATTTTGTTGTAGATGTCGGGGTAGCCGATAACGGGGTGGCGATAGGGGTGGGTGATGTAGGCGGTGGCCCAGAGGATGCGGTTGGAACGGCGGACGGGATCGTCCACGTTCATGGCCATCTCGCGGAGGATGACTTCTTTTTCCTTTCGGAGTTCGTCTTCCGGGATGGTGGCGTTCATCATGCAGTCGGCCAGGATGTCCACGGCGGTCTGCCAGTTTTCGGCGGGGATGTTGATGTAATAGACGGTCTGTTCGTAGCTGGTGTAGGCGTTGATGTAGCCGCCTTTGTCCTCGACTTCTTGTGCGATTTGGGCGACGCCGCGGGTGGTGGTGCCTTTGAACAGCATGTGTTCAAGTACGTGAGAGAGGCCGGCGCCCATCTGTTTACCTTCGGTGATACTGCCGGCGCGGCACCAAGCCTGGGCGGTCACGACGGGTGCGCTATGGTCTTCGCGCACGAGGATGGTGAGGCCATTGTCGAGGATGACCTTCTGGACGGGAGCGGTGTGGGTTGGCATGGAAAAGGCGGCAGCGGAGGCAACCAATAAACAGCCGACGGTTCGGAAAAATCTCATGGAATCTGAGACAACTCAGTTGGAGCCGTTGCTCAATTTTTCCGAGTTGGAGTTGAGGTTTTTGTCAGTTCGAAGACGGTCGCTGCGAACCGCGTTGCGGTTGTGTCGGGACGGATGGAGGCGTTCGGGCTGGAATGGGCGAACGAAAGCCTCTTCAAAATCATAGCCGCCCTTGAAGTCTTCACGACGGTCCTGTTCGGTTTTGCCGAGAATCCCTTTCTCGACCATGTTGAAAACGATTTCCCCGAAGTCCTCGCATTGTTTGATGCCCCAGTGTTCCAGGACGGTTTTTGACATCGGCCCGAACTGTTCGAGCGCGTATCGGCGAAGGCCGTCGAGCAATTCCTGCCCGGAGACGTGTCGGTGCTGGGCCGGGCCGTGCGGATTTTTCTTGAGCATTTTGACAGTGAAATCAAGGCCTTCGCGCACGAACAGGTAAGCGTCGCGGTCGAAACGCGGGTCCTGTCGCACAATTTCTTCAATGGCCTCAGTAAAACTCGGTTTTTGCATCTTAAGGTTTCCTCTGGTCTGTCGTCGCTGTGGCGGCGCGTTGGTCGTGGTGGGCGCGCCACTGGCGCACCGCCGAACCCAACAAGATCATGCCAATCAAAAATAATAGCGCCCACTTTTCCTTGTCGGTCAGCTTGAACATCGGGCTGGAATATGGCGCAGGAGACTGAAACCGGCAACAGTTTTTCGCGCGTCCCGTTCTCTTCCGCAAGAATCCCTTGAGGTTGTCTGTGACGGTGAGTAAACTGCGCACGTGGTTGATGAAGAGGGCAGGAGAAGCACATGCGATTGTTTGAAGCCATTGTGGACGCCAATCAACGGGCATTGAAGGGCGACGCGCATGCGGGTGTTCACGTGTCCGAATACGCCGGATCATTGCCCGTGGTGGTGCTGACCTGCATTGACCCGCGCCTCAACTCGTTGTTGCCGGGAGTGCTCGGTGTGCCGACGGAACAGTTCATCTGGCTGCGTAACGCGGGCAACATCATCACCAGCTCGCTCAGCAGCACCACCCGCTCCCTGGCGCTGGCCTGCGCGGTGGAAGGCGGACGCGAAATCGCTATCATCGGGCACACCGATTGCAAGGTTTGCCACACCAGTGTTGGCGAGATTGTGGACCGTTTTCGTGCGCTTGGGGTGCAACGAGAGCGATTGCCCGACAATCTCGTCGAATATTTCGGCCTGTTCGCCAGCGAACGCCAAAACGTAATCAAGGCCGTGGACCTGGTGCGAAACAGCCCGCTTATCGGCGCGAAAATACCCGTCCACGGATTGTTGCTGGACACCGTTACCGGGAAGTTGGAGTGCCTTGTCAACGGCTATCAAACCCTTTCGGCTCCTCTCTCGGCATCCCCTGCCGCGCACGTCAATGTAAACGGGCCATCCTTGACAAAGGTGGCGCAGGTGCCATCAACCGAAGGGGAAGAATTGTCGTCCGCCGCGCCCAACCCGACAACCGCTCCGCCGTCACCGCCGCCTTTGTTGCCGCGACGAGCCATCCGACAACGAGCGCCGTGGGAACGTTGACAATGTACGCCATGCTCACTATCATGCCGTCAATCTCAAGGAGAAGCGCATGACACTGGCAGCGGCTAGCGGTTGGTCGTTGGAACTGGCATATCTCATCTGTCTTTGCATCGGGCTTTTCTACGGCATCTTTGCGGGACTGTTCAGCTTGATCGGCGGCCACTTTGGGGGAAGCGACACGGGCGACACATCTCCCGGCCACACCGACGCCGAGATCGCTCAGATGGGACATGAACCGGGCACGGCGGATTCGGGAATGCACATCTCACCGTTCAGCCCCGTGGTGGTGTCTATCTTCCTGGTGTCATTTGGCGGAACAGGACTCGCCACGATCCAAATGTTTGACTGGCGATACGCCAGTCTCGCCGTGGCCGCTCCTTCGGGCTTCGTCATGGCGGCCATGACCTTCGCGTTTTTCAACAAAATGTTCAAGGTCACACAGGGATCAAGCGAACCGACCGTACAGGAACTCGTCGGCAAACAAGCCGAGGTCATCACTCCCATCCCTGCCGACGGCCTCGGCGAAATCGCCTATGTGCGCCGCGGCTCTCGCTTTACTGCAGCGGCGCGCGCCGATGACAACAGCGCCATCCCCAATCGCTCGGTCGTCACCATCACTCGAATTATCGGCAACACCTACTACGTCAAACGCAGCTAACCAGGAGCCTCCCATGACAACCACCCTTGCCGCGTTCACCTTCACCCTCCCGCTGGCCATCGGCGCTGTCGTTTTCCTGTTCTTCATCTTCTGCTCCCTCTACGCCAAACGCTATGTCAAGGTCGGCCCCAACGAGGTCCTTGTCATCTCCGGTCGCCGTCGCAAAATCCGCGAAGCCGACGGCAGCGTCAGCACCGTCGGCTTCCGCATCACCAAGGGCGGCGGCGCTTTCGTTTGGCCGATTGTCGAAAAATACGACATCCTCTCGTTGGAATTGATGACCATTGATGTGAAGACGCCCGAAGTCTATACCGTCACCGGCGTCCCCATTCTCGTGGATGGTGTTGCCCAGATCAAGGTCAAGGGCGATGACGTCTCCATTTCCACCGCGGCCGAGCAATTCCTCTCCATGAGCCAGGAACAAATCGAAGGCATCGCCCGCCAGACCCTCGAAGGTCACCTTCGCGCCATCGTCGGCACGCTCACCGTCGAGGACATCTACAAAAACCGTGACGCCTTTGCCCAACGCGTCCAGGAAGTTGCCGCCGGTGACCTTGCCAACATGGGGCTGGGTATCGTCAGCTTTACCCTCCGCGACATCCGCGACAACCAGGGCTACCTCGACGCCCTCGGCAAACCTCGCACCGCCCAGGTCAAACGCGACGCCATCATTGCCCAGGCCGAAGCCGACCGCGACGCCACCATCAAAAGCGCCCAGGCCAATCAGGCCGGGCAGGAAGCCAAGTTTGCTGCCGACACCAAAATTGCCGAAGCCAACCGCGATTACCAAATGAAGGTGGCCGAATACACCGCCGCCGTGAACCTCAAAAAAGCCGAAGCTGATCTCGCTTACGACCTGCAAAAGAACAAGACCAACCAGGCTGTCAAGGCCGAGGAAATCCAAATCCTCGTCGTCGAAAAACAAAAGATGATTGATGTCCAGGAAAAGGAAATCCTCCGCAAACAAAAAGAACTCGAAGCCACCGTTAGCCGACCTGCCGATGCCGAGCGCTATCGCGTTCAGACCCTTGCCGAAGCCGAAAAATTCCGCATCCAGACCGAAGCGATGGGACAGGCCGAAGCCAAGCGCCAGATTGGTATTGGCGAAGCCGACGCCAACAAGGCGCGCGGCCTGGCCGAAGCCGACGTGATCCTTGCCCAGGGCAAAGCCACGGCAGAAGCCATGCAGAAAAAAGCCGACGCCTGGCGGGCTTACAACGAAGCCGCCATCCTCCAACTCTTCCTCGAAAACGCCCCCGCCATTGCCAAAGCCATTGCCGAGCCGCTGGCCAAGACAGAGAAAATCGTCGTCGTCAACACCGGCGGCGAAGGCGGCGCCGCCGGTGCCAACAAGATCACCAAAGATGTCGGTACCATCATGGCTCAGTTGCCCGAAGTCGTCAAAGCGCTCAGCGGCGTTGACATCAATAACCTGCTGGCCAAACTCGAAAAAATCGGCGAAGCCCCGTCGGCTGAGAAGAAGTGACCGACGCGGAATGTGTGACGGCAAAAACTCGCGCCGCTTCGCAATAGCAAGAAGTTTTGGCTGCGTCAGATCCCGGTCGCCATTCGTAAGGGTGACACAACCTCCCAACGATACAACGGGCGCCGATTGCAACGACGACAGAAACAGAGTATCACTCCGGCCATGAACGCAACCTGTCGTTTCCTCCTGATCTTTTTTGTCGCTGGCTTGTTCGTCCGAGAGTCACCCGCGCAGACATCGTATCGTCGGTTACCTGTCAAGGAATACCGCGACAAGATGAAAGCCGGATGGATCGGCCAGATTGTGGGGGTGGCGTGGGGAGCGCCGACGGAATTCAAGTGGAAAGACCAGATCATTCCTGCCGACAAAATGCCGGTGTGGAAACCGGAGATGATCAATCATGCCTTCGACCAGGACGATCTTTACGTGGAGATGACGTTTTTGCGGACGTTGGAAGAGCATGGAGTGGACTGCTCGATTCGCCAGGCCGGGATTAATTTTGCCAACAGCGCGTATCCACTCTGGTGCGCCAACAAGGCAGGCCGCGAGAACCTGCGCCGTGGCATCGCGCCGCCGGATTCGGGGCATCCGCAATTCAACAAATGTCCGAACGATATTGATTACCAGATTGAGGCCGATTTTTCGGGGTTGATTGCGCCGGGGTTGCCACAGGCCGCCGTGGATTTTGGCGAGAAGTTCGGGAGGTTGATGAATTACGGCGATGGCTTATACGCCGGGCAATTCATCGGGGCCTTGTATGCGACGGCTTTTTTTGAGACCGATCCGGTGAAAGTGGTTGAAGAGGCGTTACGGGCGATTCCATCGCAAAGCCAGTACGCCGAGATGGTGCGCGACGTTGTGGCGTGGTTCAAGGCCGATCCCGACAATTGGGAACGCGCTTGGGCCAGATGCCAGGAAAAATATCGGCGCAATCCCGAATACCAGAAGGCGTCCAACGGGGGCATTGACTGCAAGATCAACGGTGCCTACGTCTTGCTTGGCTTTCTGTACGGGCGGCGCGACCCCGACCAGACCGTCATCATCTCCTGTCGCTGCGGCCAGGATTCCGATTGCAATCCCTCCAGCGCCGCGGGCGTGCTTTTTACGACCATTGGATTCGCGCATTTGCCGCCGCGGTTCAGGACCGGCTTGGACGAAACCAGGGTTTTCAGCCACACCCGTTACAATTTTCCGCGACTACTCGATGTCTGCGAGAAACTCGCCCGCCAGGTTGTGGTGAAGTACGGCGGCCGCATCGAGCGCGATGCCGAGGGTGAGGAATGCTTTGTGATTCCCGTTCAGACACCCAAACCGAGCGAATTGATGTTGAGCTGGGCGCCCGGTCCAATTGCCAACAGCCGTTTTACCGAGACGGAAAAGGCGCAAATCAAATTGCCGGCCGGTATGGATATGGCAAAGGCTATCGAAAAGTTCGCGCCCGGTTGGGTGGTGCGCAACTGCGGTACCGAGATGAATCCCGGTCTGCGTGCCGAGTGGGCAGGGCGCACGAATGTGTTGGTGACGCATCCGTTGGACCAACAGACTGGCTGCATTCTGGTGAAAACCGTGACCGTTCCCGTCGGCAAAAAGACGACGCTGAAAGTGGTCGTTGGCCACGATCCGCAGGGCGACTTCGATCTCATTGTGCGCGCCGATGGTCGGGAATTGTTGCGCCAGCCTGTCGGACCGAAAACGGCCGACGGACACTGGCTGGAAACCCGTGTGGACCTGACGCCGTTCGCGGGCCGCCATGTCAAACTGGAATTGGTAAACCAACCCAGCGGCTGGCATTACGAAGCCGCCTATTGGGCGGAAATCCGACTGGTGAGTGAGGAAGAGTAGAATGATGAAGTTTGTGGCCGTTCTGTTGATGAGTTCGGCGCTGACGCAGGCGGCAGGTACCAATCTGCTGCGCAACGGTTCTTTCGAGGGCGGGTTGTTGTACTGGCACGGGATTGATACGAACAAACACACGCTCATCCGTAGCAACGCCAGGGTGGGCGAGTTTGCCTTGCGCATCGAACGGGGGGCCGTGATGAGCGCGCCGTTTGTCGTTGAGCGAGGCGCGCAAGTGACCGCCAGTTTCTGGGTCAAGGCCGAGCAACCGTGCGAGGTTCGCGCGCAGATGCCGCCCAGCGCCCGCGAGCCTGGTCAGAAGTCGCGTCGTCTCTGGGCGCGCGAAGGCACCAAGACCGCCAGGGTCGGCACGGACTGGCAACGGGTCGCGTTCACCTGGCCAGCGGACGTTCCGCCGGAGAGTTTTTGGCCCAATCCCCATTACATGCTTCAGATCGAGGCCGGCAAACCGATCCTGGTGGATGGTGTTACCGTCGGGAGCGCTGATTGGGTGCCACGACGCGAAATTGAGGTTGTCGCCGATTGTCCCGACCTGCCCGGCTACACCAGCCCCGCCGCCAACCTCTTTGAGCGCGGCGCCACCGTCCGCGTCACGGCCCACGCGACCAATCACGGAAACGAACCGCGCGCGGTAACATTGCGCTGGCAACTTTATGACTACGAAGGGAACCAGCCCGTTAGCGAACCGACGGACAAGGAAGTCACGATCCTGCCCGGCCGAACTGTTAGCGAAACCGTTCCGCTCAAACTCATCCACGCCGGCTGCGTGATCGCGCGTGTTGCTGCCATTTCAAATCGCCAATCGGAAATGGATCATTCCGATTTCCCATTGACATCCCTCCCGTACCCGAAGTCTGCGACGCGTCCCGACTGGCGCGAACGATTTGGCGGTTCGCTGTGGGGGCCGCATCTGGCGTTGCAGCAGCAGAAGATCGGTTTTGGCTGGACTCGTTGGTATCCGCACATGAACGGGCAGGATCATTGGCCAAAACCGGACGAGCCGATGCGGTTTTTCGATGAGGCACTTGATCTGTTGCAGACGCGCGGCATTTCGACGCACTGCGTGCTATATCCGCCGCCGCGCTGGATCATGGAGAAGGGGAATCCACTCCCAAAAGATATGCGGTGGCCTGCCGACGACCCGCGTTGGGACGATCTCAGCGTCGAGACGGTTTGGGATAAATTCGTCAAGACCG
Source organism: uncultured Verrucomicrobiota bacterium (assembly GCA_964541945.1). Classification (GTDB taxonomy): domain Bacteria; phylum Verrucomicrobiota; class Verrucomicrobiia; order Palsa-1439; family Palsa-1439; genus CAIKAP01. The sequence continues at coordinate 53,012 of CAZISE010000022.1, forward strand.
CCGTTGCCCATTACAAGGGCCGCTCGATCGTCTTCGAAATCGAGAATGAACCCGAACTTGATCACTGGGACCACCTCAAGGACGAGTACGCCCGCTTCACCATTCGCACGGCTCGCCTGATCAAACAAATCGCCCCCAACGCCAGGGTCATGGTCAACAACGTTTATGCCATTCCCAGCGCTCTCAATCGTCACTTGCTCGAAAAAGGCGGCGCCAAATACATAGACATCATCTCCTGGCATGACTACCACGAAGGGTGGCTGGCTGATGCCACTGCCATCCGACGGATGCGTCAGAACCTCGATGCCCTCGGTGGCCAACACATCGAAATCTGGTTCAACGAGGGCTGGACATTCACCAACACCCTTGTGGACGAGCCGCCCGCCTGCACCCGGTTGACCAGCGCACAAAGCTGCAACGCCATGGCGGATTCCGTCGCCGAAATGACCGTCAACGGTCAGGAGAAAACCATTCTCTTCCACACCGGTTACGAGAAACATGGCATGAGCTTCTGGGACTACAGCGGCCCCGGCACCATGCTTTGGGATTGGTATGGTTATCCGCTACCGCTTGTCGCCGCATGGAATGTTCTTGTCCATCACATCGGCCTCAGCAAGCCGGTTGCCTTCCTTCGCCCGCCCGACGCCAATCTCTGTATCTTCGACGACCTGCGAAACAATCGCGGCGTCATCATTGCCTACGCGGATCGTGATGCAAAGACCGATGCCACCATCGAGTTGCCATTTGACGATCTTACCGCCGAGGACATCATGGGCAACGCTTCCCCCGCGCCGAAAACGTTGACTCTCTCCAAAACCGGTCGCCCCGTCATCCTCTACTCGAAAGCGCCCGGCCGACTTTTTGCCGACACACTGGCCGCGCTCGACCGCAAACATACCCGATTCGTTACCGGTAGCACCTATCGGCTTCCTGCCGTCTGGGAAAAAGACAACCCCATTCTCGCCGACGGCAGTCCCATCTGGCGGCTCGACCAGCTTTGGCCGGACAATCCCGTGATGACCGAGAATTACATTCCGTTGCCCTGGAACGGTACTGAGTTCAAGGCCGCCCGACACAATCACGGCGGCCAACCTCACGCCCGCGTCGAAAACGGCGCGTTCATCGCCGGCATCCGCGCCCCTTGGAGTGGCAATCCGGGCCAGAAAACCTGTGCCCTTGTCTTCATTGCGCCCAAAACCGGCGTTTATCTTGCCAACGGCGTTGCCCGCATCAAACCGTGGGAAGGGGGCGCCAAAAAATTCAAGCTCGGTATCTACAAGAAGGACACCCAGCGCGCCGTGCCAATTCAGATGCTGGAATTACCCCGCGACAACTCGCCGGTTCCCTTTGAAATTCGCGTTGAACTCACCACCGGCCACGAACTTGTCTTCCTGCCGCTCCTCTCCGATTGGCACAACGCCGGTACTGTCAAAATCGAAGACCTCACCGTTCGCTTACTGGACTAAACTCTGTCACCGCCGACGTTTTTTGTCGCATCCTGACCCCTGCCAAAACTTGGGCGTTCAGTATTTGCGAAGACGATAGAATCGCTTCAACATTCCGGCGGCGTCCGGGTCATCATATTGCACGACGCCGGTCGAGTTGGGCAACACCGCCAGCGGCGCCCACTGAATGAGATTGGTACTGGCTTCCAAGACGATCCAATGTCCCGGTTCGCCGGTCAGATGGAGCCGAATCGCGCCCGCCGGGCCGCGTTCGATCCGGTTCACCTGCGGGAATCCGCGGACCACGGCGAGACCGAACGGTTGCTGTAACCAGCCGCCGCTGGCCACGGGTTGCAGCGCGCCCGACGTTGTCGCTTCCAGAATCACGCCGTTGCCCATCGAGGAAATGAACAATGTCTGGTTGGTCGAGATCGCCAGACCGACCGGCAGATTCAACGCCGTGTCGGCGCTGACCACGCTGGTCGTGCCGTCGGCCAGTCGAACGCTGAGCAGTTTGTCCGGCGGCGCGCCGGCGAAGGAAGAAACATCGGTAACATAAATCTGACCGTTGGTGGCCAGCGCGATGCCGACAGGCAATAGCAGCGGGTTGCCGGAGGCGATGAGCGTTTGCGCACCGTTGGTTGGGTTGACCTGCACGATCGAGCTGTCGCCGCCCGCCAGGCCGTTGGCGGCGGTGGCGTAAATGGTTCCGTCGGGGCCGACGGTGACGCCTTGGCAGAGGGTAAGGTGGCCGCCGGATGCGAGGTTGGTGAGGGTGCCCGTGGATGGTTGGAAACGTCGCAGGCCGTTCAATCCGTCGGCCACGAGGATGGAACCGTCGGGTTCGACAGCGAGGCTGGTTGGGCCGATGGGGGAGGAGGAGAAGTTGGCGGCGGCGACGAGTTGGGTTTGGCTGCCGGTGATCGGGTCCACGCGCAGCAAACCGTTGGATTCGTCAAAGACCACCAGTTTACCGGTTGGTTCGATGGCAATGTTGCGTGGGCGGCTGAGCAGGCCGTTGGTAGAAATGGGAAACTGATTTGCGGAGGGCAAACGCACCAAAATGATCGCCTGGGCATTTGGATCGGCGACCAGAAGGTCGTTCGGATTAAGCGTCGGTCGGACGGTGATTGTGAAGGTACCGGGCACGGAGGTTACCACGCCATCGGTGACCAGGAAACTGAATGTGTCGGTGCCAAACCAGCTCTCGTGTGGTGTGTAGCTGAAGGCGCCGGTGGCCGGGTCGGTGATGGTGACCGTGCCGTGGCCGGCTTGTCCGTTGAGCAGATAACTTAGCGGCGCGGGTGGGTTGTTGTAGTTGGTGGCCGCGAGGGTGCCGGTCAATCCGGCGCTTTCAAGTGTTGTGGCGTTGCCGGGTAACGGCGCGGGGGGAAGTCGCACGATATTGACGGTGACGGTGCCGGGCGCGACGGCATCGGAGGTGCCGTCGTTGGCTTGGAAGGTGAAGGAATCGGTGCCGGACGCGCCGAGGTTGGCGGTGTAGGTGAACAAGCCGTTGGATTGGACGGTGGCAACGCCTTTGGCGGGCTGCTGGACGAGACGGTAGGTGTGTGTCAACGGCGGGCAATTGGGGTTGGAAACGCTAAGGATGCCGTTGTAGGAACCGCCGAGGGCGACGGCGATGCTCTGGTCATCCGCCGTGAATGGCAGGTGAATTGGGGTAATGTTGATGCGGAAGGTAAACACAGTGAAATCGCCATCTTGCACAATGCCTCCGTGGGCGTCACGCGCGCCAAATTGGAAATCGTCGGTGGCGGCGCAGCGGTTGGTGTTGACGTAGGTGAGTCGGCCCGTGTTGATGTCGGCCTGAGTGAAGGTGTCGCCGTTGGTCAGGGTGACGCCGTCAAGCTGGAGCAGGCCGTTGCGGGGGGGGCCGCCGGTGCCGTCGGGGCCGACGGTGTAGAGGATTTCATCGGGGCCGCTCTCGGCATCGGTGACGGCCAAGAGGTTGCTAGTGATGGCAGCGGTGCCGGCGGCATCCACGGTAAGCGGGTTGTTGGCGATGAGTTGCGGCGGACTGTTGACCAGCAGGAAAAACGTGGTGTCGGTGTACTGGGTGCCGTTGGTGACGATGATGGTGAGGGTGGTTTCGCCGCTCTGGTTGAAGGCGGGTATAATCGTGATGGTACGGTTGGAACCGCTGCCGCCGAGTAGAATGTTCTCGGGTGGCACCAGCGCGGCGTTGCCGGCAATGGCAGCAACGCTGAGAACGCTGGCGTTGGTTTCGAGATCGCCGATCGTAAACGGGATTGGGCCGGCAAATTGATTCACCTGCACGACGTGATTGCTGATGGCGCTGATGGTGGGCGGTTGGTCGTGGTAATAGAATCCACCTGTGAACGAGCTGAAAGCGGTACCGCTGCCGTAGGGTTTGGAGGCGGCATCGTAGAGATCGAGCGCGGGCTGGAAGTTGTTCGTTGGGTTGTAGGAGGCTTGGAATTGAAGTGTGGCGAAGAACGGGGTGTTTGGACGGACGTCATACACCGCGCCGATGTCGGTGGCCAGGCCGTAGTTACAAGCCGCCAGCAAGGGTGGGGTGCCGTCGCTGAGGGTGATGTTGAGGAGGAAGCGCGTGTAGATCGGTGTACCGACACCGGCGATAAAGGTTTGTCCCGTCCAAACGCAGTTGCCGTGCGCGAGGTCGGAAAGTCCCGGCGCCCATGTCATGACTTCGCCGTTGTTGGTGTAGCTGTTGTTGTTGAACGACAACCGCACGGCGTTATTGGTTGCGCCCCAAAAGACGAACGTGTTGGTTCGCAACGGAACGGGTTGAAACATCCATGTCACGCCGCCGCTGCGTCCCGGATTGGAATCGGGACTAACCCAGTAGGTAGCACCCTGCGGCGGCGGGTATACCGGGCCCGTCAACGCGGGCAGGTAAACGGGCGTGTAGCCGTGTCCCGTTATCACCGGCAGCATTCCATTCAGGCTGCTGAGACCGGACGGCAGATCGTTCAAGTAGATGGGGGTTTGGACCCGATCCATCCAATAACCGGTCCGCGGATCGAAAGCTTCATGGTACGGCGGCGCCCAGCCGTTTGCGGAGTAGCCGCCCACCACATGAAATTTGCCGTGGATCACGCCACTGACAGCACGACGACGTGCATACGACATCGGAGACAAAGTCGTCCACAAATCCGTACAGGGCGATTGCATTTTGAGTGGGATGGGGGTTGTGGTTGTAAGTAGGCCGGGCG
>CAZISE010000023.1:0-55689 GCA_964541945.1 uncultured Verrucomicrobiota bacterium
GCAACGGCGTGACGGTGTTTACGTTTCCGGTGACCAACGCCGCGGCGTTTTTCCGCGCCCGCGCCCGGTTGCCGTAGGAGCAGCGGACGGACGCCACGGAGGGCGGCCCTCCACTGTCGTGGCCGCCGGAAAAAGGGGCGTGCGAGTGTCGGATGGAACGGAACGACGTACGGACGCGATGTTTCGCTACGCGCAGCACAGGCTCCGCGTGTTTTGCCAGAATAGCGGGAACGGCGGTCGAACTTTGGTTAGGTGCGCCGACGGGCGATGGCGTGTTGGTACACTTCGATGTAGCGGGCGGCGGACTTGGTCCACGAGAAATCCTGTGCCATGGCGTTTTGGCGGAGTTTGACGATGTGCGCGGGACGGTCGTACCAGGTGGCGTTGGCCCAGCCGATGGTGTTGTAGAGCGCCAACGAGTTGGCATCCCAGAACTTGAATCCGGTGCCGGTGCCGGTTTTTTCGTCGTAGTTTTCCACGGTGTCGTCCAAGCCGCCGGTGGCGCGGACGATGGGCAGGGTGCCGTATTTGAGGGAATACATTTGGTTGAGGCCGCAGGGTTCGTAGCGGGAGGGCATCAGGAAGAAATCGCTGCCGGCTTCGATGAGATGACTGAGTTCGACGTTGAATCCGATATACACGCCGACACGTCCGGGGTAATGACGGGCAAGCCAGTTGAAGAAGTCCTCGGTCTGGCGGTCGCCGCTGCCGAGGACAACGATTTGGGCGAGCATGGTGTTGAGGACGCGGGGCAGGGCGTCCATGAGCATGCTGAATCCTTTTTGCGGGGCAAACCGGCTGACAATCCCAAAGGTTGGGAGGAGCGGGGACGGTTCCAGTTGGAAACGTTGTTGGAGAACCGTTTTGCAGACGGTTTTGCCGGTGAGGTCTTTGGGGGTGTATCGGGCGGGAATCAGAGGGTCAATGGACGGGTCCCAGTGTTCGTAATCGCAGCCGTTGAGGATTCCGAAGAAATCGGCGGCGCGATGGTTGAGGTAGGGTGCCAGTCCCATGCCCCCGGCGGGGGTGAGGATTTCCCTGGCATGAGTGGGTGAGACGGTCGTGATCGCGTCGGCAAAATGAATGCCCGCTTTGAGCAGGTTGACGCGGCCATGATCCTCGAATTTGTCGGCGGTGAAATGTTCCCAGCCGACGCCGAGGTAGTTCATGACACTGGCGTCATAAACCCCCTGATAGCCGATGTTGTGGATGGTCAGGACGCTGGCGGTTTGTGACAGAGGCGAGAGGATTCGATCCCACGTTTTGAGGAAGGCGGCCGTGACCGCCGTGGGCCAGTCATGGACATGGATGACATCGGGAATCCATCCGTTGTCCTTGCAAATCTGCATGGCGGCCTTGGACAGAAGGGCAAAACGATAGGCGTTGTCCAGGTATTCGCGCTGGTTTTCATCGTAAATGCCGGGGCGTCCGAAGAACCGTTGGTAGTCCACAAACCAGACTTTGACGCCGCCGTCGAGCGAGCCGGTGTGGACGCCGACCCAGTTTTCCTCGCCGCCGCCCATGTGGACGCAGGAGGTTTTCTCGAAGCGCAACCCCCAGCGCGCGTAATCCACCGAGGCGTACAACGGCAGGCAGATCCGCACGTCATGTCCCGCGTCTTCCAGCGCTTTTGATAAACCGCTCACCATGTCGCCCAGCCCGCCACTTTTGGCGAAAGGGGCGCACTCGGAGGTGACCATCAGGAGTTTCAAGCCTGTTGGTTTTTTCTTTGGATCGCGTTTGGAGGCGGTTTTCCGTGGCATACCAGGCGGCAATGTAGCAGCCGGGGGAAACACTGGCAAGCGCAGGGCGCGGTTTGGTAGAGTTGCCCCATGAAATATCTGCGTATCATTGCCGCGCTGGTTGCGTTGAGTCGGGGGCACCTCGCCGTCGCGGACGGATCGTGGACCAACGATTGGGGGCGACTCCCCAATGGTGTTTCGTGGCAGACACAGGACGGCAACACTTTTCTGCGCTTGGAAGCGACCGAAGCGGGTCGGACGATTCTGGTGTGTCGCCGAGTGCCGATCTCGGAAGGGGTACGCGCTTTGGAACTGAGTTGGCGGCAACGGGTCAGCCATCTCAAACCCGGCAAGGAACCCTGGCACGACGCGCGAATCCTGCTCGAATTCAAAGACGCCGACGGCCACAAAATCCCCAATAACCCGCCATCGCCGCATACGCGAACGGACACCGACGGCTGGGTGAGGCGTTCGACGAAGTTTCTCGTGCCCGCGGGCGCAAAATGGCTGGAAGTGATTCCGGCGTTGTTTTTCGTGCGGCAGGGGACGTTTGATCTGGATGAGATTTCGTTGCAACCGACCGATCCGGTCCCGTTGGAGGAAGCGGCTCGCATGGCGGCGGCAAAACGGGCAAAAGAAATTCAGGCGCGACGAGCGCGAGCAGCAGCCGCTTTGGCGCGCGACGGCAACCTGTTATCGAACGGCAATTTCGAGGCGGACACCAACCGCGACGGCTGGCCAGATGACTGGGGACGACCGAAAGAGGCACTGTGGATGGAGGAAGATGGCAATCATTTCCTCCGCATGAGCGCGACAGAACCGGACAAAATGATTTTGGTGTACCGCAGCCTCGATTTGCCAGAGGGAACGAAAGCACTGGAGTTGTCGTGGCGGCAGCGGGTCAGCCATCTCAAGCCCGGCAAGGAACCCTGGCACGACGCGCGAATCCTGCTCGAATTCAAGGACGCCAATGGCAAAAAACTCTCGCATCCACCGCCGGCGCCGTATTCGCGCCGCAACACCGACGGCTGGGTCGAACGCTCGTGCCGATTCCTGGTGCCGCAGGAGGCGTTGACACTGGAGTTTATGCCGGCCTTGTTTCAAGTGGGGCAGGGGACGTTTGACCTGGACGATGTGGTTTTGAAACCGACCGATCCCGCGCCCATCGAGGCAGCGCTGCGCGCCGCGGCGGAAGCCGAGCGGGCTGCGTTTGTGCCGCCCGAAACACCGCGGCGGACAAAATGGCCGTCAGAGTTGCACGTGAAGGGTACCCGTGTGTTGACCAAAGACGCCGCCCCGGTCTGGCTGCAGGGCGTCAATGTGGTCAGCCTGGAGTTTCTCCCAAAAGGCGATCATGTCCAGAAATCAGCGCTCGTGGCGATTGAGGACTGGAAGAGCAACATCATTCGTTTGCCGGTGAAAGACGAGTTTTGGCTTGGCAACGACGGCGCGGACTACCGCCAGCGGGTGGACCAGATCATCACACTGGCGGCAAACCGCGGCGCTTATGTGTTGCTGGACCTGCATTGTTTTGGTGTGCCCGGCGAGAAACACGTTGCCTTTTGGAAGGACGCCGCCGCGCGATACAAAAACCATCCCGCCGTGCTCTTCGACCTGTTCAACGAACCGCACGGCATTTCGTGGGACACCTGGCGCGAACAGATGCAGCAGTTGCTCGACGCGGTCCGCGCCACCGGCGCTCGCAACATCGTCGTGGCCAGCGGTCTCGACTGGGGTTACGACCTGTCGGGTGTGGTCAACGGCTTTGCCCTGGAAGAGAAGGGAGGCAACGGCATCATCTATGCCACACACATTTACCCGTGGAAAAAAGATTGGAAAGGAAAAGTGCTGGTGGCAGCCGCGAATCATCCGGTCCTGCTGGGCGAAGTGGGTTGCGACATCAGGCCGATGCCGTTTGAAAATCCGAAACAACGCGAGGATGTCTATCAATGGGCGCCCGACGTGATTGGGTTGATTCAGAAACATCGCCTGCACTGGACGGCGTTTTCCTTCCATCCGTCGGCAACCCCGGTGATGATCACAGGCTGGGATTACGCGCCGACACCGTTTTGGGGTGTCTTTGTCAAGGAAGCGTTGGCTGGAAAACAGTTTGAACTGAAACGACTGCGCTAAAAACAAAAAACAGGCTCGTCCAACCAGAACGCTTGCCAGCACGCGCGTCTTTCCGCTACAATACAATCATGCGATGGGCGAGCTTGTTTTTCCCAGTCGGCGACGATCTGTGGCGCGCCGATGAGATCGCCGGGGCGTATCCGCGCCGGATGACAGGGAAATGGATGGTAGAGCGCCGTGGCGCGGCGCCTCAAACCCTGAACCAGGAGGAGAGACCATGAACCCCATCATTATCCACACGCCCGAAGCCGAGGCTCATGTTTACACGCATGGCGCGCATGTGACCCACTTCCAACCGGTCGGACAGAAGCGCGTGTTGTTCTTGAGTTCCAAAAGCTGGTTTGCCTTTGATAAACCGATCCGCGGTGGCGTGCCAATCTGTTTCCCGTGGTTCGGTCCCAAACCCAATGAACCGCACCACGGCCTGGCACGCATTCGGGAATGGACCGTCGAGAACTCCACACCGGACTCCATCCTGTTGTGCCTCTATCTCCAACCGTGGGAAGCCCGTCTTACCGTCAAGGTCAGCGCTGCCCTCTCGCTGAGCTTTGAGGTCATCAACATCGGCACAAAACCGGAGCAATTCGAAGAATCCCTGCATACGTATCTGGAAGTCGGCGATATCCGCCAGGTCAGCGTCGAAGGATTGGAAAACACCGATTACCTCGACAACACCATGGGACTTTTCCGCAAACACCAGGGGCCAGAGCCGCTCACCTTCCACGGCGAGACCGACCGCGTTTATCTCGACACGGAAGCCACCTGCATCGTCAACGACCCCGTCTGGCAGCGTCGCCTGATCGTCGAGAAAACCGGTTCCAAAGACACCGTGGTCTGGAACCCGTGGGCCGCGAAGGCGAAAGCAATGCCCGATTTCGGCGACGACGAATGGCCACACATGCTTTGTATCGAAGCCGCCAACTGCAAACGCCACGCCATCACATTGCCTCCCGGCGGCAAACACACCATGAGCACCACCATCCGCATCGCATGATCACCCGACGCGGTTTCCTCCAAACGCTCGCCCTGGCGGCATGGGGCGCGTCGGCGTGGGCGGGACAGTCGCGTCCGCGGCGGTTGTTGCTCCGATCCTCCTGGCAAACAGTCAACATCGGCGACATCGGCCACACGCCGGGTGTGCTGGCATTACTGGAAAAACATCTGCCGGATGTGGAAGTGCGCCTCTGGCCGTCCAGCGTGGACAATGGCGTGGAAGAAATGCTGGCACGACGATTTCCGAAACTGACCATTCTGAAGGATGCCGACGCCGTTCGCGCCGCGCTGGCCGAGTGCGACTTCTTGTTGCACGGATCAGGGCCGGGGTTTGTGGCCCAAAAAGATGTCGCGCGATGGCGCGCGCAGACCGGCAAACCTTACGGCATTTACGGCATCACGTTTGCCTCGACCAGCCGTGAGGCGATTGAATTACTGAGCCACGCGCGGTTTGCGTTCTTCCGCGACAGCGTCTCGCTGGCGTTCGCCAAAGAACACGGCGTCACCTGCCCGATTATGGAGTTCTGTCCCGACGGCGCCTTCGCGGTGGACTTGCGCAACGACGCGGCGGCAGAAGCATTCCTCAAAGCGCACAACCTGGAAGAAGGGAAATTTCTCTGTTGCCTCTCCCGCCTGCGTTACACCCCCTACTGGCAGGTGAAAAAAGGGGTCGCGTTTGACGCAAAAAAACATGCCCGCAACGAAACAATGAAGGAACACGACCACGCGCCCTTGCGCGAGGCCATCATCGCCGTTACCCGACAAACACCGCTGAAAGTGCTGCTCTGTCCCGAAGACGCCACCCAGATGGCGGTGGGAAAGGAGTTGCTCTACGATCCTTTGCCGCCCGACGTGAAAGCCAAAGTGGTCTGGCGGGAAAACTATTGGCTTACCGACGAAGCCGTCAGCACCTATATCCGATCCGCGGGGATTTTCGGCTCGGAAATGCACTCACCCATCATGGCGCTTGGCAACGGCGTGCCCGCCATCGTTTGCCGTTTTGCCGAACAAACCAGCAAAGGCATCATGTGGCGCGACATCGGTCTTGGCGACTGGTTGTTTGACCTCGACGTGGAAGAGGAAATCCCCCGCATTGTTCCCGCGGTATTGGCCATGGCCAACGACCCTGCCGCTGCCAGGGCGAAAGCCGCCAAAGCGCGGGAGTTCGTCCGCCGCCGCCAGAACGAAACCATGGATATCGTGTCTCGAAATTTATGAAATACACCATCGCGTTGTTTCTCCCACTGGCCTGTCTGGCCGCTGCCGCCGAACTGCCGACTGACGACGGTTTTCGCGGCATCTGGTATTACAACGAGCCGACAAAGGACGAATACCGCTACAAGTACAGCGGCGGCATGGCCACCTACCCGCAACAACACGCGCCGATCGCCGTTTATTGCGCCGCTGTCCACAAAACCTTCTTCGTCTATGGCGGCACCACCGCCCGACAGCCGGGCAACAAACAGGAACTCCTGCACATGATCAGCTACTTCGACCACGCCACCGGTATGGTCGCACGCCCGCGCATCCTGCTGAACAAACACACCGACGACGCCCATGACAACCCGACCCTCGCCGTGGACGGCGACGGCTATCTCTGGGTGTTCTCCGCCTCGCACGGCACGGCGCGTCCCTCGTTCATCCATCGCAGCGTCAAACCATATTCAATTGACGCCTTTGACCTCATCGAAAAGACCAACTTCTCTTACACTCAACCCTGGTATTTCCCCGGACGCGGATTCCTCTTCCTCCACACCCGCTACAATGCCACCCGCGGCCTCGGCATCAAAGGCGTCCGCGCCCTGCACTGGATGACCAGTTCCGATGGCCGGCTCTGGAGCGCGCCGCAAATACTCGCCAACATCGGCCTCGGCGACTATCAGATCAGTTGGCCGTGCGGACAACGCCTCGCCACCGCCTTTGATTATCATCCCGCGCCGGGGGGACTAAATGCCCGCGCCAACATCTATTACCTGGAAACCGACGACCACGGAAAAACCTGGCGCACCGCCAACGGCACCGCTCTCGACACGCCGCTGACCAACGCCGCCAACCCGTCCCTCGTGTACGATTCTCGCGCCGACCGACAACTCGTCTATCTGAAAGACCTCAACTTCGACGCCCACGGCCACCCCGTCATCCTCTTCCTCACCAGCAAAGGCTTCGCGCCAGGACCAAAAAACGGTCCACGCCAATGGCAAACCGTCCACTGGACCGGCCACGAGTGGGTACGACGCCCGTTCACCACCTCCGACAACAACTACGACCACGGCTCACTCTACATCGAACCCGATGGCACCTGGCGCGTCATCGCCCCCACCGACCCTGGCCCCCAACCCGGTAACCCCGGCGGCGAAATGGTCATGTGGACCAGCCACGACCAGGGCGCCACCTGGACAAAACTGAAACCATTGACCCGCGCCAGCCCCCGCAACCACACCTACGCCCGCCGCCCGCTCCACGCCCACCCTGATTTCTACGCGTTGTGGGCCGACGGCCATGCCCGCGAACCTTCCACGTCTTGCCTCTACTTCACTGACCGCGACGGCACCCACGTTTGGCGGCTGCCCGCAAAAATGGACGGCGAAACCGCCAAACCAGAAAGGATGGATTGACCCGATGAAACACCTCCTCGCCCTGTGGTGGGGGGTGATCTGTTGCAGTTTCGCGGCGCAACCACCACAAGCCGACGGTTACCGTGGCATCTGGTTCACCCTCGGCGAATTCTCCCAATACGGCGACAAATACTCCGGCGGCCTCGGCACCTACACCGCCAACCACAATCCCATGGCCGTCTATTCGCCCATCGCCAACAAAACCTTCTTTACCTACGGCGGCACCACCGCCAAAGATAAACGTCACCTCCTCATCATGGCCGGCTGCTACGACCACCACAGCGGTACTGTCTCGCGTCCCGTCATCGTCCACGACAAACAGGGCGTGGACGATCCCCACGACAACGCCAGCCTCAACCTCGACGACAAAGGCCACGTCTGGATTTTCATCAGCGGCCGCGCCAAAAAACGACCCGGCTTCAAATACCGCAGCCAACAGCCCTACAGCATCGCCGCCTTCGATCGGGTCGCCGAAGAGGAAATGACCTACCCACAACCCTGGTTCCTGCCGGGCCACGGATGGCTTCACCTCTTCACCAAATACACCAAAGGCCGCGAACTGTACTGGGAAACCAGCCCCGACGGCCGTGCCTGGAGCGACGACCAGAAACTGGCCGGCTTCGGTGGGCATTACCAGGTCAGCGGCCAGTGCGGCAACAAAATCGGCACCTTCTTCAACTACCACCCCGGCGGCATCGTCAACAAACGAACCAACCTCTATTACGCGCAAACCGATGACTTCGGCAAAACCTGGACAACCGTCGAAGGCAACCCGCTGACACTGCCCTTGCGCGAAGTGAAAAATCCCGCGCTGGTCATTGATTATCAGGCCCAGAAAAAACTGATGTACACCTGCGATCTCAATTTCGACCGACACGCCCATCCGTTGCTACTGTATGTCACCAGCCGTGGCGCCGAACCGGGACCCGATAACGACCCGCGCGAGTTTTGCCTGACCCGATGGGATGGTGCCCGTTGGATTACCAGCGTCATCACCCGCACCGACCACAACTACGACATGGGCAGTCTCTGGATCGGCGACAACGAGTGGATCGTGATCGCGCCCACCGCGCCCGGCCCCCAACCGTGGGGCGGCGGCGGCGAGATGTGTCTCTGGACCAGCCGCGACAACGGCGTTACCTGGACGCTGAAAAAACAGATCACCCGCAACAGCCCGCGCAATCACAACTACGCCCGCCGCCCGCTGAACGCGCATGACCCGTTCTTTGCCTTTTGGGCCGATGGCGACCCGAACAAACTTTCCGAGTCGCACCTTTATTTCTGCGACTCCAGCGGCGAACATGTCTGGCGGTTGCCATACGATATGACCGGCGAGACGGCGAAACCGGAGCCGGTACCCTGAGACGGAGACGGGAAAATTATGCGGGAAAACTGTTCGTGCGGCGTTGTGTTTCGCTCGTGCTGCCGTTGCGTGGGTGCGGTTGGAAGGTTGGGGGAGGATGGTTTTGTCCGGGGAATGACGAACCGGCCGATGCGCGTCGGCAAGAGGATGGTGTGATCCCATCAAAACCAACGACGCCCGGCGCGTAATCGCAAAACTCGCGCTTGCCTGTCGTCGCGGATGTGCGTAATCTTCGCGCCCTGTGTGGCGGTGGTTTCAATGTAGTTTGTTGATGGCGGTCGTCGCGTTTGCGGCCGACGATGGGCGGATGCGTTTTGACGGAGCGGCTTATCCGAAACCGCACCGGGACGAATCGGAAGTGTTTTTCAGCAGTGGTTTGATTCCGCATTTCAAGATCGCGTTGGAGAAATCCCAGTATGAGGCGCTGCTCAAGGAACCGCGTAAATATGCCCGTGCCACCGTGACCGTGGGCGATCAGGTGTATCCCGATGTGGCGATTCATTTGAAAGGCTCGGCCAGTTTTCGGGTGTTGACGGACAAACCGGCGCTGACGCTGAACTTCGACAAATTCCACAAGAATCAGCGTTTTCACGGCATGGACAAACTGCACCTGAACAATTCCGTTCAGGACGGAACGTATTTTCACGAGTACGTAGCCAGCCTGGTTTGTCTCGGCGCGGGCGTGCCCGTGGGACGTGTCACTCACGCGACGGTGGAAGTGAACGGTCGGCATCTCGGTTTGTACGTGCTCATCGAAGGGTTCGATCGCGCGTTTCTGCGACGGCATTTCTCCAACTGGTATGGAACTCTCTACCAGGGAGCGTATGTGGCGGACATTGACGGGTCGGTTCGCAAGGTTTCCAACGACCCGCGCCCGGATGCCGCCGATGTCAAAGCGTTGGTTGCTGCCGCGAAGGAACCGGACCCCGTGAAACGACGGCAACGAGTGGGGGAACTGTTGGATGTGGAGCGATTCTGGTCGTTGATGGCGGCGGAATCCATGATTTCACACTGGGACGGTTACTGTCAGAACCGCAACAACTATTCGATGTATCACGATCCGACGACGGACAAATTCGTTTTCTTTGCGCACGGCATGGACCAGATTTTGGGCGATCCCAATTTTACGCTGACTCCCAACGCCGCGATGCTGGCGCGGATTGTCACGGAATCGCCACAGGATCGGCGACGGTATCTGGAACATTATCAGCGGCTTTACAAAACCGCTTTCAATGTGGAGCGTCTCACCAATGCGGTTATGCAGGCCGCCGCCCGCCTGAAACCGGTACTGGAACAACTTGGCCCCAACGTCGCCCGTGACAACGAGAATGCCGCCCGCGATGTCTGTCGTCGCATCGTGGCGCGCGCCGTTGGCATTGAGCGCCAGCTCAATGCGCAACTCGGCCTGCCGTGGGAACCGAAACCGCTCAAAGGCTGGCAAAGTCGTGTCACCGAAGGCCAGCCGCTCTTCGATGAGGTCAAAGAAGGCGAAAAAACGCGGTTCCGTATTCGGACCGGCGACAAACCGGTGACCGGTTCCTGGCGGGTTCGCATTGTCGTGCCAGCGGGCCAGTATTTTTTCGAGGGACGAATTCGCACCGTGGATGTGCCGCCCGCCAACGACCCGTCGCAGGGAGCGGCGCTTCGCATTTCGGGCGGTCAACGGAAAAACAGCGTTACCGGCTCGACGGACTGGCAGAATGTTCAGTATGAATTCTCCGCGGGCGAAGGCGTCACAGACATCGAATTGGTCTGCGAACTGCGCGCGGCTAAAGGGGAGGCATGGTTTGACGCCGACTCCCTGCGGGTCGTTCGCAAAGAAGGAGGCAAATGAACAACTACAAACCGATTCCGATTCCACCGCGACTGATCTGGCGTGAGTTCGTCGCGCGTTACCTGCCGATAATCGTCTTTTTCATCGTTCTGTTCGTCGCATTGGCGCTCTGGATCCGTCGGCTAACGCCCGCCACGGTTCTTGGCGAAGCGGAGTCCATTCAGGCGATTGTCAACGCCCCGGAAACCGGCATCCTGACCGAGTTGACGGTCCGCGGTCTTCAGCAGGTCAAAGCGGGCGAAGTCCTCGGCAAAATCGTCGTCAACGATCCCAAAACACCCCTGGTGCTCACCTCGCCCATCGAAGGTTCGGTCACTTATCTCCATGCCACCGTGGGTGATCGGGTCAAGTCCGGTTTTCCCGTGTTGACCATTGTCGGCAACAAACCCGATCGTATTGTCGCGTTCCTGCGTCAACCCATCGTTTTTGTGCCCCAGGAGGATGCGCCCGTCAAAGTGCGTCCGCGCGCCCGTCAGACTGCCGAGGTTTTGGCGAGTGTTCAGCGTGTTGGCGCGCAACTGGTGCCCATTCGCCAGACGCTTCAACCGTTGGCGGCCCGGGGGCACACCGAGTTGGGGTTGCCGGTCATTGTGAACGTTCCTCCCGGACTGAAACTGTTTCCCGGCGAGACCGTTGAGTTGACTTTCCTGCGCAAACCCGCGCCCCAACCGGCGACACTGCCGTCGTCCCCACAGGCGCCGACCAACGCGCCGTCGGCTGCGCCGAAAACCAACGCGCCGCCACCGGCGACCACCAATGCGCCGGCTCCCGCCGCAACGGAGGCGCCGAAGAAGTGAAAACGCTCCTGGCCATTTTCTCTCTCGTGGTTGCGACCGCCAGCGCGACCGTGTTGGTAGAGGTCAAACGCAAGCCTTCCGATAAGAGTTGGCGCATGGAGCCGACGCGGTTGTTGGGGGATGTGGAAGGATTCCGTCCGTCGGAGCCGCCGCATTCAGTGTATGGCGGGCGGACAGATCGGAAGGTGAAAGCGACCGGGTTCTTTCGCGCCGAGACGGTGGACGGACGCTGGTGGCTGGTTGATCCCGAAGGCTGCTTGATGCTCAGCGTCGGTTGTTGCAGTGTCAGCCTCAACCGCACCGAAAACGGGCGCGCGGCGCTTGAAAAGAAATTCGGCACGGAAGAACGCTGGGCGGCGCAGACGCTCGATTTGCTTGCCGCTCATGGGTTCAACACGTTGGCCTGTTGGTCCGATGTGAAACGCCTCAATGCCGCCCCATCACGCATGGCGTACACGGTTATCCTGAATTTCATGTCTTCCTATGGGCGGAAACGGGGTGGCATCTACCAGAAACCCGGCCACACGGGTTATCCGAACGATTGCATCTTCGCCTTCGACCCGGAATTTCCCGCGTTTTGCGAGAAACTCGCCCAAGAACAACTCGCCGAAACAAAAAATGATCCGTGGTTGCTCGGCATTTTTTCCGACAACGAGATGCCGTTCCCTGCCAATGCGCTCGACAAGTTCCTGGCGCTGCCCGACGGCGATGCGGGGCGCGTGGCAGCGGAGAACTGGTTGGCCGGGCGCGGCGGCAAGAAGGACAACGCGGCATTTCTCGAACACCTCGCTGACACCTATTTTCGCATTGTTTCGGCCGCCATTCGCAAAGCGGATCCGAATCACATGTATTTCGGGTCCCGTTTTCACGGCGGTGACCGTGTGCGTCCGGAGCTTTGGCGCGCGGCAGGGCGTTATCTCGATGTGGTGGCGATGAATTACTATGGCGCTTGGACGCCCGATCCGCAGACGATGTCCAACTGGGTGGCATGGTCCGGTAAGCCATTTATGATCACGGAATGGTATGCCAAAGGCGCTGACACAGGCATGGGTAACGTCACCGGCGCCGGCTGGCTGGTCAAGACACAAAAGGATCGCGGGGCATTTTACCAGAATTACACGCTCGGTTTGTTGGCGCATCCCGGTTGCGTCGGCTGGCATTGGTTCAAGTACATGGACAACGATCCGACCGACAAACGCGCCGACCCATCCAATCTTGATTCGAACAAAGGGATTGTCAGCAACGTCTATGAACCGTACAACGAACTGTTGTCGGCGATGAAAGAGGTCAACCAAAACGTGTATGGCCTCGCGGATTATTTTGGAAGAAAGCAACCATGAAAAAACTGATGCTCACAACACTGGCGACGGCCATGCTGTTGGTCACGGCGTATTCCGCCACCAATCAGAAACAGGACAAGAAGGAAAACCCCAAAAGGACCGTTGGGCAGCCGACGCAGCCCTCTCAAATTCAGACGACGGAAGAACAGATCGCCGCGTTGCGTCGCGCCATCGAATATCTCGGCAGGACGCACGGCCCGCGTTACCCGAAAGCGGCCGAATACCTGAGCCGCCTTGGCGCGTTGGAGAAGAACTTTGTTCCCGAACAATTTGCCGCCCTCAAACGCGAGGCGATCCTGGCCAACCCGGAAATTGATTTTGACCGGATCCTGCTGGTGCGTCGCAGCGAGAGTTACCTGGCGCTTCCGCAGAACTGGCAAGGCAACTCCAGTCTCAAAAAGACCGTCGAAAACGAGATCGCCACCCTCAACATCCGCCAGCCCAATCCCGTCATCCAGACCGTGTACAAACCGCCGCGGCCCGTTTTTGTCGGCGATCTTCATCTGCATTTTGATGCCAAACGGCTGTTGTTTTCCTCCACCATCGAAAACGGTTCCTGGCAGGTCTTCGAGATGAACGTGGACGGGACCGGCCTCCGCCAGGTCACACCGGGCAAGGACGCCGACGTTGATAGCTACGAAGGCGTCTATCTTCCCGATGAACGGATTATTTTTACTTCCTCCACCGGTTTTCAGGGGGTTCCCTGCGTTGGCGGCAGCGATTTTGTCGGCAACCTCCACGTCATGAATCCCGACGGCACCGGGGTTCGTCGCCTGACGTTTGACCAGGATAACAACTGGTGCCCGTCGTTGACTTCGGATGGGCGCGTGATGTACCTGCGTTGGGAATACACCGACTCGGCGCATTATTTCTCGCGCGTGCTGATGCGCATGAACCCCGACGGGACCGGGCAGTCCGAGTTTTACGGAAGCGAATCCTACTGGCCGAACAGTCTTTTCTACGCTCGCCCGTTGCCGGGCAGTAACACCAAGTTCATCGGGGTCGTCGGCGGACATCACGGTGTGCCACGCATGGGCGAGTTGGTGCTCTTCGACACCGCCCTGGGACGGCAGGAAGACACCGGCGCCGTCCAACGCATTCCCGGCTATGGCAAAAAGGTCGAAGGCAAAATTGTGGATTCGCTGGTGAACGCTTCCTGGCCGAAATTCCTTCACCCGCAACCGATCAGCCAGACCACGTTCATCGTTTCCGCCAAGCCGACCGACCACTCGAAGTGGGGGATCTACATTGTGGACATCTTCGACAACATGCTTTTCATCGCCGAAGAACCGAAAATGGCCCTGTTCGAACCGATCCCGCTGCGAAAAACGCCCCGCCCGCAAATCCTTCCCGATCGCATCAAACCCGGCGAGAAAACGGCCACGGTTCTGTTGACCGATGTGCATACCGGTCGCGGCCTCAACGGAGTCCCGCGTGGTGTGGTCAAGAAACTGCGACTTTATTACTACGACTATTCGTACCGAAAAATGGGCGGCCACTATCTGGTCGGCATCGAAGGCCCTTGGGACGTTCGCCGCATCATTGGCACGGTTCCCGTTCATGAGGACGGTTCTGCCTGGTTTGAGATTCCTGCCAACACGCCCGTTGCCATCCAGCCGCTCGACGCCGAGGGGAAAGCGCTCCAAATGATGCGGAGCTGGTTTGTCGGGATGCCGGGCGAGCGCGTTTCCTGTGTCGGTTGTCACGAGAAACAAAACGAGGCTTCGCCGCCGCGTGCTGCCATGGCGGCACGTCAACCCCCGGCCAAACCGACTCCGTGGTACGGGCCGATCCGCGGGTTCAGTTTTCTGCGCGAAGTCCAGCCCGTGCTCGACCGGTATTGCGTCGGATGCCACGACGGCAAGACGCCCGGACGTCCGAACCTCGCCGACACCACCATTATCAAGACCAGCGCCGGCATGGGGAAATTCCCCGTCTCGTACACGGAATTGCATCCATACGTCCGCCGTGGCGGTCCCGAAGGCGATTATTCCGGGCTGACGCCGTTGGAGTTTCACGCCGACACCAGTCCGCTGGTGCGGATGTTGCTCAAAGGCCATCACAACGTTACGCTCGACGCCGAAGCCTGGGATCGGATCATCACATGGATTGACCAGAATGTTCCCTGCCACGGCACCTGGAGCGAAGTGGGAACGATTCCCACTAACTACGCCCAGCGGCGACGCGAGTGCGCCAAGCTTTATGCGAACCTGGATGAGGACTTGGAAGCCATTCCGCCGCAACCCGCTACTCGTCCCGCGTTTGTGGCGCCCGCGCCCGAACCGCCGCGTCCGCAGCCGATGAGTATTGCCCACTGGCCGTTTGCCGCGCAACCCGGCGAAGAGACCAAGCTCGACCTCGGCAATGGTATCACCATGGCCTTCCGCAAAATCCCTGCCGGTAGCTATGTAATGGGCGATGTCAACGGCGAGCGCGACGAGTTTCCGCAGCAGAAAGTGGACATCGAGAAACCGTTCTGGATGGCGACCACCGAGGTGACGCTGGAACAGTATCGTCAGTTCAACCCGAAACACCGCAACGGCTACTACGATCGCCACTACAAGGACCAGGTCAACCCCGGTTACCTGATGGACAACCCGAAGTTCCCCGTGATTCGCGTCAGTTGGGATGACGCGATGGCGTTTTGCCGCTGGCTCTCCGCCAGAACCGGTAAGCGCGTTACGCTCCCGACCGAGCAACAGTGGGAATGGGCCGCCCGCGCCGGTACGTCCACGCCGTTCTACTACGGCGACCTCAACACCGACTTCAGCAAATTCGCCAACCTTGCCGACGCCCAGATCAAGAAACTCGCCGTCAAAGGCGTCAACCCACAGCCGATCCCGAATCCCGACAAATACTGGGACTTTGAGTTGAAAGACCCGCGGTTTGACGACGGCGCGCTCCATCTGGCCGTGGTCGGCAGCTATCAACCCAACGCCTTCGGTCTCTACGACATGATTGGCAACGTCTGCGAATGGACCAACTCCGATTATGCCCAGCGTCCCGGTCGCAAAGTCATCCGCGGCGGCTCCTGGGCCGACCGCCCGAAGGACGCTCGCGCCTCGTGGCGTTGGGGCTACCCGAACTGGCAACGCCCGTTCAATGTCGGTTTTCGCGTCATTATCGAGGACGCCCCTGCCGCCACGGTTGCTCGATCCAAATAACCCAACACCGGCCTCCTTTTTATGAACATTCGATGGCTGTGTTTGGTGGCACTGGTGCTCAGCAGCGCCATGGCCGATGACATCGAATCGCTAAAGAAAAAGGCCGAGGCGGGCGACGCGACGGCGCAATGTGAACTGGGCTACGCCTACGAGAAGGGCAAGGGTGTGCCGGTGGATTACGCGGCGGCATTGCACTGGTATCGCAAGGCAGCGGAGCAGAACCTGCCGATGGGGTTGAACAATGTCGGCGCCATTTATTCCGCCGGGTTGGGTGTGCCAAAAGACGAGGCCGAAGCGATCAAATGGTTTCGCAAATCTGCCGAGCGTGGTTTTGGACACGGCGCGAGCAACCTCGCCAACATGTATGCCGAAGGACGCGGGACCCCGAAAAATCTGGTGGAAGCCTACAAGTGGTACTACATCGCCGCCCGATTGGGATATTTACCGGCGCGCGAGAGCGTCCAGAAAACCGGCGCGCGACTCACCAGCGCCGAGAAGGAACAGGCGCAACGCGAAGCCGACGCCTTCCTCAAAGGGCGCAAAACCGGCAAAACGGAGAGAGGCAGCGGTTTTTTCATTACGCCCGACGGCTATGTGTTGACCTGTTATCACGTTGTCAACGACGCCGTGCGAATCACCGTGCGGGTCGGACGCGAAATCATTGCCGCGGCCTTCGTGAAGGCCGACGAAGTTAACGATCTTGCCCTGCTCAAATGCAACGGCACCTTCAAACCGTTGCCGCTGGAGGCCAGCCGTGATGTCCGCCTCGGCGAACCGGTGTTCACCATCGGTTTCCCGACGCCGCATTTGTTGGGAGTCGCGCCGAAATTCACCGACGGCACCGTCAGCTCGCTGACGGGCGAGATGGATGACCCGCGCTACTTTCAAATCAACGCCGCCATCCAACCCGGCAACTCCGGCGGACCACTCATCAACTCCCGCGGCTGCGTCATCGGCATCGTCGCCCGTACCTACAGCAACCTGCGCACCGCCGAACGCATCGGCGGCGCCGTGCCGCAAAATGTCAACTACGCCGTCAAATCCAGCTATGCCCTGTCGTTTTTGGAATCGGTGCCTGATGCGCTCGCCAAACTGCTCACGCCGCCGCCGAGCCAGAAGCGTCCGTTGGACGAGCTGGCACCGCTCGCGCAGGAAAGTTGCGTCCTCATTGTCGCCGAATAAGGAGAACTGCCATGAACATCGTTGCCGTGATTCTGTTTGCGTTGGCCGCCGTTGTTGAGGACGGCGCGAAACTGGAAAAACTCTCCAGCGACTATAAGTTCACCGAAGGTCCCGCCTGCAACGCGGCGGGCGATGTGTTTTTCACCGATCAACCGAACGATCGGATTGTGAAATGGAGCGCTGCCGACGGCTCGCTGACGACGTTCAAACAGCCGTGCGGTCGTTCCAACGGGCTTTGTTTCGATCCGCAGGGCAACCTCTGGGCGTGTGCCGACGAAAAGAACGAACTTTGGAAAATTGCGCCCGACGGCGCGGTTACCGTGGTGGTAAAAGAATACCAGGGCAAGCGGCTCAACGGCCCCAACGACCTCTGGATTCGCCCCGATGGCGGTATTTATTTCAGCGATCCGTTTTACAAGCGATCGTACTGGGACCGCGGGCCGATGGAGCAGAACGGCCAACATGTCTATTATCTCGCGCCCGACCACAAGACACTCACGCGCGTCCTCAGCGACCTACGGCAACCCAACGGTCTCATTGGCACACCGGATGGCAAGACGCTGTACGTCGCCGACATTGGCGCGAAGAAAACCTATGCCTACGACATTCAGCCGGACGGTTCACTCACGAACAAACGCCTGTTCTGCGAGTTTGGCTCCGACGGCATGACCATTGACAACGAAGGCAATGTCTATCTGACCGGCAAGGGTGTCCTCGTGTTCGACAAAACCGGCAAACAGATCGCCCATATCGAAGTGCCCGAACCATGGACCGCCAATGTCTGTTTTGGGGGTAAAGATCGGCGCACCCTTTTCATCACCGCCAGCAAAAGCATCTACACGTTGCGAATGCGCGTGAGCGGCGTCGGCAGCTAGTGAAAACCGGCGCTGGAATAATCCGAAGAACCCGTTACTATTCACCATCAACGAAAGGAAATCATCAACATGAACGTTACCCGTCGCCAGTTCCTCAAAGGTTCCCTCGTCGCCGCCACCGCCGTCAGCCTGCGGCCCTGGCTCGCCGCCACCGCCGCCGGACGCGACATTCCGATTGCGTTACAGCTCTATTCGGTGCGCGGCGATTGCGCGAAAGATTTCGATGCCACGCTTGCTTGGGCAGCCAAAACCGGTTTTGCCGGCGTGGAATTTGCCGGCTACCACACCTACAACGGCAAGGCGAAGGAACTCCGCAAGAAACTCGACGACCTCGGCCTGAAAGCCGCCGGTACCCATATCGGCACGGGCAGCTTCCGCGGCGATGCCCTCCAAAAGACCATCGAGTTTCACCAGATCATCGGCTGCAAATTCCTGATTGTGCCCGGCGACAAAGATTTCACCGATCCCGAAAAGAGCAAGGCGCTCGCCGAGTTATTCAACAAGACCGCCGAAACCCTCAAACCGCTCGGTCTCTGGTGCGGCTATCACAACCACACCCACGAGTTCAAAAAAGACCCCAGCGGCAAAACCTATTACGACCTGTTTGCCGAGCGCACCAGCAAGGATGTCGTGCTCCAGCAGGATTGCGGCTGGACTGCCGCCGCGGGCCTCGATCCGGTCGAAATGATGAAACGTTACCCCGGTCGCATGAAGATCACTCACTTCAAACCGACCGTCGTCAACAAGGAACCCGGCAAAAAAGCCATTCTCGGCCAGGATTCCGTGAACTGGCCGGCGGTCATTGCTGCCTGTCGTGAGGTCGGTGGCACCGAATGGATCACCCTCGAACAGGAAGCCTATCCCGACGGCAAAACACCAATGGAATGCACCGAGCTTTCCTTTGCCGCCCTGAAAAAACTCATGTAACAGCCTCGGCCATGAACCTCTGCTCCACACTGATGGCCGTGACACTGACCGCCCTCGTCGCCACCGTGGTTGCTGATGACTGTCTGGTCTATTTCGGCACCTACACACGCGGCGCCAGCAAGGGCATCTATCTCTCTCGGCTCAACACGAAGACCGGCGCGCTTACCGCGCCGGTCCTCGCCGCCGAGGTCGTCAATCCGAGCTTTCTCGCGTTGCATCCGAACCGGCGGTTCCTGTATGCCGTCGGCGAGCAGCCCAAGGGCGGCCTCATTACCGCATTCGCCATTGACGAGAAAACCGGACTTCTGACCCTGCTCAACCAGCAGTCCACCCGCGGCGGCGGCCCGTGCCACGTTGTCGTGGACAAGACCGGTCAGTGCGCGCTGGTTGCCAACTATGGCAGCGGCAGCGTGGCGGCGTTCCCGATCCAAAACGACGGGCGGCTCGGCGAGGCTGTGTCGTTCTTCCAACACGAAGGCTCCAGCGTCAATCCCCAACGCCAGAAAGGCCCGCATGCTCACGGCGTCACCTTGGACCCCGTTCGCCCGCTTGCCTTCGTTCCCGATCTCGGCCTCGACAAGGTGCTCCTCTACCGCTTCGACGCTGCCAAAGCCGCCCTCACGCCGAACAATCCGCCGTTTATTGCCGTCTCGCCCGGCGCCGGGCCGCGTCATGTGTCGTTCCATCCCAACGGCCGCTGGCTCTACGTCATCAACGAGATGGGCAACACGATCACCGCCTTTGATGCCGCCACTCTTGCAGCGTTTCAGACGGTGCCGACGTTGCCCGCCGATTTCACCGGCAAAAACACCACCGCCGAAATTGAGGTTCATCCCAATGGGCGGTTTCTGTACGGTTCCAATCGCGGGCACGACAGCATTGCCGTGTTCGCCATTGACCCGCAGAACGGTCAACTCACGCTCGTCGAACACCAGCCATCGCAGGGAAAGACCCCGCGCAGCTTCGCCATTGACCCGAGCGGCCGGTTCTTGCTTGCCGCGCATCAGGACTCCGACAACGTCGTTGTCTTCCGCGTCGCTGCCGATACCGGTCGTCTCACGCCGACCGGCCAATCGATGGAGGTGCCCATCCCGGTCTGCGTGGTGTATTTGCCCCGATGAAACCATGAAGCTGTTGGCGGCGCTTCTGCTGGCGATGGTGGCGACCGACGCGCCGTTGCGATTGGCAATCATTGGCGACTCGACCGTTTGTAATTATCCCGACAACAGCCCGTGTCGCGGTTGGGGACAATTCATTGAAGGCTACTTCCGCGAGGGCACGGTTCGTGTTTACAACTTCGCCAAAAGCGGGCGCAGCACAAAGACCTTTCTGAAGGAAGGTCTCTGGAAAAAGACGCTGGAGGTGAAACCGGACATCCTCCTGATCCAGTTTGGCCACAACGATTCCCACGGGCCCGACAAGCCTGAGTCCACCGACGCCGCCACCGATTACAAGGAGTATTTGCGCCGTTACGTTGACGAGGCGCGCGCCATCGGCGCGACACCGGTTTTGGTCACGCCGATGCACCGTCGCACCTTCGACAAGGAAGGCAAACTCACCGACATCCTCGGCCCGTACGCCGCCGCCATGAAAGAAGTTGCCGCGGAAAAGAACGTCCCGGTCATTGACCTCCACGCATCGAGTGGCAAACTTTTCATGCAACATGGCGACGCCGGCAGCGCCGCCTTCGCCAACGCGCCCGGCGATCGTACGCATTTCAACGAGAAAGGCGCCCGCGCCATGGCGGCGCTGGTGATGAACGAACTGCCATCGGCGGAACCGCGCCTGAAATCCCTGTTGGCCGACACCCGATCGCCCCGGCTCGTCGAGGTCCGGAAAATCTGGGATGAAGCCCGTCACAACGCGTTCACCGATCTGACGCGGTTCGACGGACGTTGGTTTTGCGTGTTCCGCGAGGGGGGCAGACACGTCTCGCCCGACGGCGCGGTACGCGTGTTGACTTCGGAGGACGGCGTTCGCTGGGAATCGGCGGCCCGTCTTGTGTGGGCGGGGCGCGACCTGCGCGACCCGAAGCTTTCCGTCTGTCCTGACGGCCGTCGCCTGATGATCGTTGGCGGAGCGGCGATGCGCGAGGACTCGAAACCGGCCACGTTGAGCGAGTCGTTTGTCTCGTTCTCGGCCGATGGGCGCCAGTGGAGCGTGCTCCAAACCGTCGGCGAAACCAATCGCTGGCTCTGGCGCGTGACCTGGCACAACGGCAAAGCCTACGGCGTTGACTACGATGTCGCGCCCGCCGCCCGGGCCGCCCGTCGCTACACGACCGCGCTGGTCGCCAGCGAGGATGGCGTGACGTTCACGACGCTGGTGACGCGGTTTTCTCCGTGTCCCGGCACGACGGAAGCGACGCTGCGGTTTGCGGCGGATGGCGCGGCATTCTGTCTGCAACGGCGCGATGGTTCGCCCAACACGGCGTTGTTGGGGCGCAGCGCGCCGCCGTACACCGACTGGCAATGGCAAGATCTCGGCACCTATTTCGGCGGGCCGAACTTTCTCCAACTGCCCGATGGGACGTGGGTGGCGTGCGGGCGCATGATTGTTGACGAAAACGGCAAACGCGAGCCAAAGACGGTATTGTGTTCGCTGGATGTGACGCGGCCCTCGTTGAAGCCGTTGTTGACATTGCCCAGTGGGGGCGATTGCAGTTATCCCGGTCTTGTCTGGTACGACGGGTTGTTGTGGATCAGCTACTACTCGTCGCACGAAGGTAAAACCAGCATCTACCTCGCCACGGTCAGCCTTCCGTAACGTCCCGTTATCTGCCAAGCACGGCGAGCGCCCGGGCAGCCAGTTGCTGGAGATGTTTCTCGGTGCGGGTGGCGAGGATGTGCTGGTAGATTCTGGCAGCGGCGCGTTTTTTGGTCTTCGCGAGCAGGGTCTCCGCGAGCAGCAACCAGGTTGGCGGCGCCGCCATCTTCAAAAGAGCGTCAACCGAACTCTCGTCACCCAGCCGCGCCAGCCCCCACGCAGCCGCCGAGCGCACGGTGGCATCGGTGTCCTGCAATGCGGAGCGCAATGCGCGTTGGGCGGTTTCGGTGCCCAGTGCGGCGAGGTTTTGCGTGAGGATCAGACGACATCCGGCATTGGCACGGGGCAGGGCGGCGATGAAGACCGGGGCGACATCGGCGCCGATGTTCAACAGCGCCGCGGCAGCCGGCTCGCACAAGTCGTTATCGGTAAGGAGTTGATCGAGGGCGCGGATGGATTCGCGTCCGCCGAGCCACTGGAGTTCACGCACGAGAAAGGCGCGGGTTGGTTTGGGGAGCTTGTCGTTGCCGATTTGGCTGGCGAGAAATTCGGCGAGTCGTTGTTTCTGGCGTTCTTTGCCGGGTTGGCCGACATGGACAACGAGACAATGGAACAGGTATTCGGCCTTGTAGTTCTGGTAAGCGGGGTCGGTGACCGGGTGGATCTGTGCGAGTAGTTCCAGCAGACTCGCTTGTCCGCCGGCGAGAACCTGGTCGCAGAGCGTGGCGGCCAACGCCGGATTCGGGCCGGTGAACTTGCTTGGTTCTTTCGGTGCGAGTTCGGGTGTTGGCAGTTTGACGGCAGGTTTTTTCCTGGCGGGTTTGGTTGTGCCGTCGGTGGGCGTTGGTTCGGTGGGTTCGGGGGACGGTGGTTGGTGGCTGGCTTTTTCGACTTCGATCTCGATGTCGGTCGGCGGGAGTTGTGCAAGAAGTTCGGTGATTTTCATGGGATGGCTCACAAGTGCCACGGGGCGCGCATGGGTTGGTTGACCAGACGGTTGGCTTCGTCGTCGCCGACGATGACTTCCTTGACCGGATCGAACTGGATTTTGCGTCCGACGCGGATGGCGATGTTGGCGAGATGAATGGCGGTGACGGTGCGATGGGCGGCTTCGGCGTTACCACCGGCGGGTTTGCGGGTGCGGACGGCTTGGCCGAAGGTCAACAGTGGCTCGGGATCGGGCATGGCCAGGATTTTTTCGCGGTCGGGTGGCGCCAGGTCTTCGAGGGTGACGCCGCGGCTGCGTTTCTTTTCCCATCGGTCACCCCATTCGTTACTGTCGAGCACGAGGGTGAAACCGTCGGCATATTTGATTTCAACCCAACCCCACATGCCACAGACTTCGTGGTGAGCGGGTGGCGCGCTGGCCTCGACCTCCACGGGAGCGGTGTGATCCTTGCCCCAGCCCAGGTGATCGGGTCGAGCGCGTGTTGGCCCATGTCCGCGAGGCCGCCGCCTTCGTAGTCCCAATAGCCGCGATGAGTGCCGCCGACCCGATGCGGGTGATACGGGCGCAATGGCGAGGGGCCGCAATACATGTCCCAGTCGAGGTTGGGTGGAATTGGCTGAGGTTTGGCGTTGACCAGGCCGCTCCATTCCTTGGCCTTGAGGCCGCCACGGTGGATGACGACGCCGGGGCAGGTCTTTAACAGGCCACTGGTCATGATCTTGCGACGGAGCGGAGCTTCCTTTTGTTTGCTGACGCCGAATCGTCCGAACGTGCCGATTTGAAAGATGCGCCCGTAACGTTCCGCCGCCCTGACCACGGCGCGGCCTTCGGCGATGAAACGGGTCATCGGTTTCTCGCAGAGCACGTCCTTACCCGCCTCCATCGCGGCGATGGAAATCAACGCATGCCAGTGCGGCGGCGTCGCAATGGCAACGACATCAATGTCGGTGCGCTCCAGTACACGGCGGAAATCGGTGTAGGTGGTTTTGTTGTCGGCGGTGTCCTTCCAACGAACATCGCAGCGCGCCAATTGCGTCACACCAAAACCGGCCTCTTCGAGGCTTTTTTTCATCGTGTCGTAGGTGCCGGGGCCTCGTCCGCCGCAGCCGATGAGCGCGGCGCCAAGCGTCTCGCTGGGAGGTGGCTGGCCCTCGGCGCCGAAGACGTGGCGCGGCACAAAGGTGAACGCCGTACCGGCGACAAGTGCTTGCTTGAGGAACGAGCGGCGGCTGACGCGAAAGATGCGTTTCATCAAATCAAAGACACTTTTGTTGCTCAATTTATTCAGTGCAGACCGGAAGCTTTTTTGGTATTCTGCCTGCCCATGTGTGGCAGAGTCCGAACAAGGTCGGGACACGGTTCTGCCTGGTGCGTGGCGGTTTGTCACGGCGCGCTCGCGTGTCGTGTTGTGGGACGACAGGGAAACAGTGGGGGGAACGACACTGGGATTGTTTTTCGTGCTGTCGGCAGGGGGCGCTCCGTGTGTAACATCTGGCGCAACGAATCTCTGTTTCTCTGCCACGGAACAAAACCGTTGGTCTTGTCGTCAAGGCGCTCAATCCAACTCCCCTTCGCTTTTGTTTGGCACGACGAGTCGTTGGGTTGTTGTGTCAATGTAGTAGGTGGGGCGGTGATGGCAATGCAAACATCCCATGAGAGGTAAAAAATATGACAACATATTCCCTATCTGGTGGGGCTGTTGGGCTGGTATTTATTTGTGTCCTGACAACCGCGATTGGCTGTGGTGAAAAGAAAAAGTTGCCGACGGATGGCGGCGAGGCATTATCGGGAACAATTCGCGCAGCGCCATCCGAAGGCGATGATGAGGAGGAGAAGGTGTATCGGTCGTTTCGCTATCATTTTGTCGGGCCGGTGGGTTGTCGGTTGAGCATCTGGATGGAATGTCGGCGTAACGACAAGCTGGATGCGCTCTCGCCGTTGACTCGTGGACGGTGGTATGTGCCGGGACGGGGTAAGGGGTTGGATGGATATTTTGAGTACAAACTTCTGAATGGAAAAAAACTTGGCGCCAGCGGGCTGGGGAAGGTGCGGTGGGAATGGAATGAAGACTGGCAACCAGGCGGCGTCCGGGGCGGGGCATGGATAAGTGATCCGTTTGGCGGAGAGCCGGTGTCGTCCACTTGGGACACCAAAGGGCAATGGACGCCGAAGGTGGGTGAGATCTGCACTTTGTTGACTCTACGTGGCAAAGAGGTGGCTCTGGTATTGCGGGCGCGGTTTGATCCGTCAAAACCGATAGAACAGCTTGAGACATTGAATTCGGGCGGACTTGATGTCCAGAGTGTCGCCTCAAAATGAAAGGAAACATCATGGCAACCGTCCTGAGAGCCTTCAACACGATGGACCCCACGGTTACAAAAGACATGGTGGTGGATGGTGACGCTTGGTTGGTCAACTGCGGACAACCACAGACGTTTCGTTTGTTTGAGGTTTTAGAGCCAGAGGTTGAGGATTGTACTGTCCTCTATCGGGCTAGGCTCAAGACCGAAGGATTGACCGGCAAGGCGTACTTGGAAATGTGGTGTCGGCTGCCGGGCCGCGGAGAATTTTTCTCGAAGGGGTTAAATCAGACCGTGACCGGCTCCAATGAGTGGGTTTCCTGCGAGATACCGTTTTTTCTGAAGAAGGGTGAGAGACCCGATCTGATCCGTTTGAATCTCGCTGTCGTTGCGACCGGATTCATTTTCAAAAAGCCCGTTACGGGCAGGATTTGGATCAAGGATGTGACCCTGCTCAAGGGCTGAAGAAATGCTTGTATCTTGAGCGGCGTTGCGATATGCAAACGCGCGTCATGTCATTCCCCAAGATTGAAGTAGGGATGGATCGCAGACAGTTCCTCAAACTGGCGGGAGCCACTGCCGCCGCGTTAAGCTTGCCTGGAATCCGGTCGTTGTCGGCGAATCAAACTGAGCCTGTTATTCCCCCGAAAAAGTTCTGTCCGCCCGATCGCAAACTGCGAATTGCCTGTGTCGGGTGCGGTGGAAAGGGGGCATCGGACATTGACGGAGTTGCCAGCGAGGAAATCGTGGCGTTGTGCGATGTGGACCGACAACGCGCGCTGGCCTCGTTCCGCAAGCATCCGCAGGCGAAACTCTACAAAGACTATCGCCAGATGCTACTGGAGATGAATGACAAGATCGATGCTGTCGTTGTCTCCACGCCCGATCACATGCATTTCCCGATTGCCTACATGGCCATCCAGATGGGCAAACACGTCTATGTTCAGAAACCGCTCAGCCACACCGTGTGGGAAGCGCGCGTGTTGACCGAGGCGGCCCGCAAATACGGCGTTGTTACCCAGATGGGGAACCAAGGGCACGCGAATGAAGGCACGCGCCTGTTGAAAGAGTGGGTCCAGGCCGGCGTCATCGGTCCCGTGCGCGAGATTCACTTTTGGACGAATCGCCCCATTTGGCCACAAGGGTTGACCCGCCCGACAGAAACGATGACACCGCCGCCGACGCTTGATTGGAACCGCTGGCTGGGCGTTGCGCCCGAGCGTCCCTATAACAAATGCTATCTCCCCTTCAACTGGCGCGGCTGGTGGGACTTCGGTTGTGGCGCGCTGGGCGACATGGGGTGTCACATCATGGACGCCGGGTTCTGGGCGGTGGACCTGAAATATCCGATCAGCGTCGAAGCCGAGTCGGAAGGCGGCACGGAAGAATCTCCGCCCAAATGGTCCATTATCACCTATCAGTTCCCCGCGCGCGGTAATCTGCCGCCGGTCACTGTGAAGTGGTATGACGGGGGAAAACTGCCGGAGCGCCCGAAAGATTTGGAGCCGGACCGCAAGCTCTCCAAGGGTGGCCAGATGCTCATCGGCGACAACGGCGTGATCATGGACACCAGCGATTACTGTGAAAGCCCGCGATTGATTCCCGAATCAAGAATGAAAGAGTTCAAACGCCCCGAAAAAACCATTCCTCGTGTCCATGGTGGTCCCTACAAGGAATGGATCGCCGGTTGCAAGGGTGGCCCGTTGCCCGGCTCGAACTTCGATCATTCGGGGCCGTTGACCGAGATGGTATTGCTGGGCAACCTTGCCATCCGGCTTGGCAAAAAAATCCTTTGGGACGGTCCAAACATGAAACCGCTCAACGCCCCCGAAGCCGAAAAACTGATTCGCAAACAATACCGGGTGTATTGAGGAGCCTGACCATGAAACCAATCGTTTTTCCGATTCTCTGCGCTGCCGGTTTGTTTGCCGCGGGCCAGTTGTTGGCTGCCACAATGAGCTGGGACCCCAACGATGTCTGGAAAAAAGTGCCTCACTCGACTCCGAACGACTTTTGGCCGCCGCCCCCGCCCGAATTGGATCTTTCCGCCTATCGGGTTCTTAGCGGTAAAGGCAAGGGGACGGTGACAGCCAGCGCAACGGGTTTCCCCAATGAAGGCCCGGAAAAAGTCTTTGAGAAGGGAGGAAAATTCTGCCTCAAAGGACAAACCGTCTGGCTCCAGTACCAGTTTAACAACAACAAAAAACAGAAGGTGACGGCCTACGTCATCACGGCGTGTGAAGATCATCCGGATCGTGATCCCAAGAGTTGGAAGCTGCTCGGTTCCAACGACGGTCAGGCATGGGAGCCGCTTGATACCCAAACAAACCAGGCTTTTGACGAACGTGAGGTGTCGCGTCTCTTCAAAATCGCACGGCCCGGCGAGTACAATATCTATCGGCTCGAAATCACAGCCAATCACGGCGGTGACTGTCTCCAATTTGCCGAATGGAAATTGCTCGGTGAAAAGCCGCCGTCGTCCGCCGAGAAGAAAAAGTAATCCAGCGTCGCGGTGTTGTGACCGAAATGGGTGTCTGTTGGACGCGCATGGGAATCGTGCGATTGGAGTGGCTGAAGAGTCGGCGGTTTAAGGGCTGACCATTCTCACTGACGACGGTCCGCCGGGGCCAAGTACGCCTTTTTCGGGATTGGACGGATCGGCCACCCAAACGCCGTCCACGACGAATTTGTATTGCACACGACCGGGAACAAGCGGAACAGTGATTGTCCACACGCCAGAGGAATCTTTCTGCATCGGTAGAGCGAAAGCGTTCCAACGATTGAAATCGCCAGCCAGATAGACAGCGCGGGCTTTTGGGTTTTCATAGGTGAAAGTCACAGGGATGGGGCTGGCTGTTGTTGGGGCTGAAATGGAACCGCGAGCGGGGACGGTGCCCAGCGCAGCGGGCGCGGGCGCAGGCGCTTGTTGCAGAATCCACGCCAATCCTTCGCTGATGTGTGGTTGGTGAACGGTGTGCCCGCCCTCGAAACTTTCCGTGCGAAGTTTGGTAAAACCGCGCCGTTTCAACGAGTCGCACACGGCCTTCAACTGAGCTGCTGAAACATATTTATCAGCGTTCCCGGTACTGAGGAAGACTGCCGCGGTTTTGAAGCGATCAACGGGGGGATTGTAAAGTTTGATACCTTCGGAGGCCATATCCTCATTGCATCCGACAAAGTACATCCCGATAAGGTTGTATCCGTTCTTCACCATCAATGCTCCGAAGTACCCCGACATCTTGGCGCCACCGGAGAAACCGGCGCAGACATAGCGCCACGTTTTGGAAGCGGGCCATTGTTTGTGCAGATATTCCAATGCGGTCTGCATCGCCGCCCAACGCATCGCCGCTACGTCGGTGGGGCCTTTGCCGACCGGCACCGTATCCGTGGCCAAGACAACCCAACCGGCCTCGGTGGCCGGCTTGTAGTATGAGTTCATGTGGCGAATGCTGCCGGGAGTGTCACCGGAAACATTGACAACCAGGGTGGGCCAACTGCGACGCGGGTCGAAGCCGGCGGGCACGGCGATTCCCAGTTCGATTTGATCAGGACGCTGGTCGTCGCGCAATCGTTCGTGAACATTGTCGCGTCGGTCAAGGCTGGTCACAGGCAGACTTTTGGCAAATGTCCAGGCAGAGGCCGAGAGAGGCATTTGAATGCGGGCGATTTTGCCGGGTTGGAGTTCGGTGTCGCCGAGTTGCAGTCCTGGTGCGGATGATGGCGTAGTATTATTGGTGGTTGCAACTGGTGCCGTTTCCGCGGGAGCGGCAGGAGGTGGAGGGGGGACGGTAGCGAAGAGTTTGACCTCGTAAATGCTTGCCCAGCAATGCGGGGGCAAGGTTGTCACGCGTACTCGGACATAGCGCGGGGAACAAGTGCGAAACTGGTGCAGGCGTGTCTGGCGTGTGTCGGTACTGGCGCTTTGGTCGCTGAGGATCGCCCAAGTATGTCCGTCGAGCGATCCCTCGATAACATACTGGTAGGGTTGTCCGTTCTTTTCCCAAGTGATCTCGCAGGCGGCAATTTGGGTGGGCGACTGCAGATCGACCTGCCACCATTGATCTTTGCTCCCGTTGCTGGCGGACCAACGGGTCCAGAGGTTGTCGTCGTTGGCCATTGAGGCGGCGCGTTCAGTTTTTTCCTCCGAGGACGCGGTGGCAGGTTTGCCGAGGGCGATATTGGTTTGAGCTACAGTTTTACTGGCCATCCAGAGTGCCAGTACCATGATTGTCCCAAAAGTTATCTTCATCGAACCCGGTTGCCCTTTAGCAAGTAGCAATGCTCTTGTCAATAGCGCGATGTTTCATTGGGGAATGCGTCGTTACAAACTGGGAGGGGATAGGAGACGGGATTTGCTGGTAAGAGAGAAGCGTCGCTGTCAGAGACGCAATTTTCTTGCTTCTGTTCATTGATCAGGAGCATCTTCTGAACTTCAGACAGGCTGATGGAGTGGAAGGACCGGAGATTCATCAAATGTCAGGCTCACGGAAAGGAGATCGAAAATGAACATGGATTACATGCAGGATCGTCGTGCCTTTCTGAAATCCGCTGCCACGCTGGCCGCAGTGGCCGCGTTCCCCCTTGGCTGTGCTTCTCAGTGGACGACATCGACCAGTGTATTTTGCCCGACCCGCAAGAAGAAACCCGGCTTGGTCCGTGGGGCGTTTTTCTATCCGCCGGCGCAGGTGGTTTTGGATGGTAAATGCGAGGATCATTGGTGTCAGCATCAGTGGTTTACATGGCCGGGCAATCAGTTCGAGCCAGAGCGACAACAGATCAAATTTGTGGAACGCCTCCATCAGATCAGCCAGGGACTCGATTTGACGTTGAAACTGGACGAGAAGCCGCTTTATACCGAGGCTGCCATTCAGACGTTTCTTCGTGAAATTGAACAATCCAGGCCGGACGCTCTTTTGCTTGTCAATTTTTGGAACAGTTTCAGCCCGAAACTCAAACCCATTCTCGATGCCTACAAGGGACCGATCATTGTCTATCAACCTGTCGGCGCAAATCACCAACTACCGCCGTCGTATCTGCGGACGGCGCCCCGTGTGCAATACATCCACTCCATCGAGAACTGGGAGGCGTTGGAGCGCGGGTTGCGTGCCGTTCATGCCAGGATTCGAATGTCGCAGAGTCGGTTGCTGCGTGTGTCGGGCAAGCTGACCCAAGAGGTGGACGATTCAGAAGCGTTCTTTGGATTGGCGATTCACGGCATTCCCACCGCGTATTTCAACGAGATGTTTGATAAGTACTCGTTGACTGATGAGGACCGCGCGCTTGCCCGTTCGGTTCGTCAGCGTGCTCTTTCGGTGACGGATTTGCAGGAAGCGGCATTTTTCGATGCGGTCCGCGCCCATGCGGTTGTCGGACAACTCCTCCAACGCTACGAGGCCGATGCCATCACCATTGAATGTTTGTTCCTCAAACATCGCAAACCCTGCCTGAGCTTTGCGATCAACAACGGGCGTCTGATCCCGTGCGGTTGCGAGAACGATCTGAATGCCTCTCTCACGTTGATGCTCGGCGCGAGTCTGTTCGGACGCGGTGGTTTTCAGCACAATCCCGAATTCGATACGGAACGCAATCAGTATTTTGGAGCGCACTGCACCTGTACCACGAAACTTCATGGAGACGAGGGGAAAGACGCGCCCTATCGGTTGCGTCCCTTTTTCCATCAAATGCCAAAAACACTGGCGCTCGATGTCCAATGGCCTTCAGGCGAGGTCGCCACGCTCTGCAAATATCAAACCGGCAAAAGCATGTTGGACGCATGGCGTGGTCGGGTGGTTTCTTCGCCATCTTGTCCGCCAACGGGCGGTTGCGCCACACGGGTGTTGCTGGACATCGAAGGCGTGCCGGATGTGTGCAATGTGTACGCGGGGCCTCACCCAGTTTTGTACTGCGGCGATTTCACCGGCCACGCAAAAGTCTTTGCCCGTCTCTACGGCCTTCAGATCAGGACGAACGCCTGACCCGCTCGTACTCGACAAAATCGCACTCCGCACCGTTCCGTCGAGCGAGTTCGCGCCATTGCGAACGATCGTAGTCGGGGAACTTGGTGTCGCCGCAAATGTCTTGATGAACAAACGTGAGCAAAAGCGTGTCGGCCAACGGTAGTGCCTGGCGATATACCTCGGCGCCGCCGATGATGAAGACCGTGGTTTCTGTGTTGCAAGCATTCAGAGCTGCTTCCAAGCTGGCGAAGCATTCGACACCGGGAATGTGCGAACCGCGGGTGAGAACAAGGTTGCGACGCCCGGGAAGCGGTTTGCCAATGGAATCGTACGTTTTGCGTCCCATGATGAGCGCATGGCCCATGGTGACATTTTTGAAGTGTTGCAAATCTTCGCGGAGATGCCAGGGCAGTCGGCCTTGGTGACCGATGGTGCCGTCAGGAGCAAGTGCCGCAATGATGACGATCTTCATACGGCGACTTTAAATTTGATCTTCGGATGCGGATTGTAACCCTCGACGCGGAAGTCTTCAAAGCGCAGTTCGTGGAAGGGTTTCCTGGCAATTACCAGGCGCGGGAGAGGGCGCGGTTCGCGGCGAAGCTGTTCCTTGAGGCCGGGGACATGGTCGTATTCTTCCATGCCGCTGCCGGGGCGAGCTGTGTAGATATGGGCATCCACGATGGTGTGGGCAAAATACCCCACCTGAAGACCGGTTTCCTGCGCGATCATCTGAGTGAGAGTGGCGTAGCAGGCGAGATTGAAGGGAATGCCAAGGGCAATGTCGCCACTGCGCTGGGTAAGATGGCAGTTAAGACGGTTGTCCTGGACGTTGAATACGAAACTGTAATGACAGGGTGGCAACTTGCTGGTCTCTGCATTGCCGGGTTCCCAGGCGGTCACAACCAGACGGCGGCTGGTCGGTTCCTTTTTGAGGGTGTCAATGACATATTGGATTTGGTCCACTTCGCGGATGTGCCATTTGCCGTGGGCGTCCTGGTAGGGATGAGGAAACCGTCGCCAGTACCGGCCATAGGCGGTGTCGAGATTACCGTTTTCGTCGGCCCAGGCATCCCAGATTTTGGTGTGACGGCGGAGGTTGCGGATATGGTCTTCGCCGGAGAGGTACCAGAGAAGCTCATGGAGCATAGCGGCGAAGTTGACTTCCTTGGTGGTGAGCAACGGGAATCCTTGGGCGAGGTCCACGCGGTAGAAGGCGCCAAAATAGGAAATGGTGTCCACACCGGTGCGGCTGGGTTTCCAAGTGCCGTTTTCAAGGACAAGACGAACGAGATCGAGATATTCTTTCATGACGACATGAACGAAAATAACGGTAACGAGCCGAAAATCGAGGAGATAATAACGGAAAATGCCGTCAGGCCAGGTGTTGCCCTTTGTGGGCAGGGATGTCGGTGGGGAGAGAGGCGGGAGCGAGGTAAATGGTTTCTGTTTTCAACTCTTGTCGGGGCGCGGCGGCGGTTTGTTTTTTTCGTTCCCGCCCGAATAACATCGTTTTGATCGTCTTTAGGAAGATGAAAATGTCCAGGAAAAACGACATGTGTTTGATGTAGTAAAGGTCGTATTGGAGTTTGCGTCGGGAGTCTTCAATGGTGGCGGCGTAGGGAGCCATCACCTGCGCCCAGCCGGTGATTCCCGGCGGCACCAAAAGCCGCTCCTCATAAAACGGGATATGTTCGGAGAGTTTGGCAATGAAGACCGCGCGCTCCGGACGCGGGCCGACGAGGCTCATTTCGCCGCGGAGGACGTTGATGAGTTGCGGGATTTCGTCAATGCGAGACTTGCGGAGCCACTTGCCAATGGGAGTGATGCGGGGATCGTTGTCGGTAGCCCAGACGGGGCCGGTTTGGCCTTCGGCATCGGCAATCATGGTGCGGAATTTCAGAAGCGTAAATGGCACACTGTCGCGTCCGAGACGTTCTTGACGGTACAGAATGGGACCGCGGCTGGTGAGCTTGATCAGCAGGGCGGTCAAAGCGGCCACCGGCAGAGTCAGGATAAGGCCGAACAACGATACCACAATATCCGTAAGCCGTTTGAGCCGCCGGATATGGATGCGGGAATTACTGAGGGAAGCCATGAAAAGCCACTCATCGTTGATGTGATCGAGCGGGATTTCCTGGGCCAGTTCCTCATAAAGCGTGACAAAATCCACAATGGCAATGCCACGATAGCGGAAGGCGCGGAGGCGTTTGAGAAGAATGGGTTCCTCGTCGGGGGTGGTCGCCAGGATGAGCCGTTCGATATCGTAGAGTTGAACGAATTTATCAAGCGACTCAATCGTGCCGAGAATGGGGTAGTCGTCAATGAATTGCCCCACTTTTTCGCGGTCATTGCCGCAGTGGATCAACCCCAGAACACGGATCCCGTGATGAGGGTGTTTGCGGATCAGTTCGATTGTCTTGCGGGCCTCACCGTTGGTACCGATGATCAGGGATCGTTGGGTAAGGAAACCCCGACGAGTGGCAATGGCGTAGGAGAGCCGATTTGCCACCACCGCGATAAACACAAACACGGCAAATCCCAGAAACACGCCACGCCCCATCTGCAGGGAGAATGTGGCAAAGAAAAAGGCGATGGTCAGGACAGACCCAAGCAGGACAGCCAGCACGGCGGTGGTCAGCATCCGTCCCGGTCGTTGCAACGCCGACATTTCATAGAGACCACAAATATAGAACGCCAGGATGTAAATGAACCAGGTGGTGATGACTGTTGAAGTGTGCTCCTGAAGATAAATGACGCCTTGTTCGGTTCCGAGACGAAGAAAAACGGCCAATAACAAGGCCAGTGCCGTACACACAGCATCGGCAAACGCCAAGAGCATTTGCTTGCGGGGCCAACTACTTGAACGAGATACAATCATGTTTTTACAGACGGGTCTCGGCTGACACAACCAACTTCAGGACGTCTTGGCCCCAACATCTACTACATTACACCCATGTTTTTATGAAATGCAAGGGTTTTGACAGAGCCTGAACGGGCCTGCCAGGCGAACCACCCCATGGCGGCAGCGCTAATGAGCGCGCAGCACCCAACCAACCAGTCGCCGTGCTGCGTGTAAAAGGTCACTTCCATCTGATGAGGTAACGCCAGTTCGCAAACCAACATCCCCTCCTGGTGCAGAGGTAGGCGTTGGCGGGGATTGATGTGCCCATACTCGTCCACCACGCACGTAACACCATTGTTGGTGCATCGCACCAAAGGGCGTCGCGTCTCCACGGCCCGGAAAATGGCGTTGGCCAGATGCATTTCGGCGGCGGGCGATTCCTTGAACCAACCATCGTTGGTCAGGTTGACCATGAAATCCACCCCTTGTTTCACAAATTTCCGGTACAAGTCGGGTAGGGTGTCTTCAAAACAAATGACCGTCCCAAATCGAAGGTTGGGCAGGTGGAAGATGTGATGAGCCTGACCACGTTCGAAACTGCCGTCAATGGGGGTGAAATACTTGAAAATGGGCAGAATCTTGCGCAGAGGAACATATTCACCGAACGCCACCAAATGGATTTTATGATAAAGACCGAGCAGCCGCCCGTCCGCGCCCATCAAAACCGCGCCGTTGAAATGCTCGATCCCTGTCTTGCCAGCGGCCATGTCAATACTACCGGTGAGCAGAAAGGCATTGGCACGCGCCACCATGTTGGTTGCCAGTCCGTAAGAATCCGCATCATACCGCAACGCATCCGGCAGGGCGGTCTCAGGCCAGATGATCAATTCCGGCTTCAGAAGACTCGCTTTTTCCGTCAACGCGCGATATCGCTGAAGGACCATCGGTTTTTGATTTGGATCGAATTTTAGAGACTGAGGAATATTCCCCTGAATGAGCGCGATACGCAACCCTCTGGCTGTCGCCGGTTCCTTGCGAAGAATGTCCAGCCCGTAGAGAAACGCGCCGCACAAGACAATCACCACGGCGTACAACTCCCAACTTAGACGTCGCATGGACGATTCGCCCATCGCCGGGCCAAGAAAACGGCGCACGGTAAAATAAATCCCGAAATTCACCAAAACAACCAGCGCCGAAACCCCATACACGCCTGTGATACTGGCAATTTGAATCAGGGGCAGCGTTTGGTGTTGGCTGACGCCCATGCCATTCCAACCAAATCCACCAAAAAGAAAATGACCGCGAACCCACTCCAACGTCACCCACCATGACGTACCCACCAACGCGTACACAAGATTCCAAACAAACACATCACCGGCTCCCGCTTTCTGCCGGACAAGAGCAAACCCGGCGGCAGCCGCGCCGAAATACAACGCCAGCACAGCGATCAGTACGACGGTTCCGAGGATCGTCACGTGTACCGTCCACCAAATGGTCATCCCAAAAAACACCGCTCCGGCAAGATAACCGCGCCAAAACGCCTGACGAGGATTGCCTCCCTCCATTGCAAACAACAGGGGAAGCAGACAAATCCAGGCGCATTCTCCAATGTTGAATGACGGATAGCTCAACGCCATCAACACTCCGGTGAGAATCGGAAGCAACCAGCGAGAACTCAGTTGCCACAACCGAGCGCTCCATGTTGGAGAAGGAGACGACTCAGACATGCTTTCCGCAGCATTGTTTGAATTTTTTCCCACTTCCGCAAGGACACGGCTCGTTGCGCCCAACCTTGGGAGCCTCGCGCCGCACCGGAGTTGCCACGCTCTCGATGGCCTCTTCGACCAGATCGCCACCGCGCGACACGGTCGGAGCGGCGGATGTGCCGCCACTGTGTTGGTAGGCGCTGCCGCTGGTCAGTTCGGGGGCGCTGAGTTGCATCGGAAGGGCGCGTAGGAAATTCTCAAAGGCAGCCAGTGAACTGGCGGAGCGGAACACATTGGCGGCAATCTCATCCTTCACGTTGGCCATCATCTCGTCGAACATGGCGAACGCCTCGCTCTTGTATTCGACGAGCGGATCGCGCTGTCCGTAACCGCGCAGACCGATGCCGTGGCGGAGCTGATCCATGTTGTAAAGGTGTTCCTGCCAGAGACGGTCGAGCGCGTTGAGTACAATGAGCCGTTCGATGGCTTTCAACGCTTCGGGGTCCTCGTGCGCCGCCTTGGCTTCGTAGGCTCGACGAACCTTGTCGAGAATGAGCTGTTTCAGTTCGTCGGCAGTCTTGTTGAGCAGTTGGTCTTCTCGCAGGCCGATGGGGAAAGCGTGGTTGGCCCAGCGCGCCAGGCCCTTGATGTCCCACTCCTCGGACATCTGATCTTCCGGACAGCAGGTGGCAATGTGAGTTTCGGTGACCTCCTCAATGATGTCGAAGATGGCCTGGCGGGGATTGTCGCTGTGGATGATTTCGTTGCGGAACCCGTACACGACTTCGCGTTGTTTGTTCATCACGTCGTCGTACTGCAACGTGTGTTTGCGGATGGCGAAGTTGTGTTCTTCGACGCGTCGCTGGGCGGTCTCAATGGAACGGTTCAGGAGCGGGTGCTGTAACTCCTCGCCTTCCTTCATTCCCAGCTTTTCCATGATGTTGGCGATTCGTCCGCTGGCGAACAACCGCATCAAGTCGTCTTCCAGCGACACGTAAAACCGCGAGCTGCCGGGGTCGCCCTGGCGGGCGCAGCGACCGCGCAACTGCCGGTCAATACGGCGTGCCTCATGGCGTTCGCTGCCGATGACGTGCAGGCCACCGAGTTCGGCGACGCCGGGGCCGAGTTTGATGTCGGTGCCGCGGCCGGCCATGTTGGTGGCAATGGTGACGGCGCCGCGTTGCCCGGCGCGGGCGACAATTTCGGCTTCCTGTTGGTGGTATTTGGCGTTGAGGACATTGTGAGGGATGCCCTTGCGCTGGAGCATGCGCGAGAGCACTTCGCTCGCTTCGACGCTGACGGTGCCGACCAGCAGGGGCTGGCCTTTGGCGTGGCGCTCGATGATCTCGTCAATGATGGCGTTGTATTTTTCGCGGCGAGTCTTGTAAACGCGGTCGTTTTCGTCCACGCGGATGCAGGGACGGTTGGTCGGGATGACCACAACATCGAGCTTGTAGATGTTTTGGAACTCGGTGGCTTCGGTTTCGGCGGTGCCGGTCATGCCGGCGAGTTTTTTGTAGAGGCGGAAATAATTTTGGATGGTGATGGTGGCGAGAGTTTGCGTCTCGCGTTCGATGGTGACGCCTTCTTTTGCCTCCACGGCGGCGTGCAGTCCGTCGCTCCAGCGTCGGCCCGGCATGAGACGCCCGGTGAATTCATCCACGATGACGACCTTACCATCCTGCACGACGTATTCCACATCCTTCTCAAAAAGACAGTAGGCGCGCAGCAGTTGCGCGATGTTGTGGATTTTTTCGCTACGCTCGTCGAACTGCTGCTGGATTTGCTGGCGACGGATTTCTTTTTCGTCGGCGGGGATATTCAGGGTGTCAATCTCCTGCAATGCGCTGACGAGGTCCGGGATGACGAAAGCGTCGGGGTCTTGCGGGTTGAGAAATTTGCGGCCTTTTTCCGTGAGGTCGGTTTCGTGTTGTTTTTCGTCAATGGTAAAGAACAACTCTTCTTTCAGGGCGATTTGTTCTTTTTTGGTGTTGTCGGCCAGGACCTTTAGCTCGGCTTCGTCGAGAAGACGGCGGTTCTCGGGTTCTTCGAGCATTTTGAGCAGTTGTTTGTTTTTGGGCATGCCGAGTTTGACCTGGTAGAGGAGGCGTCCCGCCTCGGCCAGGCGGTCGTCGTCATCTTTCCCGGAGTCTTTCTTTTCGATCAACTCCTTGGCTTGGGCGATGAGACGGTTGCAGAGCATCGTTTGCGCCCGGACCAGTTCGGCCACTTGGGGTTTGTAACGGTCAAACTGGTGGGAGGAAACCGTGGAAGGGCCGCTGATGATGAGCGGGGTGCGCGCTTCATCAATCAGAATCGAGTCCACTTCGTCCACGATGGCGTACCAATGCCCGCGTTGTACCTGGGTCTCGGCGCTAGTGGCCATCCCGTTGTCGCGCAGATAGTCAAATCCGAACTCAGCGTTGGTGCCGTAGGTGATGTCGCAGGCGTATTGTGCGCGGCGCACCGCTGGAGGCTGGTCGTGTTGGATACAACCAACAGTGAGGCCGAGAAACTTGTAGATTTCGCCCATCCATTCGGAGTCGCGCGCGGCCAGGTAGTCGTTGACGGTGACCAGGTGGACGTTGCCGACGAGGGCGTTCAGGTAGAGAGGCATGGTGGCGACCAGTGTTTTGCCTTCGCCCGTGGCCATTTCGGCGATTTTGCCCTGATGCAGGACGATGCCGCCGAGGATCTGGACATCAAATGGCACCATGTCCCATTTGTAGGGACGGCCGCGTACCATCCATTCGCGTCCGCAAAGCCGACGACAGGCGTTTTTCACCGCGGCAAAGGCTTCTGGAAGGATGTCGTCGAGGGTTTCTCCGTCGGCAAGACGTTTGCGGAACTCGTCGGTCTTGGCGCGCAGTTGCTCGTCGGTGAGTGATTGGTATTGTTTCTCGTAGTCGTTGACGATG
Organism: uncultured Verrucomicrobiota bacterium; assembly: GCA_964541945.1. GTDB lineage: Bacteria > Verrucomicrobiota > Verrucomicrobiia > Palsa-1439 > Palsa-1439 > CAIKAP01. Next base: position 38,404 of record CAZISE010000023.1, read on the forward strand.
GCCACCAACGGCCAGAGACGTTTGAGTTCGCGCTGGTTTTTGCTGCCCAGAATCTTTTTGAGGATCCAACTGACCATAGTGTTAGCTGCCCGGTTTCACAACCGGTATTCCTTCCTTGCAGAGGGGACATGAGGATGGTTCAAAGGTTTCGATCTCGAGTTTCAACAGACTGACCAGCGGCACCTCAAAGGCAGTCCGCCCGCCGGAGCGGTCCACCAGGGCTCCGACGGCGATCACCTCGCCGCCGTGTTGTCGGACGATGTGGATGGTTTCCTGCGCCCGTCCTCCACGGGTGATGACGTCCTCGAGCACGAGGAATTTTTCGCCCTTACCGATGGTGAAGTTGCGACGCAATTCCAGGGCACCGGAGGCGTTTTTTTCCGCAAAGATGTGTCGCAATCCGAGGGCGCGACCGACCTCGTGTCCGACAAACAAACCGCCCATTGCCGGCGAAATTACTGCGTCAGCTTTCGGCAGTTTGGCTGCCAATGCTGCGCAGAGTCTCTCCGCGTGACGTGGATACTGCAACACGAGTGCGCACTGGAAATACTGGCGGCTGTGCAGGCCGGAGCGCAGCAGGAAATGGCCGTTTAGCAGGGCCTGGGTTTGGCGGAATATCTGGAGGACTTCGGCGTCGGTCATGTGCGCACCACAAATCGGGGGTCTGACGTTGCGGCTTGTTCGACTTCCTTGCGTTTGGCTTCGAATCCCTTGCGTCCCATCAGGGCGTACGTGTTGATTTTGCCCAGTTCGACGCCGGGTTGGTCGAAGGCGTTGATGTTGTAGAGTTCGCCGGCGTAGGCGGTTTGCATTTCGAGCAGGTAGAGCAGGGCGCCGACGGTGCGTTCGTCCACTTTTTTCAGGCGGATGGCGCAGTTGGGTTTGCCGGATTGGGTGAGCGCCAGTTCGGTGGCTTTGCCTTCGGCATTGAGAAGCTCGTTGAGGGTGTGGCCGCCGAGGTATTTTACCGCCTCGAATTCGGGGAAGGCGTGCGGGATTTCGCAACGGGTGGCAAACTCGTCCACGGTCAGGAAAGTGACCACCTTGTCGAAGGGGCCTTCGATGTAGAGTTGCATGACGGAGTGTTGATCGGTGGCGCCCACGGCTTTTTCGGGGGTCTGACCGCAATGCACGACCTTGCCGGCGCGGTCCAGGCGTTTGCCGAGGCTTTCGGCCCAGAGTTGGCGGAACCAGTCGGCCACATCGCGCAACGCGTGGGAGTAGGGCATCATCACCTGGATGTTTTTTCCTTTGGCCTTGTCCATCAGGTAATGGAGCGCCGCGCCGGTCAGGGCCGGGTTTTCCCAGAGCTTGTCGGAACGCTTGCAAAGCTTGTCCATTTCCGCCGCCCCTTGGAGCAGTTTGTGAATGTCAATGCCCGTGACGGCGGCGCTGAGGAGGCCGACAGCGCTGAGCACGGACCATCGTCCACCCACGTCCGGCGGAATCGGCAGCGACGGGTAGCCGAACTTTTGGACGATCTGGCGCAATTCGCCTTTTTCGGGATCGGTGGTGATGACGATGTGTTCCGTAAGTCGGTCTTCGCCGACCTTGCGAGCCAGGGCGTCGCGGAACACGAGAAACTCGCTCATGGTTTCCGCGGTGCCGCCACTTTTGGTGATGACGTTGAAGACGGTGTCGTCGAGGTCCAGGACGTCGAGCAGGCCGTTGATGCGATCGGGGTCCACGTTGTCCGGTACGAACAGACGCGGTCCCCGTCGAGGGGGGCGGAGTTGCTCGTTGTAGCAGGGGTGGTTCAAGGCGGAGTGCAGGGCGATATTGCCCAGCGCCGAGCCACCGATGCCGACGACGACAAAGTTTTCGCATCGCTCGGCGATTTCGCTGGCCAGCACGTCCACTTCGTCGGCCAGCCGGGTGTTGTACGGCAGTTTGCGGAAGCCGGGCGGGTTTTTCTCCACCGCTTCCCAGGCTGCTTGAATTTTCGGCGCCAGGTTTTTGAGTTCGGCGTCGGTGATCCCGTGGTCGCCCACGCGGTCTGCCATCAGGTTGTTGAAATCATAACGAAGATGTAACACGATGAAATCCTCCAAGTGCGCAGACTTATCGCAGATTCGACCGCCTCCGACAACAGGTTTTTCTGGCCGTTATCTTGTCGCTTGCGAGAGGCCGAGGTTTTGTTACTCTGGAGGCATGAAACGACAACGTTACCTTCTGGTGTTGCTGCCGTTGCTTGTGTGGTTGTCCGCCTGTTCCACGGTTCCCATCACGGGACGTTCCCAGTTGTTGTTGATGTCGCCCCAGGAGGAGATGACGTTGGGGTTGAGCGAGTTTGACAAGCTCAAGAAAAACACCCCGATTTCCAAGGATGCTGCGTGGAATGCCACATTGCAGCGGGTGGGGCAACGCATTGCCGCCGCGGCGAAGAAGGACATTCCCAATGCGCGTTGGGAGTTTGTGTTGTTTGAGTCCAAAGAGGTCAACGCCTTTTGTCTGCCCGGCGGCAAGGTGGGGGTTTATACCGGCATCCTTCCGATTGCGAAGGACGAGAGCGGGCTGGCAACCATTGTCGGGCATGAAGTCGCGCACGCCGTGGCGCGGCACGGCGCGGAGCGAATGTCGCAGGCGCTCTTGTTGCAGGTGGGCGGAACGGTTCTCGATGCCGCCACCCAGAACAAGGCTGAAAACACTCGAAAAGCGCTGGCTGCCGCCTATGGGTTGGGCGCTCAGATCGGCATCCAATTGCCGCACTCTCGCAAACAGGAGTTGGAGGCAGATCACATGGGGTTGATTTATATGGCGCGAGCAGGATACGATCCGCGTCCGTCGGTCGAGATGTGGCAACGGTTTGCCGCCTACAGCAGGGAACACGGAGGGAAACCGTTGCCCTTCCTCAGCACGCATCCCGTGGATGAAGTGCGCATTGCCCAGCTCCAACAACTCATGCCGAAGGCTTTGGAGGAGTACCAGCGTTCTCAAGGCGCAACAGTGCCCGTTTCCGTGCCAGCCCCCCGCTAAAGCCCCCCAACGAACCATCGCTGCGTACCACGCGATGGCATGGAATCAAAATCGGCACGGGATTCGCCCCGCACGCGGCGCCGACGGCCCGCACGGCTTTCGGGGAACCAATTTGTCGTGCCACCCACGCATAAGAACGGGTCTGTCCATAAGGAATCCGGCGCAATGCCTGCCAGACTTTTTGTTGGAAAGGCGTGCCGGCGCGGAGGTCGAGCGGCACGCGGAATCGAACCGGTTGGCCCGCAAAATAGCGATCCAGTTGCGCCTGAAGATGGTAGGGGAGTCGTCCTTGTGGACGCCGACGGACAAATTTGACCCGACAAACGCCGCGGGATGTCCACTCAACGCGCACGTTTATCGCACCAGTAACCAGAGCGCTCCGAGCGCGACGATGCCGAGAACAAGCCATAGATAAAATCGGTGGCGGTTTTGGCGTTGGACGTGTTTGAGCGGGAGACGCGGTTTCAAGGTGCCATTGCAAAAGCTGGACGCGGGTTTTCCCGCGCTGTTGGCGGAACGGAACAGGTCGGGTTGTTGTTCGAACGGGGTAACACCAACGTCGAGTTCCTTGACGGGATTGAGCGGCAGATCGAAAAGGTCACGCCGAGCGGGGCGGGGTGGGGCAGGGGAACGACGCGGCGGCGGCTGAAGCCATCGTTTCAACGTTCCCATCAGGGAGGAGGATTCGGAAACGGCCGTCGGGGAGATGGAAACGGACGCTTGACGCATCTGACGCTCCAATTCGGCAATCTGCCGCTCGACGTCAGCAATGGCGCGGTCAATGGGGGTTGTGGGTTTGCGGGGTAACATCAGCGTTTGGCGAGAAGGAAAACAATCAACCAGATTGTGCCGACCACGATCAGAGGCAGCGACGCAGCGAAACCAAGACGAACATAGCGGCGAAACTCGCCGACACCAGTCTCGGCAGACGAGGTGTCTTTGGCGGCAGCGCTTGGCGGTTTGAGACAGTCCAGACGGGCACAAGCACCGTGATAATCCATGCGGGCGCTCTCAATCACGCCAAGAGCAGCGCTGAGTTCGACGCGGATATTGGCGCTGGTCCACTGGTCATCGCGAAGGGCATGGAGTTTTTCCAGATGCTCGCGGAACGACTGGCGAGTGGCCATGCACAACTCAACACGCCGCTGGGCTTCGACCTGTTCGCGCTCCAGCAACACAAGACCACGCGTGAATTGGTCAATCATTTCGGTCTTCCCACGCGCGTACTCCTCGTGCTTGCGTCGAAGCTCCTCGATATCGTTCTTCTGGCGTTCCAGTTCCTCCTGTTGACGACGCAACAGCAGGAGCTGCTCGCGCTTTTGTTGAAGCTCACGGTCCAACTCCTCCTTTTGCGTCGGGGTTTCGACGACGGAGAGTTCCGCGGCGTTGTCGGGTGCCGGCAAAACGGACACAAAACTGCTTTCCCCCTCCTTCATAAAAACACAACCTCCTTGTTGGCGCAGAATATCAGAGGCGCAGGGAAAGTAAAGCCCGCTCTTACGGAATCGTCAGTTGCTGGCCGATTTTGAGCTGATCCTTGTTCGGTAGGACGGACTGGTTGGCCTGGTAAATTTTCTGCCAACCCGCGGGCGAGCCGTAATAACGGGTCGCAATCGAGAACAACGTGTCGCCTTTCTGCACCACATGAATGCGCGGTTTGACCGTGATGGGGGAGGGCGGGTTTGTGACGAGCGTCACGGCGGCATTGGTCAAGGCCGGTTGAGCGGGCGCATGCAGGAGGGCTTCATACTCGGCCAGTTTGCTTTTCAATGCGGCGTTCTCACCAGCCAATGCCGTGTTCTGATTCTGAAGGCGCAACAACTCGCCGGTATCCACGCTGCCGGGTTGTGGCAACTTGGCAGCCAATGAAAGCTTGGCGCGCTCGATAAAATCCTCCACGACCCGACGTTTGTCACTGTTGGGCTCGAGTTCGAGGTAACGGCGATAATGATAGATGGCAGCAATGGGATCGTTGAGCCGCTCATCGCAGAGCAGGCCAAGCTCCAAATGCCCCCGAGCAAACTTCGGATGCTCGTCGAGCAACTGACGGTAGAACCCCGCGGCGGCGGCCCAATCGCCCGCATCCGCGCCACGGCGGGCCTGTTGATAGGCAACACTTTGTTCTGGGGCGACGACATCTCGACGGCAGGCGCCGAGAAACGCCGCCATGAGAGCGATTCCCAAAAGACATTTCATGCGACAAATCCTATCACAGGCAACAAGCGGACACAACGCTTGACGCCTCGGCTGTCGGCCACTAAGATGCCGCGACTTTTTCAAAGGAGAAACATTATGGCTGAAGCTTATTGTGTGAAATGCAAGGCAAAGAAGGAAATCGCCAAACCCGAACAGGTGACGATGAAAAACGGGCGTCCCGCCGTCCAAGGAGTCTGCCCGGATTGCGGCACGAAACTGTTCCGCATCTTGGCACCCGAGAAAAAAGCCTGAGTCAATCGCCGAGCCTTCCCATGAGTGGTCGCGACGAACTGGCGTATGTCCTGATCAATCCGTACACGATTTACAAATCGCGCACGGGAGGAGTCATCGCCCGCTTGTTCACCCGCACGGCACTCAATCTGGTGGCAGCGCGGATGTTTGCCCCCAGCCGCGAACTGGCGGAGGAATACGCTTCCGTGATTGTCTCATCCTCCGACCCGCAGGAACGCAAAATCCAGACGCTCATCCGCCAGTATATCTTGGAAAACTACGCCCCCGACCCCTCGACCGGACAACGTCGGCGCGTCATGATGCTGGTGTTTCGCGGCGAGGATGCCGCGAAAAAGATTCGGGCAGCGGTCGGACGGATTGAGCCGGGGCGCGCCATGGCGGGGGAAACCATCCGCGACACCTACGGCGATTTCATCCTCGGTCCCGACAATGAAGTCCGTTACTTCGAGCCGGCCGTGCTGGCGGCGCCCTCGGCGGAATGCGTCGAGCAACGCTTGAAAATCTGGGCCAAATACTCCGACTCAGACGGCGGTTACCTCGAACATGTCATCCGCCATCCGAAGAACGCTAACATCCAGCAGACCCTGGTATTGCTGAAGCCGGATAATTTTCGGTTTCCCAGCGCTCGTCCTGGCAGCATTGTGGACTTGATCTCGCGCACGGGTCTCTACATCATTGCTATCAAGGTTCACCACATGAGCGTGGACGAAGCGCGCGAGTTTTACGCTCCGGTTCGCCCCGTGTTGCAGTCGGTTTACCACAATGTCACCGGTGCTCGTGCCAGAGCCTTGCTGGAAAAGGAATTCGGGTTCGCCTTGCCCGAACAGGCCGAGAAAACCCTGGACGCCATGCTCGCCCCGCTGGCGGCCGAACATCATTTCAACCGTATCGTCAATTTCATGACCGGTCACGCCATGACCGACCTTGAACCCTCTGTGGATCCCGGCAAGATCGTCGCGCTGGTGTACGAAGGAGCGGATGCCGTTGCCAAGATTCGCGGCGTCCTTGGCGCCACCGACCCGCGCAAAGCCGCTCCCGGCACCATTCGACGCGAGTTGGGGCAGGATATGATGGTCAACGCGGCCCATGCCAGCGACTCGGTGGAAAACGCCAAACGCGAGATGGAGATCATCAAGATCCGCGAGAACAACCTGAAACCGCTCGTCGAGAAGTTTTACAACTGCAAACTCTGAACCCCCAAAAAAAGGCCATACCCCATGAACCCATTAGCTCAACGTGCTGCTGCCCTGACCCCTTCCCTGACACTTGCCATTGCCGCCAAGGCCAAGAAACTCAAGGCCGAAGGTGTTGATATTTGCGATCTCGGCGCGGGCGAACCCGATTTCGACACACCCCAACACATCAAGGACGCCGCCGCCCAAGCTCTGGCCGCGGGATTTACCAAATACACCCCTTCCAGCGGCCTTCCCGAACTGCGCGCCGCCATTGCCGAAAAACTGAAAAACGAGAACGGTCTCGACTACAATCCCTCCCAGATCATCGTCAACTGCGGCGCAAAACACTCCTGCTACAACGCCATCCTTGCCACCTGCGGCGCCGGTGACGAAGTCATCATCCCCTCTCCTTATTGGTTGAGCTACCCGGAAATGGTGAAACTCGCCGATGCCACGCCCGTCATTGTCCCGACTCAGGAATCCAACGGCTTCAAACTCACGCCCGACGAGTTTCGCAACGCCATGACTCCGGCGACAAAGTTGATCATCCTCAACTCGCCGAACAACCCCACCGGCGCCGTTTATACAAAGGAAGAACTGCTGGCCCTCGCGGAAGTCGCCCTCGAAGAAGACATCCTGATGCTGTCCGACGAAATCTACGAAAAAATCACCTATGATCACACTCCGCACATCAGCCTGGCGTCGCTGAGCAGGGAAATCTACAACCTCACCATCACCGTTAACGGCTTTTCCAAGGCCTACTCCATGACCGGCTGGCGACTGGGTTACATTGCCGCTCCCGAGCCGATTGCCGCGGCCATTGACTCCATCCAGTCGCACTCCACCAGCAACCCGACCAGTTTCGCCCAGAAAGGCGCCCTCGCCGCCCTCCAGGGCGACCAGAGTTTCATCAGCGACTTGCATCGCGCGTTTGTCGAGCGCCGCCAGTCCATGTACGACAAGCTCACCAGCATCCCCGGCATCACCTGTGTCAAACCGATGGGTGCGTTTTACATGCTTCCCAACATCTCTCAGTTTGGTCTTCCCAGCATCCGTTTCTGCGAACGCCTGCTGGAGGAGCAAAAGGTTACTGCCGTTCCCGGTGTCGTTTTTGGCTCCGATGACCACATCCGACTCAGCTACGCCTGCTCGATGGAAAACATCCAGAAAGGCCTCGACCGACTCGCGGCGTTCTGCGCCAGCCTCAAGGCGTAAATGAAAATCGCCCTGATCGGCCTGCCGCAAACCGGCAAAAAAACCGTCTTCTCCCTGCTGACCGGCATGGGGCTGGACCATCTCCTTGGCCGTCCCGGCGAATACCACATCGGCACCGTTAAGGTCGCCGACCCCCGCGTGGACCGTCTTTCGGCAATGTACAACCCGAAGAAGACCAAACACGCCGAAATTGAATGCACGTTGGCGCCCGCCCCGCCGCACGAACCGAAACAACGCGACCAGTGGCTGAACAAACTCAAGGAAATGGACGCTTTTTGCCATGTCGTTCGCGCCTTTGAAGACCCCGCCGTCTTTCACCCCAAAGGCTCGGTGGACCCGTCGCGCGACATTGCCGAAATGAATTTTGAATTGGCTGTCAGCGATCTCAGCCTCATCGAAAAACGACTGGAACGCATCGCCGAAGACCAGAAGAAAAAACGCGACGACGATCGCGCCAAGGAAGCCGAGCTACTTCAACGCCTCAAACCTCACCTCGAATCCGGGAAACTCCTCCGCGACTACCCGTGGGCCGAAGGCGAAGAAAAACGCCTTCGTTCCCTCCAGTTCCTCACGCTGAAACCTTCGGTCACGGTCATCAACTGCGGTGAGACAACGCCCTCCGCTTTGCCGTCCGACGCGCTTACATGCCACCTCAACGCCAAGCTCGAACTCGAAGTCGCCCAGATCGAGGACCCGAAAGAACGCGCGGAATTTCTTGCCGCCCTCGGCGTCGAGGAACCTGCCATTCACCTCCTCACGCGCCTGCTCTACAAAGCGCTCGGCTATATCAGCTTTTTTACCACCGGCGAAGACGAGGTTCGCGCCTGGACCATTCGCCGCGGCGCCACCGCCGTCGAAGCCGCCCACGCCATCCACAGCGATCTCGCCCGCGGTTTTATCCGCGCCGAAGTCATGAAATACAACGATCTGATCGCCGCAGGCAACACGGGACATGCCGCCGAAGTCCACCTCAAGGAAACCGGTAAACTCTTGCTCAAAGGCCGTGACTACGTGGTGGAAGACGGCGACATTGTTCACATCCGCCACAGCGGTTAGGAGAATACCATCATGGCCAAAATCTCCATTCAAAACGGCAAACTTATCGTTCCCGACAACCCGACCATTCCCTTCATCCGCGGTGACGGCACCGGACCCGACATTTGGGCCGCCAGCGTCCGCGTCTTTGACGCCGCCGTTCAGAAAGCCTACGGCAGTCGCCGCAAAATCGAATGGCTCGAAGTCTGGGCCGGCGAAGAATCCTTCAAAAAATTCAACAACTGGCTTCCCGATGACACCGTCAGGGCGTTCCAGGACTACCTCGTCGGCATCAAAGGTCCCCTGACCACCCCCGTCGGTGGCGGTATTCGCTCCCTCAATGTCGCTCTCCGCCAATTGCTCGACCTGTACGTTTGCCTTCGCCCCGTTCGCTGGTTCAAAGGGGTCCCGTCGCCTGTGAAACACCCGGAAAAGGTGGACATGGTCATCTTCCGCGAAAACACCGAGGACATCTACGCCGGCATCGAATGGCCCGCCGGTTCGCCCGAAGCCGCGAAAGTCATCCGTTTCCTCCAACAGGAAATGGGCGTGAAAAAAATCCGGTTCCCGGAAACCAGCGGTATCGGCATCAAACCGGTCTCCCGCGAGGGAAGCGAACGCCTCATCCGCGCCGCCATCCAATACGCCATTGCCAACAAACGCAAAAGCGTCACCTTCGTCCACAAAGGCAATATCATGAAGTTCACCGAAGGCGCTTTTCGCGACTGGGGTTACGCGCTTGCCAAACGCGAATTCGGCGCCGTCGAGATGGACGGCGGCCCCTGGTGCCGACTGCCCAACGGCATCGTCATCAAAGACGCCATCGCCGACATCACGTTGCAACAGGTTCTCACCCGACCCTCGGAATTCGATGTCATCGCCACCCTCAACCTCAACGGCGACTACCTCAGCGACGCGCTCGCCGCGCAGGTGGGCGGCATCGGCATCGCCCCCGGCGGCAACATCAACTACCTCAGCGGCCACGCCATTTTCGAGGCCACCCACGGCACCGCGCCGAAATACGCCAACAAAGATGTCGTCAACCCCGGCAGCGTCGTGCTCAGCGGCGAGATGATGTTGCGTTACCTCGGATGGACCGAGGCTGCCGACCTCATCATCCGGGGCATGGACGGCGCCATCAACGCCCGGACGGTGACCTACGATTTTGCCCGTCTTATGGACGGCGCCACCGAGGTCAAGTGCAGCCGTTTCGGCGACGAGATCATCAAACACATGTGACGGGAGGAAAACCGGGCGGGTGACCGTCGGCGTCCGAATTCTGGTTGATTCGGCTTCGCGTTGTTGTATAAGAGGCGCGAAAGAAACAGTGGGTTTCGGTTATTTTACAATTGGTCGTGCTACGCGGGGAGTTAGCGGTTCCCTCGCCCCGACGAAAGTCGGGATGGCCAGCAACCCGCTTGAGCTGGGCGGAATCCCCCGACGCGGCGGCCGTGTGGGCGAGCAACGGCGGGGCGGCGTTGAACATCGGGTCCGATGCAATGGTTGCCCGCAAACCCCGCCAGGGTCGGAAGACAGCAACGGTAAACGGGATGTGCCATGTGCCGTCGGAGTGCCTGATGGGAGCTTGAACCGCCGCGCGCAAACCGGCGCGGCTTGTCAACTCGGGGTGCACGACCATTTTTTCCACAACGATGTCAGAACAATATCAAGTCCTGGCGCGCAAATGGCGCCCGCAACAATTTGAGGAAGTGGTGGGACAACAACATGTCACCACCACGCTCCAGAACGCCATCGAACTGAACCGCCTGGCTCACGCCTACCTGTTTGTCGGCCCGCGCGGTGTTGGCAAAACCACCATCGCCCGCATCTTCGCCAAGGCCCTGAACTGCGCCAAAGGACCAACCACCAAACCCTGCGACAAGTGCGCCTCCTGCCGTGAGATCGCCGAAAGCCGCTCCCTTGATGTGCTGGAAATTGACGGCGCCAGCAACAACGGCGTCGAACAGGTGCGTGAACTGCGCGAGACCTGCCGCTACGCGCCGGCGCACGGCAAGTACAAAATCTACATCATTGACGAAGTTCACATGCTCTCCAACGCGGCGTTCAACGCGCTGCTGAAAACCCTCGAAGAACCGCCGCCACACATCAAATTTTTCTTTGCCACCACCGAGCCGCAGAAAGTGTTGCCCACCATCCTCTCCCGCTGTCAGCGGTTCGATTTGCGGCGGATCCCCTCCAACCTGTTGCTCCAGCACCTCAAGAAAATCGCCCATGCCGAAAAAGTGACGGTGGACGATGCCGCCCTGGACGCCATTGTGCGCGGTGCCGAGGGCGGGTTGCGCGACGCCGAGAGCGCGCTGGATCAGTTGATCGCGTTTTGCGGGAACAAAATCGAGGAAAACGATGTCCTCCAGGTCTTCGGTCTGGTGGGACACGACAAACTGGTCGCCCTGACCGACGCGCTTCTTGACGGCGAAACCAACAAAGCTCTCCAGATCGTCAAGGAACTCGACGAGGCCGGCAAAGACCTGCAACGCCTCCTGGCCGACCTGCTGGACCATTTTCGCAACCTCCTTGTGGTAACGCTGGGCGCCAATGCTGCCGAACTTTTGGAGGTGAGCGACGTGCAGTTGGAATGCCTGACGGCACAGAGCAAACGAATTGATTCGGACGCTGTGCTCCGAATCATGGACGCCCTGGCTGCCGCCGAAGGACGACTGCGATATGCGCTCTCAAAACGTGTCCTCCTGGAAATCGCCATCGTCCGCGCAATCAAAGCCCGACAAATGGTAGGTATTGACGGTGTCCTGCGAAAATTGAACGAATTGAAAGGACACCTCGACCATTCGGTGCCCGTCGGCGCCTCTTCAACCCCGCGTCACGCAACGCCGCCCTCAAATCCCGCATCCGCCTCGCCATCCTCCCTCTCCGAGGCCTGGGCATACGCGGTGGATCATCTCGGAAAAGTTTCATCCCTCGCGCAAAAACAACTGGTGGGCACCCGACTGCTCGGACTGAAAGACGGAGTGCTAACCGTTGGATTTGACCCGGAGTTTGCCGCCCAACGCGAGTTTGTGGACACCCCGCGCAACCGCGAATTGCTCCAAGCTCGCCTCAAGGAAAAACTGCACGCCAATGTCATGGTGAAATTTGAAGTGACGGAAACGGCGGCTCCGACGGCGCCGCGTCCCCCGCGGGCGACAGAAACAAGCGCGCCGCCCGGACCGCCGACGAAACGGAGCTTGGAAGAGTATCGGAACGACCCGTTGATCAAAAAAGCACTGGAAATATTCAAAGGAACCATTGTGGAGGTTAGAAAATAGATATGGCCGGATTAGGCAAATTTTTGAAACAAGCACAGCGCATGCAGGAACAAATGCAGAAAGTCCAGGAGGAACTCGCTCAGCGCGAAGTCGAGGCCACCTCCGGCGGCGGCGCCGTCAAAGTGACCGCAAAATGCGACGGCACAATTTCCCGCATCCAGATTGATCCCAAAGTGGTTGATCCCAACGACGTCGAAATGCTCGAAGACCTCATCCTCGGCGCCGTAACCAACGTCCTCGAACTCGCCAAAAAGACCCAAAACGATGAGATGAGCAAACTCACCGCCGGCATGAACCTGCCGCCGGGGTTGGGACTGTAGAGCCGAACCCAAAAGGCTGTTGCGACGACGACGGGCGGGTGGACGGACGTTTAGATGGCTTTCACGTCAGTAAGCGTCGCCATGAGAATCGCGGTCAGTTTTTCGTAGGCTTTGGTGTTGGGGTGCACCTGGTCGTCCGAAAACAAAGCGGTGTTCACGTTCCCATCCGACAGAAGCAATGGCGTGTAGAAATCCACAAAACGAACATTCGTTCTGGTCGCCGGAATCTTGGCAAGCTCGGCATTGGCTTTCGGGACATTGGCGTACACACGCTTCAAGTACATGGCCAGTTCTGGTGAGACGGCTTTTGGCCCGTCGGTGGGGATTCCTTTGGGTGGGATGGCACACAGGATGACGGGCGTCGCTGGATTGGCGTTGTGAGCCAGGTCCAGGATGGCGTTGATATTGAAGAGCAACTCGTCGAGTTTACCGTCCGCGCTGATATCATTGCTCCCGATTTCGAGCACGATGGCTTTGGGATGCAGATCCAACACGTCCTCTTGGAAACGGAACAGCACGCCGCGCGAAACGTCACCACCGATACCGCGATTGGCAACGGGTTTGCCGGGAAAGAGATCATTGATCTTCCAGTTTTCCACGATGGAATCGCCGACGAAAACAATCTTGCCTTGATCCGTGGTGCGCGCTTTCCAGAATCGTTGACGGTGACCATCCATCCAGTTGAAAAGACGGATGGGACCTTTGCCGGGCCAAGCTGACGGATCTTTGGGATTCGGGTAGGGGGTGGGACCGTCCGCGAGAAGAACGCTCGTGAACAGGACCAACGACAACAACGGCCAGACAAAAGTTCGCTTCATGGAACACAATCGTAGCGGCGCTTTTGGGTTTTGCCAAACAAAACCGCCATGTTGGCGAGCTTGCGTTCGTGCGCGGGAATGAGTAGATAGCTGGCGTGGACTATCCGAAGCCGGTTCAAGAGCTGATGGCGCAACTGGCCCGTTTGCCGTCGCTCGGTAAACGAAGCGCTGAGCGCATTGCGCTGTATTTGTTGAAGGCCCCGCCGGAGGTGAGCCGTCAACTGGCGCAGGCGATCCTCGACACAAAAAAACGCATTCGTAACTGCTCGCGGTGCGGCGGTTATACCGAGCTTGACCCGTGTGAGGTTTGCGCCAGTCCGCGTCGAGACTCGCAGTGCCTCTGTGTCGTCGAAAGTCCTGCCGATATCCTTCTTTTGGAGCGCGCCGGAATCCACAAAGGCGTTTATCATGCCTTGATGGGGCGACTTTCCCCGCTGAACGGGATCGGTCCCGAACAATTACGCGTTGCCGAACTGATGGAGCGCGTCAAACAGGAAAAACCCGCCGAGGTCATCCTTGCGCTTGGTGCCGAAGTCGAAAGCGAAGCCACCGCGCATTATTTGGCCGATCTCCTGCGTCCGCTCGGGGTCACCGTAACCCGCATTGGCCTTGGTTTGCCTGTCGGCAGCGCCCTCGAAGCGGCGGACGAAGTAACCCTCTCGCAAGCCTTGTCTGGCCGGCGTCGGCTTTGAACGCTCTCGGCGCTGGTCAACAGGAGAAAAACCCACGCGCATTTGAAAAATCCACAGGTATCAGTTTGGCTGTGGGCACTGTGATAAAACCGCTCGGAATTTTCCAGCCGGTTCACGGAAGAAATCCCGCCGCTGCTGAACGTCAATGCGAGACGCCGCACCCAGCAACGCACGTAAGCGCGGCAACACCCGTGTTTTCGCCCGCTCAAAAGCGGCCTCGTCAGCCGTCACCAGCGTCAGGGTGAACTGCTGCAACTGGTGTTGCACCAGTTGATATTGAAGCACGTCATGATCCACTTTGATTACTTGGGTAACCTCGAAGGGGTGGAGCAGACGACCGCCCGGCAGAACAACGAAATCGTGGGCCCGTCCCACCAGTTCGTTCAGCAGGCGAAACGTCCGGCCACAAGGGCAAGGTTCCGTAGAAAAACTTCCCGTGTCCCCGATGCAGTAGTTCAGCAACACGGTGCCATGATTGACAAGATTACTGATTACGACCTGCCCTGTTTGACCGTCGGGGAGGGTTCGCCCCGCCTCGTCGCAAATGCGCACATGACACAGGTCCTCGTGAATGTGAAACCCGCGACGGCGCTCACAAAAGTAGCCGATTTTAAAGGATTCGACCGCATTGTATCGAGACAGCACGGATATGCCAAACTCCTGCTCGATCCACTCGCGTTCCCAAGGCGAGAGGGATTCACTTACGTACGCGACAACCTTGGGAAGGTGGATCTGAAGACGCCGCGCGGCCACGGTTTTGAAAAACCAACTGACCCATGCGCCATAGCCCACCAACAAATCGGGTTGATAGCGGTTGACTGTTTCCACGATTTCCTCCAGCGGTCGCATCACCGACACGATAAGGCGAAGAGGTGAAACCGGGCGCCACAAGTTTTGCGCGTAGAAGGCGGTGACTTTGTTCAGTGTGGACGTTTCGCACGTCACATGAAGTTCCCGTGGCCGAAACGCGCCGCCACAAAGCCGGAGCATCGGGACACGTTCGCGTTCGCCGTAAGCGATGTTGGCCAACAGCGAGCGTCGGTCATGCCACACTTGCAGCGGGCGGCCGGTTGATCCACTGGTGTAGAACAGGACGGCATCGCGCGCACTCTCTGCCCGAAACTGCAACGGGGCGGCCTGGACTTCTGCCTTGTGCAACAGCGGCAGGCGCTCCAAATCGCCAGCGCTGCGAATCGCGCACGGCTCGATTTTGTTTTCGGCAAACCATTGGCGATAAAACGGCACGTGCCGTGCGGCGAAACGCACAAGGTTGCGAACACGGCGGTCGCGTTCGGCTGCGATTTGCTCACGGGACGAAAACGGCAGCCGCCGCTGTCCCCACAGCACCTGAGTCACCAGAAAGCTATTCCACAGTCGTCGAATCATCGAGTTGCCTTTTGTTACCAGCTTGGCATTAGATTGTCCCAAACTGTCAAGAACTTCCTGCGCTCTTTTCCGTGAAGTTGCATTGCAAATAAACCAACGGCACGCTATCAATCCCGCTCATGAATGTGCGTGGGAAACCGTATCGGGCCGTTTGGATGGAAGGCCGCCATGTGGTGGTGATTGACCAGCGATTGTTACCGCACCGATTCAAACTGTTGCGCCTGCGAGATCACCGCGAGACCGCCGAGGCCATCCGCAACATGACCGTTCGCGGCGCCGGTACCATCGGCGCCACCGCTGCCTACGGCATGGCCCAAGCTTTCCTCGAAGGAGTGTCGCTGGCTGACGCCTATGAAACCCTGATCACAACGCGCCCGACTGCCGTGGACCTGAAACACGCGCTCGATCGCGTCCTGATCGAGGCGGGCGACGCTACCACGGCAGTTGCCGTGGCGAGGCGAATTGCCGACGAATATGTCGAGCGAATGAAACGCATCGGCGAAATTGGGTTGCCCCTGATTCCAAAAAACGCGCGCGTGCTCACACATTGCAACGCCGGCTGGCTGGCCATCGTTGACTGGGGCAGCGCCACCGCTCCGATTTATGCCGCACACCGCAAACGGCGCGGCGTTTTTGTCTGGGTGGATGAGACGCGCCCGCGCTGTCAGGGGGCAAATCTCACGAGCTGGGAACTACTCAACGAAGGCGTTCCACACAAGGTCATCGCCGATAACGCTGCCGGTTATTTCATGCGGCGCGGTGAGGTGGACCTCTGCATCGTCGGCGCCGACCGCATTGCCATCAACGGCGATACCGCCAATAAACTTGGCACCTACGAAAAAGCCGTTCTCGCCAAAGAGAACGGAATCC
This sequence comes from uncultured Verrucomicrobiota bacterium, assembly GCA_964541945.1. Lineage (GTDB taxonomy): Bacteria > Verrucomicrobiota > Verrucomicrobiia > Palsa-1439 > Palsa-1439 > CAIKAP01. The sequence goes on from CAZISE010000023.1 coordinate 54,623, forward strand.
CATTTTACATCGCCGCGCCCACCTCGACGATTGATCCGCATTGCCCCAGTGGCGACGCCATTCCGATTGAAGAGCGCGACGAAAACGAGGTTCACTTCATTCGCGGTGTGCGCGTGACGCCACGTGGGGCGCGCGCGGCCAACCCCGCGTTTGACGTGACGCCCGCCCGATACATTACGGGCATTATCACCGAGCGCGGAATCCTCACCCCCGGACAACTGAAAAAGCTATGGACGCGATAATCTTCGACCTTGGCAACGTCCTTTTGCCGTTCAACTGGGACCTGGCGGCGGACAAATTCTGTGCCCGCACGGGCCGGAGCCGCCGCGAGTTGGATGACTACATGGTGACGATGCCCTTTGCGCACGAACTCTCGCTCGGCCTGAAAACCGGGGAGGAATTTTATCGTCTCCTGGCGCAGGATTTTGGGTTTGACGGCGGCTATGAAGAATTTGCTCTGATTTGGTCGGACATTTTCACACCGGATGAAGCGATGATTGCGCTGGCCGCCCAACTCAAGGGACGATACCGTCGGTTCATCCTGTCCAACACCAATCCCATCCACATGGATTTCATCCTGGCCCACTACCCGTTTATGCAGACATTTGAGGGATTGATCCTGTCGCATGAAGTCGGCCTGTTGAAACCCGATCGCCGCATCTATGAGCTGACGCTGGAGCGTTTCGGCCTGGAGGCGGCTCAATCGGTGTTTATTGATGATATCCTGGCCAACGTCGAGGGCGCCCAGGCGGTTGGCATCCATGGTATCCATCATACCGATGCTCGACGCACGCGAGAGGAGTTGACGAAACTCGGCATTGCCGGTATATAAACCCGCACTCATTGACGGTTCCGCAGTAGCTCAATGGTGGAGCGAGTGACTGTTAATCACTAGGTTGTAGGTTCGAGTCCTACCTGCGGAGCCAATTTCTTTTCCCAACCACTCCTGCGGGAAATGGGTGTAAAATTCCACGCAAACTCCCAGGTCCGTGTGGGAGGCGGCAAAAAACAAAAAAAAAACGATCGCGCCCCGTGAATTCCACACGGGTCGAGGTGTCGGATAGCAA
>CAZISE010000024.1:0-54984 GCA_964541945.1 uncultured Verrucomicrobiota bacterium
CGTTGGTGGCCATCCCGCCGAGGCTCGGCCAGCGTTCCAGTAAAATGACTTTCGCACCGTGCCGCGCCGCGCAACACGCCGCCGAGATGCCCGCCGTGCCGCCGCCGCAAACGACCACATCGGCCTCGGCGAGCACCGGCAATTTGTGTTCGGCCTCGGCCAAAGCGATGTTTGCACCGGCAGCGAGAGCGCCGCCAACAGCACCGAGCAGAAAATTCCGTCGGGTGGTTTTCATGGTGAGAGCTTTGAGTATCACAGCTACGCCCATAAAGGAATGATGGATTTTGTGGGCACACCGCTCCGTCGGCGTGAGGAGATGCGCCGGACACTTGTCGGAATTCTTACACAGACGGCCAATCTTCCGTGAGACGCAACAGGCGGCGCATCTCTTCCTTGTCGGGTGTCAGGCACTGCTCGTGTTCATCGAATTGCCAGCGGCAACGCCCCACGACACCGAACGTCTTTTCAATCTGACGCTTGGTGATCTTCATCCACGGCTGGAGGTCGTTGCCGTGGTAGATGACATACTTTGTCCCCACCTTGGTCACCCGGCCACGAGGGAAAGCGTACACCAACAACTTCAAGTCATCCGCTATCAGACGCGGAGAAGCCGTTCGCAACTTCGCCTGCCATTCTTTGGCCACCAGAGCCGCCACGCCCCAATATCGCCAGAAAGAGGGATGCCCCAGTTCGCCTTCTTCGTCAAACCGGCAGGCCATCAGCCGCCAGCCAGCCGGAAATCGCACCACGTAGTAGATGCCCTGTCCCAGTAACGGGTTGTCTCCCTTTGTTGCGGTGTGAGTTGCTTCTTTCCTTGCGGTTTTCAAATAGAATCACCGGTTAGCTTCCGAATCTCAGGGTCGTGAAGCAATTTCAGATGCTTATCGTTTCCAAGGGTGTGCGCAAAAGCGACACGGATGTGGTTTTCGGGCTTTAAGCTGTCGATGATTTGGACAACTTTGGAGTCGACCTTCTCCCCTCGTACAAGGTGAATGAGATAGCCATGGGGAATCTTGCTGTTAAGAAGCTTCTCAGCATCACCGGCAAGATGCACATGTTTGTAGTTAAGCCCCATCTCAATCGCTATTGGAGGCTGCGGTCGCCCCGCCGCAAAGTCCTTTGCAGTACAACGCGCCAGTTGACCGGGGCTAAGGATAGCAACATCGAAGTTTCCACGTCGGTTTCCCTTCTCAGGGCGTGGCGTAGTTTCCGGCCATTCCTTGTGGACTGGTTGGGTCAATTCCCCGCCTTTGAGCAAGAAGTGTCGGCCAAAGTGGGATTGTGAATGCAGCAACTCGTACAACCTCATATGAACGGAGTGCTCGACGCGGTGCAGGTAGGGAAATCGAACAAACTCACGAACCAACTCATCAATACAGAACTCCACGATCCTCACTGCATCCGCAATCCAACGGGCGTCTTCAGGAGTTGGACGCAAATGATGATAACGACCGTTTTGGTCAACTGAGACTATTTCACCCTCGATTTCAACCTGACCGGGGCAAACTTCAACCCATCCTTGCGACCCCAAGGCATTACGCAGTTCATCCAAACTCGAAAATCTTTCGACATCGCTTACCCTAACAAACTTCTCCTGAGGAAATAGACGTACGGTCCACTCGTAAGAACCTTGATGGTTTTCTGGGGTGCAGATGTTCACGGTTTGGCTTAGACGGCCCGTGAATATGTATATCTTGCGCCCGTCTAGCTGGGTCGTTTGCTTCTTAGCCATAGCTTCTCCTTTGGTTGTTCCGATCTTCACATGCCATTACCTGCGTCCATTCGCTCCTCAATCACTCCGCCCGCCCAGTTGTCGGCGTATTGTAGCAGGCCTTGGTTTTCTGGAACAGGTCTTCCAGCGGGTTGTCGCCGAGTTGGCTTTCGAGAAATTCGACGGTAAAGATGTTTTCGCGGCGTTTTTTTCTCGCGCAGTTCGCGCTCGACGAAGACCTTGATAAACAGAATCTTGGCAATCTCGTCAAAGGCGGCAGCCGGGTCTTTCTTTTCCCGGTTGCGGATGACGTTGTGGCATTGGTGGAGCAGGTCGGCAAACTCGTCCTCGCGAAAGACCTTCAATTTGGAAATCAGTTCTTCAATCTCCTTGTCGGTGGCATCGGCGTGCGGGATATCCTCGATTTCCTCGATGTAGCCCGGCAGGCGATCTTTTTTGACCCGCCAGAAACGCGTCTCGCGGCTGTTGTGTGTGACAAAGAACGGGGCATCGGTGATGCGGGCGTAGTGCTCGCCTTGCGCGTAGTCGGCGGGCTTGATCGTGACATTGTCGGACTTGCATTCGACGATAATCAGCGGTCGTTTCGCTTCCGCTTTGTCCTGTGGCGTGCGCCAGATCACAAAGTCGGCGCGCGCCCCGGCTGCCCCACGCCCGGTTACCGTCACTTCCTCGTCAATCTGGTCGAGGCGAAAACCATATTCGTTGACGAGAACGCAGAGATACTCTTGCCGAACACGTTCTTCCGGCGTTTCGACCAACCACTTTTGTCGGATATGGCTCCAGATTTTGCCGGACAGATGCCGCACAATGATTGCCTGTGGCATATTCTGCCTTCCGGTTATTGTGTTGGTTAACATCGTCGTTTAATCTGCTCCGTGATTTCCATGGCGATTTCGAGGGCTTGTTTGGCGGCTTCGCCGGTAACCAGCGGAGTGCGCCGGGTGCGGACCGATTCGATAAAACTGGCCAGTTCCAGTTTGAGTGGTTCATCGCGTTCGATGGGGACTGGTTCGCGCACGATTTTTCTACCGGCGAATTCGCTGACAATGGTAGCCTCCTTGCCGGCGAGAAGTTTTTTGAGCAGACTGGATTCGCGGGCGTCCTCGTCGGCCATCCGATAGATCTGACCTTCCTGCCGCATATAGTCGAGCGAGATGTAGGCGGCGCCATTTTTGGTGTTGCCGAAAATCCGCAGTTTCCGCATCCGTTCGGGCGAGACGCGGCTGGCGGTGATGTTGGCGACGCAGCCGTTGACGAACTTCAGGCGGGCGTTGGCGATGTCTTCGCTGGCGCTGAGCACGGGAATGCCGACGGCATCCACGCTGGCCAGCGGTGATTGGACGAGGGCCAGAATGATGTCGAGGTCATGAATCATGAGGTCGAGAACGACGCCAATGTCAGTCGAGCGCGCGGGATATGGCGAGAGGCGGTGAACCTCGATGAAACGAGCGTCGGTAAGAACGCCAGTAAGGTAACGCAAGACGGGGTTGAATCGCTCGACATGGCCGACCTGGAGAACACAGTTGTGGCGACGGGCCAGCGCGACCAGTTCTTCGGCCTCGGTCAGGGTTCGGGTGATGGGTTTTTCAACGAGGACATGTTTGCCGCGTTCCAGGAAGATGCGAGCGACGGTGCCGTGCGATTCGGTCGGCGTGACCACGCTAACGGCGTCGGCCGCGTCGGCAAGCGTTTCGAGAGTCGGGAAACTGGATTTTTTCGGATCGGCGTCGAATGCGCCGACGTATTCCACGCCCGGCAGTTCGCGATAGATGCGAACGTGATGTTGGCCGAGGTGTCCGACGCCGACGACGCCGACTTTGAGTGGAGCGGTCATGAGGATTCGGGAGCCGTCACTTGTTTGGGTGTTTGAGATTCGTTGGACAACGTGGAAGGTTGTCCTACCGCGACGATTCGCAGCCCCTGTTTGTCGGCCGCCGCCAGGACTTTGGGTTTGTCGAGGAAAAGCGTGGCGCCGGCTTCGGCGGCCAGGACGGCAATTTTGCCGGCAGCGCAGGATTGGAGTGTCCGCAACCCGATGCACGGGATGTCGAACCGGAAATCTTGATTGGGTTTGCTGACTTTGACCACGACGGCGCCGCCTTTTTCGCCGGCCAGGGCGCCGCCGCGTTGGATGCATTCGTCGCTGCCTTCAAAGCCTTCGACGGCGAGCACGGTACCGCGTTTGACCACAACAGTCTGGCCGATGTCGAGCGCGCTGACCGCCTTGGCAATGCGCCATCCGAAGGCGATGTCCTCCTGTTGTTCGCGGTCGGGGGCGCGGCGGGTGAGCACGCCGGCGGTGGGGACATGTTCGCCAAGGAAGGGGCGCGGATCGAGCAACATGACGCCATCTTTTTGCAATTCTTCGGCTACGGCGCCGAAGATGGTCTCGGCATTACGGACTTTGAGGCGGGCGGCAACGGCGATCATCCGAAAGTCGAGGCTGAGGTTTTTGAAAAGGTTGGCGGGTGTGATGCCGCCGGCCATGACGGCGCGGGTGATGTGGCGCGTGGTGAAGACCTTGCTGAGTTTGTCGAGTTGACCGAGGCGGACCCATTCGGTTTCATCGGCGACCTGCTGGAGGGCGGGATCGGTTTCGCCCTCGAAGGCGGCGGCCACGACGCGCAACCCCTGTTGGCGGGCGGCGCGCGCAAGGATCAGCGGAAACTCCCCGTTCCCCGCAATGATGCCAAGGGGTTCAGGCATTGGCGGAAACAAGCGGCGGCGGGGTACGGCGCGGCGCGCGGAAACTGTCTTGCATCAGCGACATAAATCCAACGTAGAAAAATCCCACCTGGAACAGCGGGATGAAGATGGCCGAGACCCATTCCCGTCGGTCAACGGCGTCGTACATGAAGAGGGTGAAGTACAGGCCAAAAGCGATTTCGAGGTAAGGGATCAGGCCGCGCAGGGAACGATACTGGATGTGGGGACGAACGTCCACACGCTGTTGGACGCCGGCTTTGGGCGTGCGGATGAATTCGCTTTGATGGTTGAAGATGGCTTCGAGCACGGCGCGGGCATTGTTGAGGCAGAGGCCGATGCCGACGGCCATCATCAACGGCATGTAGAGGATGCGTTTCCACCATTTCTCGTGCAGTTCGATTTGCGGACAGAAATAGAATGCCGTAATCGAGACCGACGCCGCCAAGAACAGGGGGATGTCCACCAGGAACAGCTTGGTCAGTTCGTTGCCGCCGGAGGCTTCGTGGGCGCCGGCATAGGCACTGGAGCGGAACACCAGGCACATGATGAACAGCATCAGGTGGCCGAGGTTGCTGGTCAGGTGCATGGTGCCTTCGAGTTTGATTTTCAGCGGCAGTTTCGCCCGCCAGAGCTGGGGCAACATCTTTTTCATTGCCTGCGCCGAACCTTTGGCCCAGCGGTGTTGCTGGGTTTTGAAGGCGTTCATTTCCACCGGCAATTCCGCCGGGGTAACGACATCGGGCAGGAACAGGAACCGCCAGCCCTTGATCTGGGCGCGATAACTCAGGTCGAGGTCTTCGGCCAACGTGTCGTGTTGCCAGCCGCCGGAAGTTTCGATGCAGGAGCGTCGCCAGATACCGGCGGTGCCGTTGAAGTTGAAGAATCGGCCGGAACGGGATCGGGCGGTTTGTTCGATGAGGAAATGGGCGTCGAGGAGAATGGACTGGATGCGGGTCAGCAACGAGTATGGCTCGTTGAGGTGTCCCCAACGGGTCTGCAACATGCCGATCTGCGGGTCGGTGAAGTAGTGGATGGTTTTCAAGAGCAGATCGGGCGGCGGCACGAAATCGGCGTCAAAAATCGCGATGAATTCGCCGGTGGCGTATCGCAGGCCGTTTTCCAGGGCGCCGGCCTTGAAGCCGCGTCGGTCCGCGCGATGGATGCACTGGATAGCGATTCCCTGCTGTTGGAGTTGGGCGACTTTGCGACGGACGATCTCGGTGGTCTCGTCGGTGGAGTCGTCTAACACCTGGATCTCGATTTTGTCTCTGGGATAGTCCAACGCCGCGACGGAGTCCAAGAGGCGTTCGACGACGTACATTTCGTTGTAGAGGGGCAACTGGACGGTAACTTTTGGCAGGGTTTCAAACTGGGCGGCAGGAAGCAGCTTTTCCTTGCGATGACGGTAATAGAGGTAAATCATCCAGTAACGGTGCAGGCCATAGCAGGACAGGCCGACCAATACTGTGAAGTAAATTATCGCACCGATGAAATGAACCGTTTCCATGTTTCTCGTTCAACTGATTTCCCCTTGACCCACCCTTCGGTGTGCGTCATCCTCCGTGGCAAGCATCATTCTCAAAGGAAGCCGCGGAATCAAGACAAAAACAGCATGCACAACTCCCTGCAAGCCAAGCTACTGACTCTCCCCCAAGCCGCCCGTTGGGCGCGGGCCGCCCGACGGCACGGCAAAAAAGTCGTAGCCACCAACGGTTGTTTCGACCTGCTTCATTACGGCCATGTGGATTACCTTCAGCGAGCCAGAGACCTGGGTGACCTGCTGGTGGTGGGATTGAACTCCGACCGTTCCGTCCGCCTGCTCAAAGGCCCCAAGCGTCCGCTTGTGCCCGCCCGTCAACGGGCTGCCGTGTTGGCGGCGTTGGCGTGTGTGGATGCTGTGGTGATCTTTCATCAGAAACGAGCCGATCGGTTTCTGGCTGCGATTCGTCCCGATATTTACGTCAAGGGAGGCGATTATCGTCCGGATACTCTCGACAGGGGTGAACAAGCGGTTTTGGCCGAGGCGGGAAGCGAGGTCAAGATTCTTCCGTTTGTGCGCGGGCTTTCAACGACGGGCCTGATCCAAAAGATTCAACGGTCACTTGCCTCCCCTACCGGCCGCGACTAGAATACAAGCAAGATGAAAAGATACCTGTTGACTGGCCTGTTTCCGTTGTTGATCCTGATCATGGGCTGCGCCACAACGCCTCCTCCGTCGCCGGTGTCGTTGATGGATGTTATTTCCATGACCAAGGCCGGCATGCCCGATGCCGACATCATCCAACGGATCGAAGCGACTCACACCGTGTACCGTCTCGGCGCCGCCGATATTATTCTGTTGAAGGATCAAGGCGTCAGCGAGCGCGTCATCAACTACATGCTGGAGACCTATCCGCGGGCTGCCGTCGAGGAACAACGCCGGCGCGACTATCATTTTTACAGCGGTTATTATTACGGCCCGTGGCATTATCATCCCTGGTGGTACTGAGACAGGCGGCGCTTGTGTTTTTCCGACCTTTCGCATAAGAACAACGGCTTGTGACAAACTCCCTTTTGCGCATCGGTGTGCTCGGTTCCGGCAATGGCTCCAATTGCGAAGCCATCATGGAAGCTTGTGCCAACGGGGCGGTACCCGCCGAGGTGGTCCTTGTGCTCAGCGATGTGGCGGATGCCTTTATCCTCGAACGCGCCCGACGGCGGGGTATTCCGGCGCAATTTATCGGGCCGAGCCAGTTCAAGACCAAACTGGAACCGGAACGCGAACAACACGTGGTGGCCCTGCTCCAAGAGGCGCGCGTCGAGTTGGTGGCGCTGGCCGGCTATATGCGTGTCGTGAAACAACCGCTGCTGACGGCATTTGACGGGCGCATCATCAACATTCATCCGTCGCTGCTACCCGCCTTCCCCGGCCTCCGGGCATGGGAACAAGCCCTCAACTACGGCGTCAAATACACGGGGGTCACCGTTCATTTTGTGAATGAAGGCGTGGACACCGGTCCGATCATCCTGCAGGAACCGGTCCCCGTGTTGGCGGGCGACACCGCCGAGAGCCTTCACCAGCGGATCCATGCCGTGGAACACAAGCTTTATCCCGAAGCGATCCGTCTTTTTGCGGAAAAACAGTTGCGGATCGAGGGACGACGGGTGGACATCGTGCGATAACTTTTTCCTCGCCAGAAATCGAAACAGCAGGTACGAAAAGGCCCCACACATGACCGAAAAGAAAAAGAATGTATTGCGATTGGGATTGCCGAAAGGCAGTCTGCAGGAGTCCACTTTTGGACTGATGGCCAAGGCAGGCTGGAAGATTACAACCACCAGCCGCAGCTATTTGCCGCGGGTGGACGACCCCGAATTCGAGTTGCGCCTGATCCGCGCCCAAGAAATCAGCCGCTACGTCGAGCACGGTTATCTCGACGCCGGACTGACGGGAGCCGATTGGATTGCGGAAAACAACAGCGATGTGCAGGTTGTCTGCGAAATCGCCTACAGTAAACAGACCACCAACCCGGCCCGCTGGGTACTGGCTGTGCCGAACGATTCCCCCATCCAGTCGGTCAAAGACCTCGAAGGCAAACGAATCGCCACCGAACTGGTCGAACACACCCGTCGTTGGTTGAAACAACACGGAGTAAACGCCGAGGTAGAATTTTCCTGGGGAGCCACCGAGGTGAAAGCGCCCGAACTGGTGGATGCTATCGTGGACATTACCGAAACGGGTTCCTCGTTGCGCGCCAACAACTTGCGGATTGTGGACACCCTGGTCAGCAGTTATCCTCAGTTGATCGCCAACAAAAAATCGTGGGCAGACCCTTGGAAACGCAAGAAGATCGAGACGCTGGCATTGTTGCTGCGCGGCGCCCTGGCGGCCGAGGAAAAGGTGGGGCTGAAAATGAACGTGCCTCGCGCCAAACTCGATGCCATCCTCAAGGAATTACCGTCGCTGCGCAATCCCACGGTCTCCCCACTCACTCAGGAAGGCTGGGTGGCCGTGGAAACGATCATTGACGAGAAAATTGTTCGTGAAATTATCCCGCAACTGAAGAGTTTGGGAGCCGAAGGTATTATTGAATATCCACTCAACAAGGTGATTTACTGAAAAGGAGATCCCGCATGGGTTCACTGAAGAAACGACGGAAAGCCAAAATCAATCGCCACAAACGGCGCAAACGTCTCAAAGCAATGCGCCACAAAAAGCGTAACCGCTAGTCACGGCGAGTCGTTCCATGCAGAGACATTGTTTGCGACCGCGGATATTGCCGTCCGCGTGGGTGGGTGTTGTCTGCCTTTTGCTGGGCGGATGCGTCACATCAAGCAAGGAGAGTCAACCTGGCGCCGCAACGCCGCGTTCTCCGCAGCCGCCCGCCGCAAAAGCAACAACGTCACCCGATGTAAGCGCCGATGCCCTCGCCCATTATGCCGCCGGTGTGTCGCTGGAATTGCGCGAAGGCGGCGCGGCGGCGTTGCCTGAGTTTGAGAAAGCCTACGAACTCGACCCAACCAATGCCGCCCTGGCAGGACGTATCGCACAGATTCTGATTACCCAACAAAATCGGGAAAAGGCCATCGAGTTTCTTAACAAGGCGCTCAAGGCCACTCCGAATGCTCCTGAACCGTGGTTTTGGCTGGGCATCGCCCGCCGCAGCGGCGACGAGTTTCCGCAGGCCATCGAAGCGCTTCAACAAGCATTGAAGGTCAAGCCCGATTACCTGCCTGCCGTGCGCGCCCTCGTGGAGGTGTATCTACAAAAAGATGCCGCCAACGAAGTGCCGCCACTGCTGGAACGCGCCTTCAAACAGACATCCAAAGACGCCACTTTCTGGGTGGGATTGGGCGATCTTTACAGCTTCATCCTGAAACAACGGCCTTCGCTTGCCAGCCAGATTCCGTCGCGGTGTCCGGCCGATTGTTTTCAGAAAGCCAGGGAAATCACTCCACGCGACCCTGAGATTTTGTTGCGCGTAGCCGAAGCGGAGATGGCCGTCGGCAATTTCACCGCCGCTGCCGATGCGTATGGGGAACTATTGAAACTTCGGCCCGATCTGACCCAGTTACGCGAGCGGCTTGCCCTTGCCTATCTTCGCGCCGACCAGCGTGACAAAGCCATCGTCGCCTTCCTGGACATCCTCAAACGCGAGCCGCTTCGTTACGACATTCATAACACCTTGGCGGAACTTTATCAGGAAAACAACAAGGACGCCGAGGCAGCCACTCATCTCCAACGGTCCATCCAACTCAATCCGAACCAGTTCGAGGTGTATGTCCGCCTGGCACTGGCTCAGTTGCGGATGAAACGCTACGAGGACGCTCTCGAAAATCTCGCCGCCGCTCGAACCCGCTTCCCTCAGCGTTTTCAGATCCCCTATCTCAACGGCCTTGTTTTTAGCGAACAGAAACAATTCGACAAAGCAATGGCCGCCTTTGCCGACGCTGAGCAACTCCTACTTGGCAGCGAGGAGGACAAACCGACCAGTCCCTTCTATTTCATGTATGCCTCCGCCTGTCTTGAAAACAAGCAAACCGACAAAGCGGTCCTGCTCTATCGGAAAGCACTCGAACTCGACCCCAAAAACCATGCCGCTGCCAATGCCCTCGGCTACCTGTGGGCCGACAACAATCAGAACCTCCAAGAAGCCCTCGACCTCATCAACAAAGCCGTTGCTGCTCAGCCCGAAAACCCCGCCTACCTCGACAGCCTCGGTTGGGTCTATTACCGGCTCGGACGCCTGGAGGACGCGCTCAAACAACTCCGACGTTCCGCCGAGCTTTTGAAGGAACCCGATGCCGTCGTGTTCGATCATCTGGCCGAGGTTCTGGACAAACTGGGCAGGAGAGACGAAGCGATCGCCTCGCTCAAAAAAGCCCTCCAAGCCGACCCCAAAAACAAGGAACTCGCCGAAAAACTCCAGAGATGGACGAAAAAGTAATCGTCATTTCTTGGCCGGCGAAACAATCCGAATCTCCAATTCCGTCATCGGCATTTTCCGAACCGCGTCTGCCCCTTCTGCTTCTCGTTTCGCCTGCTCTTCCGGTCCCGCCGCGTACCCCACAATCACCTGCCGACGCAACTGTCGTTCCGTGCCTGCCTTCGTTTCCGCCAACTGGGTCTTGAATTCTGCCACCATCGCGGTGGGGACACGCACGCGGATGCTTCGGGCAATGCCGTTGTCTCGTTTTACTTCCAATAAGGCCCCTTGCATCTCTTTGACCAGGGCCGTCACCTGTTGTTCCGCCCATGTGGGGTTGGCATTCGCCAGCACGACCACTTCCGGCCCGGCCGCTTTATCTGCAGTTGTTTGTTGGGCTGACGAATTGAACGCTTTTGCATCGGCTGGCGGCGCTTCCGACAAGAGCGCTCCTGCCGTTCGTGCCGACGCAAGCACTTCCTTTGCCTTTGTCGCCGTCGGAGCCGGAGCGGAGCGCGTCACGGGAGGGGCCACTGCCGCTGCTGCCGTTGCGGCCAACTCTGCCGCCGCTTTTTCTGCCACGGGGGGAGCCGCCGGCTCTGGTGCGACCATTGCTTTTGCTGCCGCCATCGGTTGCAATTCCAGGGCACCTTCTGCTCTTGCCAGCCCATCGGCCTGTTTTCGCAGGGAGGCAACGGGAGCCGGTGTCGGTTGTGGCTGTGTTTCGATGGCTGCCGTGTAAAGTGTTTCCTTTTCAGGGAGATGCTCCGCTGGCCGATGGACAGCAAACAGAATGCTCATCGCCACCGCCACCACGGCGACGACTTCGACCGGAAGTTTCAGCCAGAGCGGACGAAACATCACATCTACCCATGTCCGTTCGTCCGTTCGGGCGCGGATTTTCCGTCGTACCTCCGCCACAAATCGCGGTGGCGGTTCCAACTGCGGCAGTCGCGCGATACCCTCTTCCAAACGGCGTAGTTCCGCCAGACGTTGACGACAGGACGCGCACTCGCTGAGGTGTACCTCTACCCTAGCCTGCTCTGCGGGCGTCAATTCGCCGTCAAGGTAGGCGGACAATTCCGTCCCGGTTTTCCGACATTCGATCATTGCAATTCGTCTTTCATTGCCTCGCGCAACGCTTCTCGCGCTCGCGCAATCCGTGATTTCACCGTTCCGACGGAACATCGCAAAACCACGGCAATTTCCTCATAACTCAGTCCTTCCACATTCCGCAGCACCAGCACTTCGCGAAACTTCGGCGGCAATTCCCTCATTTGCTGTTCCAGCGTCCGCACAAATTCCGCTCGGCCCAGTTCCACGTCCGCCGGGTCGGTCGGCGCGGCCATTTGTTGGCGTCGCTGTCCTTCCTCCGTCTGGACGGGGGCATCGAACGATACCGTTACCGCCCGTCCCCGACGCCACCACCAGCGGTGTTTGTTGCGGGCGAGGTTCACGACGATCTGGTGCAACCATGTCGTGAACTCGCATTCTCCGCGAAATTCGCCAATGGCCCGGTAGATTCTCACAAAAGCATCCTGCGCCACTTCCACCGCGTCTTCCTCGTCGCGCAACAACTGATACGCGACATTGACCGCTCGGCGCTGGTGGCGTTCGACCAGTTCCGCAAAGGCAGACTCTTCGCCGCCCTGGGCACGCGCCACCAATTCCCGATCCGTCGCGCCGGTCGGTTCAGTGTGTGTGACACGTTCCATTTGAAAAAGTTCCGTCTCTCTGCCTTCTTGCCATAATTATGCTACCGATGTAGCGTCATTGTGGCAATCTCCCGGAGGATCGAATTCGGGTTTGGCTTCGCGCGTCATCAGGTCGCGGACAGCATGGTGAGGTGATTTGCCCTCGTAAAGAATGGCGAACACTTCGCGGGTGATCGGCGCTTCGATACCGAGGCGGTCGGCCAGTTGTCTGGCGGAACGGGCGGTGCGAACGCCTTCGGCCACGGTTTGGGTGGTGGCCAGGATTTGTTCAACGCTCTGGCCCTTGCCTAGGCGTTCGCCAAAGGCGCGGTTACGGCTGTGTCGGCTAAAGGCGGTGACGATCAAGTCGCCGAGGCCGCTCAATCCAAAGAATGTCTCCTGACGGGCGCCCTCGGCCAGCCCGATCCGCGACATTTCGGCGAGACCGCGCGTGCAGAGCGCCGCTTTGGTGTTGTCGCCAAATCCGATCCCGTCGCACACGCCGGCGGCCAGGGCAATGACGTTTTTCATGGCGCCACCGAGTTCGACTCCGATCACGTCGTCGTGGGTATAGATGCGAAAACGTTCGTTCATGAAGACGTTCTGCACGGTCGTTGCCAGCGCGGTGTCTTCCGAGGCCACAACCACCGCCGTCGGGATGCCGCGGGCGACTTCCTCGGCATGGCTTGGGCCTGACAAGACGGCCAACGCCCGTTCGCCGAGAATGGCTTCGATGACCTCGCTCATGCGGGCATCGGTTTCCGTTTCGATTCCCTTGGCCACGTGAACCAGGAGAGCGCTCAAGGGCAGGTGCGGTTTCAACCGCTCACAAATCGTCCGCATCCCATGCGACGGCACGGCCAGCACGACCAGTTCGGCGCCGTGCAATGCCACGGCCTCGTCACGGGTCACGCGGATTTGTTCCGGGATGGTCACGCCGGGCAGGAACAATTTGTTCTCGCGTGTCGCCAGGATCGGGGCCACCTCCTCTTCCAACCGTCCCCACAATGTGACCTGATGGCCGTTGCCGTGAAGCAACATGGCCAATGCCGTCCCCCAGCCACCCGCGCCGATGACTGCGATTTTCATTGTTTTTTCGCTCCGATTCGGTGTTCGGTTCCGGCAAGAAGCCGTTGGATGTTGGAACGGTGTTTCAAGATGGCCACCACGGCGAGAATGGCGGTGAACGCCACCAACCGCCGGTCCGCCTGCAAAAACCATGTCGCCACAGGCAGAGCCGCTGCGGCCACGATGGACGCCAGCGACACGTAGCGCGACAAGGCAAAGACGACACCCCACACCAGCAGTGCGCACAATAGCGGCAGCGGCAGCATCGCCAACAAGGCGCCCGCGCTGGTGGCAATCCCTTTTCCTCCTTTGAACCGTAGCCAACAGGTCCAATTGTGCCCTGCCACCACGGAGATACAGCAGACGATTTGCAACAGTTCCTTGTTCAATTCCGGAAAAAAGGCCGGCGCCACATAGACCGGCACGAATCCCTTGGCAGCATCTATCAGCAACACCGTGATGCCAATCGGTTTGCCAAGGGCGCGCATCACATTGGTTGCGCCAATGTTACCGCTGCCGACCTTGCGAATATCAATGCCTCGCGCCCTGCACCAGACGAATCCCGTGGGAATCGAGCCAAGCAGGTACGAGACCAGAATACAACCAATCCAAATCCCCATTGTCATGTTTTCCACTCTAGCCAATACGCCCCGCCGTGGCAAGAAAGCCCTCATTTTTCGCTTTGCACACCCGCCGGCTATGCTACGTTCAGCTCGCCATGCTCGAAGAACTTTACCAAGAAATCATCCTTGACCACTACCGACGCCCGCGAAACAAGGGAAAAGTATCGCCTGCCGACCTGCAGGCGCGGGACAACAACCCACTGTGCGGCGACGAGATTGAGATCACCGCCCGCATCTGCGACGGCAAAATCGCCGAGATCAAGTTTGACGGACACGGCTGTTCGATCAGCCAGGCCTCTGCCTCGATCATGACCCAGAAACTTACCGGCAAAACCACGGCAGAAGCACAGCAATTTATCGAACGGTTCCTCCGCATGATGCGCGGCGCCGAGCCGTTCGGCGGAAAGGAACTCGGCGAGTTGAAAGCGCTCGAAGGCGTACTGAAATTCCCCGTGCGCGTCAAATGCGCCACGCTCGCATGGCATACCACTCAAAAAGCGTTTGCGACTTCCGAAACCAAATCCTGAGCGCCGCTCCTTTCGATGTATCGCTTCCAAAAGCATTTCTCTCTGGAACAGGCTCGCGCCCTGATTCCCTCCTTGCGCCGACTCTTTCGCGACATCCATCAGCTTCAACGACAGATCACCCGTTGCGACAACGACCTCGGCCAACAACTCCGCGACACCGGCGGCGACCTGGGCGGCAAAGTCGCCGAGGGCCTGCTCCGACGACTGGCGCGCCTGAACACGCTCCTGCATGAAATCCGCATCATGGGCATCGTCGTCAAGGACACCGAACGGGGGTTGGTAGATTTTCCCCATCTGCGCAATGGACAAGAAGTCTTCCTTTGTTGGGAACTCGACGAAGAGGACATCGAATTCTGGCATCCACTCGACACGGGATACGCCGGTCGGGAACGTTTGTAACGCGCCTCAAGGTTTCCGAGATTCCCATACAGGACCAGTACCGGGAATTTCAGCACTGCGAAAACTGAAGGAATACACCGACAATCCTTTGCCCTGCGAAATAAGCCGCAGTTCATGCACCCCGTAAGGTTGCCCCGTAATCAGATTGTACAAACGCGGACTTTTGACCTCCACCACGCTCCGTCCCTTCTCATCAAACACAATGTCAGCGCCCGCCACATCACGCGTCAACCATCGGCCATTCAATTGGACTAACACCTCTTTCCAATACCCTCCTTCCGGGCGCATCACCACATCCACCCCCACCCCCCGATACTTGACCGTAAGACAATCGTCCATCTCCTCGCTGTCCTCCGCATGTCGCAGGCTGGACGAAAACAGCGACCATCGTCCTGCTGCATAGACCTTTCCTTCCTCCCGTTCCGCCGGCAGTGTCAATGAGACAATGGTATTGGTGTCGCTCGGGTCACAATTCACCGGCTGACCGTGTACCCGCCCAAGAAACAACGGCGCCGTCACCGGATAGAAAACAGCCTCCTCTTTCTCGGCGCCGAAAACCGGCGGAAATTGCAACGTTGGATGGTGTTCCCTCAGGAGTTGTTGAATTATCCGCTCAGCGGACGCGCAGTTCCTGTCGCCCGTCCCGTCATAACGGAGAACACCTTGGGAATCTACAATGAACAGACGCGGCACGGTCTGCACCTGGTAAGCGCGAGAGACTGCATATTCGCCATCGGTGGCAACGGGAAATGTCAACTGATGACGGCGAACCGCTCCGCTCACCAGCATCGGATCCAAAGAGAAGTCATATTCTGCCGAGACGACCCCGATCACCGCAAAGGAATGTGCCGCATAACGAGCCTGCCACGCTTTCAGGCACGGGAACCACTGGATCGAACGAGCCGAACTGGTATCGAAGAAAAACAAGGCTGTCACTTTGCCGCGAAATTCACTGCCATCCGTCGGTGCCCGATTCACCCATGTCAACCCTTCCGGCAAAGAAGGCGCGTACCGATGGGAGATTTCGCCCTGCTCCGACTTTCCACAACCGGCGAGAATGATCCCCACCATCCCCATCAACAATTTGGCCAACAAACCGTTTTTCTCCTGTTCGTGACGACACGGATATCTGGTGCCCGAGGTGGGATTCGAACCCACACGGTGGTTTGACCCACCTTCGGATTTTAAGTCCGATGCGTCTGCCGTTTCGCCACTCGGGCATTCCGTCGCAGAAGATACCGGAACCCGCTCGAAGACTGTATGGAAAGTAAAATCCCCCACGGCTTCTCGCAAGGCAAAACCACCCTTTTGGCAACGAGTCTTCCGCCTCCTGCCTCGCCAGATGTGAAGCTTACCGCCCGATCTGTCGCCTGCCGCGCCTCTCCAAACACCAAGGCTTAGTATGATCCCCAATCAACCCCAACGCCATCGAGCGCCGTCTTCGTGGCGGGAGCAATCTTAAGTTGATTGGTCCCAACAGTGCCGATAACGTAAGCATTGCCCAACAGGTCTGTGGGTCTCCAGGGTGTTTTCATGTACGTCGCGATGATCGCCTCATTGCCAAGAATGGCATCCCCATCCTTTTTCCCGTAATCCAGCGCCCATTGGCTGATTGCCGTGTCAATCTGGCGAGCATCGTTGACGATGCGACGGCCCTGGGAGGTCTTTCGAGCCTTGATGAAGGTGGGTACCGCCAACACGGCGAGCAGCCCGATAATGGCAACAATAATCATGATTTCTAGCAATGTAAAAGCTGCCCGCCGCCGAGCGACTCCACGTCTTCCGTTTTTGTCCGCTCCCAGCATATCGTACACCTCCATTTAACCGCAGCCGATTTTCCAACCGGCCAATCCCACCGCGGTTTATCACGATGTGCTCCTCCTTTCGGTTGGTTGTTTTGGTTGGTTATGTTACGCACCAGTCGTTGCACATCATATTCTGTGCCAGCAAGCAGAACACACCAACGAGATTTATTACTCCTAAAGATGCGAAAAATCCAGACCGAAAGCGAACCGAGAAACAAACCGGTCTCTTAAATGAAAAATTGGTCGGGGCGGCGAGATTCGAACTCGCGACCCCTTGCACCCCATGCAAGTGCGCTACCAGGCTGCGCTACGCCCCGACCGGAAAACGTGCGGACACTACCACATCCCCCCCTCCCCGGCAATGGGAAATACGCCCGTTCACGGGCTGACCTTCAGGCGCTCATTCTCCTCTTCATCCAACATCAACACACCCTGTTCCTTGTATGTTTTCAACATGAAATGCGTGGCCGTCGAGGTCACCCCTTGCAAGGTCGCCAGTTTCTCCGCAACAAACTGCGCCACTTCCCGCAAGGAACGCCCCTCCACAAAGATCAATAGGTCGTATCCGCCGCTCATCAGAAACAGGGAAGTCACTTCGTCAAACTTGGCAATCCGACTGGCAATACGGTCGAACCCGCCTTCCCGTTCTGGCTGAATCTTCACCTCGATGACCGCTTTGACAAGGTCGGAGTCAACCTTGTCATCGTTGATGACCGCCTTGTAGCCAAGGATTACCTTGTTCTTCTCATATTGTTGGATGCGTCGGGCAACCTCATCGGCCTCCAGGTCGAGCATCTTGGCCAGTTCCTCTTTGGAACGAAGGGCGTGTTCCTCAAGCAATTTCAACAGCGGATCCATGTTGTTCCTCCATTTGGGTTCTCATCTTAGTCTGCAAACTCCGGCAGGGCAAGCCCATCGCTCTTCATTCCCCACCGCGACCGCGAATTCCCGGTTCGGTAAGCTGACGGAGATCAAAAATCTCATTCAGTTGCTTCTCGCTCAGTCCCAACTTCTCGCGGGCCACCTCGCGAATGGTCCGTCCCTCCCGGTACGCCGCGCTGGCAATCTCGGCGGCCTTGTCATAGCCAATCACCGGCGCCAGCGGGGTGCACAACGCGAGGCTCTGTTCCACAAGCGATTCACAACGTTGACGGTCGGCTTCGATGCCCGCCACACACCGATCGGCAAAATTGCGGGCACTGCGTCCCAGCAACTGCGCGCTCTCAATCAGGCACGCGCCCATCAGCGGCATTCCGACATTCAACTCAAAGAAACTCTGCAACCCACCCAGCGTGACAGCCACATCGTTACCAATCACCCACAGACAAACCTGAATCGTGCTTTCGACGATGACCGGGTTAACCTTGCCGGGCATAATGGAACTGCCGGGCTGGACCGCCGGCAACTTGAGTTCGCCCAAACCGCAGCGGGGACCGCTACCAAGCATCCGAATATCGTTGGCCATCTTCGCCAAGCTGACGGCAATGGCCTTGAGACAACCTGAAACCTCGACACACGCATCACGCGCCGACGCCGCCTCAAAATGATTGCGCGCCTCGCTCAGCGTCAACCCCAGTTCTTTGCCAAGCCGCGCGATGGTTTTGCTGGCGAAGCGGGGATGAGCATTGAGGCCGGTTCCGACCGCCGTGCCTCCCAGTGGCAATTCGCCGAGGAGTTCCAGCACGCGGTTGGCACGGATAATCGCCTGTTCCACCTGTGCTGCATATCCGCCGAACTCCTGCCCCAACCGTACCGGCGTGGCGTCCTGCAGATGGGTGCGCCCAATCTTGAGAATCGCGTCGAACTCCTCCGCTTTCTCCGCCAATTCGCCGTGCAGATGATGCAGCGACGGAATGAGTTCTTCCCGAACCGCCTCCATCACACCCAGATGGATGGCGGTCGGAAAAACGTCGTTCGACGACTGGCAAAGATTGACGTGGTCATTGGGATGAACGGGCGAGCGGTCGCCGCGTTTGCCGCCGAGCAATTCGTTGGCGCGACCGGCAATCACCTCGTTGACGTTCATATTGGTCGAGGTGCCACTACCGGTCTGGAAAATATCCACCGGAAACTGGTCGTCGAGTTTGCCCTCCACCACCTCGGTGGCGGCGGCAACAATGGCGTTGCCGATTTTCCGTTGGAGCAAGCCCAACTCCAGGTTGGTCCTGGCGGCAGCGCGTTTGATCCGCCCCATGGCGTGAATCAAGCGTGGCGGCATTGGCCAGCCGCTGATCGGAAAGTTCTCCACGGCACGTTGGGTTTGCGCGCCGTAGTATGCTTCCGCGGGAACTTTCAACGATCCCATCGAGTCATTTTCAATCCTTGTGTTCATGTCGTCCTTTTATCTCCAAACAATCATACGGGCGGCATTCTGCGCCGCTTCCACCATCGGACGCGAGAAAATTCCCAAGCCAATCATGGCCGCCAGACACGACCACAACGCCCATTGCATGGCGGGACGAACAGGGATCGGCGTCGTCTCTTCCGCCTCCTGCAGGTAGATGACACGCCCGACGTTCAGGTAAAAATAAAGCGAAATAACCACGCCGGCAGCGCCGACACCTGCCAGCAGATAATAATGCCAGTCGGTTTGCGCCCGTTCAATCACCGCGGCAAACAACTGAAACTTGCCGAAGAACCCGCTCAACGGCGGCACTCCCGCCAGCGACATCATCGCCAAAAACAGGGACAGTCCCAGCAGCGGCGACCGTCTTCCCAACCCCGCAAAACTCGAAATCTCGTCGTTCGCCGTAACATGGGTGACTGCAATAACCACGAGGAAGGCACAGAGGTTTGTGAAGACGTACTGGCCGAGATAGAACAGCGTCGCCTCCGTCCCCAGCGCGTTTGCCGCGGCCAGCCCCATCAAAAGGTAGCCGGCATGTCCGATGGAAGAATATCCGAGCAGCCGTTTGATATTGCGTTGCGGGATGGCACACAAATTCCCGTACAACAAGGTCACCGCCGACAACACCAGCCACAACGTCATCCACTGTTCCCGCGCCGGCAACAACCCGGCCAGGCACACCCGCATCACCAACGCCATTCCTGCCGCCTTGCTACCCGTTGCCAAAAAGGCCGTCACCGGCGTCGGCGCCCCCTGATACACATCCGGTGTCCAAATTTGCGCCGGCACGCTGGAAATCTTGAAGGCCAGCCCCGCCAGCACAAACAACATCCCCAGCGTGAACGCCGCACCGGGATTGCCCCTCTTCAACACGGCGGCCAGGGCGTCGAAGTTGGTCGTTCCTGTCGTCCCAAAAATGTACGCGATACCATACACGGTAAACCCGCTGGCCAGCGCGCCGATGATCAGGTATTTCGTTCCCGCCTCCAGTGAGGCCGCCTGCCGACGCAGAAACCCGGTCAGCACGTAAAACGTAACGGTCACCAGTTCCAGCGACACAAACAGCAGCACAAAATCATTTGCCGACGCGGTCAATAACATGCCGGTCGCCGCGAACAGAAAAAGCGCGTAAAACTCCACCGCCCCGGTCTCCAATCGCTCGGAAAACTCCGCGCCGGCCACCAGCGCCAACGCAGTCACCGCGAGAAGCAGCCGTTTGAAGAACAACGCAAAAACATCCACTCGGCACAATCCGTGAAACAAACTCTCGTGTATCGGGACGAGGCCGAAGCTGTACACCAGTGTGACGGTCACCAGCCCCGCCAAGACATAGCCCAGACGCCGCTTGTCGGTCATCGGGCAGAACGCGTCCGTCAGCAACGTCGTGATCGCAAGAATCGCCAGCAAACACTCCAATTGCATCGCGTAAAAGCCCATCATTGTCCCCCCCACATTACGGCAACGCTCTGCCGAATGATGTCGGTCAACAACCGCGGAAAGAACCCAACCGCCAGCAACACGGCGATCAGCATGGCGTAGGGCAATCGCTGCCACAATGTGACCGCATCGGTCAGCATCTTCCATTTCTCGTCCAACGGCCCGAAAAAGCTTGTTCGTACGGCCCGCAACAGATAGGTCGCCGTCACGACGATTCCCCACACCGCGCACACCGTCGCCACTCGAAAGAGCGTCGAGCCTTGTTGCCACGCGCCAAGGAACACCATGATTTCCGACACAAAATTCGCAAATCCCGGCAGCCCGCTTGAGGCCATCGCCGCCATCACCATGCACCCGCCGATGAACGGAATCTTTCGTGCCAGTCCGCTCAGCTCCGTCACGTTGCGGTTGTGCGTCTGATGATAAAACCAGCCAATCAATGCGAACGTGAGCGCCGCCATCACCCCGTGCGCAAACATCAACAGTACCGCGCCGCTGATGCCGATGACATTCAACGTGGCCATGCCAAGGAGCACATACCCCATGTGGCTGACCGAGGAGTACCCGATGACAAACTTCCAATCCTGCTGCGTCAACGCCGCCCAACCCGCATACAGGATGTTGAAGCACGCCAGCGTCGCCAGCAGGTCCGCCCAGTGCCGCGCTCCCTCCGGCATCATCGGCAAGGCCAGTCGGAGGATGCCGTATGCGCCGAGTTTCTTGAGCACTCCCGCGTGCATCATCGAGGCGGCTGTCGGCGCCGCCGCATAGCCCAACGGCGACCATGTGTGAAACGGAAACAGCGACGCCAGAAAGCCAAATCCGAACAACAAACACGCAAACACCCATTTCTGTGCGTTCCCGGCCAGTCGAAGGTTTTCCCTCAATTCGACCATGTCAAACGTCCGCCCACCCGCGTAATACATCGTCAACAACCCGATCAGCGCCAGCACCGCCCCCGCGGTCAGATAAAGCGTCAATTTCATCGTGGCATACTCTTTTGTCCGCCCGTGCCGGCCCGGCGGCAGAGAACCGTACATGCCAATCAGTAGGTACATCGGAATCACCGCCAGTTCGTAAAAGAAGTAAAAAAAGAACAAGTCCATCGAGGCAAACGTCCCGCTGATCCCCGTCGTCAACGCCAAAAACAGAATGTAATACTCCTTTTGTCGCTCGTGGATTTCGTGCGAGATCAACGCCCCCGCAAACGACACAAACCCGACCAGCAACAACAACGTCATTGAAATCCCATCCACGCCAAATCGCAGGCGGATGTTCAGGGACGGCAGCCACGTGAAGCCCCCCACAAACTGATACCCTGCGTTGCTCCGGTCAAATTGCGAGAACATGACCAGCGTCAACAGCAGCGAGACCCCGGTCGCCCCGATGGCCAGCCCGCGAATCCACCGTGACCGGCCGGCGGGCAGTAAAAACGCCGCCGCCGCCGCTATCAGCGGGAACAGGACCGTAATGATCAAAAGGTTCTCCATCACCGCACCACCACGTAGTAGAGGATCACGACCACGCCGAGGCCGAACAGGAAAACGTAGCTCTGGATGTTGCCGGTCTGGATCAGACGCAGCGTTCTTCCTGCCACATTCACTGCGCCGCTCAGACCGCCGATACCGAGCCGCTGGAGAATCCAGCGATCAAACCACTCACACATCGCGGCCAGCGCGCCTTGCACATGCTGCACCAACCACAGGTACAATTCGTCGAAGTAAAACTTGTTCTCGATCCAGGTCCAAAGCGGACCGAGCGCTTTTCGAACCGGCGCGTCGTTCGGAGCCGTTTTCGCGTACACCGCCGCCGACACCGCAAAACCCGCCAACGGCACCAGCAGCAGCGCATACCCGAGTCGGCTGTGTTCAATCTCGGCTTTTGGATCAAGAAAATATGGCACCGCGCCAAACCAACCGCCCACCAGCGAGAGAACCGCCAGAAACCCCAGCGGCAATGTCATTACCCACGGCGGCTCGTGGGCATGGTCACAGGCGCGCGGGTCGCGGGGGGCGCCAAAGAAAACCACAAACAACAGTCGCCCCACATAGCAGGCTGTCAGGAGAGCCGTTAGCGTACCGAGGACAAAGAGCGGTTTGTTCACCCGCAACGCCAACAGCAGGATTTCGTCCTTGCTGTAGAACCCTGCCAGGGGCCAGACGCCCGCCAGCGCCAGCGCGCCGATCAGGAAAGTCCAGAATGTGATCGGCAGTTTCCGCCACAGCCCACCCATCTTCCAGATGTCCTGCTCGTGATGCAAGGCCACGATGACGCTGCCGGCGCCGAGGAACAACAGCGCCTTGAAAAAGGCGTGCGTCGTCAGATGAAACATCGCCGCCGTGGGACCGCCCAGGCCAACGGCCATCACCATGTAGCCAAGCTGCGAGAGCGTGGAATAGGCGAGAATGCGTTTGATGTCGTTCTGCGCAATGGCGATGGAGGCCGCCAGCAATGCCGTGATGCCGCCAACCCACGCCACCAGTATCAGCGCCGCGGGGCTGGCCGCAAACAGGACGAACACGCGACATAACAGGTACACCCCCGCCGCCACCATCGTCGCCGCATGGATGAGCGCCGAGACCGGCGTCGGACCTTCCATCGCGTCCGGCAACCAAACATGCAGCGGAACCTGCGCGCTCTTGCCGACCGCGCCGCAGAAGATCAACGCCCCGATCCATCCCAGCGTGCCGACAGGAACGGTTACGAGCCTGGCGGGCAATTCGCGAAAGTCAAATGTCCCCGTGAAAGACCACAGCAACAACACCCCGAGCATCATCCCGAAATCGCCGATGCGGTTGACCAGAAACGCCTTCTTGCCCGCCTCGGCGGCGCTGGGTTTCTCAAACCAATAGCCGATGAGCAGGTAGCTGCTGACGCCGACCAGTTCCCAGAAGATGAAGATTTGGATGAAGTTGGTTGAGAGCACGATGCCGAGCATCGAGAATGTGAATAACGACATGCAGGCAAAGTAGCGCGAGAATCCCGGATCGCCTTTCATGTAGCCGATCGAGTAGATGTGGATCGCCGAGCCGACCCCGGTCACCACCAGCAACATCAACACGCTCAAATGATCCACCGTGGCGCCAAACTCGATCTTCACCCGGTCGCCAAGCACCAGCCATTGCCACGGGGCCGGCGCAAGTTCCACCGCCGCGCCCAGCGCCCAGAAAATCCAGAGTGACACGGCAAAACCCGTCAGGATCGCGCCGCAGGAAATCAGCGCGCTCAGCGTCCGCCACCGTTGCGTCAGCAGCGTAATCACGGCGGCGGCGGCCAGCGGTGCGAAGAGGAGGATCCAAACGGGGTTCATGTTGTTGTTTGTGACTGTGGCAGGTTCATTCGCGGCTACCGTTTCATTGAGTTCAGTTCATCCACGTTGACGGTTTGTTTGAGTCGGAACAGCGCCACCAGGATCGCCAACCCGACGGCCACCTCCGCGGCGGCAATGGCGATGACGAAAAAGACGAAAACCTGTCCTTCCACAAGGTTGTTGTATTTCGAGAACGCCACGAGGGCGAGGTTGGCGGCGCTGAGGTTCATTTCCAGCGCCATGAGGATGACCAGCGCGTTGCGACGCGCGATCACACCCGCCATGCCGAGCGCAAACAGCAACCCGCTGATAATCAGGTAGTGATGGAGAGTGACCGTAGCGATCATTTCAAGTTCCTCCTGGACAGGAGTACGACGCCGACCATGGCCACCAGCAACAACAACGCGGCGACCTCCACCGGCAGCATGTACCGCGCGAACAACGGTTTGACCACGACTTCGAGGCCGCCCTGCCAATTCACTTCGCGTCCTGCCAACGGTTGGACGGGTTTCTGAAGAATGAAAACAAATTCCCACGCCAGCGCGCCGGGCACGACAATGGCGCCCACCGCGCCGAGAAACCTGACGTGACGGCGCTGTGAGGCGCGGATGTCGAGCAGCATAATGACAAACAGAAACAACACGATGACCGCCCCCGCATAGACAAGCACCTGGATCACGGCCAGGAAGAACGCCTCCAGCAGCACAAACAACCCCGCCATGAACCCGAACAACAACACCAGGAACATGGCGCTGTTGACCGGGTTGCGGCTCGCCACGACCCCGATGCCGCTCAACAGCATCGCGAGGCTGAAAAACCAAAATAATGTGTCGTGGACGGTCATTTGTTTTTCCACTTCCAAATCTTGTCGTCGTGAATCCCGCCCAATTCCAGCAATTTCTCCTTGTGGAACCGTAACTCCTCCCTTCGGTAGCCGCAGAGGGAGAATACGTTCTTCAGGAAGATGGCCTCTTCGGGGCATACTTCCTCGCACATCCCACAGTAAATGCAACGGGTCATATCTATGATGAAATCCGACGGCTCCTTCTCGACCGGGGCATCGGGGGCCGCATCGTTTCGGGAACCGGGAATCACGCGAATGGCCTTGGGCGGACACACAAACTCGCAAAGCTGGCAGGAAACGCATTTCACGCGTCCCTCCGGGTCCCTCACGAGCGTAGGGACTCCGCGGTAAAGACCGTAGAGCGGAGGTTTTTCTTCGGGATAATTTCGCGTGAACTTCCGTCGCGGGATGTGTTGCAGTGTCAGCCACAGACCGCGCAATATCTGCGGGATGTAGGTCTTTTCCCAAAGACTGAGTTGTGGACGTGACACCTGCATCATTTCTCCATCAGCGCCAGCGCGGTTCCGCTCAACGCCACATTGGCAAGGGTCAGCGGGACAAAAACCTTCCATCCCAACCCCATGAGTTGATCGTAACGAAACCGCGGCAACGTCCAGCGCACCCAGATGAACACAAACAGCAGCAACAACACTTTCCCGATGAAAATCCCGATGTGCGCCATGCCCACCCACAACTCCTTCGCCGGCGCGTTGAAAGGCGCCACTGGCAACGACCAGCCGCCCAGAAACAGCGTCACCATCAACGCCGAGGCGAGAAACATGGCGGCATATTCGCCGAGGAAGAACATGGCGAACTTCATCGAGCTGTATTCGGTATGATACCCGCCCACCAGTTCCTGCTCTGCTTCCGGTAGATCAAACGGCAGGCGGTTCGTTTCGGCAAACGCGCTGACCATGAAGACAAACGCCGACACCCATTGGATCGGATAGACCACAAGCCAGCCGTGACCGGCCTGGTATTCCACGATCCGCCCGAGGTTCAGCGATCCCACCTGCATGAACACCGGCGCGACGCTCAGTCCGAGGCAGACCTCGTAGCTGATCATCTGCGCGCTGGAACGAATGCCGCCGAGGAATGGATATTTTGAGTTGCTCGCCCATCCCGCCAGCACGATGCCGTACACGCCCAGCGAGGAGATGGCGAAGACAAACAACACTCCCACATTCAGGTCGGCAATAACGCACTTGATCGAGTGTCCCGCTATCGGCAACGCGCTGCCCCATGGAATCACCGCCACGGTGATCAACGCGGGCGACATCGCGATCATGGGCGCCAACATGTAATACAACCGATTCACATGGCGCGGGATCACGTCCTCCTTGAAAATGAATTTCAAGCCGTCCGCCAGCGGTTGGAGAACGCCGCGCGGCCCAACGCGATTCGGTCCGAGCCGGTCCTGAATCCAGGCGCACAACCAACGCTCCCACAACACCGCATAGGCCACGATGGTCAACATCGCCCAGAGGACAACCGCGATTTTGATGACGGGGATGAGCCATCCTTCGATCACAGCGCCACCTCCACGCCTTGGTCGCCGATTTTCGACAAGCTCAGGCCCGCCAGCGACGGAATGACGCGCGCCATGTCGGTAAACACGTCTTCGATGGTTTCGTATTTCGCCGTGCCCGTCCCCCTCAGCAACCCGGCCAGCGTCTGCCAGTCGGGACGAGCCAGCGGCGCGATTGCGGCGTTGAGTCGTTGGATTCGTCCTTTCGCGTTGATGAAGGTGCCCTGTTTCTCGGCAAAAGTCGCGCCGGGCAGAACGTAGTGGGCGGTTCTGGTGGCCCGACTCGGCAGGATGTCCAGCACGACCAGCAATTCCAATCTCGCCAGCAGTTCCTCTTCCAACGGGTCTTCTCCCAGCACCATCAACGCACGGATCGTTCCCGCCCGGATGCCGTCGGCAATCCGCGCCACATTCGTCCCGAATCCGAGCAGTTTCGCTCCCGCCATGTTGGGTGTTCGGTCGGCGTTCAACAGCCAACTGTCCCCTTCCCCCACATGCGGCACCACCACGGACGGTGTCGTCTCACCGCCGAGTTGTTTCAGCAGGAACAACTCCTCGGTCGTCGCGCGGGCGCTGCCGATGATGGCCCGGGCTTCGGTGGCGCGCCATTTTGCCGCGACCTGTTCAACCGCTTCCGCCCAGGAGATCGGGATGCCGTTGGCGGTCGGCAGCGTGAGGCGACGGGGATCGTTGATGAACTTGTAGTGGAGACGCCCTTCATCGCACATCCAGCATTGGTTGACCGAGGGGTTTTCGCGGGGCGTCTGGCGGTAAACAATGCCTTCGCGCGACCAGAGCACGGTGTTGCAGCCGGTGGCGCAGTGCGGGCAGATGCTTTTGGTTTCCTTCAGGAACCAGACCCGCTGTTGAAAACGGAAATCGTTCGAGGTGAGAGCGCCGACGGGACAGAGGTCCACGATGTTGAGGTCGTAGTTGGTGTTCGGTTCGTGGCCGGGGTAACAGGTCAGTGTCGAGTGACTGCCGCGTTGGACAAATCCGAGGCAATCCTGCCCGGCCAGTTCCTTCATGAAACGGATGCAGCGCGAACAAAGGATGCAACGCTCGTCGTCGAGGGTGATTTTCGGCCCGAGTGGCGTTTTCTTTGGTTTGTGGACCTTGTCCTCGGTAAACCGGCTTTCGGCCCTGCCGTAGTCCACGCTGTATTCCTGCAACCGGCATTCTCCCGCCTGGTCGCAGATCGGGCAATCCAGCGGATGGTTGATCAGCAGAAACTCCATCACTCCTTCGCGCGCTTTTTGGACTTTTGGCGAGCGGGTGTGGACCACCATGCCTTCGGCGACGGGGGTGTTGCAGGCGATGAGCAGTTTGGGGCCGAAGACGATGACAGGTTTTCCATCCGGGCCGACCTGCGGTTGTTTGTCCGGGCCGAGTTTGGGCATCCCGACGTCCACCAGGCACATTCGGCAGTTGCCGGCGATGGACAGTTTCGGATGATAGCAGTAGTGCGGCACTTCGATGCCGGCGAGTTTCGCCGCCTCGATGAGGTTCATCCCTTTCGGGGCGACGACCGCCCGTCCATCAATTGTCAGGTTGACGGTGTTTTCAGACATGTTTCTCAAACTCAGTGCGGTACTTTGTCACAAACGCCTTGACCGGCCAGGCGGCGGCCTCGCCGAGCGGGCAGATGGTTTTGCCGTCAATGTTGTCGGCCACGTCGTAGAGCAATTCCACATCCTGCGGGTGCCCGCGTCCGTCGCGCATCCGGTGGAGCATTTTTTCCATCCAAAGGGTGCCTTCCCGACAGGGGGTGCATTGGCCGCAGCTCTCGTGGGCGTAGAATTGGGCAAGGTTCAGCGTCGCCTCGACGATGTCCACCGAATCATCGAGCACAATGACCCCGCCGCTGCCGGCCATGGTGCCGGCTTTGCGGAGGCTTTCAAAATCGAGTGGCACATCTATTTGGTCGGGAGTGAGCACCGGCATGGAGCTGCCGCCGGGGATGACACCCTTGAGTTGTCGGCCGTCCTGGAGACCACCGCAAACGTCGTAGATGAGTTGGCGCATGGTGAGTTTGCCCATTTCGAACTCGTAGCAGCCGGGGTGTTTGACCGGGCCGCTGACGCAGAGCAGGCGGGTACCGGTGGAGCCGGTGACGCCCATGGTTTTGTACCAGTTGGCGCCGTGGCGGATGATGTGCGGGATGTTGGCAAGCGTCTCGACGTTGTTGACCGCCGTGGGGCATCCGAACAGGCCGACGCTGGCCGGGAAAGGCGGTTTGATGCGTGGATAGGGGCGTTTACCTTCGAGGGATTCGATGAGGCCGGTTTCCTCGCCGCAGATGTAGGCGCCCGCGCCGCGATGGACGTAGATTTCGACGCCGTTGCCGACGTAACCGCGGGCACGGGCTTCCTCGATGGCGTGGAGCAGTGTTTTCGCGCCGTCGGGCATTTCGCCGCGGATATAGATGTAGGCGACCCTGGCGCCGATGGCATGACAGGAGATCAGGATACCTTCGAGGAGTTGGTGGGGGTCGTAGTGGATAATCTGGCGGTCTTTGAAGGTGCCCGGTTCCGATTCGTCGGCATTGCAGATGAGGTACACGGGTTTGCCGGATTTTTTGTCGAGGAACCGCCATTTCAGGCCGGTAGGGAATCCCGCGCCGCCGCGTCCGCGCAATTGGCTGTCGGCGACCTCCTGGATAATGTCGTCGGGATTCATGGTGCGGGCTTTTCGCAAGGCTTGGTAGCCGCCTTCGCGTTCGTAGTCGGCAAGAGAACCGGTGTAACCGGGCCGGGCGAGATTGGCCAGCAGGACACGTTTTTCCAGCGGATGCGCCGGTAACGGCGGCAGCAATGGCTGGGGTTCAAGTTTTCCCGTGGTCTGGAGGCGGGTAAGAATGGCGTCGAGTTTTGCGGGCGTGACGCGCTCGAAGGTCGCGTCATTGATCATCATGGCGGGGCCGCTGCCGCACAGGGCCAGGCATTCGACGGTGGAAACCGTGAACTGGTTTGGATCGAGATTGGCCAGCCGCTGGAGCAATGCCGGGCTGCCGGCCAGGTGGCAGGAGAGTGTGCGGCAGAGTTTGATGTGGAATTGGCCGAGCGGCTTCTGGGTAAACATCGGGTAGAAGGTTACGATTTCCCAAACGTTGATCGGCGGCAGACCGAGTTTGTCGGCGATCCATTTCACCTGTTCATCGCCGAGGAAACCGAAATGCTCCTGGAGCAAATGGCAGAGCCACAACACGGCGGCCCGTTTGTGTTGTGGCGGGTAGTGCGTGATGATTTCGTCAATGTGATGTTCAAGTTCGACGGGAAGGATCATCGGTCGCACTCTCCCATTACGAAATCGAGACTGGCAAGGATGGCCACCAGGTCACTGATCATGTGTCCCTTGGCCAGTAACGGCACTGCCTGGAGGTTCACAAAGGATGGCGCGCGTATCTTCAGGCGATGCGGTGTGCCGCCGCCTTTGCTGATGAGGAAGAAACCGAGTTCGCCTTTTGGATTTTCGGCCGAGAAATAAATCTCGCCCGGCGGCGCGTTGATCCCCTGAGTGACGAGGAGAAAATGGTGAATCAGTTCCTCCATTTTCGTCAGAACAGCCTTTTTTTCCGGCAGGACGATTTTGGCTTCGGGGGCGTTGCAGGGGCCGTCGGGCATCTGGTCGGCGGCTTGTTGGAGGATGCGCACGCTCTGGCGCATTTCTTCCATGCGGACAAGGTAGCGGTCGTAGCAATCGCCCACCGTGCCGACCGGCACGTCGAACTGGTAGTTCTCGTAGCCGCTATAGGGATGCGCCTTGCGAATGTCCCATTCGACGCCGCTGGCGCGCAGGCACGGTCCGGTGATGCCGAGGTCCACGGCGTCCGCGCGCGACAGAACGCCAATGTTACGGGTACGTTCCAGGAAGATTTTGTTGCGCGAGAGCAGTCGGTCCACCTCATCAATCGTTGCGGGCACTTCCTTCAAAAATTTCCGCAACATCGGCAGAAATTCCGGTGGCATGTCGTGCGCGAGACCGCCGATGCGGGTATAACTGGTGGTAAAACGAGCGCCGCTGAGGCATTCGCAGAGGTCGTAGATTTTTTCGCGGGCCTCGAAGGTGTACAGGAAGACGGTCATCGCGCCCATGTCCATGCCGAAGGTGCCGATGCCCAACAGGTGAGAGCTGATTCGGGCCAGTTCCGAGGCGATCACGCGGATGGCCTGGCACCGCGGCGGCACCTCGATACCACAGAGTTTCTCGACGGCATAGGCGTAGGCGACATTGTTGGCGAGCGGGGCGAGATAATCCAGGCGGTCGGTGTAGGGAATGAACTGTGTCCAGGTCAAGTTTTCGGCGATTTTTTCGTCGCCGCGATGCAGGTAGCCGATTTCGGGACGGCATTCGGTAATCTCCTCGCCGTCCAACTCCAATACCAGACGCAGCACGCCGTGGGTACTCGGATGTTGTGGCCCCATGTTGAGGATCATCCGTTCCCCGGCCGGTTCGGCTTCCAACATCGCCTGTGCCCGTGCTGCGGATTCGATCAACTCCAGTTCATGCCGTGTCGCCATGCAGTTTTTGTTTCTCCTCCCTCTCGGCCAGCGTGTCGTACTGACGCGGCTCGCGTTGAGAAGACGGTCGCGCTCCTGAACCGGCCACAAACGGGCCGCCCAACATCGGCGCCGGTTCTGCCCGGCCGGCACCTGCTTCCGGATCGGGCAACTCGGCTTCCATTCCGGCCAGAGGAAAATCCTTTCGCAATGGATGGTACGGATAGCCATCCCACATCAGAATTCGTCGCAGATTCGGATGCCCCCGGAAACGCAGGCCAAACATGTCAAACGCCTCTCGCTCGTGCCAGTTCGCCGTGCGCCAGATGCCGGTAACAGAGTCCACCGTCATGTCGTCTTCGGGCACTCTTATCTTCAAACGGAACCAGAACCGGTGTGTAAACGAGTACAGGGTGTAATCCACCTCGAAGCGCGGGTCCTGCCCGTAATTGTCCACGCCGGCGAGGTCGCTCAACATGTCAAAACCGCATTCCGCCTTCAAAAAACGGCAAATCTCCACGAGCCGTTCGCGCGCCACGGTCACACCCGTTTGACCGCGAAACTCCGTCACATTGTGGATCGCCCCGTTAAAACGCGCTCGCAGTTGCTCAACGAGCTGTTGGGGTGTCATTGGGCACCGCCTTTCGGGGCATAATCGCCGCAGACGATGATCGGGCCTTTCACGCCCGCGCCAACCGGCGCGCGCCCGTCGTGGCGCAGGCTCTTGAGCGCCGCCTCGTGTTCGATCCGTCGCTGGATCGCCATCAACCCGTCCAACAGGGCTTCCGGTCGCGGCGGACAACCGGAAATGTAAACATCCACCGGCAGGAAACGGTCCACACCCTGCACGACAGCGTAACTGCGGTACATCCCGCCGCTGCTGGCGCAGGCGCCCATGGCGATGCACCATTTTGGCTCCGGCATCTGATCCCACACGCGGCGCACCGCGCCGGCCATCTTGTACACGCAAGTTCCGGCCACGATCATCAGGTCGCATTGCCGGGGCGAAAACCGCATGACCTCGGCGCCGAATCGGGCGATATCAAAGCGGCTCGCGCCCGTTGCCATCAACTCGATGGCGCAACAAGCCAGTCCCATTGGCATTGGCCAGAGTGAATTTTTACGCGCCCAGTCAATCGCCGCATCCAAGCGTGTCACAATGACATCGCGGCCTTCGGTCTTGGGATCGAATCCCGTGATCACGGTTTTCCCCCTCGTTTTGGCGCCCAATCCAGGGCGCCCTTGCGCCACGCATAGATATGGCCTACCTCCAAAATCAGCAGGAACACCACCATGCCCGCCAGCATGTCCCAACCGTATTCCTTCATTAGATCGCGGCACACCGCGCTCCAGCCCAACAAAAACACCACTTCCAAATCGAAAAGGATAAACAGCATGGCGATCAGGTAGAACTTCACGCTGAACCGCACATGTGCCTCCGTCACCGGAGGCATCCCGCACTCGTAGGCACTGTCCTTGATTGCCGTGTGAACACGTTTTTTGCCGAGCAAAATCGGTATCAAAACCATGCCGCCGGCCAGGCCGACAACGGCCAGCGTCAGAAGCCCCACCGGTATGTATTCTTGCAGTTCGTTGCCTGTCATCGGTGTTTCACCGCAACCGCAGCGGCAGTGTGGCAAGGAACGTAGCACCGGACAACTCGCTTGCAAGCGCGAATTCCGCTATTCTGTCTTCCGTGAACAGCAACCCGTTGCTCCTTCGCGAAATCCAGTCCGCCATGGCCGCTCAGGGCGGACGTATCACGTTCGAGCGTTTCATGGAACTGGCCCTTTACCATCCGCAATACGGTTACTACACCAGCCACAAAACCCGCATCGGGCGATGGGGCGACTATTTCACCAGCGTCAGCGTCGGTCCTCTGTTCGGGCGCATTCTTGCTCGTCAATTCCGCGCATGGGGCGTCAAGGAGGTCATTGAGTTCGGCGGCCATCACGGTCAACTCCGCTCCGACATCCTCGCCGCCGCGCCTGAATTGCGCTACCAACTCATCGAGGTCGGCGATCCGATACCCGACCGCATCCGTGGAGTTGTCTTTTCCAACGAATTTCTTGATGCCTTGCCGGTACACCGGATCGTCGGGGCACAAGAGGTTTATGTGACGGAGGCTCTTACGGAAGAGTTGGGACCGTTGTCTGACCCGCGCCTGCCGAGGTTGCCGGAGGGGTATCGCGCCGAAATCAATCTCCGGGCGCTCGACTGGCTCGAACAGGTTGCGCGACGCCTTGAACACGGTTACATCCTGACGATTGATTACGGGTTTGAGCGAGCCGAGTATTTTGCCCCGCATCACAAGGACGGCCATCTCCAGTGTTACCACCGCCATACCAAGAACGCGAACCCTTACCAACACATTGGTGAACAGGACATTACAGCCCATGTTGAGTTTACCTCGCTCATCGAGCAGGGCAAAGAACTCGGTCTGGAAACCGTCGCATTCACCGATCAAACGCGTTTCCTCTTGGAAGCCGGCATGGAAGAGATAGAAAACATTGTCCACGCTCACGCCGGCCAATACAGTGCAGAACGAAACGCCATCCATCAACTCCTGCACTCGACAATGGGACACGCCTTCAAAGTACTGGTGCAACGAAAAAAATCTCTAACCTCCTGTTGACAAGCGAATTTTGTGGTATACGTTGAATTGGCTACTGAAAGGCGAGGGTAGCTGAAGGTTAAATGCCTTATCTCGTGATGGGCTTGGCAGACTCGCAAACGAAAAACATGGGAGAAGCTCTTATGAGTAAAGTGCATGGTGTAACAGTCATGATGTCTCTTGCCGCATCAGTTGCGCTGTGGAGTGGATGTTCCACCCAATCTTACCAATGGAATCGTCCACTGATCTATAACGAGGAGGAATACAACACCCTTCCGCAGGCCGGACGCGCCGGGAGGACCGATGTTCCTCGTTACACACGAGTAGAAGCGCCAGCACCGGCTCCAAAAGCCGCGCCAGCAGCAAAACCGGCTCC
The DNA here is from genome assembly GCA_964541945.1 of uncultured Verrucomicrobiota bacterium. GTDB lineage: Bacteria > Verrucomicrobiota > Verrucomicrobiia > Palsa-1439 > Palsa-1439 > CAIKAP01. The sequence continues at coordinate 33,416 of CAZISE010000024.1, forward strand.
AACGGGTTCCAATTGTTTCACATTGAAGTCTGACCTCCTGCAACTGACCAAGTGCGTACCTGCCGCCGCCACCCTCGGAGAGACGGTGGAAAACACGCTCACGGTCGTTGCCCTGGCCAATTGCGCCAACGCCGTCGTGACAGACACAATTCCGGACGGCGCCACTTACGTAAGAAGCGAGCCTTCTGCCACACTGGAAGGACGCAAGCTTGTGTGGACCTTCGACGCGCTCGACAAAGGCAGCACCACGACCATCAAGGTCTGGTACAAAGCCGATCGAGAAGGGACCCTGGTGAATTGTGCCACGATGGCCGCCATTCCGCGTGGTTGCGCCGCCACGGTTGTCGGTCGCGCCACATTAGCCATTGACAAATCGGGTCCCGCCACGGCCAACATCGGACAACAAATCTCCTACACGGTTGTTGTCAAGAATACAGGTTCGGCCATCGCCAGGAACGTGGTGGTCACCGATACAGTTCCCGACGGGCTCAGCAGCGCCAGCGGCCAAAAAGTCCTCACGTTCAACGTGGGTGATCTTGCGCCCGGCCAATCCAGGAACATTTCTGTTCCTCTGAAGGCCGATCGTCGTGGTCGCTTCTGCAACGTCGCGGCCGCCTCCGCTTCCAATGCCGCTGAAGTCAAGGGCGAAGCCTGCACCACGGTGCTCCAACCCGGTCTTGCCATCAGCAAGGACGGCACCAAGCAGCAATTCCTTGGACGCACAGCCACCTACACGATCGTTGTCTCCAACACCGGAGACACCGATTTGAAGGACGTTGTCGTCACGGATACCGCCCCGGCGGCTACGCGTATCGTCAAGGCCGACGGCGCCAGCATCAGTGGCAACACTGCCACATGGCGAATGCCCAGCCTTGCCAAGGGCGCCAAGGAAAACCTCTCCATCGTATTGACCAGCACCACGCCTGGATCGCATTGCAACGATGTCACGGTCAGAAGTGCGGAGGGGCTCTCGGCCAAGGATCAAGCCTGTACCTTGTGGAAGGGAATCCCGGCGATCCTGCTGGAGACCAAGGATAATCCTGATCCAATCGCGATTGGCGAAACCACCACCTACACCATCAGCGTTACCAACCAGGGCACTGCAGACGACAATAATGTGAAGGTTGTTGTCAAGTTCGCCAAACAGGTTGATCCTGTCAGCGCCTCCAGCAATGGTACAGTGGACGGCAAGACGGTCACCTTCCCCGCAATCCCCACACTCGCGCCCAAGCAGACGGTGACTTACACCATCATCGGTAAGGGCGTCAGCGCCGGAGACCATCGTCTGAAGGTGAATCTCACCTCTGACATGCTCACCGAGCCTGTGACACACGAAGAAAGTACACACGTGTACTAAGTGTCACCCGTGAAATAACCCGAAAGGGCTGGCAAGACCCTGCCAGCCCTTTCGCTTTCGGCATGATTGACACTCTCGCTGTTTGGACCGACTGTTGCTTAGCAAAGGAAAACACCATGCGAACACTTTCACTCCGCTTCATCATCGTTTTCACGATGTTGTTGCAACTTCCCCGGACTCAAGCTGGGTTCCTCGATTGGCTCGTCAAACCCGCCACCACCGGAACGGTCACCACCGCCGCCGTCCCCCTCACACAAGAGGAGATGGTGCGGGGACTCCGCGAGGCGCTCTCCAAAGGCGTCGGTCAGGCCGTCGCCACCCTCGGCAAAGACGGCGGATTCCTCAACAATGCCGCCGTCAAGATTCCCATGCCGCCGCAACTCCAGACCGTCGAGAAAACGCTCCGCCGCCTCGGCCAGGACAAGATTGCCGATGAATTTGTCGCCACCATGAACCATGCCGCCGAACAAGCCGTGCCACTGGCCGCCAACGTCTTTGCCGGTGCCATCACCAACATGACCGTCACTGACGCCAAAGCCATTCTCACCGGCCCCGACGATGCCGCTACGCAATATTTCCGCAAGACCAGCGAAGCCCGTCTCCGCGAGAAATTCCTCCCCATCGTCAGAGATGCCACCGCCAAAACCGGCGTCACCGCCGCCTACAAAAACCTCATTCAACAAGCCGGCCCGATGGCGGCGTTTCTCGGCGCCGATGCGGGTGACCTCGACGGCTACATCACACAAAAGGCGCTCGACGGCCTTTTCCAAATGATCGCTACCGAGGAAAAGAACATCCGCCAGAATCCCGTCGCCCGCACCACCGATCTCTTGAAAAGGGTTTTCAGTTCGTCGCAGAAGTAACCTTGCCCGCTGTGACGCGACGGGGTATCCTTCGCGCCATGTTTGTGGACAAAGTCAAAATCTCGGCCAAAGCCGGCGACGGCGGTAACGGATGCGTCTCGTTTCGGCGGGAAAAATACATCGAATACGGTGGTCCCGACGGGGGCGACGGCGGCAAGGGCGGCGACATCATTCTGGTGGCGGACGCCAATGTCACCGATCTTTCCGACCTGTTTTACACGCCGCGCCTGGTTGCCCGCAACGGCGAGCACGGACGCGGAAAGAACTGTTTCGGACGCAGCGCCAACGACGTCAGGGTAAAGGTTCCTGTCGGCACGCAGGTCTATTTGCTGGGCCAGGTAAAACGCCAACAAAAAATCACCCGTTACCATCCTGCGGCCGCCACCGAACAATTCGATCCCGACGCGAAGGTCGGTCTCATTTATGGCGAGCGACACGACGGATCGCCTTCGCGCGCGACCGCCTCTTTCCCGGAAGAAGAAGCCGAGGAAACCGCTCCCTCCGAAACCCGTCAGTTCCTTGCCGATCTCGTCGAGGAGGGCCAGGAGTTTGTGTTGGCCCGTGGCGGACGCGGTGGACGCGGCAACACAGCGTTCAAAAGCCCGACGCACCGCGCGCCGCGCGAATTCGAGTACGGCGAGCCGGGCGAAGAGTTGCGGGCCGAGTTGGAGTTGAAAACGATTGCGGACGTGGGGTTGGTCGGCTTCCCCAACGCCGGTAAATCCACGCTCATCTCCAAAATCACTCATGCCCACCCCAAAATTGCTCCTTATCCGTTCACGACGCTCTCGCCCAATGTCGGCATACTGACCTACGAGGATTTTACCCGGATCCGTGTTGCCGACATCCCCGGCCTGATCGAGGGCGCCCACGCGGGCAAGGGATTGGGACATGATTTTCTCCGTCACATCGAGCGCTGTCGTCTCCTGCTGCTCCTGCTGGACATGGCCGGCACGGACGGACGCAAGCCGTGGGACGACTACGAGCAGTTGCTAAAGGAACTGCGGTTGTACAAGCTCGATATCCTCAACAAACCGCGTCTGATCGTTGCCAACAAAATGGACCTGCCCGCCGCGAAAAAAAACCTGGCAACGTTCAAACGCAAAGCGGGACGTGCCTCCAACTTGTCAAAATCCTCGTCGAGAAAAGGGGCTGGCAGGATGACAGTTCCGACGGTTCTGGAAATCTCCGCGCTGGAAGGCGCCGGTTTGGAGAAATTGAAGCTGGCGATTCGAAAGGCGTTGCAGTAGTCTTGCTCCCCGTTGTGGTGGAGGGACGCGCTCCGTCGCGTCCGTAACGCGCAGCAAGATGCGGCCACGACGGAGCGTGGCTCACCAAGAGATGGAGACTTGTCATGTACAAGATTATTGGTGGTGACGGCAAAGAATACGGCCCTGTAACCGCGGAACAATTGCGACAGTGGATCGCCGAAGGACGCGCCAACGCCCAGACCCAGGCCCAACCCGTCGGCGGTACCGGATGGCAACCGTTGGGTGCCATTCCCGAATTTGCCTCCGCCTTCGGCGCGCCCGCCGCGCCTCCTCCGCCGTCCGCCGCCGGCACTCCGCTTCCCCCCACCACGCCGCTGCCCGTGGTTCCCGACATTCCAAACTATCTCTGGCAATCCATTGTAGTGACGTTGTGTTGCTGCCTGCCGCTGGGCATTCCGGCCATTGTATTTGCCGCGCAGGTCAACAGCAAACTGCGCGCCGGTGATGTGCTGGGCGCGCAGGATGCCTCGCGTAAGGCGAAGATGTGGTGCTGGATCGCATTCGGACTCGGTCTCCTTGCCAATATCATCGGTTTCTTCATCGGATTTCTCGGTCAACTCGCCGCGCACCGGCGATTTTGATCTCACGTGACAAAACCCGCACAAATCGTCATCGCCCTTGCCGCCGTCGCGGCGGTGGCCGCGATGATGTTCTGGGTTGACCCGTCGCAGGCATGGTTTCTTCCGACGTGCACGTTTCACAAACTGACCGGATTGTATTGTCCCGGTTGCGGCATGACGCGGGCAACCCATCACCTGCTACACGGCCATCTGCTGGCCGCCCTGCGCTGCAACGCGCTGTTCACGCTGGCCCTCCCCTGCGTGGCCGCCTACGGAATCTGGCGCTGGACAAAACCACCTCAATCGCCGCCCATCTGGAAACCGATTTACCTCTGGCTGTTGCTCGGCGGGATTGCCGTGTTTACCGTTGTCCGCAACATTCCCGTCTATCCGTTCACCCTGCTTGTACCCTGAAAGGACAATCACCATGTACAAAATCATCGGAGGCGACGGCAAAGAATACGGACCGGCCAGCGCCGACCAGCTTCGCCAGTGGCTTGCCCAGGGGCGTCTCAACCAACAGACCCAAGTCCAGGCCAACGGCGGTGAATGGAAACCGCTCGGCGAGTTCCCCGAACTGGCGTCGAGCGCGCCGCCACCGGTCGTCGCCCCTGTCGCTCCAAAGACCTCCGGCCTGGCGATTGCGTCCCTTCTGCTTGGATGCCTGACTCTTTTCTGTTCGTTTTTTACGGCCACTCCCGGAATCATTCTCGGTATCGTCGGCCTGTCCAAAATCAACCGCAGCCAGGGTAAACTGAGAGGCCAAGGGATGGCGATCACCGGCATCTGTCTTTCGGCCGTCCTGCTGTTTTTCAGTCTCGGATTCCAAGCGGCCCTCATCCTGCCTGCCATTGCCAAAGCCCGCAGTCATTCCCAATCTGCCCGTTGCATGAACAACATGCGCCAACTGGCTCTGGGCATCTTGATGTACGCCAGCGACAACAAGGACACGCTGCCGGACGCCGCTCATTGGTGTGACGCCGTGAAAAAACACGCCGGCAACGACGAGAAACTCTTCCAGTGCGTTTGTCGTCCCGGCGAGCGTTGCGCCTACGTGTTCAACCGCAACCTCGGCGGCGTGAAACTGGCCGCCATCCAAATGGCTGATAGAACCGTTTTGCTCTTCGAGGGCAACGGCGGCTGGAACGCCAGCGGCACCGCCGCCGATTTGCCCAACACGCCGCTGCACCCGCGCGGCTACCACATCGTTTTCGTGGATGGCCACGTCGAATCCGTCTCCAAGGAGGACGTGGACCAATTGCAGTGGAAACCCACCAACTAAAGAAAGGTACCCCACCATGTACAAAATGATTGGGGCCGATGGACGCGAGTACGGACCGGTGCCCGCGGAACAACTACGGCAATGGATTCGGGAAGGCCGCGCCAATGCCCAAACCCAGGTCCAACTGGCGGGCGATACCGCTTGGAAGCCGCTCGGTGAGTTGGCCGAGTTCGCCGATCTGCTCGGCGCTGCCGCTGCCGGCGGCGCGCCGCCTGTCGTCGGGCCGCCGCCAACAGTCTCCGCCGCGCCATCTGCCGCCATCAACCCGGAGGCGCTGGCGGCGGAAATCCTCGCGCGCGACTACCAGGTCAACATCGGCGACTGCATTCGCCGGGCCTGGGAACTGTTCAAGAGCGATTTCTGGTTGTTGCTCGGCGCGTGTGTTGTCGCCATGCTCATTGCCGGTGGCGGCGGCATTCCATATCTCGGCGCGCTCATCAGCCTCGTTGTCGGCGGCCCGATGAGCGGTGGGTTATATCTGTTTTTGTTGAAGAAAATTCGCAAACAACCCGCGGAGTTCGGCGACATTTTTCTCGGATTCAGCACGGCGTTTGTGCCGTTGATGCTGGGTTACATTGTCTCCGGGCTGCTGAGTGGCATCGGGGTGTTGTTTTGCATCATTCCTGGTGTCTATCTGGGGGTTGCCTGGATGTTCACGCTGGCGTTGATCATTGACAAGAAACTGGATTTCTGGCCCGCGATGGAGTTGAGCCGCAAGGTGGTGACCCGTCACTGGTGGCAACTGTTCGGTCTGGTGCTCGTGTTGGGGTTGCTGACGTTTGTTGGTTTTTTGGCCTGTTGCGTCGGCGTGTTCGTCACCGGCACTCTTGCGTCCATTGCGTTCATGTACGCTTACGAGGATATCTTTGGCGCGCGCTCGTGATTATCTGTTGAGCAATCTGCTCTCGGTGCCCGGCCTTGGCACTTTCCTGGCTGGGCGTCGGGCGATCGGTGTGGCGCAAATGAGCCTGGCAACCGTCGGGTTTGTGTTGACGATGTACTGGTTTGGCGCGTTTGTTCATCTCTGGCTTCGGACGCGGGAGTTTCCGGTTGACGGTGGCCCGCAATTCCGGTGGGGTTTGATCGGAGTGGGCATTTTTGCGTTGGCGTGGCTTTGGGGACTTGCGAGCGGCTTGCAGATTCAGCGCGAGGCTTGTAAAAACAAGCCGTGACTGCTCCCTTTCTTCAACCCGGACAACGACTTGAACTGGACATTACCACCGTCGCCTTTGGCGGTGACGGTATCGGGCGTGTGGATAACTTTGTGGTCTTCGTGCCGTTTGTATTGGAAGGCGAACGGGTCGAGGTCGAGATCGTCGAGGTGAAACGGCGGTTTGCCACGGCGGACCTGATTCGCGTCATCACCCCGTCGCCGCACCGCGCGGCGGCGCGTTGTCCCTACTACGCCAACTGTGCCGGTTGCCAGTATCAACACGTGGAGTACGCCCATCAACTGGAGTTGAAACGCGCCCAGATCCGCGACGTTTTTCAGCGCATCGGCAACATCGCCGACCCGCCCATTGAGCCGGTGGTCGCTTCGCCCCGGCAGTACCATTACCGCAACAAAATCGTCGTCCACGGTCCCGGCAAACCGGGTTTCTGGACGATGCGCGGACGGTCCATCCTTGAGATCACCCAGTGCCCGATTGCGCGAGAGGAGATCAACGAGACACTGGCGACCATCAGTGGCCAACCAACGGCAGTGGGTCGCCACCTGACGTTGCGTTGTGATTCCACCGGTCTGGTGCGGACATTTGAGGAGCCGGCGCCGGAAGAATGGGTGGTGGAGGAGCTGTTGGGAAAGCGTCTGGAGGTGCCTCTTGGCTCGTTTTTCCAGGTCAACGCGGGGGTTATCGCGCTGGCCCTGGAACATGCGCGGCGCGCCTTTGCCGAGAGCGGCTGTTCGGTGCTGGTGGACGCCTATTGCGGGGTTGGATTGTTCGCATTGATGCTGGCCGACCTCGCCAAACATGTGTACGGAATGGAAGTGGACGAACGGGCCATAGCCGCCGCTAACGCCAACGCCGAACGGTTCGGCCTGAAAAACTACGATTTCTACCCCGGCTCGACCGATCGGCTGTTGTTTTACACGCTGCGCCAGTGCAAACTGGATGAAGTCTGCCTGGTTCTCGACCCGCCCCGCAGTGGCTGCGGCAAACAGGTTCTGAAAACGCTGGCGAAACTTCACCCGCGCAAACTTCTCTATGTTTCCTGCGCCCCACCGATGCTGGCGCGCGACCTGAAGGAGTTGCTCGCCGCCGGTTACCGGCTGGAGCGGGTCACGCCTTTTGACATGTTTCCCCAGACGCAACATTGCGAAGCTGTCGCCGAACTGCGTTATGAACTTTAGCCTTCTCCTGGCCATGGCCGTCCCGGTGTTATTCAACACGCCGGACGCAGACGAGATTCTGAGCCGTCTTCAGGTCTTTCCGCCCGATAACCCGTGGAATCTCGACATCTCCACCTGGCCGATTCACCCCAACTCGCGGAACATCATCGCCTCCATCGGCGCGGACAAACCGCTCCGTTGCAACCTCGACATGGCATTCGTCCTCGTTCCGCCCGACCAGAAACGGGTTTCCGTGAAAATTGTCTCTTATCCGAACGAATCCGATCCCGGCCCTTTTCCCATTCCCGACAACATTCCCATTGAAGGCTGGCCCGTGGCCTTCAAAGGCCAGACGCTCGACGACGTCCAGCGTGATGTCCGCCGCGCAGATGGCGACCGTCACGGCATTGTGGTGGACCCCATTCAGCGGATGCTTTACGAGTTCTATCACCTCAAAAAGACCGATCACGGTTGGCAGGCCGCCCAAGCGTCCGTCTTCGACCTCAAAACCAACAAGCTTCGTCCCGACGGCTGGACCAGCGCCGACGCCGCCGGGCTGCCCATTTTCCCGGCAATCATTCGCTACGACGAATTGCGTCGCGGCATCGTCGGCCATGCGATGCGGGTCACTGTGCGACGGACACGGCGCGCCTACGTCGCGCCCGCAACCCATTTTGCCAGCCGGCTCACCGACGAGAATCTGCCGCGCATGGGAGAACGGATCCGACTGCGACAGGATTTCGACATCCGCGGGTTCACTCCCGAAGCACAGGCAATTCTGAAGGGGTTGAAGAAACACGGCATGTTCGTTGCCGACAACGGTATTGACTGGGCGATCTCGGTGGCGCCCGACGAACGCATTCCCTCTCTCCATCGCGAACTGCGCCGCGTCAAGGGCAGCGACTTTGAAGTGGTTGTCTCGCCACCGTGACCGATGTCGAGCAAGTGGCGTCCCCTACCCCTGGTGGCGGCAATAAATCTAACGGGCGACGCGGGGAGGCGCCCCGGTTTTCTGCGCCAATACTCGCATTCTGAATCAAGGCTGGCGAACGACGATCGTTTGTGCTTCACTCTCTGCCGTGCGCGTTTGGTTTCTTTTCGGTGTCCTTGTCGCAAGTCGCGTAGCCGCGGTGGAACTGGCCGCCGATGGTAAAGCGCGCTGGCCGATTGTCGTTGCTGCCGATGCCACCCAGGAGACACGGCAACGAGCTGCCCGGTTGGCCGATTACCTCGAACAAATGAGCGGCGCCCACTTTGAGGTGGTCATCGGCGACGGACGCACCGGCATCGCGGTCGGGCAACCGGGCGATTTCGGTATCCCGGTGCCGTGGGATCCAGCGGACATCACGCGACGTGAAGATTACCTGCTGAAATCGCATCCGAACGGCATGTATGTGATTGGCGGACATGCCGTCTGGGACTTGCTTTACCGGCTCGGCCATCGTCAGTTCTTCCCCGGACCGCATTGGGAAATCGTGCCAAAAACGCCCGTGCTCCGCCTCGATGTGGATGTCCACGAACATCCCGCCTACTACGCGCGCCGCATCTGGTATGGGTATGGCCTGTGGGATTACAACAAGGAACCATACGCGGATTGGTGCGCGAAAAACCGAGTCGCCTCCGGGATCGAATTGAGCACCGGCCACGCTTACGACGGTATCCTGGGCCGTAACAAAGCTGTTTTCGCCGCGCATCCCGAATACCTCGGCCTCGTCGGCGGGGTCCGCAAATCCACCAAGTTCTGCATCGCCAATCCCGGCCTCCGCCAGCTCGTGGTGGAAGATGCGCTCCGCCAGTTTGAAAACGATCCGACACGCGACAGTGTTTCCGTTGATCCGAGCGACGGCGGCGGCTGGTGCGAGTGCGACGCCTGCGTGAAGCTCGGCAGCGTGACCGATCGGGCGGTCTTGCTTGCCAATGAAGTGGCTACCGCTGTGAACGCAAAGTATCCGGGCAAACTCGTCGGAATGTACGCCTACAACTACCATTCACCGCCGCCGAACCTCCGGGTTCACCCCCGAGTCGTCATCAGCGTGGCGACGGCGTTTCTCAAGGGAGGTCTTTCGCTCGACGAAATCATCAGCGGCTGGGCCGACAAAGGCGCCACACTCGGTATCCGCGAATACTACAGCGTCAACGTCTGGGACCGCGACCTGCCTGCCGCCGCGCGTGGCGGGAACATCGCCTACTTGAAACGCACCATCCCTGAATTTTACGCGAAAGGCGCTCGTTTTATGTCCGCCGAGTCATCCGACAACTGGGGGCCAAATGGCCTCGGTTACTATCTTGCCGCGCGATTGCTCTGGGACCCGCGCGAGGCGCAACACGTGGACGCGCTGGTGGACGATTTCCTCACGCGCGCTTTTGGTCCCGCCAAGGAACCGATGCGCGAGTTCTATCGCCAGCTTGACGGTTCCGAACCGCATCTTGTCGCCACCGACCAACTGGGCCGGATGTTTCGCGCACTCGACGAGGCGCGCCGTCTGACGACCAACCCGCGTCTGGACGATCTTGTGCTCTATGCCCGCTATGTTGACCTCTACCGCCGCTATGAAAAGTCGAAGGACACCGCACGCCAGCAGGCGTTTGAGGCCTTGATCCGTCACGCTTACCGGATGCGCACGACAATGATGATCCACGCCAAGGCGCTCTACCGCGATCTTGTCGGGCGCGACAAAACCGTCGCCATTCCGCCGGAGGCCCGATGGGACGTCGCCGAAGGCAGGAATCCGTGGAAATCCAGCGCGCCGTTCACCGCCGACGAGTTGGCGAAGTTCATCGCCGAAGGTATCGAGCGTTACCCGCTGGCAACGATGGATTTCAAGCCCGTCGCGTTCAGCGACGACCTCGTCAGCGCCGCGCCGTTGAAACTCGCTGAAGCTCCGCCCGGACAGTTTGGCGCGGCTCGTGGCAAACAGGTCTTTTACACGCGCATCACCGACGTGCCCACCAAGTTCGAACTCGCCATCACCGGCGGTCTGATTGCCCATTACCGCGACCGCGGCAATGTCCGCCTGGAGCTGTGGAAACTCGGCGGCGCCAGCCAGAGCGGCGAACGCGAGACGCTCGTCGCCGAGGACCGCAGTGTCCCGCCCGACGGCAACGAGCACATCGTCACCCTCACCGTCAAGGAACCGGGCCTCTACAGGTTGACCCTCGATGACGGCATGGACAGCACGCAGTTGAAGTGGAACTCGGCCCTGCCAATGGTGATCAAGTCCTCCCACGATGAGCCAATGAACAGCCACTACAGCCTGTGGCAGATGTATTTCTACGTCCCGAAAGGCACCACGACCATCGGCCTGTTCGGCGGCGAACATGGCGAAGTCCGTGACCCGTCGAATCGTCCTGTTTTCTGGCTCAACGGACGCGAGCGCAATTTCTACAGTGTTCCCGTGCCCGATGGCACCGACGGCAAAGTCTGGAGCATCCGTTACGGGCGTGGCGCGGTCCGCCTGTTGACCGTGCCGCCGTATTTCGCCCGCTCGCCGGTTGAATTGTTGCTGCCTGCGGACGTCGTTACAAAAGATAAACCATGAAGATTTCGCGCCGACGATTCCTTGCGACGACCGCGATGGCGTTTGCGGTCCCTCACATTGTCCCTGCCTCCGTGTTCGGACAGAATGCGCCGAGCCACCGCATTAACATTGGTGTCATCGGTTGCGGCAACCAGGGCGCGCAGGATGCTCGCGCATTGCTTGCCGAGGACGACGCGAGGATCGTTGCCGTCTGCGACGTTAACCGGGCCAGCTACGGCTACAAGACCGAGGACCAGTACCTGGGACGCGACCCCGTGCGTGACATGGTCAACGCTCACTACGCCGGGCAACGTCGGTCCGGGACCTATCGCGGTTGCGACGCCTACACCGATTTCCGCGAGGTGCTCGCCCGCAGCGATATTGATGCCGTGGTTCTGGTGGTGCCCGACCACTGGCACGCGCTCATGACCGTGATGGCTGCGCAGGCCGGCAAAGACATCTACTGCGAGAAACCCCTGAGCCTGACCGTCGCCGACGGGCGCGCAATGGTTGAGGCGGTGCGCCGTTACGGCGTTGTGTTCCAAACCGGTAGCCACGAGCGTTCGCGTCGCCAGAGCCGGTTCGCGTGCGAGCTGGTCCGCAACGGACGTATTGGTCAGTTGAAAAAGATCACTGCCGTCGTCGGTCCGTGGAACAAATTCGGCCCCGAAGCGTCGTGGACGCCAGCACCTGTGCCGGAAGGATTCGACTACGAGATGTGGCTCGGCCCCGCGCCGTGGGCGCCGTACCACCCCGATCGTTGCCTGTACAATTTCCGTTTCATCCTCGACTACTCCGGCGGTCAGGTCACCAACTACGGCGCGCACTCGCTCGATCTTGCCCAGTGGGGCAATGGGACCGACCGTAGCGGCCCCGTCGAGGTCGCTGATGCCGGCAGCGAGTGGCCGACCGACGGCCTGTTCAACGTCGCCAAAATTGTGCATTTCCGCGCTCGTTACGCCAACGGCGTCGAACTGGAATGCATCACCCGCAAGGACAATGTGGCCACCCGTTTCGAGGGGACCGAAGGCTGGGTCGAGACCGGGTACGGCGGGTTCTTTTGCGAGCCGGCCTCACTGAAAAGTGTCGTGTTCGGTTCACGGGAAACCAGCCTCGGCACGAGCACAAACCATTTCCGCGACTGGCTCGATTGCATCAAGACCCGTACCGACCCCGCCGCGCCTGTCGAGGTCGGGCACAGCACCGCCACGCTCTGTCACATTGCAAACATCGCAATGCAAATAAAACGTCCGTTGCGCTGGGACCCCGCCGCCGAAAAATTCGTCGGAGCCGATGACGCCAACCGCATGCTCAGCCGTGCCTATCGCGAACCGTGGCATTTATGATGTAACCTCCGTGCATTCATTCCGTCTTAATAGGATGAACGACCAACAAAGGAGATCATGATGATCACGCGAATTTCAGGAACGGCTTTGCTTGCTGCTTCGTTACTTGGAACGTTTGCCACCTTTGTTTATGCCCAAGATAAAACAGAGCGAAGGGAATCTTTGTTGAAGATGGCCTTGAAGAAACGGCAGGACGCAAAACGAGTCGAAGGCATGGCGGAAGGGGTAACGACACAACTAGACGTCCCCTACCTGAATGACAATGACCCATCACACAAATTGGACGTCTATGTGCCCGCAAAGAAGGACAAGGCATTGCCAGTCCTCGTGCACATACATGGCGGCGGCTGGGAAATCGGCGACAAGAAGCTGATGAAAACCACCGGGCTGTTTTACGCTTCCCAAGGCGTGTTATTCGTTACACCGAATTACCGCCTATCACCAAAAGCTCAACATCCTGCCCACGTCGAGGACTGCGCGGCCGCGCTCGCATGGACTTTTAATCACCTGGCCGAACTCGGTGGTGACAAACATCGCGTTTTTCTATCTGGTCATTCTGCCGGGGCGCATTTGGCGGCTTTGTTAGGCACAAGCCCGTCATATCTGCAAAAGTATAGCATCAATCCGCGCGACTTGGCCGGGGTCATACCGGTGGACACGGCCAGCTTTGACCTGACAGACAACGACAACGAAGCCTTGGTGAAGAAATTCATTCGCGATTCTTTCGGCACGGATCAGGAGGTGTTGAAGTCTGCTTCGCCGTATCATCAAGTATCCAGCAAACAAACCTATCCCCGCTTCCTTGTTCTCAACACGACAAACCGTGAACATGCGGCAGCCGGGGGCAAACAATTCGCGGAAAAGCTGAAAAGCGCCGGTTGCGATGCGCGGTTTGTATCAGTTGACCACCATACCCATTCCGAGATGGCGTCCGGGATGTATGACCCTGCTGATCCCGTAGGAAGCGCGATCATGAAGTTCATTTTCCCGTCTGCAAGCAAGTGATGAATGCAAGACGGTATTTCGCTCTGCTGGTGGTTGTCATGCTGGGCATGACAAGCCTCTGCGCGACGGAATGGCGGATTCCCGACCATGCGCCGTTACTGACGCGATGGGCGAAGGATGTTTCGCCCACCAACGCCCTACCAGAGTATCCGCGTCCGCAAATGGTGCGCAGCACCTGGCAGAACCTCAACGGACTCTGGGATTACGCCATCACCGACAAATCCGCCGAACAAAAACCTAGCGCATGGGACGGAAAGATTCTTGTGCCCTACCCGATCGAGTCGGCGTTGTCAGGCGTGATGCGCCCGCTCAAACCCGATCAACGACTGTGGTATCGCCGAACCTTTACCGTGCCGCCAGCCTGGAACGGGCAGCGGATTCTGCTGCACTTCGGCGCCGTTGACTGGGAGGCCGAAGTGTTCGTCAACGGGCAGCGCGCCGGGATTCATCGCGGTGGGTATGATCCCTTTTGTTTCGACATCACAACACTTCTCGACGGAAGCGGCCCACAGGAACTGGTGGTGCGTGTATTTGACGATACCAACGGCGCCCAGCATCCGGTCGGCAAGCAATCGCTGAAGCCCGGTGGCATGTGGTACAGCCCGGCTTCGGGCATTTGGCAGACGGTGTGGCTGGAGCCGGTGCCGGCGACGAGTATTGCCAGTCTGAAACTGACGCCGGACGTGGACCAGCACCGCTTGAAGCTCACGGTGCATACAACGGGCACGACTCAGGGCGTCACCGTTACCGCGGTGGCCAGATTTGGCGCCGAGGTGGCCGGAGTAATCACGGGCGCGGCAAACGCCGAGCTATCGCTCAACCTCGCCAATCCCCGGCTCTGGTCACCGGACAAACCGGACCTGTATGACTTGCAAGTGTCGCTGGTCAGTCGGGGCAACAAAATTGATACGGTCACCAGCTATTTTGGAATGCGCAAGATCACGATCGTACCGGGCCGCTTCCCAGAAATCCACCTCAATGGAAAAAAGATCGTCCAACTGGGGTTGCTCGACCAGGGCTACTGGCCCGACGGCATTTACACGGCGCCTACCGATGAGGCGTTGAAGTGGGACATCGTTCAGCAACGCGCGTTCGGCTGCAACATGGTCCGCAAGCATGTCAAAGTGGAACCAGCGCGTTGGTATTATTGGGCGGATAAACTCGGCCTGTTGGTTTGGCAGGACATGCCGACACGGATGAATCCCGTGGATCCAAATTACAATGCCCAATTCGAGTCCGAACTTCGGCAAATGGTGATGACGCTCTGCAATCATCCGTGCATCGTGACCTGGATTGATTTCAATGAGAACTGGGGCCACTACGATGCCGCGCGCATTGCCAACCTCGTAAAAAGTTGGGACCCGACGCGACTGGTAACCTATGATTCCGGTGAGTTCAATGCCCCGGCGGGTGACCTGAACGACATCCACAACTATCCTTATCCGAGCTACCCAATCCCAACGAACAAGCCGCGCATTCTCGGCGAGCATGGGGTGGGACATCTGGGAATTGATGGACACTTTTGGCATCGCAAGGATACAAGCCGCTACCTTCGCACCGCTGATGATCTTCAGAACCTCTATGCCGAGTTTGCCGATCTAACGCGCTCGTTTGTGCTCACCGAAGGATTGCAGGGAATCGTTTACACCCAGTTTACCGACGTGGAGGAAGAACAGAACGGGTTTTGGACCTATGACCGCCAGGTCTGCAAGGTCAAGCCAACCGCCATTCACGCGATCAACCAGGCAATCATCCATCCGGAAAACACCTGGTATTACACCCGCATCGTGGACACTTCCGACCGCTTCCGCGACGGACTCGCGGGCTGGCAATACACCACCAATGCGCCACCGGCAGACTGGCACACCGCTACGTTTGATGCCTCTGCCTGGGCCACCGGCACGGGCGCGTTTGGCAATCACGGCGATCGCGTTCACACCAGGTGGAACTCCTCCGAGATCTGGCTGCGCAAGACGTTTTCCTTCGGCGCTCAGCAACACGCCACCAATCTCAGACTGCGGGTCCGACATCAGGGCGCGGCAGAATACTACCTCAACGGCGTCCTGGCCTTCTCTGAAGACGGCGACAACCAGATCTACCGCGTTGTAGCGATCAACCCGGCAGCACAGAAGGCAATTCAGACGGGAAGCAACAACGTTTTCGCGATTCATTCTCGCCAAAGCGGCCGCGAGCGCTCCGTGGACGGCGGCATTCTCTACGTCAACCCGCCTCAAACAAAAACGCCATGAAATCACAAAGAACAGGTCGAATCTGCAAAACCGCCAGCCTGGCGCTGCTGTTGGCCGAAACCATCGGCAGCATCACGTTTGCCGCAGACTGGAAGATTCCCGACCATGCGCCGTTACTGACGCGTTGGGCGAAGGATGTTTCGCCCACCAACGCCCTACCAGAGTATCCGCGTCCGCAAATGGTGCGCAGCACCTGGCAGAACCTCAACGGACTCTGGGATTACGCCATCACCGACAAATCCGCCGAACAAAAACCTAGCGCATGGGACGGAAAGATTCTTGTGCCCTACCCGATCGAGTCGGCGTTGTCAGGCGTGATGCGCCCGCTCAAACCCGATCAACGACTGTGGTATCGCCGAACCTTTGCCGTGCCGCCAACCTGGAACGGGCAGCGGATTCTGCTGCACTTCGGCGCCGTTGACTGGCAGACCACCGTCTTCCTCAATGGCCGCCAATTGGGCGGACACCGGGGCGGTTACGACTCGTTCACCTTCGACATCACACATGCGCTCAAACCGGGCCAGCCTCAGGAACTGGTGGTGTCGGTCTGGGACCCCACGGACACCCGATGGCAATTGCGCGGCAAACAGACGTTGCATCCCGGCGGCGCCGCCTACACCGCTTCCTCCGGTATCTGGCAAACCGTCTGGCTGGAACCGGTGCCACAGTCGAGCATTGAGTCGTTGCACGCCGTGCCCGATCTTGCCGCGGGCGTGTTGAAGTTGACAGTGAACGCCCGCACTCCGGTCGGCACCACCGAGGTCGTCGTCACAGCGAGCGAAAACGACAAAACCATTGCCACCGCCACCGGCGCGCTCGGTTCCGAATTGACCAAGGGCGTGCGCGAAAATCTGGCATGGTACAAGGCACGTTTGATCTGGGTTACCACCGACATCACCGTGCCAATGAAGAACGCCAAACCGTGGACACCGGAATCACCGATGCTTTACGATCTCACCGTGCAACTCAAGGCAACTGACGGCACCGTACTCGATACCGTGCGCAGTTACGTCGGTATGCGAACCATCGCCGTCGGCAAAGACGAACGCGGCATTCCCCGTCCGCTGCTCAACGGCAAACCGATCATGTTGCCCGGCGCGCTCGACCAAGGGTTCTGGCCCGACGGCCTTCACACCGCGCCGACCGACGAGGCACTGCGGTTTGACATCGAGGCGGCAAAAAAACTCGGGCTCGCCGCGGTACGCAAACACATCAAGGTCGAACCGGAGCGGTATTACTACTGGGCCGACAAACTCGGCCTGCTGATCTTGCAGGACATGCCGAGCGGCAACGCCGGCGACCCGTTCACCGATCTGCCCAAAGAACCGGAAGCCGCCGCACAGTGCGAAATGGAAATGCGAACCCTCATCCAGCAACGTTGGAATCACCCGTCCATCATTATGTGGAACATGTTCAACGAAGGCTGGGGCCAGTTCGACACGTTGCGCCACGCCGCCTGGGCAAAACAACTTGATCCCAGCCGGCTCATCAACGAGGCCAGCGGTTTCCCGCGTCACGGCGGCGGCGACGTGCACGACACGCACGGCGGCGACGCGCCGCAAGATGGCCGTCGCATCTGTCTCGACAGCGAGACGGCCGGTTTCGGTCTGGCCGCCATCGGACACAGTTGGCCCGGCAAACTCTGGGCCACCGGCACCTACGACCCCAAAACCGACGGCGAATGCAACGCCAAGGAACTTTATCCCGTGGACGACGCCTCGAAACGCTGGTACACACGACGGCTGCGTGATTTCTACCGCGAAATGTGGAAGAAGCGGTACACGACCGGCACCAGCGGCGATTTCAAGGTTCAACTCTACGATGTCGAAACAGAAAGCAACGGGTTCCTCAGCTACGATCGCGCCGTCTGGAAGGTGGATCCCGACGTGATCCACGCCGCCGCCACCGGTCAGTCGAACAACCGATAGAAAATCATTATACCCCGACAACTTCCTTACTTATTGATGATCACTGAACTGTGGTTCCACCCCGATCAGGCATGTTGCTCCAGCGTGCTCGCCAACAGCGCAAGGTGAGTTTCTACAAGACTCCGAAAACGTGACGACACAGCTTCAAAATGCAGTTGTATCGTGGTTGGAATCGCGCAGCGAGGAAGCGGCGCGGGTGTTGGTGGACGCGCTGTATCCGCAAGTCATCGCGATTGTCCGCCGGCACCTACCGTTTCGCATGGATGAAGAGGATCTGGCGCAGGAGGTTTTTGCGAGGTTCTTCGCAGGACTGCATCGGTATGATCCGCGCCGGCCGCTGGAGAATTGGGTCTCGCGCGTGGCACTCAATGTCTGCCGCGACCATTTGCGACGACGCGCCTGCCGACCGGAGTTGCGCTGGGCGGACTTGGCGGAGGGCGAACAGCGGGCGGTTGAGGCGGTGTTGAGGTCGCCGGAGACCGCACCCGATGAACTGGCCGACGATGCGCGAGAATTGTTGTCCAAGCTGCTCGACACGTTACCGGCGGATGACCGGTTGGTGCTGATACTGTTGCATGTCGAAGAAAAATCCGTGGACGAAATCGCCGCCATCACGGGCTGGAGCCGGGCATTGGTCAAGGTTCGAGCTTTTCGGGCGCGCAGGCGGTTGCGAAAGGCGTTGCTGGCACTGGAACCGCAGGACCAGCACAACAAATCGTGACGGGTTGTAACCGGATGCGCGGTGATGCGTAAAAAGATAGTGAGACCGAAGGTTTCACTATGATTGAACCTGAAAACTTTCTGAAAAGGCTGGCGCGGCTGGCGGATCGCGGCGCAGCACCGTTGCCGACGCAAACACCATTTGGGTTTACCACCCGCGTTCTTGCCCGCTTGCGGAACGTGGAACCTGAAAATCCCTTGGCGCGACTCGCTGTCAGAGCCGTGCCGGTGGGCGCTGCCGTGGCGGTATTATCACTGCTGCTCGCGCTCCATCAACCGGTAGGCGCTTCGGACGCGGAACCTTCCGGGCTGGCCCAGCAAATCATCTTGAACGCACTCGAACAATGAAATCCTCCACACTCAAAATTGTCCTCTCGCTCGCGGCCCTATTTGTTTTCGGCGTCGTGTCGGGAGTGGCCTTGTCCAAGAATCTCCCTGTGTCCCAGCCGCGTCTGTTTCCGGAAAACGTGTTTCTTCAGCGGCGTTTTCGTGAGGACGTCGAGCGTCTGAAACTCACACCCGAGCAGACAGAGAAATTTCGCGACAGTTACCGTGAACTTGGCGAACAAATCCGCGTGGTGCGCGAGGAGACGAACGAACGGGTGCGGAGTTTGTATGCGCGGCACACGGCACGATTGTTGCCGATCTTGTCGCACGAACAACGTCGGGAGTATCGCCAGCTCATTGAAGAGCGCCGCGCCGCTCGTCGAAAGCCATGAGTTGTCAGCGCTTACTAAAAGGAGATGCGGTTATGATACGGCATTGGCTTACGAGTTTGATGTGCGCGAGCATCGGTGCAGCGTTAACGGGAGGAGCATGGGCTGGCGAGACGCAAAAGGCCAATCAGGCTCCAGCCGCTTTAAAAGGGTTGGATCAACCGGCATCCAGCGCGTCGGCTTCGCCTTGCGATGGAAGCTGTAGTTTGCCCCTTCCAACGAACTCGGGTGAGCCGGTCTACAGCGTGATGAGTCCTCTCGGTGATCCTACAGTGAAGATGATCACGATGGCCCCACGCCTTAACACCCTGGCTGACAAGACCGTTTGCCTGATATGGAACCATACGTTCAAGTCCGATATTACCCTGCCCGCCATTGGAGAAGCGCTGAAGAAGAAGTATCCAGATATCAAGATCATTCCTTACACGGAAATGGACGCTGCTGTCCGGGCAGCGGGCGGCACGGGACCATGGTCACCAGCAATCATGCAGAGCGTATTGAAGAAGAAAGGCTGCGACGCGGTGATAAGCGGAAACGGTGGATGCGGGGTCTGCACGCCGGCCGCGGCCCGTGTCGTCATCGCGGCGGAACAAATCGGTATCCCGGGTGTTGTGGTGACCGCTCCGGAATTTGACAAACAGGCGCGCGCCCTGGGAATAGATCAGGGCGTGCCCTCATTACAGGTCGCCATCTATCCGGGGCCATTTGACCTTCACTCGGACGGTCAACTCAAGGAATACACCGTATCGGTCGTTGTCCCCCAAATTATCCAAGCGCTGACCAAGCCCATACCCCCGACCGATATTACCGTTGCAAGAACAAAGGAAATTGTATTCACCGGTTCTATTGATGCAATCAATCGGTACTTCACCGATTGCAAATGGAGCGATGGATTGGCCATTGTGCCGCCGACCGTGGACAGAATACAGGAGTTTCTAAAATACACCGACTACTCTCCACATGAGGAGATCGCAGTGCTCCCCCCCGGCCAATCTGAGGGCAACGCCCTGGAACATCGCGGCCAACGCCGTGATGGCTGGCTGTCGGCCCGAGCACATGCCCATCTTGATCGCAGCGGTCAAGGGGATGGGTGACCGTGTGGCCCAGCTCACAATGAGTGGCGGCAGCACCCATTCTTTCGTGCATTTCTATCTGGTCAATGGTCCGCTGGCCAGGCAGCTTCAGATTGATTGTGGCCAGGGTCTGATCGCTCACTCAGTGAACCAGGTCATCGGCCGCGCCTTGGGACTCATCGAGAGGAATATCGTGGGTTATCGAATCAAGGAAACCCAGATGGGCACTTTCGGCAAACCGCAACCTTGGGTGTTGGCGGAAGACGAAGAGGCGCTACAAAAGATTGGATGGGAGCCTTATCATGTGGAGAAGGGGTTCTCGCGAGATGCGAACACAGTGCTTTTTGCCAATAGTACCGTATGGGGGCAGAATCTCGTTCCGTCAACATCCGATCCCAAGATTATTATGCAACTCATAGCGTATGATGTCAGTCGCCGCGAGTTTGCTGCCAGCGGCATGATTAATTCGCGCCGGTATGTTCTGCTGACGCCAGCAGTCGCGGAGGTGCTTGCGGCCGGAGGGTATAAAAAGGGAAGTCTAATTGAGGACGTGGTGAAGAATGCGAGAATAACTACCTATGAACAGACATTTTCCCACGTGTACGGTTCCCTCGGTAGAGTGAGGGGTGCCTTTGAAGAAGCACTCGCAAAGTCCATGAGGGCACCCGGTGCAGAAAAGGGGAAATTGCCACCTTGGTATCCAAGATTCCGAGGATGGGAAGAAATCGTGACAACCCCGACCGTCACGCCCGACAAAATCACGATTCTCGTTTGCGGGGACCCGAATCGAAACAAAGCACAGACGTTGGCTGGCTTGAGGCAGCAAGCGGCGATCAAGGAGATTCGACTGCCGGCAAATTGGGATGAGCTTATGAAGAAAGCGGGATACCGACCGCTTCGTGAGTTCTTGATCAAGAACTAGACCTAAGCCAAGACGATTCTCGGAGACGACACGAACATGGCCGCCTTATTATACAATCGGTTTTGCGTGACTGTTCCGCGTGAAGCCGTGCCAGCAATCCGAACAGCCTTGCTGCCGTACTTGGAAACGACTGTTCACAAGCCTCGCGGTTATCGCCGGTATTTTCACTCACTGTCTTGCATCGCGGCCGGCGAGCCGATGCGACAAACGGAAGAGCCTCGCAGACCGCCGATGTCTGGCGGCGGCGTTGCGCTGAAGGCGAACCAGCCTGAGCCGACGGCCGTCTTCGATGTTGCGAGAGCTGGTATCGCGCGAGGAAAACTCACGCCCGAACAGGCGGAGAAATTCCGCGCCAGTTACCGTAAACTTGACGAGCAAATCCGCGTGGTGCGCGAGGAGACCAGCGAACGGGTGCGGAGTTTGTATGCGC
>CAZISE010000025.1:0-54508 GCA_964541945.1 uncultured Verrucomicrobiota bacterium
GCCGCCGGTGAGGTTGAGGATGCCGTTGGCGTTGCTGGCGATCATGGCGCCGCCAGTGCCGAGGAGGACGGTGCCGCCGCCGATGTTGATGACGCTGGTGCCGGCAGCGCTGCCTTGACGTAACCCCATTTGTACGGAGTTTACATCGAGAACGCCCTGATTGAAGGAAAAGGCGTTACTCCAAACACCACCACGAACGCTGTAATTGCCAATGGTCAGTGTATCAATCAAAAGGTCTGCATAGTGACCGGTGACATCGAAGACGTTGGTGGCGGTGTAGCCGGTGGTGGTAGTGGTGTGAATTCCGATATTGACGTTGGCGCGACCGGTTCCGTCGAGGGCGCGCAACAATACGGAGCCGGTCGAGCTGTTAAAGACAACCAGACCGCTGTCACGGCTTCCCGTACCGAGGTTGATTGTGTTGGCATAGATCGTATTGGTACCGGAACCGAGTCGGAGGTAGTTCCAAGTCCCCAGACTTCTGCCGCCGACGGTAATAGTGGCTGCTCGCAAGAAGTTGGATTGAGACAAGATCATTTGGTTTTGGTACAGGCGAGTACCGTCATTATCACCGCTATAGGCAACCGTTAGTGCCCCACTGCCAAGGTCCATGACGAATGCGCCCAAACCCGACAGGTCAAGAGTTGCCCGCCCGCGGGAATCGGTGCCAGTCACATTCCCCAAGCGCACATACCCGCCATTGTTACTGATGACCAGGGCACCCGCTCCACTTACGGCCAGTGCCGCGCTGGTACCATTGCTGTTGATGCCGATGGTGACGTTACCGTTCACTGTCAACGTCTGACCGTTACCGATTGTGATCCGGTTGGTCGTCGCGTCGCTGGTGCTGTTGACGTTAAAGTTTTGGATTGTCTGGCTGTAGCTGCCGAGGTTGAGGTTGCCGACGCTGGTGCCGATACCGAGCACAAGGGAGCCAGTCGTCGGGAGGTTGTTGTCGCGCGACAATGTCAGCGTGCCGGTACCAGTAAGGATATTGGTACCGGAGCCGGTGATGAGGTTGGTGACGGTGTAGGCATTGTTGCGGTTGAAGACGAGGTTGGCGGCGTTGCTGATGGAGCCGACGCCGAGGGTACCGTAGGCGCCGCCGGTGCCGACCATGAGGGTGCCGCTGCTGATGAGGGTGCCGCCGGTGTAGGTGTTGTTGGTGGCCAACACGAGGGTGGCGTTGACGCCGTTGCCGCCGGCTTCGAGTCGGCCGGACCCGTAGAGGACGCCGCTGAGGGTGCCGACGTTGCCGGTGTTGAGGGCGATGCGGGCGTTGTCCATCAATTCGATGGTACCGGTGATGATGGCACCGTTATCGAGTCGGATCGCGCCGAAGGGATTACCGTCGGTCGCCGCGCCGTTGCCCATGATGTGGAAGTTGTTGGTGACGGTGATGGCGGCATTGAGCCAGGCCTGGCCGCTCCAGTTGTTGGTCTCGCCATAAACCCAGACGTCGCCGGTGCCGAAAGCACCGGGTTGAGTAATGGCAACGCGGCCTTGTCCGAGAATGTAGGTGCCACCGGAGTAAACGTTGTTGGCGTTGAGGTAAACCTGGCAGGAACCCACACCGGAACCGCGGCGGGTGCCAAAGAAGGTGATCCCGCCGGTGCCGGCCAACACGTTGGAAATGGCCGTGTTGCCGGCCATGCTGTAGTGGATGACGCCTTCGGCGGCGCCGAAGTTGATGGTGCCGGTGCCGGCGATGGTGCCGCTGTTTAGAATCAGGCCGGCCTGATGCCCGGCAATGCCATCGCCGATGGTGAGCGTGCTGTTGTTGGTAAAGGCGTTATTGACTTTCAACGCGTACACGCTGGTGGGACTGGTCACGGTGACGGCGCTGGTGATCACGCTAACGCTGGTGGCGCTGGCAGCCAAAAGGTTGGTGTCGGTGTAGGTGGCAACAATCAATCCCTGATTGGCGTCGTAGGTCAGGAAGTCAAAGTAGCGGCTGCCCGTGCTGTCGCGTCCGACAATGGTCGGGTTGACAATTCCGTTGGTGGTGGAGAGGCCGCCGTTGATGAGGAAAACTTCGCGGGTACCGAGGTTGGTGCTGCTGGTGCCGTTGGCCGGTGTGATGGCCAGGACGCCGCCAGCAGCAGAGCGTTGCAGAGAGGTGTCCACGGAGGCGGCAGGATCACCAATGACAAGGACGGCATTGGTCCAACTGCCGCGGCTGAGGTAAAGATAAACGCCGTTGGCACCGTAGGTAAACGTGCTGCCGGTGCCGCTGGCCAGTAGGTTGGTCACGTTCGCGCCAGTGCCGGATGGAGTCACCAAAATGTCGCCAATGTGAAGTTCGATGCTGCCGGTGCCGAGCGGCGTGCCGCCGGGCGTAGTGCCCTGCACTACGCCACCCCAGCCGATGTAAGGACCGGTAAAGTTGTTGGTACCACTAAAGGTGAGTGTGCCTGCACCAAACTTGACCAGGCCGAGGTTGCCGCCAATGGAACCGCCGAAGGTGGTAGTGGCCGAGTTGATGCCGTTGGTCAATAGAGCTTGCGTGGCGGAGCTGTTGGTAATGATACCGGTGCCGGTAATGGAGCCAACAGCCTGGTTGTAGCCGCCAAGGTCAAACGCGCTGCCGGTGACAACGACAAGGGCGGAGGTGAAGACGTTGGCCGTGCCGGCGCGGAGAGTGCCGTTGCTGATGGTGGTGGTGCCGCTGTAGGTGTTTTGGGCGCCGAGGACAACAGTGCCGCCGGCGCCGCCGCCGATGACGAGGTTGGTGGCGCCCGTGATGAGGTTGGTGAAGGTAAACGTGGCACCGCCACCGCCGAGTTGATAGGTGTTGGTGTACGGGATGTAGGTGCCGCCAAAAACAATGTCGTCGGCGGCACCGAGGAAGATGTTGCTAAAGTTTTGAGCGTTGAAGTCAACGTTGATGTTCGCGTTGTTGGTGGTCAACGCGAACGTACCGGCAGAGGCGCGGCTGACAAGCCCGGTCAGGATGGAGGGATTGGGGTTGTCGTAAGCAAGAGCGCCGTCGCGATAGATGTGGATGGAACCGGTGGTGGGCAGTGATTCGGTGGTGGCGAAGCGGAGCAGACCGGCGCCAATGGTGGTGCCGCCGGTGTAGGTGTTGGTGCCGACAAGGACGAGGGTGGCGGGACCGGCCTTGTTGATGCCGCCTGGGACGGTTTCGACGATGTTGCCGGCAAACACGCCGTCGGTGAACTGGGCAATGGTGAGGACGCCGTTGGAGAGGACAACGGTGGTGCCGACAGGGCCGGCGAGCGAGCCGATCATCGGACCGGTGGCAAGCAATCCCTGGGAAAGACGGTTGGTGCTGCCGCCGGGGAGGGCGACATCGGCAACAAGACCGTAGTCGCCGCTGCCCTGATAAAAGGCAATGGCGATGTCATGAACGCCGGCGGTCAGGGTGATGCTGCCGCCGCGGAAAGTGCCGATGCCTTGGAAGAAGTTGTTGTTGGCAACCACCTGACCGTTGATGTAGATCATGCTGCCGTCGTCGCTGGTGGTGTCGAAGTAGTACACGCCGTTGGTGGGAGCGATGAATTTACCGGTCCAAAGCACTTCGAAATAGGTCTGGCCGCTGGGACCGAATGGCGCGGGGAAGAGCGTGGGAGCGACGGTGATGCCGGAGCCGCTGCTGCGACCGAAATCAAAGTTCATTCCGGCATCTTTGCTGGGCGCGGTGAGGTAAACGATGCCCTCGGCAAGATGGTTGGTGAGCATGGCGTAGGTGGCAAAATTGGGATTGGTGCTGCCCACGCTTTGTGGTTGGATGAGATAATAGTTGCCGGAGAGGCCGGCGCCGCCGGCGCCGGTGGCGGTGAGGATGGCAGCGTTGGTGAGGGTGACTGAACCGGCAAGTCCGCCATTGCCGCTGAGGGCAAGAACGCCGCCAGCAACCGTAGTTTGGCCGCTGAACGGGCTGGCGCCGGAGAGCGTCAAAGTGCCGGCGCCGAGTTTGACGAGGTTGCCGTCACCGGTGAAGGTGCCGGCAAAAGCATTGAGGGCGGCGTTGTTGACAGTAAATGTGGCAGAACCAATGGCAACGGTGCCACCGGTGCCGGTGAGACCGGCGACGGTTTGGTTGTTGCCGTTGAGGTCGAGCATGCCGTTGTCGGCGAGGTTGAGGACGGTGGCGGTGGGCAGGGTGTTGGCACCGGCATTGAGGCGAAGGGTGCCGGCGTTGATAGTGGTGTTGCCGGTGTAACTGTTGGCGCCGCTGAGGACGAGCGTGCCAACGCCGTTTTTGACAAGGTTACCGGTGCCGAGCAGGTTGCCGGTGATGGTGGCAATGGCGCCGGTGTTGGTCGCGTTCACCGCAATGGTGGCGGTGTTGCCGTTGAAATCAATACTGTTGGCAAAGGTGAGGTTGGTGTTGGCGGTAAGTTCGTTGAGGATGAGCGTGGTGGGATTGAAGTTGGCGCTGCCCCAGGTCTGTGTCGCAGCCGCGCCGCCGAGGTTGACGGTCAACGGAGCATTGTAGGCGCTGAAACCGCCGTCGAGGACCTGAACCTGACCGGCGCCGGTGCCGAGGGCGCGGTTGAAGGTGCCGCTGGTTTCGAGGACGCCGCCATTGATGATAAGACTGGCGTTGGTGGAGAGACCGACGCCGTCATTGGCGCGAAGAACGTTGCCAAGGAGGGTGACAGTGCCGTCCTGGGCGTTGTTGTCGGCAGTGAGAGCAACGACGCTAAGACCGCCGCCACCGCCAATGGTGATGTTGGTGCCGGCGCCGATGACGTTGGTGTAGGTCAGGACAGCGCCGCCGCCGCCGAGGCGGACATCGTTGGTGTAAGGTGTGTAAGTGCCACCGTAGGTGAGGTTGACAGCGGCGCCGAGGAAGACGTTGGAGAGGTTGTTGTTGTTGAAGTTGAGGTTTTCGGCGACATTGGTGGCCATGAGGGCGATGGTGCCGAGGGAGGCAGTGTTAATCTGGTAGTCCAACACGTCTTGGAGAGCGGTGCGGTTGAACGCGGCAGCGCCCGATGCGCCGACGGTGACGAGTCCGTAAGTGGGCAAAGAGGCGGAGGTGTTGAACTGGAGGACGCCGTTGCTGATGACGGTACCGCCGGCGTAGGTGTTGGCGCCGGAGAGGATGAGGGTGCCGGTACCGAGTTTGGTGAGAGCGCCGCCGCCGTCGAGGAGGTTCTGAGCGACGGTGATGGTGAAGTTGGAGGAGTCAATGAACGCGCCGCCGCTGTTGACGTTGGCGGCGGTGAGTCCCTGGAGGAAAGTGGCGTTGTCTTTGTTGGCCCGGAGGATGCCGCCGTTGAAGTTGAGGGTGCCGCCCGCGGAGATGTTGCTCTTGGTGATGGCAGGGGTAATGAGAAGGCCTCCATTGAGGTTGTAGGTGCCAACGCCAACACGTCCAATATAAACACCGGCGCCGGTGGAGGAGACGCTGAGAATACCGCCGGTCTGGTTGACGGTACCGGTAGCGGCGGCGTTGTCGGAACCGATGCGAACGTCGGCGCCGTAAAGGGTGGTAAGGAGGCCGCCGCTGAGGTTGAGAACAGAGGTACCAGTGTTGACGCCGATCTGGAGGTGACCGGCTGGCGTGGAACCGCCGGCGGTATAGGCGGCACTGTTGACGATGCCGGTGCCGCCGCTCATGTTGACGGTACCGGCAGCGCCAGCGTTCTGGCCAAGGACGTACCATCCACGAGCGATGATGGTACCGGCGGATTGGTTGAGGACGCCAGTGGAGTTGTTGATGTTGGCCACGCGGAAGGTGCTGGCGTAGATGATGGAGTCGGCGCTGTTGACGGTGGCGGTGATGGTGTTGGCGCCGCTGCTGGCGATGTTGAAATCGTAGTAGGGGTTGATCCAGGAGCCGCCGCTGGTGAGGACGAGGTTGCCGTCATTGATATTGAAGGCACCGGCGTAGCGGTTGGTGGCGGTGAGGATGAGGGTGCCGGTGCCCCATTTGTTGACGGTGTTGCCATTGTTGAAGGCGTTGCGGCCAAACATGGAGCCGGCGATGGTGAGGTTGTTGCCGGCGGTGTTGAGGTTGAAGGTGACGCCGTTGGTGACGAAGATGCCGCGGGTCGCTTCCAACGCGGTGGCGCCACCAAACTGAAGGGTGCCGGTGCCGGCGATGATTATGTTGGTAGTGGCGGTAATCGGGGCGGTTCCGATGGAGGTTTCGTTGAGGATCTGGAGGGTGCCAGCGGTGAGGATGGTGGGACCGGAGTAGGAGTTGCTGGCAGTAAGATAGACAAAACCGCCGCCGCCATTGCCGACGGTGAGGCTGTTGGCGCCGGTGAAGGCGTTGGTGTTGGAGAAGGTGATGGTGCCGCTTCCGCCGCCGATGAAGTAGCCAGCAGTGCCGGGGGTGATGGTGCCGGTGTAGGTAACGGTGAGGCCGGAGCCGGCGCCGATGGAGAGGTTGGTGTAAGCACTCATGTTGACGTTTTCGGCGTTGTTAGCTTGCAGCGCCAGGGCACCGGTGGAGTTCGTGGCGATGCGTCCGTCGGCAAGCCAGGCATTGAGGGTGGTGTAGGCACCGGTCACCATGAGGGAGCCGCCGCTGTTGATGGTGATGAGACCGGTGGCGGGAATGGCATCGGTGGTGAGGAATTGGAGGTTGAGGCCGTTGACAACAGTGCCACCGGTGTAGGTGTTCTGATTGCTGAGGATGAGCATGCCGGTGCCGAGTTTGGTAAGCGAGCCGCTGCCGCTGATGATGCCGTTGAGGTTGATGCGATAGTTGTTGTTGACGGTCACGGCATTGGTGAGGGTGATGTTGCCCGTCCAGGTGCCGACGGAATTGTAGATGGAGATGGTGCCGCCGTTCATGACAAGATTGGCGGCCATGGTGTTGGTGTTGACGGTGTCGAGGATGGCGTTGTTGACGGTGATGGTACCGGTCCAGTTTTGGCTGGCTTCAAAGCGGAGCAGACCGCCATTGACGACCAGGCCGGCCAGGTTGGTCAGCGCGTTGGCGGCGCGGATATCGGTGACGCCGTTGTTGGAGAGGACGGAGGTGGCGGCATTGCTGACGGTGAGGACATAACCGCCGCCGTTGATGGTGCCGCCAATGTTGATCTTGTTGGTGGCGGTGCCGATGGTGGCGTTGCCGGCCAATGTCAAGTTGCGGATCCAGCTATCCGAACCGGTGCTGGTGGTGAACAGGGCGCTGATTTGACCGGTGGCGCCGGTGCCGGAAACAGTCACATCGGTTTTGCCGTTGAGGTTGACGCTGAAGAGGTCAAGGCTGCCGCCGGGATTGATTGTCACAGCGCCGGGAACGGAGTTGGTGGTGGTAATACGGAGGACGCCGCCGTTGATCGTGGTGGTGCCGGCCCACGTGTTGCTGCCGCTGAGCACGAGAAGATAGGTTCCTGTTTTGGTCAGTCCGCCGGTGCCGCTGATGTTGCCGGTAATCGTAACCGTGCCGGTACCGGTGCCGGTAAAGGTGATGTCGTTGGACAGGATGAGGGCGTTTTGGATGGTGATGGCACCGGCGCCATTTTGCCAAATGGAGGGATTGACAGCGGCGTTATTGGCCTGGAAGAGCAGGTTGCTACCGAGCAGGGTAACGTTGGTGCCGTTGAAGTTGAGGCGGTTGAGGGTGAAAGTGGGGTTGCCGAGGTTGTTGGTGCTGGTGATGACGGCGGTGTTGAGGAAGGTAATGACGTAGTCATTGGAGCCGCCGGTGAGCGGGCCGCCGGCGCCGGATTCGTTGGTCCAGACGTTGGCGGCGCTCCAAGCTTGGGAGGTGTTGTTGGTCCACCAGAAATTGGTTTGGGCGGATACACCGACGGCGCAGACGACAAACGCCACGGCCACAAGGAGTTTCCCGTAAATTGATTTCGTCATAAACCTGCCTCCAGACATAGGTAGTTAAGTTATACTCTTGGAAGGTAACATGGTCAATATGATAAGAAGGGAAAAATCCCACTTTTTACGATTGAGCGGAAACGAGGTGCCGTTGGTGAAGCCAGTGCACGTTACCGAAAGAAACAGGCGGGTTGTGGGCATTGGCGTCGTTGCCGGGAGCCGTTGAATCTGGTAAACGAGAATATCATGAAACAGATTCTTGTGTTGATCTTGCTGGTCGGGTCGGCCACGGCGGCGGAGTGGACTTCCTTGTTTAACGGCAAAGACCTGACGGGTTGGACGGTGAAATGCAAGCCGCAGGACAAAGGCAAAGAGTTTTGGAAGGTTGTGGACGGCGCGATTGTCTGCGACTCAATGGGACAAAAAGATCATGATTATGTCTGGTTGATAACGGACAAGGAATTTGGTGATTTCGAGTTGGCGGTGATGTTCCGTCCATTCAAAGAATCGCCCGGCAACAGCGGGATTCAGATTCGAAGCCGTTACGATGATGCCGCAGGCTGGCTTGACGGCCCGCAGGTGGATATTCATCCGCCGTCGCCATGGCGGACCGGGTTGATCTATGACGAGACGCGCGGCGAACGGCGCTGGATTCATCCAAGCCTGAAAAGCTCCGCGATTAACTCATCCCAGGCGCCGAAACAGTGGAAGTTCAACGATAACGACTGGAATGACCTCCGAATTATTTGCCGCGGGCTCCGCATCCGAACGATTCTCAACGGGCTGGTGATGAGCGACTATGACGGCACGGGCGTTCTCGACAATGAGGCGCACAAAATCCGCAACGTCGGGTTGCGCGGTCATATCGCGCTCCAACTCCACAGCCGCGATGAACTCCGCATTGGCTTCAAGGAAATCAAGTCAAGGAATGAGGGTTGACCGTATTTCGTCCTCGCAGTGAAAACCTTTTCGCGGCGGCGATGGACGGAAAACCGAAACGCTTGTCCTACTCCTGGCGCCCCCGACGCACACGCCCCAGCAGGAACACAGCCACCAGCCCCACGCCAACCAGCGCACCGGCGGTCGGTTCGGGAACAACGGTGAGTTTGACATCGGCATTGGCGTTGTCCAACCAGAGGAACCCGGAAAAACCGCTGCCGCCGATGTTGGTGAGATTGGTGTCGGCGCCGAGCGTACCGTTCAAGACCGCGGCATTGAACAGGGTGTAGTCCCCCACTCCAAACCCGTTGGTCACGACAAACGCAAACCAGTCGGCATTCATGCTGGTGAAAACGAGGGTGTTGGTGACGATGACAAGGTCGCTGGCATTGGTTGCGCCGAGTTCGAAGACGAGTCGGGGTAGATTGGTCAGGGTAAGATTGCCGACGGTCAGCGTGCCAACCGAGTTGCCGGGACTGAGCGTGCCGCCGTCAATGATCGCGCTGTTGACAAAACCGGTTCCGCCGAGGGTGCCGCCGGTGACGGTGAGGGGGCTGTTGGCGAGGCGGCCGTTGATGGTCAAGGTGCCGGCGTTGACCACGGTACCGCCACTGTAGGTGTTGTTGCCGCCGAGGATGAGGGTGCCGGTACCGGTCTTGGTGAACCCGCCAATGCCGGAGAGCACGCCGGTGAGGGTGATGTCGTAGCCGGGGGTTTGGATGACGAGGTTACCGTTGATGTTGGTGAGGTTCAGGTTAACCGAGGACGACCAACTGGCGTAGGCGCTGAGGGTACCGCCGCTGAGGTTGAAGGTGTTAATACCCGATGTGTTGGCAATGCCGCCACCACCGATGCGAAGTTCGCCACCGTTGAAGTTCAGGATGCCAATCTCGCCGTCAGTCTGCAACTTTTGCAGAACAGCCAGGCCGCCGGACATGTTCCAGACGCCTTTACCGTCCCAGCCGAGGAAGGTAACGCCGTTGGTGACGAACAGGGCGCCGCCGGTGAGGGTGTAGGTGTTGGTGTTCGGGCCGCTGGGGTATTCACCGATCTGGAAGGCACGGTAGGCGAGGCTGGCGCCCTCGTTACCGTTGATGACGAGGGTACCGCTGGATTGGATGAGGTTGCCGAAATTGGTCTGGGCGCCGCTGCCGAGGGCGAGGAGGCCATTGAGCCGAAGGTTGGCGTTGTTGGTGATCACTATCGTGGTGCCGCCGGTGCCCGTCAAATTAATGCTGCGCGCATTGGTAGCGACGGTGGAGATTACGGAGCCGCCGTTGAACATCAGGGTGCCGGCGTTGGCGGTAATGGTGCCGCCAAAGAGGTTGTTGCCCGCCAGGGCGAGGGCGCCGGAGCCGGTCTTGGTGACGGCGCCGCCACCGCTGCTGATGAAGTTACCGGCAAAAGTCAGGATGGTGGCGGCGTTGGTTACATCAATGGTAACAGAGCTGTTGTTGGTGATAGGACGGGTGGTGGTGTCGCTGAGGCCAACGAACTGGAGGTTGCCGCCGCTGAAGATGAGGCTGCCGTAGCCGAGGTTGTTGGGGCCGGTGTTGTTGATGGTGCTGATGACGAGGGTACCGGCATTGATGATGGTGGCGCCGGTGTAGGTGTTGGCGTTGGTGAGATACAAAGGATAGGTGCCGGTTTTGAGGAGGATGCCGTTGCCGGTGACGGGGCCAGCGATGAGGAGGGAGTTGTTGGTGGCGCCGCTGGTGGCGACGGTGATGATGTTGGTGGGGCCGTTGAGGGTAAGAGGCCCGGCCCAGGTATTGGTGCCGTTGGCGGAGTTGAAGGTGCCGCCGTTGAGGGTCAGCGAGTTGGTATAGCGCAGGCCGCTGCTGCTCCAAACCTGAAAGATGGCAGTGGTGGCAGCGACGCTGATCGAGGCGGCGCCAAGGGAGGTGGCAGCCTCCGCCGACCAGGTGCCGTTGCTGATGACCAGGGCGGTGAGGTTGGTAATGGTGGCGACGGTGATGTAGTCGTTGCCGACCTTGGTGAGGGTGAATCCGCCGCCGTCGAGAGTACCGTTGACGCCGAAGCGATTGCCGTCGTTGCCGATGGCGGCATCGCCGGCGAGCAGGATGTTGCGAACGCCGGTGTTGATGAGGGTGGCGCCGGTGTTGCCGATGGCGCCGAAGTTGGTGGCAACGCCGGAGCCGGCAATGACAATGGTCTGGGTATAGCCACTGCTGGTGACGCCGCCGAGGTCGAGCGCGGCGCCGGGGGCAATGGTGAGAAGAGTGCCGCCCGACGGGGCGCCAAGGGCGAGGGAACTGCCGGTTTTGAGGATGCCGTTGCTGACGATGATGCCGCCGCTGAAGGTGTTGGTGGCGGAAAGAAGCAGGGTACCGTCTCCGGTTTTGATGAGGGCGCCCGGACCGGAGACAACGCCGCCGAGGGTCAGGAGGCTGGCGACGCTGTAGGTGGTGTGGTTGGATTGGACGATGGCGGCGCTGATGGTGACGTTGGAGGCGCCGGTCTGGAGGAGTTGCGGGAGGATGTCGCCGTTGGCGATGAAGCGCAGCGGAGAACCGGAGAGGGTGGCAGCGACGTTGGCGAAATTGAGTTGGTTGAGAAGGAAATCGCCGAGGTCGTTGGTGGCGGTGTAGGTATTGCCACTGTTGATGAAGTTGAGGGTGTAATTGGTGGCGCCGTAGGCGGCGGGGGCGGTGGGAGTCCAGTTGGCGGCGTCGCTCCAAGCGCCGTCGGTGGTGTTGGTCCAGTCGAAACTGGTTTGTGCCGATACGATGGAGGCTCGCAATGCGAATCCAACCACCGTCGCCAACCAAAAATTGGACTTCATCGCCTCACCTTCTGTTGGATTGTTGTTGAGAATAACGAGATACGGCGGAAAGGTCAACGCCGCTTTCAAAAAGAACTTTCTTCATTGTTATGTTGAAGAGGCGAAGTTGAGCGCTGAAATCCATCCAATGCACAGGGCGACACAATGTGCATTTCATCCCCCCACCCCACCGACAGAACAATATCCGTAGTCCGTCGGCCAGCGCGTCGTGGTGAAACTCCGGTACACCAAAGAATTGTTTGGCCACATTCGTCCCCCGCGAGGCTAGTACCGCCAACTTCAGGGATTTGCCAAACCACGCCGCCGCAAAGCACGCCGCCGCCAACACCACCGTGTCAGATAGCCCCACACGATTGCCCACACCGTGCGCCGACTCTTTTTTCCATCACTTTGATCAGCAACAACATCGCCTGCTCCCCCACCCCACGCACCACCACCAACGTCAACTCCACCCCGCGCACGATGTCCAGCGCTTCGCGGGTACGCTTTCGCACCGTCAAATGTCGGTCGCTTCGCAGCCGAAATGCGCCATCTTTTCGGTGTGGGGTTGGCGCATATTGGTCGGCTCCCCCCAACGATCAAGGTGTCCGCATGAATGCGACGTGCCGTGTCCGCCACGATCTGTGCCTGCAACGTCTGACCGAGTTGTGAAGCGGCCAGAGTATGAATACGCTGGCAAGACTTGACGTCGCGCAACGAACTTGGCAAACAACTCCCCCATGACTCCCGCGCTTCAGGACAAAATTGCCATCGTCACCGGTGCCGCCCAAGGACTCGGCGCCGCCCTCTGCCAGCGACTCGCCGCCGAGGGTGCCCGCGTTGTGCCCGCCGACATCAAGGGATTCGACGTGTCGGTGGATGTGACCCGCGAGGCTGATGTGGCCGGGTTGTTCGACCGCACCGTGGCGCAATATGGCCGCGTGGACATCGTCGTGGCCAACGCGGCGATTTTGATTGCCGAACCGATTGCGGAGGCCGACGCCGAGAAATGGCGCGCGGTGATGAATGTGAATCTGTTTGGCAATTTCCTGACCATGAAACACGCCTGTCGGGTGATGAAACCGCGACGCAGCGGCGCCATTGTCCAGATCAACTCCAAGTCCGGCAAAAAAGGCAGCGCCGCCAACAGCGCCTATGCCGCCAGCAAGTTCGGCGGCATCGGCCTCGTCCAGAGCGTCGCGCTCGAAATGGCCCCGTACGGCATTCGTTGTAACGCTGTCTGCCCCGGCAACCTCCTGGACTCGCCTCTCTGGACCGACCCGCAGAAGGGGCTTTTCGTCCAGTACCTCAACGCCGGCAAAGTGCCCGGCGCCAAAAACATCGAGGATGTGCGCGCCGCCTACATCAACCAGGTCCCGATGAAACGCGGTTGCACCTACGAGGATGTCTGCAACGCCGTCGTCTTCCTCGCCTCCGACCAGTCCAGCTACATCACCGGCATCGCCCTCAGCGTCACCGGCGGCCAGGAAATGAACTGAACGGCGATTTTCTTTCGCCGTCGCGCCCCGCGCATTTCCGCGCCAGCCCAAGTTCGTCAGTCAGAGAAATATCCAGCCTGATTTGCAGCTACTTACAACTTTTTTGGGCTGTTTTTCGGCACCTTCTCCGGCTGCGCCACCACCCGCAGCCGCAATTCCACCCCGCTGTCCGTCGGCAACACCACCTCCATCGAGTCAACTCCTCCTGTTCCTTCAACAACAGCCGCGCGCAATTTCCCAATCTCTTGCTCGCCATCCATTGCTCTAGCACCCGCCATAACGCTAACGCCAGAAGACACACTAGGATGTGCGACTGCCACCCGCTCCATCTGCCGCTCCAACATCGCCTGCTTCCTTCGCTGCGCTCAGGTCAGGCTTTTTGCGCCGTGATCCGAACTCCGACACAACACACCCTGACACCTTGTCG
Organism: uncultured Verrucomicrobiota bacterium; assembly: GCA_964541945.1. Classification (GTDB taxonomy): domain Bacteria; phylum Verrucomicrobiota; class Verrucomicrobiia; order Palsa-1439; family Palsa-1439; genus CAIKAP01. The sequence goes on from CAZISE010000025.1 coordinate 13,412, forward strand.
TTGTCAGCCCGAAGCTCAGACCGCATCCAATGGACTGCGGACACCAAAACCGGGTTTGCGTATGACGTGGGTGTAAATCTGCGTTGTGGTCACATCCTTATGACCCAACAGTTCCTGCAAGGTTCGGATATCCGTTCCCGATTCCAGCAGGTGCGTCGCAAAGGAATGACGAAGCACGTGTGGAGTCACCCGTTTTGTTTAGCTCCGCTCGACGCGCGGCCTGACGGATAGCATGTTGGAACGTGGCGTCCAGCACGTGAAACCGGCGGCGCAGCTTCAAGCGCGGATCGTTCATCAACTGACGTGACGGAAAGAACCATTGCCATTCCCATGATTTGCCGGCACTTGGATACTTCTATTCCAAGCCTTCGGGTAACCAGACGCCGGGAACACCGTTGCGTTGGTCGTCAGCGAACAGCTTGCGTAGCCGTTCCCGGTGAGCGCGGAGCCGATCCACCAACGATTCCGGCAACACCGTCACGCGATCCTTACCGCCCTTACCGGCCCGGACAATGATTTGCCTTCGCTCTAAGCCGAGTCCGACGAGACGCCGCCGTCGTTTGCGGCAATCAACGTCTTTGATGCGCAGACTGAGCAGTTCGCGTAATCGCAACCCGCTGCCATACATCAATTCCGCCATCAATCGCGGTGTGCCATCCATCGCCCCGAAGAGCCGTTGACATTCTTCCCGCGTCAACACCACCGGGATGTTCAGGCGTCTGCGAGCGCGGGTGAAATCGCTGAAGTCACCCAACTGCTTGCCGAGGACTTCTTGCAACAAGAACACCAGCGCATTGAGCGCCTGTTTTTGGGATGAGACTGACAGGCGATATTCGGTTGCTAATCCGGACAGGAACGCGCGCACGTCGTCTTCCGTCGCAGACTCCACGGGTTTGTCGCCCAAAAACTGGGCAAATCGCCATGTCCAATCGCGATACGTCTGCTCGGTGCGCCATTGATAATGAAGCGTGCGCACCCGTTGAACCAATCGGCGTTCCCAATGGGTTTTTCCCAAATCCTTCTGCGCCAGCGGGGGCACGCCGCGTAGGGACGGTTCGTTGTGCCGTGCGAAAAAAACAGTTGAGTGTCTCCTTCATCGCAGCCAACTCGCTCGCGGACAGCCGACGCTCGGCATTCCACTGATCCACAAATCCTCGGGCCGAACACACCGTGGCGCGTTGACCTGTTATCTTGCAGTGATGCAAATAGCGAACGAGAACTCAACGATATTCCTCACGTGGGCAGATGACAACGCCTCGCGCTGGAGGCAATCCCACCAATCGGGAAACCAAACCGGCTGATTGACTTTGTCTTTGTCCATATCGCTGCACGTCCGCAAAGGACAAGCCGAGCTTGCGAGACATGCGAAGCAAACTCACTTTGGCCTTTTCGGGGCGGCGCGGCAAGCACAAAAGTCAAACTCACGTATCCCTCGTAGTTTATCATCACAGTTCCAGCCCGCTGATAATGAACTTGACACACCGAAAACTGGTCGGTAGCTTCCGCCATAATTGGGTATGGTTCTTGACTTTGTCTTTTGCCGGAAACTTTATCCCATTAATCTATGAGGGGCGGAAGAAAGGATTAAAAGATGAGAACATTTGATCCGTGGGTTGGCAGTCGCTACGCGACCGAGGGCATCGGCGGGAAGCGGCTGCTCATTTTGGGAGAGTCCCATTACGGCGGTGCGGGTTGCCACTATGCTGCGTTCACTACCGAGGTCATTGAGGAGATGGCGCTCGTGAAGGGGCGCTTGAGATTTTTCTCCCGTGTTCAGCGCCTTGTAGTTGGTGGGCGCGGTGGTTTTTCCCTGCAAGAGCGTGAGGATTTCTGGCAGCGGGTCGCCTTCTATAACTTCATCCAGACTGCACTTGAGAAGCGGGGCGACCGGCCCAGTTTCGAGATGTGGCAGGCAGCACAAGAGCCGTTCCTACAGACTGTTCGTGAGCTTGCACCGGACATTATCCTCGTGCTTGGCCTTGAGTTGCATCGCAACCTTCCGCCGGTACCGGATGGCATCACTGTTTGCGCAATTCAGCATCCTTCGGCTTTCGGCTTCAGTTACGATGAGTGGCAGCCGAGAGTTCAGGCTGCGCTTGCTAGTGCGCGCGCCCATTAATCCGATGGAGTTAATGCGGCACTCGGCGCGCCGCGTAGCTCATCTTGAGCGTTGGGCATAGGGATGAAGGCGGACATGCAACGGATAGTCATCGTATCGCTTGAGAAGGGGAAAGGGGTCGGTGATAACTGTTGCGCGGGCGGCTTGCGTTCCAACAACGCGTCCAAGTCCGACCACTCGCGGGCTTGGTGTGCCTCGTCGGGGGTGAGCTTGCCGAGATGGGCGACCAATTCATGGCGTGATCATTTGGACGTGCGGACAGTCTTAACCAACGACCAATAGGTGTAGTCGCTATCGCCGACTCGTTTGGTATGGCGTCGTGGAAACGTGCTGGGATTGTGAGGGAGTGGCAGCGGGTCGGCAACGGGCTGTTCTGCACTACAATGGGGTTGCGAGAAGCGAGCGCGTCGCTGTAATGACTTACGCCGTTGTTCCCGCCAAACTTTTCAAAATTCCGACTTGGCTGACGAACTTGGGCTAGAAATGGAAAGCCATCGCCCGCGCGGCGCGTGCGCGGAATTTCGCCTGCCAGTCGGGGCCGGACAATCGCTCGGCCAGTTCCACAACAATGTGACGCGGCCGCAGACCGAGCGCCGCGTTTCGGCCCAACCCCTGTAAACAGGATGGGCAGTTGGTCAACACCACGGCTTGGTCCGACGCCGATGCCGACAACGCTTCCTTCAATGCCACTTTCTTGCGGTGCAACATCGCGTCGGCAATGTCGGGCCGCGACAACGAGAGCGTACCGGCCTCGCTGCAGCAGTGCGGCACCGGTTCGAGCCGGAAATCGCCCATGGCCGCCAGCACGGCCGCCGCGCGGCCGTCCAGCGAATCGTGACACGGCGCGTGGTAGAGGAACCGGCCGCCGCCACCGAGTTTCAACCCGCTCTCCTGCGCGAAGCGGGCGACATCCATTACGGGCGCGCCGAAGATTTTGCCCGCCTCGATGCCGCCGAGTGATTCGCGGCAGGTGCCGCAGGTGGTCACCACGGCGTCGAACGTCAGGTGCGCGAACATCTCGCGGATTTGAGTGAAGACAATCGTGTCGCGCAACACAATCCGGCCATGCGGAGCGGTGGCGGCATTGGCCTTGTGCGGGAAACCGCAGCAGAGGAATGGCGGCGGCAGCACGACGCGCGTACCGGTTTCCAGCAGCAAGTGCAGCGCGGCCATGGCAATGCTGGCGTGGAGCCGTTCCGAGCCGCAGCCGGGGAAATAGAACGCGGTGCGGACAGCCTCGCCGTCCGGCTCGAACACCAGTGCCTGATGCTCCTCGCAGCGCGGCAGCGCGTCACGCAACGTGAACGGGTCCGACGGCGGGACCGGCGTGCGCAACATCGGAACCGGACACGACGGCCCGGCGACGCGGGCGCTGGCGCGCTGGACGGCGCCGCCGAGTCGGACCACGCCGGCGCGGAAGACGGCATTGAAGGCAGGCGAGCGGCTTTCGAGATATTGGAGCGTGGCTTTCGTGGCGGCGGCGGTGTGTTTGTAGCCGTGGGCGACAAGGATTTCGCGTTCGAGCACGGAGACCTCGCCGGTGTCAATGGCGACCGGGCAGGGTTTGAGGCATTTGTGGCAGATGGTGCAGTGGTCGGCCACGTCTTCGAGATGGCGGAGCATCCCGAAGCGGGCGGCGCGCTCGCGTTGGGCGTCGTACAACAGCGCTTCGATGAGCGCGCCGATGGCGAGGTTTTTGTTGCGCGGATGATAGAACAGGCTGCGGGCGGGGTGAAACACGCAGCAGTCGGGCTTGCATTTGCCGCATCGGACGCAGTTGGCGATTTTGACGGCCAGTTCCTCCAGTTTGCCGTGCTGGAGGATGCGCGCTTCGAGTTCGAGAAGGTTGAAAGACGGCGTGAAGATGTGTTGTACCACTTCCCGGTCGGACAGTTTGCCGGGATTCATCACGCCGCGCGGGTCCACCCGGCGACGATAGGCATCCAACTCGGCCAGGCGTTCCGCTTCGAGGTATTTCAGTTTGGTGACGCCGATGCCGTGTTCGCCGGAGCAGACGCCGCCGAGGGCGACGACCTTTTCCATAACGCGGTCCACCACCCACTCGGCGTGTCGCATCATGGCGCGGTCGTTGGAGAGCACGGGGATGTTGACGTGGACATTGCCGTCGCCGGCGTGCATGTGCGTGGCGATGACAATGCGGCGGCGGCGTTCCTCGGCATAAATGGCGTCCAGTCCAACAGTCAATTCGTCGTAACCGCGAACGAGTTCGCGGAGGTCCTCGCGCAACGCCTCTGTCACAGTGAGGCGGCGGATTTGCGACGCGCCGGCGGCGGCCAGCGCGGTCAACGCCTGACGGCAACGCGCCACACCGGAGGCGATTTTCTCGGCCAGCCACGGGGCGTCTTCCGTCCGTGGCGCCGCCTGCAGAAACGCCTCGGCTCGCCGAATGAAGGTGTGTTGGGCGTGGCGTTCTTCCTCCACGTTGAGGGCGTCACAGAAACGAGCGAACTCGGCAAGCGCCTCCAAGGGCAGGACAATGTCTTCGTTGAGTTTGAAGGCGTTGGTGCGGGCGGTGATGGCGCCGAATTTTTTTCGGTCATCCCAAAATCGTTTGGCCTCGGCCCGGTCTTTGGCCTCGAACAGGCAGGTATTGGGGTATCGAGCGAGGATGGCGCGGATTCGCTCGACGCCACGGGCGACCTGGCCCGGATCGTGGCCGACCACATCCACTAGCAACACCGCCTTCGGTGTCTCGGCACGAGGCGCTTTGACCTTGTAGCCGATGGCGCGAACGTACTCGTCGTCGAAATGTTCCAGCGCCTGTAACACCTCGGCCGGACCGATGGGAAAGGCGCGAACGATTTCAAGGATGACACGGCTGGCCTCGTCCATGTCCGGCCCGAAGAACTCCAGACACAATGTTGTTTTTGCTTCGTATTGCGGATAGAGAACGAACTCGGCGGAGGTGATGACGCCGTCGGTACCCTCTTTTTGGAGGCCGGGAAGGCCTTTGAGGGCTTTGTTGGTGATGTCCTTCCAGAGGCCGTTGCGACGGATTTCGCTGCCGCGCAAGGTGATGGTCTGGCCGGTTTCACGGATGCGCCAGGTCACCGTGTCGTCGGGGAGAATCTTGCGAAGCGGATGATCCAGACGCTCGATTCGGTAGTGGTTTCCGTCGGGCATTGCCATCTCGTAGGCCAACAGATTGTCCAGGCAAGTGCCCCACAACACCGCGGTCTTGCCGCCGGCGTTTTCGGCGATGTTACCGCCGATGGTGCTGGCCCAGGCGCTGGTCGGATCGGTGGCAAACACCAGGCCGCGTTCGGCGGCGTACTCCATCGCCTGTTCGGTGATCACGCCCGCTTCGAGGCGGATCACCTGCAGATGACCGCGAGAGGTGATGCCGTGGATCCGGTTGAGTTTTTCGGTGTTGATGATGATGCAGCCGGGACGCAACGGCACCGCGCCGCCTGTCAATCCTGTTCCCGCGCCGCGCGGGATGGCGAATAGACCAAGATCGGCAATGGCAGCCAGCAACGGCGCCACTTGTGTTTCTTCGGTCGGCATGACCACCGCGGTCGGCAGGCACAAACGCCAGTCGGTGGCGTCCGTGGCGTGGCTAACCACGGTGAACGGGTCAAAACGGACGTTTTCCCTGCCGACAATCGGGCCAAGACGGGCGAGGATGCGCTGGCGTTCGCGCGGCACGGCGGCCAACTCGCGTTGAAACGATTCGAGAGCGGCGCGGCTGGTTTGAGTCACCTCCAACACCAGTGTCTCGGCCCCGGCATGGGCTTCGATGATGTCGAGAGTGGATTCGAGGTTGCGGAAAAAAGCGCGGCGGCGCGCCGTGTTTTGCGCGAGTTCCTCGTACAGAAAAGCGTTGCGGCGGTGGATGAGCAGTTCGCCAAACACGCGCATCAACAGGCGGGCCGAGCGTCCGGTAACGCGCCGATGGCGAAGCGTTTCGAGTCGTTGCCAGGTTTCCGCGCCCAGCAACCATGTGATGGCCTGTCGGTCATCGGCGGAGGTGTAGTTGAATGGAATCTCGCGGTGCGAGGTGGCGGTGTTCATTTTGACCCGAAGCGGTGTGGTTCAGGGAATCAGGAGTTTTTGCCCGACCTTGAGGTCGTCGCTGGCGAGATTGTTGGCCTTTTTCAGGGCGGCGACCGAGGTGCCGTGGGTGCGGGCAATCGTGCTCAAGGTGTCGCCTTTTTGAACAACATATTCCTTGCCGTCCTTGCCGCCGCTGGTTGTGGAGGCGGGTTTCGGACCGCCGCCGATGGCGGCGAGTTGTTTGGCCAGTTCATCAATGATGATCTGACGGTCCTTTTGTCGGGCGGCGTCCACCGCGGCGATTTTGGCTTCCAGCGTTTTCAGGTCGTCGGACGAAACGGCGCCGCTGTTACGGCGAAGCTCTTTGACATCGGCCTGAATGCTTTCGAGCAATTTTTCCGTCTTTTGCTGGCGGAACTGGAGGTCTTCGACATCGGCGCGCAGTTTGTTGAGTTTCTCTTCGAGAAGGCCGAGAGTGAGGTTGTCCTGCGCGGCGACCATTCCGGCGGCAAAGAAAAAGGCAACGGCAAAATGTTTGAGGTTCATGAATGTAGTGTAGGGAGCGGTGGAAGCGGTTTCAAGCTCGCAGTCGTTTGTAGGGAGAATCCTTACAAAAAAACCGGGATTATCCCGATTGAACCGTCGGACAGGCGCACTACAATAAGAACGTAAAGAAAGGGAGCATGGGCGATTTATGACAAGTGACCATCCAACCTCCGCCGGCGCGCAACGATCCGGGTTTCCCGTGTTGGTCGTGGATGACAACGCGAGCGATTTGGCGATGACGTTCGCCTATTTGAGGGCGGCCTGGCCGTTTGATCATGATTTGGAGGTGGAATTTGCGCGGGACGGCGCAGAGGCGCTACAAAAAGTCCATGACAAACGGTTTGCTTTGCTGGTGTTGGACTGGCGACTGCCGAAAATGGGCGATGGCGAAGTGTTGCGACAGTTGCGAGCGGAGGGCGTGCGGCTGCCCACCGTGGTGGTGTCAGGGCTTGCGAGGCATGAAATCACCGCCGACCTAGAGTCGCTGGGCGCCTCTTTTGTGCACAAAGACCAGCTCAGTCCCTCGACTCTTTATCGGGCCATCGCTCTGTCGCTTCAATTGCTCGGATTCCCCATGCATTCGCAGGGAAAAAGCTAACCTGTTATCGCTGGTCGCGAAACCACCGCACAAATCGCGCAATCCCCTCCTCAATGGGTACCCGCGGGTTGTAATCGAGCAACCGACGGGCTTTTGCGATGTCGGCGTAGGTAATCGGAACGTCTCCCGGTTGAGGCGGCATCGCTTGAATTGTGGCGGGGATCCCCAGCTCTTTTTCAATCAAACGAATCAACTCCCGCAATTCCACCGTGCGGGACTCACCGAGATTGATCACTTGGTACCCCAATGGACGGTCCAACGCCGCCAGTATCCCCTGAAGGATGTCATCAATATAGGTGTAATCCCGGCGTGTCGTGCCGTCGCCGTACATCTCGATCGGCCGACCTGCTGCCATGGCAGCGGTGAACTTGCGGATGGCCAGATCAGGACGCTGACGGGGACCGTACACCGTAAAAAACCGCAGACATACCACGTCCATCCCGTACAAGTGATGATACACATGCCCAAGCGCCTCTCCTGCCAGTTTGGTGGCGGCATAGGGCGAGATGGGTTGAAAAATGGGGTCTTCCTCGGAGAAAGGTACTTTCTGGTTCACACCGTAAACGCTCGACGAAGAGGCGAACACAAATTTGCGCACTCCAAAGAGGCGTGACAACTCCAGGAGATTGTGCGTGCCTTCAATGTTGACCCGCGTATAAAGCAACGGCTGGCGGATGGAAGGCCGTACCCCGGCACGGGCAGCCAAATGAACGACGGCATCGAACCGTCCCTCCGCAAAAAGGGGATGCAGCTTCGCCAGATCACAAATATCCGCCTCCACAAGACGGACCCGGCTGGCAAAAGCCGCCGCATTGCGCCGTTTCAATGACGGGTCGTAGAAATCGTTGAAATCATCCACCACCGTGAGGGAATCGCCGCGGCCAAGAAGCGACTCCACCACATGCGAGCCGATAAAACCTGCGCCACCTGTCAGAAGAATGTTCATGTGGCGAACCCTAACAGGTTGCGATGGAATTTTCAGCGGATTTTTTGCGTGCAATCCTCACCGGACAAGCTAGAGTACCTCTCACGTTTTAGGAGAACAGACCTTTGGAACCACGCGAAATCACTCTCGGCCACAGCCCGGATCCCGATGACGCCTTCATGTTTTACGCCCTGACACGAGGAAAACTGGACACGGGCGGTTTAATTTTCAAGGAAGTCGTGGAGGGCATCGAACAATTGAACCACCGGGCCGTGGAAGGAGAACTGGCGATCACGGCGCTGAGTGTTCACGCCTACGGATACGTTGCCGATAAATACGCTTTGTTACCGTGCGGGGGAAGTTTTGGCGATCGCGTCGGTCCGTTGGTGGTGGCCCGACGCCCGATGACAGTGGGGGAACTTGCCGATGTGCGAATTGGTGTGCCGGGAACCATGACCAGCGCTTACTTGTTGTTGAAATTGCTGTTGACGAATTTCCGGTTCGAGGTGCTGCCATTTGATCAAATCCCCCAGGCGGTGATGGAAGGGAAAGTGGATGCCGGGTTGTTGATCCATGAGGGACAGATCACCTACGAGAAATTTGGCTTGCATCCCGTTGTAGATTTGGGACAATGGTGGTATGCCGATACGGGATTACCCGTACCGCTGGGTGTAAATGCGATTCGCAAAGACATGGGGCAGGAGTTGATAAAAAAAATAGTGCCTCTGTTGAGCGAAAGTATTCGGTATGCGTTGTCGCATCGGGTAGAAGCAGTGGCGCACGCCATGCAGTATGCGCGTGGCATGGATGCGGAAAGCACCGACCGATTTGTCGGCATGTATGTGAATGACTGGACGCTGGACATGGGTGAGAAAGGAAAAGAGGCAATCGCACGGTTGTTGGCGCGTGGTCATCGCGCCGGGTTGCTGCCGCGCCCGGTGAGTATCGAGTTCGTTTAATGAATGGAGGGAGCATCAAACCATGAAGCACTTCAATCAAATGCGAAAACTGTGCGCGAGTTGGACGTTGGTGGTTGTCGGCCTGATGTTAAGCTCGCTGGCTTACGCGGTTTTTGAACCCAGCCAATTACCCGATCCCTCACGCCGATGGGCCGTTTCCGCCCTGGTGTCTGGCGGTTATGACGACAACGTTTACACCAGTTCGTCGGATGATCCCAACAAGAAAAGCAGCGGGATTACTGTTGTTGAGCCGAAGTTCTATTTGAACTATCCGATGGATCAGACATTCATCGGATTGCGCTATGCCTACAACGCCACCTACTATTGGGATCGGACTGGCAGCGATGCGTGGGATCAATCTCACATTGCCGATTTTATCGCCTCACACCGTTTCACTCCCCGCCTGCAACTCGATGTAACCGACAGTTTCCGTCGCGGTCTTCAGCCTGAGTTGGTGGACATGTCCACCGGTGTCCCCTATATCCGCCAACAGAACGGTGACTACTACTACAACAACCTCATTGGCACTCTCACTTACAATCTGACGAGACTCTGGACCTTGTCAGTCGGAATGGGATGGGAATACTGGAGCTATGATGAAGCGACAGTGGCCACCGACAACGACCGAAACATCTATTCGCCCAACATCGGGATCAATTACACGGTCAATCCCTCTACCACCATTGGTCTGTACTTCCGCGAAAGCCTCGTGGAATATTCAACGCCGGGACTTAATGATGCACGGAACAGTCATACCGAAACCGTGTACCTCTCATTGATTCACCAATTCAATCCCAAGCTCTCCGGTCAAATCAATGCTGGCGGTGGCGTAACAGAATTCGGCGACGACCATAGTTCGACCTCTCCGTATGCCTCCGGGAGTCTTACCTACCGATATGCTCCCAATGGCACCGTCACCGTGGGCAGTTCCTATTTCCTGTACACCAGTGATCAATACGGTTATCGCAGTGCTGACACCTTGGCTACATTCCTCCAACTCAACCACATGATTACTCCAAAACTGGCTGCCACCCTGGGTGGTACCTATATCCGTAGCGAGTATGGCGACCCGGACCCCTGGCTCACCCCGCTCGGTGAACCCAAGAGTGATGCCTATCGGGTCAACCTCGGTCTCAACTATGCTTTTACCCGCTGGTTGAGCGCCGAACTGAATTACACGTATGACCGTGTCTCCTCTCAGCTCGGAAATTCCTACGACCGCAATCGTGTCTGGGTAGGCGTGCGCGTCACTTATTAGTCAACATTACTCTCTCGAACCATTTCAGGCGGAATTCACCTTGTGTGTGGGTTCCGCCTGAAAGTTTTTGAGGCTGTACAACCCGCTTTTCAACGTATCATAATACGCTACGAATCAACAACTTAAGCGGTCGCCAAACTGTTACAAACTAAAAGTTGATTTCCCTATTTTTCTGTATATGCTTCGTCCCGTTCAACCGTAAGGAGGCGGTTAACCATGACGCTACAACAGCGAAAGAAAAATCCTCTGGCTGAAATCATTCGGTCCCAGCTTGAGGAGATTAACAAATACAAATGGATCGAAAGCGAAAAACTCGGTCAAGACATCGGTATGGAACGAGCCACTCGAGAATGGATGGCGAAACACTTCCCCGAATGGAAGCGGTATCGCTGGAACAAAGCCATTCAAGAAGCGTTGCAATCCGATGCTCATCTGAACTGATTGCTTCGACTCCAGAATCACGTCGGGGCGGACGACACAAGTCCGCCCCGACTTCTTGTTGCTTCCCTTGTCGCTTCTGTGTACCCTTGAGTCCATGCTTCAACTCGGTGTCAACATTGACCACGTCGCCACCTTGCGTCAGGCCCGTTACAAGGACGGCCACGAAGGGGTTGTGCCCGAACCGGACCCTGTTGCTGCTGCTGCCGAGGCCGAAGCAGCCGGTGCACACGGGATTACCGTTCATCTTCGTGAAGACCGCCGCCACATCCAAGATCGCGATGTCCGGCTCCTCCGCCAAACCATCCGCACACGGATGAACCTTGAGATGGCGGATGTGCCGGAAATCGTCGCCATTGCTGAGGAACTCAAGCCGGAAGAGGTTTGCATCGTGCCCGAACGCCGTGCCGAGGTCACCACCGAAGGGGGGCTTAACGTGACCGGCAAGTCTCTGCCTCGCACCATTGCTCGTCTCAAGAATGCGGGGATTGCGGTCAGCCTTTTCATTGCGCCCAGCCTGAAACAGGTTCGTGCCGCCGCTGATGTTGGCGCCCAGTTGATCGAGTTACACACGGGAGCCTACGCGAACGCGCCAAAACCAGAAGCTGAAATCAAAAAGCTGATTGCCGCCGCCGAACTGGCGCACTCCCTCGGACTGCGCGTCAATGCCGGGCACGGACTCAACTATCGGAACACTCCCGGCATTTTTGCCGTTCCTCACCTCGAGACGCTCAACATTGGTCATTCCATCATTTCCCGCGCGGTATTCGTTGGCCTGCGCCAGGCGGTGGTTGAGATGTTGGAACTGATGAAAGGCTATCGCGGATGAGCATTGTCGGTATCGGTGTGGACATTGTGGAGACCGCTCGCATCCACGATTCCCTGCAGAAGTTTGGCGAACGGTTTTTGAATCGCTGTTTTCTTCCTGGCGAAATTGCCTATTGTCAGGGCATGAAGGTGCCGGCCGCGCATTTTGCGGCGCGGTTTGCCGCCAAGGAGGCCATCTCCAAGGCCTTTGGTACCGGGATCGGACGGCATCTCGGCTGGCGCGACATGGAAATTGGTCGGCGCGACAGCGGCGAGCCGTTTGTTATTCTCCACAACAAAGGCGTGGAATTGGCCCGGATACGGGGTGTCACCAGCGTTTTCGTCAGCCTTTCCCACGGTAGGGATTACGCGGTTGCCCAAGCGGTAATCGTCAGCTAACTCACCGTGCCCGGGCCAGTAGGACGAGGCCGATTCCGCCGAAAATCACGTTGGGCAACCACGCGGCCAGAAAGGGTGGCACGCGCCCCCCATACCCCAGAGGCAACGACAGTTTCATGAGAATGAAAAAGGCCACCACCAATCCCATCGCCACCCCGACGCTCATCATCGGCCCGCGCCGGCTCACACGCAATCCGAGCGGCACCGCCAAAACAACCGTGATCAAACAGGTCAACGGCGTTGCATACCGTCCGTACATTTCCACCCGGTACGGGGCCGTTTGCGATTCCCGTCCTGTCCGCATGAACGTCCGAATCAGTCGTCGCAATTCGGCGGTGGTCATTTCTTCGCGGTGTTTGCTCTCCATCATCAGCCGCTTCGGTGTTTCCGTTACGAACGGGAAATTCGTCGCTGCGACAAACAAATCCGGCGCGGGTGGCTGTACAACGCGCGCCTCTTCAAAACGCCACTGGTTCTCCACCCAAACGGCGCGCCGCGCAAACACATCCAGCACCGGCCTGCCATCGGCCGCGCGCAGGTAGACTGCCGTATCTTCCATCACGCCTGTTTCGGGGTCGAACCGGCGGGCATACCAGTCGCGACGTTGCTGCGGGTCGGAGAAAAAGAAATTCGATCGCACCCGCACGGCACGATGGCCGCGCATTTGACGTTGCAATGCGTCCACTCGTTCCCGTGATTGTGGCACAAACGCCTCGTTGACGACGAACGACACCACCGAGGCCAGCGCCCCGACCACGAAGAAAGGCGCGGCCAATCGCCACAGGCTAATGCCACTGGCGCGCATGGCCACCAGTTCGTTGTGTTTGCCCAGCATGGACAGGCAAAAGAGGATTCCCAACAACAACGCCAGCGGCAGGATGAATACAATCGGTTCCGGCAACACAATCAAGTAGTAGCGCAGGATCGTGCCGATACCGGCTCGCTGCTTGAGAAAATCGCCGAGGTTCTCCAGCAGGTCGTGCACAACGAACAGCAGCAGGAACGCGTCGAAGCTGTACAACAGCGGCCACGCAAACTCCCGCAACAAATACTTGTCCAAAATCCGCAATCGCACGTCGGCAGAGTAGGCAATTCGTACCGTTTCGCGCCAGCAAAAAGAAATATCGTCGTCCCTTTCAGTCGCAGCGAACAGTTTCCGTCAACGGGATGAGCTGGTTCCACCACAGCCTTTTAGGCTCTTTCGGAGTAGGGAGCCACTTTATGGCCAGCAGTCTTCCAGAGTAGGACAACCTTCTTGGTTATCCAACCCGACAAACGACAAACTGGAAGCTTGTTCCACCTTGGTTGTGACTGCGCCGCGTTAGGGTGTTATGACCACAATGTCTTTGCGGCGTTGTTCCGGCGCGACTTCATAGGTGAGCACGCCGTTGCGAACGCGCCCGGTCACAATTGTTTGGAATGGCGCTTGCAGTTTGAAGTCGCAATCCCAGTCCTTCGGCCAGGCGGGCAACAGATAAATTGTTTGGCCATCAGTCTGCATCAGCATCGTCTGGAAGGCGCGCAGCAGGACGCTGCCGTGGTCCTGGTCGGGGGTCCAGTCGTAGTTTGGCCCCCAAAACGCGGGGAATCGTTCGCGCTTGTCGTGGCGTTTGGCGCGGTTGACGAGGTTGCGACGCGCTTCATTGGCCAAGCCGAGGTGGGTCATGAACAGATCGTCCTGGCGCCAGCCGGAATCACCCTTGTCCCAGCGGTGTCGCAACGCTTCCAGGCCCCATTCGATGTTCGGTTTGCCGATGGCAATCAGACGAAACGGGAACACCGCGTAGAGTTCCGGGTTTTCGATGTTGCGTTTCAGTTCGTATTTCTCGGCAGGCGCAAGCGCTTTTTTGCCGTCCACCTCACGCAACGGCAAGGGAGGCAGTTTGGCGCGGAATCGTTGCCAGAACGCCCGCTCGGTGGCGGGCGCATCGGGTAGAGCGAGCAGTCGTTCGGTCACGGCGATACAGCCGGCGATTTCGGGCATCGGGTTGGTACAGACCCACCATGTTTCAAGCGCCTGCGCGGGATACATCAGGAGCCTGCCGTTCTCGTCGGTTTTGTAATGCTGGTCGAAGAAGGTCAAGATTTCACGGCAAAACGGTAACACCGTCTTTTCCAGGAACACACGATCCAGCGTGTGCTCATAGTAGTCGAGCAGCAACCAGCACAGTTCAAGGCCGCCGACCCATTCCCACTTGTGCCAGCGGCTCTCCTGCAATTTGTCGGCGCGTTGCTCGAACGGCGTCCAACCATATGTTTCGCTGAAAATGGCGCCCCAGAAATACATGCACTCCGGATAAAACGCGCCGTCATGACCGCAGTAGAGTCGCGTCCGGTATTTGCAGAGCGGCAACAGGTCCTCGGCGTACATTTTGAAGAGCGGTTTCATCAAATCAAAATCGCCCGCCGCGCACATCGAGAAGTACGGTAATCGAGTGTTCTGCCACCAGTAGCCCGGCCCCCAGAGACGATAGTCCGGATCGCCATTGTGCGGAGCGGTAAAGATGGAACCGTTGAATTTGATCGGATACGCCCCGCGTCCGGCACAGGCGTTGATAAACCGTTGCAGCGCGTACATCTGGCTGACGTAAGCCGCCTCGTCGGTCACTGACGCGCCGGTGGTATCGAGCACGATCTTGTCGTTGACACTGACGCGCCAACCGCCTGCCGACGGGTCGGCAGTCGCGACAATCTTCGACCACTGCCCGGCGGGAAGCGCGTCTGCAGCAATTTGGTGCGTGGCGCCGCTGATCAGGCGCAGGGAATTGCCCGGATGGGCGTCAAGCAGGAAACCGTCCTGCTGCCCGGGTGTGATCTTGTCAAAAAGACGCCCTTTTTCGCAAGGGCCCGGTTTGACCTCGGCTTCGAGGGTAAACGCGCCGGCGAAGTTGGTCGGAACGCGGACATGACGGATTTCGCCGGTAAAACGGTTGCGCCCGCTCTGGTCCTCGCCGACGCGAAGCGGGTGGTTGTTGGCGGGGAAAAGCGGCGCGGCGGCGGAAGGAGCATTGGGGTTGGTCGTCGCGCGAATCCAGCTACGGTTCCAGAAGTCCGTCCACCAGCGTTTGTGCGCCTCGAAATCCGGCGGCCCGCTGTGGCGGATCAACGCCTCCATCTCGGCCAACCATTTTTCCGGTGTCGAGGGATGTCGGGTGAGGACGAATATGTCGAAGCCCTGGGCGGTTTTGACGATTTTACCGCCGAAAACACGGTGCAAAATCGGGTCGGGCGATTTGAAGCCGGTCAGTCCCTGGATTTTTGCGGTAATTTCGGGGCCGACCGATTTCGTGTTGTGATGATACCAGGTGGTCGGGTTCAGAAGCGTGTCCGGCTCGACGAACATCGGTGCCTCCTTCAACCCTTCTTTTCGGCGATTCATCATGATATCGCTGCATTGGAGTTGGACGATCTCATGGCGGTTGGTGCGCCAAAGCTCGATGGTCGCTGTCGCCGGCAGGTCAGTGGTGAGGTGAATGACAGGCTGATTGGCGTCCACCCAGAGGCGGATGGTTTCTTGGAAAAGGATCGAACCGGTCTGGAGATCGAGTTCCTGACGAAATTTCCCGGCAAACGGGTTTTGTGCGAAACGAACAACCACCTTGCCGACCTTGACGAGACGGGCATTGTCATCCCACGCATCGGTTTTGCTGATGAGGAGATGAATCGAGCTATCGGCTTGCGCCCAGGCGTTGACGCCAATATCGCCATTACCAAGCGGCATCGAACCGTGGCCATCGGCGCTGGGCGAATCCCAGACAACGTTGTACTGGGCAAAAACAAGGCGGGCGACGAACAAAAACGCAGTAAAAAAGAGGATACGCATGAGCGTTGTTTACCGTTTCAGAGGAGATTTTTCAATTCCGGGAGGTGACGTTGGGGCAGTTCTGATCACACCGCTCCGTCATGGGGTTTCTTTCCAGAAGGTTTCGTTCAGGACAAAGTCGCGGGTTCGTTCCGGTTCGCCCGGATTGGCAAGCATCACCCGCAGTTTCGGGTCTCCATGCGACGGGATTTCAATGATCCACGAGGCCAGTGTCCTGGAGGATTTCCCCGTACGCCAGAGGCTGTTGTCAGGACCGTCGTTCTGGTCGCGGCTCATCGCGACGAACAATTCGGTCGTGAAGGGGCGCGGTGACATCGTCATCAACTCCGTAATGCGTTGCAGGCGTTTGGCGCTGCTGGAGCCAACTTTGACATTGAACTCGGAGAGCGATCTTTCGAGAAAGTGATTGGTGTGGACGGCGATGCCGTCTTCCACGGTCTTGAGCGCGTATTTGCCATCGAGGCCCACTTCCACGACGAGGATTTTCTTTCGGTCGGCAATCATCACGAACATGGCACGCGCACGGGAAAAATCTCTTCTTTCTTGGCCAACACCTCGTCACAGGAAGCCAATTCCGATAACAATCGGCTGATGACGCCCTGTTTACCAGGCTGGCGATCTCTCAGGCTCTTCGGGATGGAACCGGCCGCAGCGGTGATCACCGACAATCCCTTTTCGTTGACACCTGCTTTGAGTCCCGGTTCCGTGCCACCGACGGCATAAAGGCCAAAATAAGCATAACCGGTCACGGTACGGCGCATCTTTAACTCCTGCGAGTGGTCCGGCGCCCAATCGCGGTTCTTGGACATGATGGTCCCACCCGACGCCGCTTTTCCCGACGCGCCCCAAAGCGTGCACGAATGCAGATTGCCTGCCGACACCAACAGCGACACGACAACCAAACCTGTAACGCGAGCGTCAACCACGAACGGAATCGGAATCTTCACGGCAACTCCAGCCTATGCCACCGGTCCGGTTGTTGTCAAACGCGCTCCGCCGGGCGCGCTCTGACCGCGCGTCGCTTTGCTTCCTTTCGCGCGCCAAAAACCGGCTTTTCTTTTGATCCTGTTTCGGCCAGACTGGGCACATGGACCGCATCACCCGCCGCCAGTTTCTTGGAACGGTTGCCGCCGGCGCGATGACGCTGACGCAACTGCCCCGCGTCTTCTCCCAAACAGCCACGACGCCGACCGTCACCCACAAGATCAAGCTCGGCCTGGTCGGTTGCGGCGGACGCGGCAAATGGATCGCCAACCTTTTTCGCGCCCACGGCGGCTACGACATCCACGCCGTGGCGGATTATTTTCCGCAGGTCGCCGATGTCGCCGGCAACGAACTTGGTGTGGACGCCTCACGGCGGTTCAGCGGATTGTCGGCATACAAAAAGCTTATCGAAAGTGGTATCGAAGCGGTGGCGCTGGAAACGCCGCCATACTTTTTTCCCGAACACGCCACCGCCGCCGTGGCAGCCGGGCTGCATGTGTACATGGCCAAGCCGGTCGCGGTGGATGTGCCGGGCTGTCTCGCCATCGAGGCGGCTACCAAAACAGCCTCGCAGAAACGGCGTGTCTTCCTCGTGGATTACCAGATACCGACCGACCCGTTCAATCAGGGTGTCGTCCAACGTATCCACGAGGGGGGACTCGGCAAGGTCGCCTACATGACCACGTTCGGATATTGCCAGGGGTTTGCCGACCCGCCGCTGACCAACACCCTCGAGAGCCGCCTTCAAAATCTCACCTGGGTCAACGATGTGGCACTCGGCTGCGATTACATTGGCAACTATGACATCCATGCCATTGACGCCGCGTTGTGGATCGCCAACGCCCGCCCCGTCAGCGCCATGGGCGCCTCGCGGATTTGCCGTGACGAACCGCACGGCGACGCGCGCGACGTTTGCCAGGTCATTTTTGAGTTCCCCGACGGTCTGTTGCTCAATCATTCCGGACAAGGCTTGAAGAACAACGTGGAGGGGACATTGCGGTGTTGCGTGTACGGCCCGACCGCCTACGCGCAGGTGGATTACTGGGGCAAAGCGTTCTTGCGCGGCGGCCCCAAACACTACGGCGGCGGTGCGGTGAAGAACCTCTACGAAGACGGCGCACGGCGCAACATCGCGGCGTTTTACGAAGCGGTGATAAACAATGATTGCAGCAATCCGACCGTTCGCCGCGCCGTGGACGGGTGTCTGACGTGCATCCTTGGACGCGAAGCCGCCGCTCGCCACGGGAAACTGACGATGGATGAGTTGCTCAGGGAAAACAAGAAGCTCGAAGTGGACCTGAAAGGGTTGAAGCAATAGCGTCCTGTCCGTCACCTGTTCTGTTGAGGCGTTCCTTCACCGTCAACGGGGTGTGCCCCACCGTGTTTTCAAGGGCGATGACGATTGCGGTATTTTAGCGGTGGGACGCCCATCAATCTTGTGAACGTTCGCGTAAAATGGCTGTGGTCGTAAAACCCGACTTCCAGCGCGATGTTGGTGATCGGCTCTTCGCTTTGCGTCAACAACCGACAAGCGGCATTGACCCGCAACCGCAAAAGATATTGACGCACCGAAGAGCCAAACAACTGCCGAAATCGTCGCTCGAATTGCGCGGGCGAAATCCCCACCATGGCCGCCAGCTTGCGAGTGGTCAGCGGTTCGGCATAGCGGGCGTGGGCGTATTGGACGGCGCGAGAAAGGCGTCCGTAGGATTTCGGCGAGGCGCGGAGTCGCTCGATTTCGCGGTGGATTCCGGCCACGCCGATGATTTTTCCGTGACGGTCGCGGACCGGGATTTTGCTGTAAATGATCAACCGTTCCGAGCCTTCCTCTTCGGGCGCGGGCGCGATGGCGTTGAGAATTGGCTCACCGCTCTCCATCACCTGGCGATCACCGGCGACATACGCGTCGGCGCGATCTTTCGGAAAATAATCGTAATCGGTTTTGCCAACCGTCTCCAGTTCCGACGCCACCCGGCAATATTCGCAGCTTCGCCGGTTCTGCATCACGAACCGTCCCTGGCGGTCTTTCATGAAAAACGCCACATCGGGCAACAGGTCAAACAACTCCCGCAACACGGCACCCCCATCGAAACGGCCGAGGAATTCTTGTTGAAACCGCACAGCATTCATGCGTGAAATTTACAAAAAAAGGTCACCGGCTTACAAGCGTCTTGCGGGAGGTTTGTGGAAAAATGTCGTTCGAGAAAGGACGCCATTATGCCCAACGCCGAGTCTCTTTACGCGCAACGTCTCGCGCGTTACACGACTGCGATGCGCGGTGGAATACCCGACCGCGTGCCGCTCCGACCGTTTGTCGCCGAGTTCTGTGCCAAATACGCCGGATTCACCTGCCAGGAAGTTGCGCACGACTACACAAAAGCTTATGAAGCCGTAATCCGCACGGGCCGGGATTTCGACTGGGACGCAATGGTCGTCAACATGGTCTGGGTTTGGACCGGCCTCGCTCAGGCGCTCGGCCTGAAATACTACGCCATCCCCGGCCTCCACATACCCGCTGACACCGGCTTTCAATACCGTGAGCCGCCCGAAGACGGCGCCTACATGCGCCCCAACGAGTACGACGCGCTCATTGACGATCCGACGGCGTTTCTTCTCAACACTTGGCTACCGCGCGTTTCCGCTGGCACGCCGCTCTCGCTGCTGAAGGGCGGCATGGCCATGATGCAATACTTCGGTACCATCGGCGGTCAGATCCAACGGATGAAAGACGAAAACGGCACCGTCTCCGCCATTGCGGGTATCCTCAAGGCGCCGATGGATATTCTGGCCGACAAATTCCGCGGCTATCTCGGCCTGCTCTCCGACCTCGAAACGCAGCCCGACAAGGTTCTCGCCGCCTGCGAAGCGCTCGCGCCGCATCTGTTTCGCGTCGCGCTCGACAGCTCCGACCCGACCGGTACCGTGCCGATCGGGTTCTGGATGCACCGCAGTTGTGTCCCGATGGTCTCCCCGGAGCATTTCTCCAACATCTTTTGGCCAACGCTCAAGCCGATCATCGAGGAACTTTGGCGCAACGGTCGCCAGACGCTGTTCTACGCCGAAGGCAACTGGGATTATCATCTCGACGACTTCGCCACGTTGCCCGCCTACAGCATCGTCTATCACATGGACCAGGCCGACCCGCACAAAGTTTTCCAAAAACTCGGCGGCAAGTTCTGTCTTTCCGGCGGCATTCCCAACGCCCTGCTCGCTTACGGCACGCCCGATAAAGTCCGCGCCAAGGTCAAAGAGATTCTCGACATCTGCGCCAGGGACGGCGCATACATCATGGACGCCAGCGCCATCGTTCAAAACGATGCCCAGGTCGAGAATATGAAAGCCATGACCGAAGCAACCCTCGAATACGGCATCTACTCCCGCAGTCGTCCCGCGCCGCCCCCGCAACCGAAACCCGCCCCGCAAACCATCGGTCGCTCCACGCGCACGCCGCCCGGCTCGGTCGAACCGTGGGATCGCGTGAAGAACAACTGGCCACCCGTCACCGGCGACGAACAACTCGTTCGCAACATCTGGGCACAGACCGACGGTCTTGCCTACATGTTTGCGTGGCAAATTCTGGAGTCGTTCTAATGAACAGGCTGACCCGTCGCCAATTCATCGCCCGTGCCGCTTTGGCCGCCGCCGGCGTCGCGTGGTTGAGACAGTTGCAAGCCGCCGAAGCAGGGCGTATCCGCATCGGCAGTTGCATGATCAACCTCACGCAGGCCCAACAGGCCGGTTTGGACGGTGTCGAAGTGGGTGTCGGTTCGCCCGCCGAGCGACTCCAGATCGCCGATGAAACCGTCCGCCGCCGTTACAAAGACGAGATGAAACGAACCGGCCTCGTCATCCCGTCGTTGATGATGGGCCTGCTCAACAACGCTCCGCTCGCCACCGATCCGCGCGGCCCGGCGTGGCTGGAACAGAGCATTGACGCCGCCCGCGATCTCGGCGCCAAAGTCATCCTCGTCGCCTTCTTCGGCAAAGGCGACCTCCTCGACAAGGACGGCAAGGTCAAGCAAGAGGACGTTGATGTCGTTGTCGAGCGCCTGAAAGCTGCCGCGCCGCGCGCGAAAGACGCCGGTGTCACGCTCGCCATCGAGAACTACCTGCCCGCCACCGAGAACGTCCGCATCCTCGACCGCATCAACCACGACTCCGTGAAAGTTTACTACGACGTCTTCAACACCGGCGTTACCAAAGGCTACGACGTTCCCGCCGAGCTTCGGCTGTTGAAGAGTCGCGTCGCGCAAGTCCATTTCAAGAACGGACCGAAATATCTCGAAGCCCGCAAAGGCTACTTCGAGCCAATCGTCGCCGCCCTCAAAGATATCAACTACGCCGGCTGGATTGTCCTCGAAACCTCCAGCCCGTCGAAAGACCCCGTCGCCGACGCCCGCCGTAATGCCGATTTCGTCCGCCATCTGCTCGCATGATTTCGCGCCGACAGTTTTTTGTTGTTAGTGCCGCCGTGTTGTGGGGCGCGCGGTTGCGCGCGTCGCCGAGTGAGCGAATCACCATCGGTATGATCGGCACCGGCGGCCACGGCGTCGCCATGAACCTGCGGAGTTTCCTCGCCCAACCTGACGCGCAGATCGTCGCCGTTTGCGATGTGGACCGCCAGCGGATGGAAGGAGCGCGCGATCTGGTCAATCAGAAATACGGGAACAACGATTGCGCGATGCACGGCGATTTCCGCGAGATTCTTGCCCGACGCGATATTGACGCCGTGTGTATCTCGACGCCGGACCACTGGCATGTACCGATGTCGTTGATGGCGATGCGCGCCGGCAAGGATGTGATTTGCGAGAAACCGACATTGACCATCGAGGAGGGCCGCGTCCAGAGCAACACGGCGCGCCGGCTCGGTCGGATTTTTCAGACCGCCACCGAAGACCGCAGCGTGTATCAGTATCATCGCATGGCCGAGATCGTCCGCAACGGACGTATCGGCAAGTTGCAGCGCATCGAGGTCGGCCTGCCCTCCGGCAATCGCGGCCCCGGCAATCCGACGCCGCAACCCGTGCCTGACGGGTTCGATTACGAGATGTGGCTCGGTCCCGCGCCGTGGGCGCCGTATTGCGCTGATCGGTGTCATTTTAATTTTCGCTGGATTCACGATTATTCCGGCGGGATGCTGACCGACTGGGGCGCGCATCTGCTCGACACCGCCCAGTGGGGCAACGATACCGAGCGCACCGGTCCTGTTTCTGTCGAAGGCAGCGGCAAACAGCACGAAGAAGGACTGTACGACACCTTCTTTGATTTCGAGCTTCACTACCGTTATGCCAACGGCGTCGAGATGACCGTGGACGACCGCGGCGTCCGCATCCGGTTCATCGGAACCGATGGTTGGATTGAATGCGCTGGCTGGCGCGGCCCGCTCACCGCCAGCTCGAAGGAAATCCTCGACACACCCATCGGCTCGACCGAGTTGAAGTTGTACACTTGCCCTGCCGGTGAGCATCGCAACTTCCTCGACTGCGTCAAGACCCGGCTTGAGCCGTATTTCCCCGCCGAGATCGGACATCGTTGCGCGACGGTGATGCACATGGGCAATATCGCCATGTTGCTCGGCCGCAAACTTCGCTGGGACCCCGTGAAAGAGGAATTCCTCAACGACGACACCGCCAATCGCCTGTGCAGCCGCGCCATGCGTGAACCCTGGAGCCTGACGACATCCAGTGACTCCATCCCGTCCCTCTCGAAACCCAACCCGAACGACCGCTGATGAGAAACCTCTTGGATGATTTGATACTTGTCGCCCTGCTGCTCGTGTTGCCTGATGTCGCTCAGGCCGGTGAGAGGGGCGAGCGCATTGAGTGCAACACGAACACGGTATTTCTGCTTCAGGTGGATGCGGCGAAAAATACGTTCTGCGACCGCACCGGCCGCTTCACGCCGTCGGTGTCGGGCGGCACGGTAATCACGGATGAACAGTGGGGTGCGTGCCTGAAGCTTGGCGACGGCGACAAGACCGGCATTACGGTAAAGGACGACGGCAAGATCAGTTTCGATGGTGGAATGACGTTGGATGCGTGGGTTTATCTGGAAGAGCCACCGCCGGCGAAGGGAGCTGCGTTGGCTTTGAAGGTTGGTTCCTTCTCGTGGGACATCGTGAAGGGCAAGTTGAACACGGCCTGGATGGTTTTCCCGTCGGAGGAGATCTTCACGACCACACCGGCGCAGTTCAAGTATTACCCCGTGGGCGGCGACATGATCAACGGGCTGATGCACGTGCCGTTGAAGAAATGGGTCCGCCTCACGATGGCGTACGACGAGCCGCTCGGCCTCATCACGACCCGCATCGACGGGATGACCGACCGGCAGCGGTACCGGTATCGCGGGCCGCAACGCCTGCAATGCGATGGGCACAGTGCCATCACGCTGTTGCAAGGCTTCAAGAACTGCCGCGTCGGCGCGCTACGGCTCAACACGGGACGGCCGCATCTTGCGGCGCCATCGCTGGAAGTGTACCTGAACCAGCTCCCGTTTCAGGACCGTATGATGTTGACCTTCGATCACATTGACCCTGAATTGCCGCTGCCCATTGAGGTCACGGTCGTCTGGGAAAAAGCCAGCGGCGAGGCGGCCACGCTGCATACGCTCACGCTCGACTCGCACGCGAAGAAGGACGTGCTGTTTGAGCTGCCGACGTGGAAAAACAGTCTGCACACGATCATGGTGAATGCGACTGCCGAGGGGCGCGCGGTGTTCTCGAAGAATTACCGCATCGCCAACGTCAAGCCAGTCGGTCCCGTTACCATTGGTGAGGACCGCGCGTTGGTGAAGGATGGAAAGAAATTTTTCCCGTTGATGGTGTATCACGCCATGCCGGAGGACTTCCCGGTGCTGGCGGAATTGGGATTCAACGTGTTACTCAACAACTTCAACCTCCGCCAGCACGCCGGCAGGGACGAGGCGGCTTACAGCGCGTTGCTGACGCAAAGCCTTGACGCGGCTCAGAAAAACCATCTCCTGCTCTGGGTCGTCGCCAACAGCGACTACAACAATCTCTTTACCATTCCCGTGGCGAAAGCCCATCCGGCGTTGCTCGGCTGGTACGGCGCTGATGAACCGTGGGGCGATCTCACTCGCCTTGTCGAGAGTTACAACACCATCAAAATGTTGGAGCCGAACAAGCCGATCTTCGTCGTCCAGAACAATTACTCGCGCCTCCAGGAAACCGCGATGGGCGCCGATATCGTGGGCGTTGATCCGTATCCCGTCCCCAATGTCTCGCTCCGTATGATGGTTGATGCGACGCGCGCCGCCATCCGCGCCGTCTCCGGCCGTAAACCCGTCTGGACCATCCTCCCACAATACGAAACCAAGATCCCCACCCGCACCGAACTGCGTTGCATGGCCTGGCTCGCGATCATCAGCGGCGCTGACGGCGTGGTTTTTTTCGATTGGGACGAGCGCCTCCGGAATCCGCAGACCGGCACCATGAAAGGCTGGTACACCAAGGAGCATCCCGAACAAGTGGAGGACCTGCGCGCCGTCTTGAAAGAACTCCGCGCCCTGGAACATGTGTTGTTGGCGCCCGCCGCCGCCCGACAACCCACATTGACGCCGGCCAATCTGGCCGTGCACGCCGTCGCCCGGGAAACCGGCGGTAAACGGTATCTCCTCATCGCCAGCGACTCGCGGCGCGCCGAGGAAACAACCGTGCAACTCGAAGACGATGCCAACGGCGAAGCGCGTTGTCTTACCGACGGTGTCAATCATACCCATCTCCGCATCCAGAACGGTGCGTTGCGGATCAAACTGCCGCCGCTCGGCGTCGCCGTGTATCAACTAACAATGGACTGACTCGCACGCGCAACCGGGAACCAAACCCACAATGCACTCGACATCCTCAGCGTTCCACGCGCACATCATCCGGACGACGGGCCGTCAAACTTGCCGGCTTGCGGCAGGCGGCCAGAAACCGTTATCATGCGCACACTCATGAAAGCTCTCTTGTTGCCGTTGCTTTTTGCTGCCAATTGTCTCGCGGCACAGCCGTTCTTCCCGTTCTGCATTGACTGGCACGACGCAAAGAAACGCAACTTCACCGAACAGGCCGCCATGCTCAAGGAACTCGGTTACGACGGCGTTGGCCACCTCTGGCTCGACAAACTCGACGAGCGCCTCAAATCGCTCGACGCCGTCGGATTGAAGCTTTACCAGATCACGATGACCGTCAGCCTTGCCACAAACAAACCACCGTACGACTCACAGAAGTTCAAAGACGCTCTTGCGCTGGTCAAGGGTCGCCACGTCCAGTTCCTCCTCATCGTCAACGGCGCAAAACCCTCCGACACATCTCTCGACGACCGCGCTGTTGCCATCGTCCGCGAGATGTCCGACCTCGCCCGCGAGTCCGGCTCGTCGTTGTTGCTCTACCCACATACCGGCGATTGGATCGAGCGCATTGAGGACGCCGTCCGCGTCGCGCAAAAAGTGGATCGCCCCAATGTCGGCGTCATGTTCAACCTCTGTCACTGGCTCCGCGTCAGCAAGGACCGCGACTACAAGACCCCGCTCCAGCACGCCATGCCGTGGCTGTGGGCTGTCTCCATCAACGGCGCCGATGAGCGCGACGATCAGCCCAAAGGCTGGAGCAAGTACATCCAGCCGCTCGACTCCGGCACCTTCGATATCGCCACGTTTCTAAAAACCCTCAAGGAACTCGGCTACAACGGCCCCATCGGCCTCCAATGCTACGGCATCGGAGGCGACGCCCGCGACCATCTCGCCCGCTCGATGGCCGCCTGGCGTAAACTCAATGAAAACCATCAGCCATGAACTCTCGTTTGATCACCACCGCTCTCGTTACCGCGCTAACCGCCACGGCACAGGCGCTGGACAACCCGGAAAAGCTGGGCTTTGAGGAAATTGTGTTCGTCAAACGCAAACCCTACTCGTCAGACCATTACTACACCGACATCAACAACGGCACCAGCCCTGACCGGTTTCACCCCAACAACGGCATCTACATCTATAATGTCCGCACCCGCACCGAGCGCCCGGTGGTCACCGCCGCAAAGCTCCCCGGCGGCAAGGGGTTCATCGGCAAGATCAGCCTGTCGTTCGACGCCAAGAAGATTCTGTTCGATTTCCGTCAGGACCCCGGCTCCGGGTTCCGTATCTGGGAGGTCAACACCGACGGCACCGGGCTGCGACAGGTCTCGTTCCCGCCGCCCGATGAGGCGGAGAAAGCGGCTCGTTGGCGTCCCGGCTGGCACACCGACGACATTCATCCGTGCTATTTGCCGGATGGAAAAATCATTTTCTCCTCAACGCGCTGCGAACACACGATTCTGTGCGGCGGTTCGGCAGCCCTGGCGGCTCCGGTGCTGCATCGGATGAATGCCGACGGCACGCAGATGGAGCAGCTTTCCCAGAGTCCCGTCAGCGAATTTTGTCCCGTAATGCTCGATGACGGGCGCGTGATGTATCATCGTTGGGAATACATTGACCGCGGCGCGCGCGTCTCGAAAACCATCTGGGCGATGAATCCCGACGGCACGCGTTCTCAGGAGCTTTTTGGACTGTCCGACGACGCGACGCCCGTTTACATGTATCCGCAACCGATCCCCGGCGACAACCATCGTTTTGTGTGCGTGGGCACCTGCCATTTCCCGCAGGGCGGTTGTGTCGGCTCGATCCTGCTGGTGGATTACGGACGGGAAACGAAACTGCCGGGGCCAGACCCCGACGAGCCGGGATTTGTGCCCGGCGACAGCCGTTTCCCGGTCGTCAACCTCACGCCATCGGTGTTCGTGCAACGCCGCTCGGAACCGGGCTGGCATTTCCGAACCGAGTCGGGCAAGTACGTCCTGGACAAACTCGGAAAACGAGGACACCTCTATACCCATCCCTTCCCCCTCAACGACCACGAGTTTCTCGTCTCCTACAAAGTCCGACCCGATGACCATTACAAGGACGTCGCCAATGCCTATGCCATCGGTTTGATTGACGCCGAGGGTCGCCACCAACTCATCCACGCCGACCCGGAGCTTTCCTGCTGGCACCCCACACCGCTGCTTCCGCGCCGTGTCCCGCCCCAACTGGCTTCTCCCCGCGAGGCGCGTTACGCCGCCAGCCAGCAGGCGCTTTGCGTCCTGCTCAACGTGTACCAGGGCATGGAAGGCGTCAAACCGGGCGAAATCAAATGGCTTCGCATCAACGAAGTCCTGCCGCGATACTGGTCCACGGGGCGCCGCTGGTCGCCCGCGCTGAGCAGTTCCAGTTGGAAAGCCGCACTCTGGCCGCGCGTCCAATGGGGCGTTGTCCCCGTCGAAAAAGATGCTTCCGCCCATTTCCTCGTTCCGGCCAACCGCAACATCTTCTTCCAGGCTCTCGACGAAAACTTCCGCGAAATCCAGCGCGAACGGACCTATGTCAACTACATGCCCGGCGAAGTGCGTTCCTGTACGGGTTGTCACGTCCCATCCCACCGCACCGCCACCGCGAGCGAGTCCGCGCCCTGCCTGGCCCTAACCCGTCCGCCGAGCCGTCCGCAACCGCAACCGTGTGACTCGGACGGCCAACCGGGACAAGTCATCCATTACCCGACCGACATCCAGCCGATCTTCGACGCCAAATGCGTCAAATGCCACAGCGGCAAAGAACCCGCCGCCGGCCTGCGGTTGAGCGGCGAAATCACAACCGCCTACAACACCTCCTACGAGGAACTGGCCCGAAAAGAACTCGCCGGACCACTCATCCCCGAATTCACCTCCTTCGCCAAAGGCGACCAGGGCAACTACAACGGCGCCTACCTGCCCCCAAAAAACCTCGGCTGTCCCCAAAGCCGGCTCATCGCCATCCTCACCGACCCTTCCCACCCCAAAAACACCAAAAACAACCACACCACACTCCTTACCTCCATGGAACTGATGATTCTTAGCCGCTGGGTGGACACCAATTACCAGTTCTACGGCAGCTATTTTGGCCGCCATCACTCCCACTGGATCAACCCCGACCCCAAGAACCCCGCCTACAACCCCGCCGATTTCCGCCGACGCCCCACTTTCCTGGAAGCCACCAGTTTCCTCGCTCCACCCTGGCACCAATAACCCCACCCGAATAGACAAAAAACTTCCCCGTCAAAACATCACCATCACCCAACAAAAGGCCCCAACCATGAACCGCCGCCAATTCATCACCACCAGCCTCACCACCGCCGCCGCATTCACTCTCATCAAACCCTCGCTCGTCCGCGGCACCGAAACCAACTCCAAAATCCGCCTCGGCCTCATCGGCTGCGGCGGACGCGGCAAATGGATCGCCGACCTTTTCGCCGCCCACGGCGGCTACCAAATCGCCGGTGCCGCCGATTACTTCCAGGAACGCGCCGACGCCGTCGCCGCCAAACATCAACTCACGCCCGAACAAACCTTTACCGGCCTGAAATGCGCCGAAAAAATGATCGCCAAAGGAGGTCTCGACGCCGTCGCCATCATCTCCCCACCCTATTTCCACCCCGAACAAGCCGCCGCCGCCGTCACCGCCGGCCTCCACGTCTATCTCGCCAAACCGCTGGCCGTGGACGTACCCGGCTGCTTGGCCATCCGAAACACCGGTCTCGACGCCGGCAAAAAAGGCCTCGTCTTCCTCGTGGACTTCCAAACCCGCGCCGATCAGTACTTCATCGAAGCCATGCGCCGCGTCCACGACGGCGCCCTCGGCACCATGGTCTTCGGTGAAGCCCTCTACCACGCCGGACGCCTCGGCAAACACGGCGAAGACAAAACTCCCGAAGGCCGCCTCCGCAACTGGGTCTTCGACAAAACCCTCAGCGGCGACATCATTGTCGAACAAAACATCCACACCCTCGACGTAATGAACTGGGCCATGAACAACGTCCCACCCGTCCGCTGTAGCGGCCTCGGCGGACGCAAGGGCCGCCTCGATGTCGGCGACTGCTGGGACTACTTCACCTGCGTCTATGAATACCCCAACAAGGTCGGCGTCACCTTCAGCTCCCGCCAGTACGATGTGGACGCCCCCGGCGGCATCATCAACAAAATGTACGGCACCAAAGGCGCCTTGCTGACCAACTATGGCGGCGACGTCATGATCCGCGGCGGCGAAGGCACTTTCTACCGCGGCGGCAAAAGCCCCGGCATCTACAAGGACGGCGCCGTTGCCAACATCAAGACCTTCCACGAATCCATCCTCGCCAAAAATGTCGCCAACCCGACCCTTGAACCGAGCGTCATGAGCAACCTCGTCGCCATCATGGGCCGCATGGCCGCCTACAGCGGCAAGACCGTGACGTGGGACGACGTGATGAAGTCCACCGACAAACTCGACGCCAACCTCGCCACTTTGAAAGCCTGATTGCCACAACGCGCCCTCCGAATGGGCTACCCCACCGTCATGCCGACCTTGCGGCCATGAAAGCTTGATTGCGGAATCCCCGTTCCCTTCCGTTGCCCTTGTGCGCCTCACACCTCGCGTCTTGCTCTGATGTTTTTTGCCCAGCCTGATTTCCTGCCCGGCTGATTTCTTGCTTAGCCCAATTTCTTACCCGACCAAAAGGAATGATACCTATTTCACTCTTTTGGCAACGAGTTCCCGCTCGCGAATCGTTCACCCGTTTCTGTTTTGAGTCTTGCCGATCTGTTCTTTGCTGTGGATAATCCCGTTGAACACGTTACTATGAGGCCGTTTCCCATGAGCTCCTCATCCAAAATCAAACTCGGTCTCATCGGCTGTGGCGAGCGCGGCCACCAACTCGCCGCGCTCTTCAAGGAACACGGCGGGTACGAACTTCACGCGCTCGCTGATTACTTTGCGGAAGTCGCCCAGGAAACCGGCAAAACTTTCGGCGTCGAACCGTCGCGCTGCTATGGCGGATTGAACGGCTACAAAAAACTGCTTGCCAGCGGCGTCGAAGCCGTGGCGCTGGAAACTCCTCCCTGTTTTTTCCCCGAACATGCTGCCGCCGCGATAGCCGCCAACTGTCATGTCTTCCTGGCGTTGCCGGTGGCGGTGGACGCGCCGGGATGTTTGCACATCGCGGCGTTGGCAAAACAAAAACGTTGTGTTTTCGTGGACACGCAGATTACCACCGACCCGACCAACATTGAGGTCGCACAGCGCATCCGCGACGGCGGCCTTGGCAAGCTCGCGTTCATCAACACGGTCGGCTGCGGCGGCGGCAAGTCCGATCCGCCGAAGACGGCCACCATCGAGAGCCGCTTGCGCGAAGGTGTCTGGATGGCCGACGTGGCGCTGGGCGGCGGACGCATTGCCTGTTTCGACGTTCACGCTCTCGAAGCGGCGCTCTGGATCGCCGGCGGTCGGCCCGTCAGCGCCATCGGCAAATCGCGCATCTGCCGGCTCGAGCCGCACGGCGACATGAACGATGTAACGGAGGTCATCTATGAGTTTGCCGACGGTCTCATCCTGAACCATTGCAGCCAGGCACTCAAAAACAATGCCCCGGAGCGGTTGACCTGCGCCGTGTTCGGCCAGTCGGCCAACGCCGAGATCAACTACTGGGGACGCTCCTTCCTCAAGGGCGGCCCGAAACATTTTGGCGGCGGCCCCGTGGATGCCGACGGCCCGAAACGCAGCGTCGCCGCGTTCCACAAAGCCATTATCGAAAACGATTTCTCCAACCCGACTGTCGCGCGCGCCGTGGATGCCACGTTGACGGCGATTCTCGGACGCGAAGCCGCCGCGCGCGGCGCCAGGTTGACGATGGAAGAGTTGCTGAAGGAAAACAAGAGGCTGGAACTGAATTTGAAGGGGTTGAACGCATGAAAACAATCCTTTTCCTGGCGACGGCAGCGGCGCTTGGCTGGATCGAACCGCTTACCTCCAACAACCTCAGCGCCTTCCGCAAGACGGGCGATTGGCGCCTCGTGGATGGCGTTCTCGACAACGGCGTAAAAGGCAAAACCAACGATCTCATCACGAAGGAGGAGTTCGGCGACGTGGAGGTCCACGTCGAGTTTCGCGTTCCACCGAAGTCGAACTCCGGCGTCTATCTGATGGCTCGTTACGAGGTGCAGGTGTTCGATAGTTTCGGTGTGAAAGAACCGAAGTACAGCGATTGCGGCGGCATTTACCAGCGTTGGGCTGACGGCAAGGGGTTTGAGGGGCATCCGCCGCGCATCAACGCCAGCAAACCCGCCGGCGAATGGCAGAGTTTCGACATCACATTTCGCGCGCCGCGATTTGACAAGGACGGCAAGAAGGTCGCCAATGCCTGTTTCGTGAAAATCATCCACAACGGCCAGATCATCCACGAAAACGTCGAGGTCACCGGCCCGACCCGCGCCTCAACCTACAACGACGAAAAGCCGACCGGCCCATTGATGTTGCAGGGTGACCACGGCCCGATCGCCTACCGCAACCTGCGGATCAGACCGCTATGAAACTTTTCCTTTTGCTGTTTGCGTGCGCTGCCACGGCTCACGCGATCACGCTGGTCGAGAACGGCCAGAGCCGCTACCGCATCGTCATTGCGGCCGACGCGATTGCTTCCGAGCGTTATGCCGCCGAGGAGTTGCAACGTTACATCGAGAGGATCAGCGACGCCCGGTTGCCCATCGTGACCGATAACGAAAGCACGACCGATTACGAAATCCGCCTGGGTGCCAGCCCCCTGGCGCCGCGTCATCCCGACGGGTTCACGCTTCTGACCGACCATCGCCGTCTTCTCATCGCCGGGGGACGCCCCCGCGGAACGCTCTACGGTGTGTATGCGTTGCTGGAGGAGAAGTTTGGTGTCCGCTGGTTTGCGCCGGATTGCGAGGTGGTGCCGAAACAGGCGCGTCTGGTGGTTCCCTCGCTCGACGAGACGCAAACGCCGCCGCTGGAATACCGCGAGGTGTACTGGTCCGAAATGCTGCACAACGCTGATTTCGCTGCTCGCCATCGCCTCAACGGCGCCAACTACCGCCTCACCGACAAACACGGCGGTCGGGCGGCTGTCTATTATCCGTTTGTTCACTCGTTCGACAAACTCATCCCGCCGGAACTGTTCAAGGAACACCCGGACTATTTCCCCGAAATCAAGGGCAAACGCGTCAGCGGCTACGTCCAGCGCTGTCTCACCAACCCCGACGTCCTCGCGCTTGCCATCGCCAACGTGCGCCGCTGGATTCGGGAACATCCCGACGCCACCATCATCAGCGTCTCGCAAAACGACACCTACAACAATTGCCAGTGCGCCCGTTGCAAGGCGCTCGATGACGCCGAGGGCACACCGATGGGGTCGCTGCTGGCGTTCGTCAACGCCATCGCTGCCGACATCGAGAAGGATTACCCACACATCCGCATTGACACGCTGGCCTACCAATACACGCGCAAACCACCCAAAACGATCCGTCCGCGTCCCAACGTCATCATCCGCCTCTGCTCCATCGAGTGTTGTTTTGCGCACCCGCTTGAAACCTGTCCGTCGCCGAAAAACCAGCGGTTCCGCGACGATATCCTTGCCTGGCAACCCATCGCGCCGCGGCTGTATGTCTGGGATTACACCACCAACTTTGCGCACTACCAGCAACCGTTCCCGAACTTCGACGCGCTTCAGCCAAACATCCAGTTCTTTGTCAAACATGGCGTCAAGGGCCTCTTCGAACAAGGCAACTACTCCCACGGCGGCCACGGCGAGATGGAACCGCTCCGCGCCTATCTCCTCGCCAAACTGCTCTGGAATCCCAACACCGATTTGAAACGTCACACCGACGAATTTCTCGCCGGCTATTACGGCGTCACCGCCGGTAAAATCCGCGCCTACCTCGACCTGCTCCAGGCGCAGGTTCGCGGCAAAAATGTTCACGCCCACATCTTCGACAGCCCGAAGGCCGACTATCTCAACGCCGACTTTATCGCGGCGGCAGACAAACTGCTCGACGGCGACGACCCGCGCCTGGAAGCCGCTCACCTGCCCATTTGGTATGTCCTGCTCGCCACCAACCGTGTGGTCGGCGACGACCGTGCCGCGCTTCTAAAAAAGTTTCTTGGCGTCGCTCGCCGTGTCGGCATCACGCACATCAGCGAAAACCAGAGCCTCGACGCTTGGGCCGGGAAAATGGGCGTCCGCTAGCGAACAGAAGGAATCGCGTTGCGGGCGACAAAATCATCGTAACTGAACAACGCGAATCCGGCCGCGCCGTAGCGGCGAGCGACGGCAATCTGCGCCTGCACCTCGTCCATCTGTTTCAGTTTCCAACTGCCGATGCCGACAATGAGTTTCTGAGGCGGGATCAGCGATGGTTGCTGGCGCACGCGCGCCTCAAACTCCGCCAGCGCCGCGGTGTAGGTCATCGTGCAAAGGTAATCCACCCAACCGCGATCCAACCATAATTTCCAGTCCTGCGCTTTTTCCTCGCGGGCGCGCGCCAAATCGGGAAACACATCCACCGAAATCGGTAACCCCGGCCGCGCCCGACGGATCTCCTCGCTGCACTGGCGCACCCAATCGTTGATGACACCCTGTTTCCACTCGATAAACCGGCTCGCATACGGGCCGCTGGTCACATCAAACGGCCAGCGTTTTACGGTCTGGCCGAGCGATTTCTCGAACTCGCGCCGGCAATGGGAACAGTAACAAGACGGTTGCTCGCAAAAACGAATGTAGTCGAGCTGAACGCCATCCACCGGATACCGGGTCAGAATCTCCCGAATCGCGTGCACCATCAGATCGCGATTCGGCTTCTGCGACGGACAAAGCCAGGTCTGTTCCCACTGTAGAACCGGCCGACCGTCCGGGCCGCGCATGACCCGGTTGGCCTTGATCATCTGCTGCTGAAAACCGGCCGGAACACGAAACATGAACGCGGCAATCACCTTCGCATGAACCGCAAGACCGCGCTGGTGAGCCAGCGCGATCCCCCGCCCAATGTCGTCGCGGCTGACAACGCTCGGCAACACCGCGCTGCGCGGATAAAACGCCGCGCCGCCAGAGACGAAGTTCACATAGACCGCGTTGAAACCGGCCCTCTGAAGCGCGGCGGTGGCGGCGTCCCAGTTGAACTTGGTCGTGTCACTCACCCATACGGCACGAACTTCGCCCGTCCGCGTCTGCGCCGGCAATGGCGGCGACGGTAACGGCGAAAGCGGCGGGGTTGGCGGCGTTTTCACATGGCCCGCAGGCGGCGAGGACGGTGGCGGCGGCGCGGGACGTTCGATGGCGCAACCGGCAAGAAACAAAAGCAGCGCGACGAGCGGGATGCGGCGGGCGATTCTCATGTCGCGCCGCACTCTAGCCGGGACGGCGAACGTTGCCAAACTCTTTCTGCTTTGTTAGCTTTGGACGGTCTTCCGGGATGAACAAAGACCAAATCGAGGCTGAAAATGCCGCACTGCGCTGGTCGTGGGATCGGTATCCAGAGGACCATCTGGATTCGTACCTTGTGGCGGGCGTTGAAGACCCGCGCATCAATATCCAGAGCATCTTGACACGCGGTTTGTTGAGCGATTCCCTTTTTCCAAACGCCTACACGGGATTGATCCGCGAGGAGTTGCGATTCGGAGCGGTCTTGACGTGGCTTCTAAGGGAAATCCAACGCGGACACTGCCGTAGCGACATCTTGACGAAGATCGAGGCAGGGGATTTCCATGCCATGCCCCGATTCATTGCCGAAACAGCCACGTGGCTCAGATCAGACGCCTGTCCGGTGCCTGACTACATTACGATGGCACTGGACCCCACCGGCCTGGATGAATCGAACAGCCTTCTTTCGCCTTTGGTAGAAAAACTGTTCTGTGATATCTGGTCACAGCACTTTGCCGGGTGCCCGATCAGTTCGGTTCGCATCCTGGAGCCTGCCTGCGGCTCGGCGAACGACTATCGGATCATACATCAAAGTGGACTGGCGCGCCTGATTCACTACGTGGGGCTGGACATCTCACAAAAAAACATCGCCAATGCCCACCGACGTTTTCCTGATGTGGACTTTCGCGTCGGGAGCATCTTGAATTCGGAGCTGCCCAGCGATGCCTTTGATTATGTATTCGTCCATGATTTGTTTGAACATCTGTCGGGCGATGGCATCGTCTTGGCCTTGTCGGAGATAATCCGTCTCGCACGACGGGAAGCATGGGTGCATCTGTTCAATTCCAAGCCGACCGGCGAGCATGTCATCGTGCCTGCCGAGCATTATCATCAGAACACGATCTCGTGCGAAGCTCTGCGCCTATTGGGGCAGCGTTGCGGTTGTGAGACGGAGGTCATCATGATTGCCGACTTCCTCCGAGATCAGTTTGGGTGGCAAGACTACTACAACCCACGCGCGGCCACTCTGCTCTTCCACAAACAGGTGGATCCGCATATGTGAGTCAGACCCAGTTGCCAAACGAATTGTTTACTGCTACAAGACTCGCCGTCATGTTCCGCAAACTCACCATCCTCGGTCCCGGTCTGCTGGGCGGTTCCATGGGCATGGCCGCGCGCCACCGCAAGCTCGCCGGGCGCGTTGTCATTTGGGCGCGTCGCCCGGAAGCCGCCGACCAAGCCTGGCAACTCGGCGCCGCTGATGAGGCGACCACCGACTTGACCAAGGCCGTGGCCGATGCCGAGATGGTGGTGTTGGCGACGCCCATTGGCGTGATGGATTTGCTTGCCCAGCAGTTCAAACCCGCATTGGCCGACGGTTGCCTTGTGACCGATGTCGGCAGCGTCAAATACCCGGTCGTCCGCGCTCTTTCGCACACACTCGCCGGCCGGGCGCGGTTTGTCGGCTCGCACCCGATGGCCGGCTCGGAACAGGCCGGAATCGAGGCAGCCCGACGCGACCTCTTCGAGAAGGCGGTTTGCATCATCACGCCGACGGAAGAAACCGACAAGACGGCACTGCAACTGGTTCACGACTTCTGGAAGGCGCTCGGCTGCAATGTTCGCACTCTCTCGCCGACGGAGCACGACGAGGTCGTGGCGCGTATCAGCCATCTACCGCATGTTGTCGCTGCCGCCGTGGTCAATGTGGTTTGCCACGACGGGCCGCATCGGTTGAACTTTGTCGGACCCGGTTTCAAGGATTTCACACGAATCGCCGGCGGCCCGCCGGAGATGTGGACGGAAATCTGCCAGCAAAACCGTCAGGAGATCGGTCGGGCGCTGGAGGCGCTGATCGAGGAACTCGGCAAGATGCGGGCGGCGTTGGAAAACAACGATGGCGTCGAGTTGAAGACCATGTTGAAACGGGCAAAGCATTTCCGGGATGAACTGCGGTTTCGTATATGACTTCGTTGCTGGGTAAACAGGTAATCGTGGTGGCCATTGACGGCCCGTCGGCCAGCGGCAAGAGCACCATTGCCCGGATGTTGGCACAGCGGTTGGGATTTGTCTATGTGGACTCGGGTGCCATGTACCGGGCCGTGACATGGAAAGCCCTAGAACTCGGCCTGGATGTCACGGACCCGGTCCAGGTCATCGCCATGTTACACCGCATCAAGATCACGTTCGACGTTCGCAACCATCAGGTCCGAATGTTATTGGACGGCGTCTTTCCCGGCGACGCCATCCGCGAACCGCGCGTGGCCGAGAAAGTCAGCATCGTGGCGGCCATTCCAGAGGTGCGCCAGATTCTGGTGGCCCATCAGCGGTCGTTGACGCGCTTCGGTAATCTCGTGATGGAAGGCCGCGACATCGGTTCGGTCGTTTTTCCCGACACGCCGCACAAGTTTTACATTGACGCCAATCCCGAAGAACGCGCCAAGCGTCGTCAAAAAGATTTCGCTGCCATGCAGATTACCGCCACCACCGAGGGGGTCGCCAAGGCGCTGGCCGAACGCGACAAACTCGATTCCTCGCGCGCCGTCGCGCCCTTGCAAATCGCCCTGGGCGCCATTGTCGTGGACAACTCGACAAATCCGCCCGAAAAGACGGTGCAGATCATCCTCGACCACATCGCGCAACAGCAGAGCAGATAAATGAGTCAGGAAACCTTTTGGTATCGGTTTTGTCGCGCTATTTTCCGCGCCTACTTCCGTTTGTACCACCGGGGAAGCGTCCACCATGCCGAGCGCCTGCCACGGGAAGGCGCTGTCATCCTGGCGGGCAACCACGTCAGTTTTCTCGACCCGCCCCTGTTTGGAGCGGCCTGTCAGCGAGAGGTGTTTTTCCTGGCGCGCGACACGTTGTTTCGCCATCCGATGGCCAACTGGCTGTTGCGGAGCTGGAACTGCGTGCCGATCAAACGCGAGGGAGGCGACATCGCGGCCATGCGAACGGCGTTACGGCTGCTTGGCGAGGGCAAAGCCGTGTTGATGTTTCCCGAAGGCACCCGCAGCAAGGACGGCCGCCTTCAGGAAGCGCGGGCCGGCATCGGGATGATCGTGGCGCGCTCGCGGGCAACGATCGTGCCAATGCGGATTTTCGGCGCCGACAAGGCCATGCCACGTGGCACTTCCGTTCCTCGCCCCGCAAAAATTACCATCGTGTTCGGCGAACCGTTTCAGTACCCGTTTCCCGCCAACTTCGATGAGTTGAAGGGGGAACCGTTGAAGGCCGTGTACCTCGACATCGGCCGCGAAATCATGCGTCGCATCGCCGCCCTGGAGCCGTAGCTGAACGGGAAAAACCGATACCCCAACTTTTAGGCCTGCATCCTTTTCCGTTACTATCGCAAGGTAAAAAGAGGGCCAAAAAGGGCTTGTCAAGCGGGGGAGGCATCCCTATAGTCCGCCCTCGCCTTCCGATAGAAGCGCTCTAGCCCCCAAAGCAGACAACCTTCCGAAGGCAGGAGAAATCGCAGTTACATGGCTACCAATCCAATGGAGAAATACATTGCCGAGGTGAAGGATTTCACCGAGGGAATGTTGGTTCAAGGGCGAGTTGTAGATGTCCGTCCCAACGATGTGTTGGTGGACATCGGTTACAAATCCGAGGGTCTCATCCCGCGCGCCGAGTTCGATGATCCGGAAAATGTAAAACCGGGCGACGTCGTTGAGGTGTTGCTGGAAAAACTCGAGGATGACGATGGCATGGTTGTGTTGTCCTACGAAAAGGCCGCCATCAAGAAAAATTGGGATCGGATCGTCACCCTCTGCAACGAGGGCGGCATCATCGAGGGAAGAGTCAAAGCCAAGGTCAAGGGCGGTCTCATGGTCAACATCGGGGTGGACGCCTTCCTTCCGGCGTCACAGATTGACATCGTTCCGCCCAAGAACCTCGATGAGTTTGTCGGCAAGACCTACCAATTCAAGGTGGTCAAAATCAATCAGGACCGCAAAAACATCGTTCTGTCCCGCCGCGAACTGATCGAGCAGGAGCGCGATGAGCGCCGCAAACAGATCCTCGCCAACATGCAGGCCGGTCAAATCCGCCAAGGAGTGGTCAAGAACATCACCGACTTCGGCGCTTTCATTGACCTCGACGGCATTGACGGGCTGCTGCACGTCACGGACATGAGCTGGGGCCGCATCAATCATCCCAGCGAACTGGTCAAAGTGGGCGACCAGATCGAAGTCATGGTCCTCGAAGTGGACCGCGACAAGGAGCGTGTCTCCCTCGGCCTCAAACAGAAGAACCGCAACCCGTGGGATGATATTGCCCTGAAATATCCCGTCGGAACCAAGGTCCACGGCAAAGTCGTCAGCGTTGTCCCCTATGGCGCCTTCGTTCAGATTGAGGATGGCGTCGAGGGCATGATCCACGTCAGCGAAATGTCCTGGACCAAACGGATTGCCCGCGCTTCCGACGTACTCAAGGTGGGCGACGAGGTGGACGCCGTCGTGCTCGACATCAAGCGCGACGAACAGAAGATCTCCCTTGGCACCCGCCAGTTGGAGGCCAATCCCTGGACGCACGTCCCCAAGAAATATCCGCCCGGCACGAAGATTACCGGCAAGGTTCGTAACCTCACCAACTTCGGCGCCTTCATCGAAGTCGAGGAAGGCATTGACGGGATGGTCCACGTCTCCGATCTTTCTTGGACCCGCAAAATCACCAATCCGGCAGAGGTCCTCAAGAAGGGCCAGAAAGTGGACGCTGTCGTACTCGAAGTGGATGCCGCCAACCAACGGATGTCGCTCGGTATCAAACAACTCGAACCCGATCCCTGGACGAACATCGAACAACGCTATCGTATCGGCGATCTGGTCAAGGGCAAAGTGGTCAAGCTGGCCTCGTTTGGCGCGTTTGTCGAATTGCCCGACAAACTCGAAGGCCTCGTCCACATCAGCCAGATCAGCGAGGAACGCGTCGAAAAAATCAAGGACGTCCTCAAGGTCGGCGACGAAGTTACCGCCCGCGTCATCAAAGTGGACTCCCAGGAACGACGCATCGGCCTCAGCATCAAAGCGGCCGCCTATTCCAGCGAGCAGCTTGAAGCCGAGAAACGCATGTTTGAAGACGCCCTTCGCCCCGGCGAAGCGATCGTGGACCTCGAACACGCCTTCGAACAGGCCGAGGACGAGCGGAACGAGAAAAACCAGTAGGCAATTCCGCCAAAATCCTGTACAACCCCGACACACCTCGCGTGTGTCGGGGTTGCAACTTTCATGAAATCACCGGACGAACAACTTCAAATCCTCGAACAGGGTGTCGAACGGCTCTACACCCGCGACGAACTGCGCCAAAAACTTGCCACCGGCCGACCGTTGCGTGTCAAACTCGGCTGTGACCCCACAGCCCCCGACTTGCACCTCGGCCACAGCGTGGTACTGCGCAAAATGCGCCAGTTCCAGGACCTCGGCCACAAAGCCATCTTTATCATTGGCGACTACACCGCTCTCATCGGCGACCCCACCGGCCAAAACAAAACCCGGCCCATGCTCACCGCCGAACAAATCAAACGCAACGCCGACACCTATTTCCAACAGGCCGGCAAAATCCTCGATCTCTCGCCCGACAAACTTGAAATCCACTTCAACAGCGAGTGGCTCGCCAAAATGAGCTTTGCCGATGTCATCCGACTGGCCAGTCAGATGAGCGTGGCCCGCATGTTGGAGCGTGATACCTTTGAAAAACGTTACAAAGCCGGCGAGCCGATCAGCGTCCATGAGTTCCTCTACCCCCTCATGCAAGGACACGACTCCGTCATGATCCACGCCGATGTCGAACTCGGCGGCACCGACCAGACCTTCAACAACCTCGTTGGTCGTCAGCTCCAAAAAGATGCCGGCCAGGAAGAACAGGTCGTTCTCATCATGCCCATCCTCGTCGGCACCGACGGCGTCGAGAAAATGTCCAAAAGCAAGGGCAACTACATCGGCCTCACCGATTCTCCCGCCGACATGTTCGGCAAAACCATGTCCATTTCCGACGACACCATGTGGGACTGGTACCGTTTCCTGCTCGGCAAAACACCCGCCGAGATCGTCGAAATGCGCAAAGGCCACCCGATGGACGCCAAAAAAGCCCTCGCCCACACCATTGTCTCTCAATACCACGGCCCCGAAGCCGCCGATGCCGCACGCGCCGAGTTCGAACAGAAATTCTCCCGAAAAGACTACAGCGAAATCGCCGATACCCTGGTTGTTCCCGCCGAAATCGCGCTGCTTGATCTTGTTGAAAAAACCGGCAAATTCAAAAGCCGCAGCGAAATCCGTCGCCTCATCGAACAGGGCGGCGTCTCCCTCGACGGCCGGAAACTTACCGACCCCAAAACCCGTGTCACCGTTCGGCCCGGCCAAATCCTCAAGGCCGGAAAACTCGTCGTGGTCAAGTTGGCCGTGTCATGATAATCTTTACCGCCATCGTCGGGGCGTAGCGCAGCTTGGATTAGCGCGCCTGCCTTGGGCGCAGGAGGTCGCGGGTTCAAATCCCGCCGCCCCGACCACTTCCCGTTTTTGACCCGGCACAACAGATAGCGCCAGAGGGAGACTGTCACCCGTGTTTTTAGGTGCGTCCTTCACATCGGGTAATCCCTCAATCCTGGCAGGTGATGAGCAATCCGACCAAGATCACCGCAGCCCTGCGTCAAAGCGATGACCCCTACGGCCTCACACTGAAAAGTGAACGACCGGACCATATTCTTGTGATCAACTATGGTTCTTCATCCGTCAAGTATGCCTACTACGGCAGTTTCACAACTCCCGTGGCTGCATCAAGCACTGGAGTAGCGGACACCTCGGGAGGTGTATGGGAACTGCCCGATCCGCCGCGGACGAACGAAACGGTAACGACACACATCCCAGACAAGAGAACACACAAGAAAACCAACCCAAAAACCGGACTTGAACCACCATCTAAAAATTGCTACAAAACTGTCTAGAAGTGGTCTCATAAACGGGGTTTGATTATGCTATACCGTCTCCCACAAGGA